>NZ_JBIVQL010000003.1:0-303244 GCF_044755105.1 Arthrobacter sp. NPDC092385
CCGAGAGAGTGTGGGAGAGTAGGACACCGCCGGACAACACTTAGCAACACAAAAAAGGGAAGGCCCCACACCACCAGGTGCGGGGCCTTCCCCCCATTTAACCCACACCACGAAAGCCACACCCACCCGTCCAACAGCACCCACCCAACAGCACCGAGCCGGCAGCCCGGAACCAGGCCAACCCCGACCCGCCCCCCCCGGCCCCGATTGCTGAGGCAGTCGAGCCGGCACGCGGGAGGCGGCGGCCGTGTGTGATCCCGCAACGACTCGCTCGCTCGTGCGGTAGCTCTTCGTGCTGACGGTAGGGTCGGACCATGAGTGGATTGTTCTCGCACCCTCCCGAAGCAGCCGGTGATTCGAGCCCGCGCCCCGAACTGCGGGTTACCGTGGTCGTCCCGGCCCCTGCCGGTCACGCCTGGGCGGGCCTGACCGAGCACCTGCACCTCTGGTGGCCGGCGGATGAGCTGAGCCGCTGGGGGGAGGGCAGCTTCTTCGACCTCGAAGACAAGGCGCTGGTGGAGACGTCCGCCCAGGATGACGAGAACGTGTGGGGCGAGGTGACGGACGGCCGGCCAGGGCAGTGGTTGGAGTTGCGTTGGACGCACGCCGGTTCGAGTGACACGACGCAGGTACGGCTGGAGCTGGCGGAAGGCCCTCGGGCATCAGACGTGCAGCCCCTGGCCGGGCCATCGGGGGAGCTCCCGCCGGGATCGGAGGGCCGCACCACCCTGACGCTTACCCATGGCGGCTGGACCACTGCTGATCCTCAGGACGTGTACGAGTTCTACCAAGCGTTCTGGCCCGGCGCCCTCGCCCGTTATCGGCGCTTCATGGGCGGTGCCTGATGGCGCGCGAAATCCTCGAGGAGTTGGCCGTCGCCCTGCCCGGATGCGTGTCCACGGCTGCTGAGGACCTCAGGCTGTACTCCCGGGACCAGGGCCCTGTCGTCCACCCGACCCTGCCGACCGCCGTCGTCCGCGTACGGACCGTCCCGGACGTGCAGACGCTCCTTCGCTGGGCCACACGCTATGGCGTTCCTGTTGTCAGCCGGGGTGCCGGATCCGGTGTTTCCGGAGGCGCCCACGCGACCGTCGGCAGTGTCATCCTGTCGCTCGAACTCATGAACACGATCCTCGCCATCAACGCCGATGACGAGACGGCCGTCGTCGAGCCCGGCGTCATCAATGCCGACCTGAACGCTGCTGTCGCCGAACACGGCCTGATGTACGCCCCGGATCCCGCGAGCTACCGTTGGTCGACGATCGGCGGGAACGTCGCCACCAACGCCGGCGGGCTACGCTGCGCGAAGTACGGTGTGACGCGCGATTCGGTGCTTGCCCTCGACGTCGTGCTCGCCGATGGCACCCTGGTCTCGACGGGCCATCGGACCTTCAAGGGCGTGGCCGGCTACGACCTGACGGCCCTGATGACCGGCTCGGAGGGGACGCTCGGTGTCATCGTGGGCATCACGGTTCGCCTCCGGTACCTCCCGCGCGCGGTGCACACCCTTGCGGCCTTCTTCGACGATTTCCCGCAGGCCGCCGCAGGCGTACTGGCCATCGGGCGTGCTCGTGTGCAGCCTGCGATCCTCGAACTGCTCGACGGTCAGACGCTCGAAGCGCTCGACGGCGCCCATGGTTCGGATCTGCGCCGCCGAGGCGGCTCGCTCCTGCTGGCACGGACCGACGGATACGGAGCCGCTGCGGAGGCGGACGCGATCCGGGCAGCGCTGGTGGAGCTCGGTGCGAGTGTCAGCGACGAGGGTTCGGAGGAGGCGGACCTGCTGGTGGACCTGAGGCGGCACAGCCGGGGCGACGAGGTGGATGATCTCTACCGGGTGGGTGAGGACGTTGCCGTACCGAAGTCGCAACTGGTGCACTACGTCGCCGCGCTCGAGTCGATGGCCGCCCGCCACCACGTCCGGTTGAAGGTCGTGGCCCACGCGGGTGACGGCAACCTCCACCCGACCTTCTGGGTCGAGCGTAGCGAGGGTATCGAGGCCCAGACGCGGCTGGAGGAGGCGCTGGACGAATCAGTGCGATGCGCCCTCGACCTGGGTGGCACGATCACGGGCGAGCACGGCGTGGGTCAGTACAAGCGCCGGTGGCTTGCCTGGGAGCAATCGCCGCAGATCCTGGAGCTGCAGGCGCGCATCAAGCAGGTCTTCGACCCGTTGGGCATACTCAATCCTGGCAAGGCGATCGTCTCCTGATCGTTGCGCCTCCGCTCCTGATACACGCAGGCGCCCAGTGATAATGTTCAGGAAATTGCCGGTATTCACCGTCACTTTCCATCACGTCCTTTGGGGGCAGCATGTCTGACAACAATCCGGGATCGCAGGGCAATTCGCCCTCCGGCGAGCAGAACCAGCCGCAGTACGGGCAGAACCTGCCCCAGTACGGGCAGAACCAGCCGCAGTACGGGCAGAACCTGCCCCAGTACGGGCAGAACCCGCCCCAGTACGGGCAGCAGAGCGCCTCGCCCTACGGTCAGCAGAGCGCCTCGCCCTACGGTCAGCAGGGCCAATACGGTTCGGGCGCCGGCAACTACCCGGGGCAGCAGGGCTACCAGGGCCAGCCGGCCGAGAACCCTGGCCGGACCCTCGGGATCGTCGGATTCATTCTTGCGATCGTGCTTCCCCCGGTCGGACTGATCATCAGTATCATCGCTTTCGTCAAATCCCGGAGAGCGAAGATGGGCAACGGATTTGCCCTCGCCGGCATCATCATCGGCGTTCTCTTCACGATCGGGCTGGCAATCCTCATCATCGGATTCATCGCCTTGATTCCCGCGTTCACCGAGTTGGCCGAACTCTGCCAAGGTGTGCCGAGTGGTACCGAGGTCGAATTCCAGGGCACGACGACGACCTGCCCTTGATCGAATTCCTGGAAAAAGGACCGGCAGCCCCCTGAACTGCTCCCCGGAAGTTGGACTGAGAAATTCAGTTTCGACTCCCGGGGAGCATTTTTATGCATGCACGTAGTTCGTTGTCGGTGGAGCAGCGTGAAGCGGCTGTAGCGTTGTTCGAGAAGGGCATCGCGGACACAGGCGCTGCGACCTTGCTGGGAGTGTCTCGTGGACCGGTGAGGCGTCTGCATCGGCGGTGGACGATCCGTGGTCGAGGAGCGCTGGTGGCTAAGCCGAAACAGGTGTATTCGTTCGAGGTCAAGCTCGCCTTGGTGGAGCGGTTCATCGCGGGTGAGACGTCACTGAACCTCGCGACGGAAGCCGGCCTGTCCTCGCCTCTGCTCCTTGAGAAGTGGGTGCGGGAGTATCGCCGCGACGGCGCCGACGGGTTACGGCCCAAGCCCAAGGGCAGACCCAGAAGCCCCAAGTCCTTACCGCCTGCGGAGGTGTCCGAGTTGGAGCGGTTGCGGCGGGAGAACGAACGGTTACGGGCGGAGGTCGCGTACCTGGGAAAATTACGGGCCTTGAGCGCGCAGGAACCACGACGGTGAAGGTTCAGGCCGTCATCGCCCTCAAGGCCGACTTCCCGCTCCCGGTGCTGCTCGAGGTCACCGGCCTGGCCCGGTCCACGTTCTTCTACCACCAGGCCCGGCTCCAGGCGCCGGATCCGCGTCAGGAGCTCAAGGACGCGATCGCGGAGATCTTCACGGCGAACCACGGACGGTACGGGCACCGCCGCATCCACACCGTCCTGGTCCGGCAGGGGTGGACGGTCGCGAGGAAGACCGTGCTGAAGCTGATGCGATCACTGCGCCTGGCCTGTCAGGTCCGCAGGAAAAAGCGCTTTACCTCTTACCGGGGTGAGCAGGGCAGGATCGCTGCGAATGTGCTGGACCGGGACTTCGCAGCGGACGCGCCGAACCAGAAGTGGGTCACGGATGTGACCGAGTTCAGTGTCGGCGACCGGAAGCTCTATCTCTCACCGGTCATGGATCTCTTCGACCGGCAAATCATCTCCTACTCGATCAGCTCATCACCGAATCTGGAGCTGACCAACACATCCCTCCGAGAAGCCCTGGCAACGCTCAAGGGCGGAGAAGAGCCGTTGGTCCACTCGGACCAGGGTTTCCAATACCAGCACGCCTCCTGGCGGCGTCTGCTCCAGGACGCCGGCGCACACCAGTCGATGT
This sequence comes from Arthrobacter sp. NPDC092385, assembly GCF_044755105.1. Taxonomy (NCBI): domain Bacteria; kingdom Bacillati; phylum Actinomycetota; class Actinomycetes; order Micrococcales; family Micrococcaceae; genus Arthrobacter; species Arthrobacter sp. NPDC092385. Next base: position 4,098 of record NZ_JBIVQL010000003.1, read on the forward strand.
CCCGCAAGGGCAACTGCTACGACAACGCCGTCATGGAGAACTTCTTCGGTCACCTCAAGGAAGAACTGTTCCACCGGGTCCGCTTCATCAGCACCGACGCCTTCACTGAAGCCCTACACGAGTACATCCGCTGGTACAACACCGAGCGGATCTCCACAAAGCTCAAGGGCCTGAGTCCGGTGCGATACCGTGCTCAGACCCTCGCGGCCTAACCTACTTACTTAGCCAGTCCAACATCCGGGGACCAGTTCACCCTGGCTGCCGGTCCTTTTTCACGGGTTCCCCTAGTTGTCCCCGTACTCCGAGTCCTCGTCGAGGCCGATCGTCCGGGAATCTGCCGTGAGCATGATCTCCGCCTCGTCACGGCGGTGCCGGAGCTCGTCGTCGAGGTAGGACTGCACGGCTTCCGCCAGCGGGACGTTCCTGTCCTCGCGCTCTGACATGTACCACCGGTGCTCCAGCACCTCGTGGACCACCTCCGCGGGCTCGAGCTTGCCGCCGAGTTCACGTGGCACGGCGCGGACGATGGGCTCGAAGACCTCGTTGACCCAGAGGTGGGCGCTGAACTCCTCGTCGAGCGTCGGATTGTTGTCGGCGCGGTAGGCATCCATGTCGTTCAGGAGCCTCCGAGCCTGGTTCTCCTGGGCGTCGAGGCCGGTGAGACGGAGGAGGCGGCGGCTGTGGTGCCCCGCATCCACCACCTTGGGCTGCAGCTGGATCTGCGTGCCATTGGCGGCCGTCTTGATGGCGTACTCCTCGACGTCGAAGCCGAGTTCGTTGAGGCGGCGGATCCGTGCTCCCACCCGCCACCGTTCGCCGAGTTCGAAGGACTCCTTCTCGGTGAGCTCGCTCCAGAGACGGCGGTAGCTGTCCATGATCAGTTCACTTGTTGCGAGGGGGTCCACCTTCTCCTCGATGAGGCCGCCCTCTGCGAGGTCCATCAGCTCACCGGCGATGTTCACGCGGGCGATCTCGAGGTCGTACTCCCGCTGGCCCGTCGACAGCTCCGGGTACAGCTCGCCCGTCTCCGCGTCGACGAGGTACGCGGCGAAGGAACCCGCATCACGGCGGAACAGGGTGTTCGACAGCGAGACGTCACCCCAGTAGAAGCCGATGAGGTGGAGCCGCACGAGGAGGAGCGCCTGCGCGTCGATGAGGCGCGTCAGCGTGTCGCGGCGAAGGGTCTGGGAGAACAGGGCGCGGTACGGGAGCGAGAACTTGAGATGACGCGTGACGAGGACGGGGTCCAGTTCCTCGCCCTCCGGCGTGGTGCGGCCGGAGATGACGGCGACGGGCTCGACGCACGGCACGTCCAGCCGCTGGAGCTTCCGGAGCATGTGGTACTCGTGGCGGGCGATGTGCTCGCTCGTCTCCTTGACGGCGATGACGGACCCGCCGAGGTGCGCGAAGCGCACGATGTGCCGCGAGATGCCACGGGGGAGGGCGGCGAGGGCGCTGGCCGGCCACTGCTCGAGGGCGATGTGCCAGGGCAGGTCGAGCAGCTCCGGGTCCGTTGCGGCCGCGGTGATATTGAGCGATCCCAGCGTCTCCGGGCCCACGGCTGACGCCGGCCGCACTCGCGGCAGCTTGCCGGTCTGGTCGTAGTCCGTCGGCTCGTCATGCCACTGGGCGTTCGAGGTCTCTGTCATGGTGATGCCTTCGTGTCAGGGCGGGAGATTGGGCCTGCATCAAGCGTAGTGGCCGTTAAACGAAGCGGTGGCGTCCGCCGGGCACCCAGTGGGATGCCCGGCGGAGCCACCGCCGTCGTCGTACGTGGTGCGCAGCCTGTGAAGGTGCTAGACCGTCTCCGCCAGGCGGAGACCGCTCGTGGTGTCGAACAGGTGCACGTGGCCCTGCTCCGGCCGCACGTACACGCTGTCGCCCTTCATCGGCGGGCGGCGGCCGTCGACGCGGACCACCATGTCGTGGTTCTTGCCGTCGAGGGTGGTGTGGCCGTAGATGTAGGCGTCGGCGCCGAGCTCCTCGACGACGTCGACCTCCACCTGGAGGCCTTCACCGGTGGCCGAGAGGACCAGGTCCTCGGGCCGCACGCCCAGCGTGACCGTGTTGCCGGCGGCCGCGTCCAGGACGTTCCTCGGGACCGGGTAGACGATGCCGCCGAAGAGGACACCGCCGTCGGCGACGGGCAGCTCGAGGAGGTTCATCGCAGGGGAGCCGATGAAGCCCGCCACGAAGACGTTCTTGGGGCGCTCGTAGAGGTTACGCGGCGTGTCGACCTGCTGGAGGATGCCGTCCTTGAGGACCGCGACGCGGTCACCCATGGTCATGGCCTCGACCTGGTCGTGCGTGACGTAGACCGTGGTGACGCCGAGGCGGCGGGTCAGCGAAGCGATCTGCGTACGCGTCTGCACACGGAGCTTGGCATCGAGGTTCGAGAGGGGCTCGTCCATGAGGAAGACCTGGGGGTTACGCACGATGGCGCGTCCCATCGCGACGCGCTGGCGCTGGCCGCCGGAGAGTGCCTTCGGCTTGCGGTCCAGGTAGTCCTCGAGGTCGAGGAGCTTCGCTGCTTCTCGGACGCGCTCCGCCCGCTCTTCCTTGGACACGCCGGCGATCTTGAGCGCGAAGCCCATGTTGTCGGCGACCGACATGTGCGGGTAGAGGGCGTAGTTCTGGAAGACCATCGCGATGTCGCGATCCTTCGGGGGTACATCGGTGACGTCGCGGTCGCCGATGAGGATGCGTCCGGAGTTGACGTCTTCGAGGCCTGCGAGCATGCGCAGGGAGGTGGACTTTCCGCAACCGGAGGGTCCTACGAGGACGAGGAATTCGCCGTCGGCGATGTCGATGTTCAGCTTGTCGACGGCGGGCTTCTCGGTGCCCGGGTACAGGCGCGTGGCCTGGTCAAACGTTACCGTTGCCATGGTTTTGGTTCCTTTTCACGGGCAGGTACGTGCCCGACGATCCGTAGTGAATGGAAGAGATATTCAGTTGTGGGTGCGTGACCCGCCAGCAGTACCGGTGACGTTGGTCACGCTCCCGTAGTATGACACGTTCCTCGGCTGTGCGCACTTGCCGTGCGCAAGGCCACGAGTTCGTGCAGGACGGCCGCGAAATCCTCGGGCGTGGCGACGGTGAAGGGGGCGGCGGTCTCACCAGGGCCGATCCGGATCCCGACGTCGTCCGGTCCGAGGGTGCGCTGGGCGTCCTCGTCCGTGACGTCGTCGCCTGCGAACAGGACCGCCGTCGCTCCCGTCGCCTCCCTCAGCAACGCCAGTCCCTGCCCCTTGTCGGCCTTGACCACCGAGATCTCCAGCACGCGCTTGCCGTCGGTGACGCTCAGGTCCTCGAGGTGGGCCAGCTCCGCTCGCACGGCCGCCACGGCGGCGTCCGCGACGGAGTCGGCCGCCGACCTCGTGTGGAGCACGACGCCGGCGGGCTTGAATTCGGTCCACGTCCCCTCGTGCGCGTCGACGGTCCGCTCGACGACCTCGACGGCCCGTGCCAACAGGTCCGCCTGCCCGGGGGTCAGGGCGAGGGGGGCGCCGTCGGGCCCGGTCCAGGTCTCCGCGCCGTGGCTGCCGATGAGCATGGTGTCCGGGGCGGGGTCCGCGACGACGCGCAGGCTGGCGAGGGCGCGTCCCGAGATCAGCGCCGTCGTCGTGGCCGGTAGCGCGGCCAGCGCCCGGACCGCTCCGGCCGACGAGGGAAGGGCCCGCGCGTCCTCTGCCCGTTCGACGAGCGGCGCCAGCGTGCCGTCGAAGTCGAGCGCCACCAGCAGACGGGGCGTCGAGGCGAGGGCGGCCAGCGCGGCGTGGAGGTCCGGCTCAAGCACCATCGTCGGGGCTCCCGGTGTGCAGGGCGTTGAGGAAGGCCTGCGACCAGCGCTCGACGTCGTTGTGGACCACCTGCCGGCGCATGAGCCTCATGCGCCGCATGGCTTCCGTCCGGGGCATCGTGATGGCCGAGACGATGGCGCTCTTCAGGCCGTCGATGTCATGCGGGTTGACGAGGATTGCCTGGCGAAGCGTGTCCGCCGCTCCCGCGAACTCGCTGAGGACGAGCATTCCGGTGTTGGCCGTGCGGGCCGCGACGTACTCCTTGGCAACGAGGTTCATGCCGTCCCGGAGCGCCGTGACGAGCATGACGTCGGCGGCCAGGTAGAGCGCCACCATCTCCTCGACCGGGTAGCTGTGGTGGAGGTAGCGGATGGCCGTGTTCTTCATGGTGTCGTGCGTGCCGTTGATGCGGCCCACGGCGCCTTCGATGTCCTCGCGGAGCAAGCGGTACTGCTCCACGCGCTCGCGGCTCGGGCTGGCCACCTGGATGAGGGCGGCGTCCTCGACCGTGATGGCGCCGTCCTCGAGCAGTTCACCGTAGGCCTTGAGCCGGTGCCCGATGCCCTTGGTGTAGTCGAGCCGGTCCACGCCGAGGAGGATGTGCTGGGGGTCGCCGAGCTCGCGGCGGATCTCCCTCGACCGCTCGATGACGTCGGGCCGCTGTGCCAGCTCCGTGATCGACGCGGTGTCGATGGAGATGGGGAACGCCTCGGCGCGCGAGACGTAGGCCGGCGTTCCGTCGTCGCCCGCCGGGATCTGCACCTGCTGGGCCTTGATCGTGTAGCCCTTGAAGCGGCGCACGCAGCGCAGGAAGTTGCTGGCGTCACTCGGTCGCTGGAAGCCGATGAGGTCTGCGCCGAGCAGCCCCTCGATGACCTGCCGGCGCCAGGGGAGCTGCGCGTAGATCTCGAGCGGGGGGAAGGGGATGTGGTTGAAGAAGCCGATCTTCAGGTCGGGCCGTGCCTGCCGCAGCAGCTTCGGGACGAGCTGCAGCTGATAGTCCTGCACCCATACCGTGGCACCCTCGGCGGCCACCGACGCCGTCGCCTCCGCGAAGCGCTCGTTCACCCTGCGGTAGGAGTCCCACCAGGTGCGGTGGAACTCGGGGGAGGCGATGACGTCGTGATAGAGCGGCCAGAGGGTCGCATTGGAGAAGCCCTCGTAGTAGAGCTCCACCTCCTCCTCGCTGAGCGGCACGGGGACGAGGCGCATGTTCGCCTCGTCGAAGGGCTCGAGCGTCTCGTCCGGGGCGCCGTGCCAGCCGACCCAGGCGCCGTCGGCCTTGGCCATCACCGGCGCGAGCGCGGTGACGAGTCCGCCCGGGGAGCGTCGCCACGAGCTCTCACCGTGCTCGTCGACGACGCGGTCCACCGCCAACCGGTTGGAGACGACGATGAAATCGAAGTCACCGAACCTGCCGTCCGTGGAGTACGAGGCTGTGACGCCTGGCGTGGTCGAAGGTTGTGCTGCGCTCAAAACTGGCTCCATCGCAGTAGTTTGGTCTCGTCGACGACTCTATCGTCATGGACGTCCGCGGTTCGGCACCCGGTGCCACGGGGAGGCTCCGAGGAACGGTCGCTAAACTGGCCCCCGACCACCGACGAAGAGGACTGATGGCGCCCGCACCCGCACGCAAGCCGACCAAAGCCGAACGCACCGCCGCAGCCCGGGAGCGGGAGCGCCTGGCGCGCGAGGAGCAGCAGCGGAGGGAGCGCCGGAACGGCCTCCTGGCGAAGTGGGGCGTGGTGGTGGGCGCGCTCGTCATCGTCGTGATCATCGCCGTGGTCGTGGTCGGCACTGTGCGCAGCCGGATTCCCGATGCAGGACCGGCGCCCCGGGCGGGGAACGCGCAGGGCGGCATCACGCTCGTGTCCGCGACCGAGGTGGAACCGACGCAGACGCAGGACGTGGACGCCTCGACCCTGCCGTCCGAGCCCGAGGCGGAAGGCTCCGTCCCCGAAGGCATCGAGGCCTCCGCCGAGGGGCCGCTCCAGGTCGTCGCCTATGTGGACATCAACTGCGTCCACTGCGCGGACTTCGAGGCGCGGCACTCCGAGCAGATCCGATCCTGGCTCGACGGCGGGGACATCACCCTCGAATACCGCACCGTGGCCTACCTCGACCGGAACAGCAGGACGGACTACTCGTCACGGGGGGCGAATGCCGCGGCATGCGTCGCCGACGCCGCTCCGGCCGCCTACCTCGACTTCACCCGGCGCATCTTCAGCCGGTTCGAGGAGGGAGAGCTCGACGACGACGGCCTCGTGGCGCTCGCGGAGGAAGCCGGGGCCGGCGACATCTCGACCTGCGTCGAGGACGGCACGTTCAGGCCCTGGGTGAAGTACACGACCGAGGCGGCACAGGCAGCCGCCGTCGGCGGGACACCCACGGTGTACGTGAACGGCGATGTCGTTGCCAATGCGGTGTCCGATTTCGGGACGGCTGTTCAGGAGCAGCTGGACGGCAGGGGCTGATTTCCCGCGGTGCCGGGGCTGGGCTACCCTTATTGAGCGCTCGGCGTCTCCTTCCAGGAGGACGACGACGGCGCCGGCTGGCCTGGCCAGCACGCCTCCTTAGCTCAGTTGGCCAGAGCACCGCTCTTGTAAAGCGGGGGTCGTCGGTTCGAATCCGACAGGGGGCTCGCCTCCCGCCTCGACGCCAGGTGGACCGAGGCGAAGTAGGTCGGCTGCTGGTTCCCGCGCCGACGGGCAGCGGATGCACTCACTCCTCCATGAACCTGTTCCGGTAGTCCTTCGCCGTCGCGGCGCCACGGGCAGCCTGACGGAAAGATCTCGCGTGGCGCCGCTGGTCGGCGGCGCTCTGGCGGCGGTGGAGGCTCGCGAGTTCGCGCTCCATCTTGAGGTAGCTCAGCCAGCGGCGTTCGGCGAGAGCCCCCGATTCGATGGCCGCCTGTACCGCACAGCCCGGCTCGCTGTCGTGGGCACAATCGCGGAACCGGCAATCACCGAAGAGTTCCTCCACATCCGCGAAGACCTGCGACAGTCCGTCCTCGGCGTTCCACAGGGCGAAGCCCCGCAATCCCGGCGTGTCCATCACGACGGCACCGTCACCCAGCGGGACCAGTTCCCGGGCCGTCGTCGTGTGCCGGCCCCTTCCGTCCCCCGCACGCACCTGGCCCGTATCCTGCCGGTGCCTACCCACGAGGGCGTTGATCAGGCTCGATTTGCCGGCACCGGAGGGCCCGAGCAGGGCGAGCGTCCGGCCCGTCCCGATCCTTCCGCGCAGGGCCTCGAGTCCGTCCTGATCCTGTGCCGACGTCGTGAAGACCTCCACCCCGCGGGAGCGTTCGACCGTCTCGGCGACCACGTCGTCGAACCGCGTGCTGAGGTCGGCCTTCGTCAGGATGACGATCGGAAGGGCGCCGGAGTCCCGGGCGGCCACCAGGGTGCGTTCGAGCCGGTTGGCCGACAGCGGGCGGTCCAGGGGGACGACGACACCTACCAGGTCCATGTTGGCGCCCAGGACCTGTGCCTCGGACAGGGGATCGTGGGCCCGCTTGCGCTGCAGGAGGGATGAGCGGGGCAGGGATCCGACGACGGTGCGGTCGTCGTGGCCCTGCAGGGCGACCCAGTCACCGGTGACGAACCCGCCGCCGTCGTCGACGTGCAGCAGTCCGTGCCGTGAGGCGAGCAGGGCGCGGCCGCGGTCGGCGCGGACGACCCGCGCGGGTTCCGCGCCGATCGGGAAATGGAACGAGAAGAGACCGCTGATGCGGTCGGTGAAGCCGTACTGCGTCAGAGTGTTCAACGGGTTTCCTCCGTGGGAGGCCTCCCGAGGGGCGCAGTTAGTGCACCACAGCAGGGGAGGCGGGGTTCATGGGGTCGGCGGCGCGTTGCGCGGCGACAGGGACCTTCTTCATGACTCCACCTCCTCCTTCTTCCTACGGCTCGCTCACGGCTCGGACGACCCGCGGTCATACATGATAGGCACGACGATGCCGGTACGGACAGACCTGGTGGCGGTCCGTCATGCGACTCCATCCGTACTGCGGCAACCAGGGCAGCAGGATGCTGCGAACAGGCCACCGCGGACCGGTGGCCGCCGTCGGATCGTCGGTGGACCGGTCGTGCCGGGATCAGCTCCGCTGGTCCGGGCCCTGCGCTTCCACCTGCTCCGCCTCGCGCTCCTCCGTCTCGACGGCGGTCGACGTCGGGCCTGGTTCCATGCCGTCGCGTTCACGCCAGCCGCCCTTGCGATAGGCGGGTGTCGCGGTGGCGAGGACGAGCAGGGTGAGCGACACCGCGGCGAGCATCACGCACACCATGGCGACCGAGCCGCCCCCGAGGAAACCGACGAACGGGCTGACGAGCCCCGCGACACCGGACTGGAGGGAGCCGATGACCGCAGCCGCGGTGCCGGCCATGTGCCCGTAGTTGTGCAGCGCCAGCACCGAGGCGTTGGCGGGGATCATGCCCTGCGTCCCGAGCACGAGCCACAGGCCGGCGACGAGTCCGACGATCCCGCCGAAACCCGTGAGCACGATGGCGAGGAGGATGAGCGCGCAGCCCATCTGGACGATCACCGCGATCCGGAGCACGCGGATCGGCGCTGCGCGGCGCACGAGTGCCGCGTTGAGCTGCGCCGAACCGACGATCGCCGCGCCGTTCAGTGCGAACACCGCGGCGAACTGTCCCTGGCTGAGGCCGTACTCGTCCTGGAAGACGAACGGGGAGCCGACGACGTAGCTCATGATCACCGCGAGCCCGAGGCCGGGGATCACTGCGAGGGCCATGAAGTGCCGGTCGCGGAGCAAGGCGGCATAGCCGCCGGCAACCTGCCGCGGATTGCCCGGGCGCCGCTGTTCCTTGGGCAGCGATTCCGGCATGAAGCGCCACACGATGAGCACGAGGAAGAGCCCGATGAGCGCGAGGGCGTAGAACACGGCCCGCCACTGCCAGGCACCCGCGATGGCCTGGCCGACGGTCGGTGCGAAGAGCGGTGCAACCCCGATGACGAGCATCAGCCGCGACAGGAGCCTCGCAGCGTCCGAGCCGACGAAGCGGTCCCTGATGACGGCGATGGACACCACCGACGCGGCCGCGTTGAAGAAGCCCTGGCAGACGCGGAGCCCGATCAGCGTCTCGATGTCCGGTGTGATCGAGCAGAGGATCGAGGTCACGACATGGAGTGAGATGCCGATGAGCAGCGGTAGCCGCCTGCCGAACCGGTCCGAGAACGGTCCGATGACGAGCTGGCCCACTCCGGCGCCGATGAGCATGCCGGACATGGTGAACTGCGCTGCCGCCTGCGTCGTCTCGAGATCCTCCGCCACCACGGGGAGGGAGGGCAGGTACATGTCGGTGGTGATGGCCGGCAGCGCCGCGAGGGCACCGAGCATCAGGATCCACTTGATGCTCGAACGTCGGCTGGACGAGGCGGTGACGGCGGTCTTCGCGGTACTCACCCTGAAACCCTAGCCAGATCGTTGACCGACCGAACAGGTGCGGTGGGAAGAGGCGCCATCCACCGGTACTTGTGGACAGTCGGCAGATCCGGGGCTAGCTGTACTGGGCCGTCAGGTTGGTGACACTCGGGTGATGGGTGTGGTTCCGATGCCGGTGTGGATGCGTTCAGTGTTGTAGTGCTGGAGCCAGGGGGCAAGGGCGGCTTGGCGTTGTGCGCTGCTGGTGAAGACCTGGCGGTAGGCCCATTCTGTTTGGAGTGTGCGGTTGAAGCGTTCGGCTTTGCCGTTGGTCCAGGGGCAGTGGGGTTTGATGAAGCGTTGAACGGCTCCGAGGTCCGCCACTGCCCGGGCGAATGCGGCGGAGTTGCGGTAGGCGAGGGCGTTGTCGGTGATGACGCGTTCGATATGGTCGATGCCTTGTTCGGCGAAGTAGATGCCGGCGCGGACGAGGAACCCGGCGGCGGTTGCGCCTTTTTCATCGGGAAGGACTTCGGCGTACCCGACCCGGGTGTGATCATCGATGGCGACATGGACGTAGTCGTAGCCGATGCCGCGGCCCCTGACCTGCTCGGAACGCCCGTGCGCCCGCCAGCCACCACCGGCCGGTATCCGTCCGAGTTTCTTGACGTCCAGGTGGACCAGCTCTCCGGCGGTGGTGCGCTCGTACCGGTTCGAGCTCGCCCGCGACGCGCGAATTAGGCTCCCGGTGAGCGGATCGCAGTCCGCGAGCCGTGGAACCTGATGGCGGTGCAGGATCCGGGTCACGGTCCGTGCCGGGACACCCGTGGCTGCCGCGATCCGCACCGGCCCGAAGCGCAATGCCTGCCGGGCCTGCAGGACGGCCTCCTCCCGATCGGCGCTGGTACGCCTGGGCGATGATCGTGGTCGGCTCGAGCGGTCCCGCAGCCCCGCGGTTCCTTCGTCCCGGTACCGGCCGACCCACCGGTACGCGGTCTGCCGGGACACGCCCAACTCGGCAGCGATATGGGCGACCGGGCGACCTGCAGCCACCCGATCAACAATCAACTGTCTTCCATGCACCGTCAGACGAGCATTAGCGTGGGACACGAGGACCTCCGGTCGCGAAGTGTGGGAACTAGACAGCTCCACTAAGCCCGGAGGTCCTCCTCTTATGAAGCCCCAAGCGTCAACAACGTCCCAGCCCAGTACAGCTAGCGCGGTGGGAGCCGGTGCAGTTCGGCGGTGACCACGCCCGCGTCGATGATCGCCGTCATGTAGGTGCAGTGCGGCTGCCGGCGGCGGTCGGTGGGGGATCCCGGGTTGAGGAGCCGCAGCCCGGACCCGGCGCGAGTGTCCCACGGGATGTGGCTGTGCCCGAACACCAGGACGTCGGTGTCGGGGTAGAGCGCGGCCAGGCGCGCCTCCCTGCCCTGCTTCTGGCCTGTCTCATGAACGACGGCGAGGCGCACGCCGTCGAGCTCCGCCCTGCCCACCAGAGGCAGGCGGGCCCGGAGGTCTGCGCCGTCGTTGTTCCCGTAGCAGGCGACCAGCCGGGCGGCGCGGGCCTCCAACTCATCGAGCAGGAACGACTCGGTCCAGTCCCCGGCGTGCACGACGACGTCCGAGGATTCGACGGCGGCCCACACCTCGCCGGGCAGGTGCCTGGCGCGCTTCGGCAGGTGCGTGTCGGCCAGGAGCGTCAGGGTGAGGGGCATGGAGCAATTGTCCGCGAAACACCGGGGCCCGTGACAAGCGGGAGGCCCTGTGCCATGCTTTCCTAAGCTCACTTACTAATAGCGGATCGACATCAGAGGAGACAGCCATGCGGATCGACAAGTCGCAGATCATCGACCTGCTGAAGAGCCAGGGCAAGAACGATCACGCCGAGCAGGCCCAGTCCGAGCTTCCCGACCAGGTGGACCCGGAGCAGCACTCGGACCTGCTGGCCAAGTTCGGCATCAATCCCAAGGACCTGCTGGGCAAGATCCCCGGCCTGGGTGGCTTCGGAGGCTAGTCGGTTCCGGCAGGTCGTCGTCAGCACGTCGCCATCAACGAGTGAGGGAGTCAGCAATGGATACAAGTCAAGTGGTGTGGATCATCGTAGGGATTGTCGTCCTCCTGGCCATCATCGCGGTGGTGGCGCTCCTGGCCCGCAAGCGCGGTGCCGCGCACCGCAGGCGCCAGCAGGAACAGGACAGGCACCGTGCTGCCGAGATGCGCGAGAAGGCGCAGGTCACGGAACTCGAGGCGCGCGAGCGTGAAGCCAAGGCGTCGATGGCGGAGGCCGAGGCGCAGCGTGCGGAGGTCGAGGCCGAACGCCTCCGGCGGCAGGCACAGGAGCGGCAGGACGACGCCCACGGGTTGCGTGAGAAAGTGACGCACCACATCCAGGAGGCCGACAAGGTCGACCCGGACGTCACGCAGGACAAGGACGGGCGCCGGGGCACCTGACCGGCCCGGGCTCGGACTGCAGGAAGGGAGCCCTCCCCGGCGGGAGGGTTCCCTTCCTGCATGGGTTCCGGACGCGGCGGCCGCCCCGGCGGAGGCTCGGCACCAGGCAGGTTCAACGCCTCGACCGGCGGGGGTACGGGCCGCACGAGGAAGTGCGTGACAATGCCCGGGCGGCCCCGAAGACTCGGAGGGAAGCCTGCGCGGGCCCGTGCGGGACGTCGATCGGAGGGCAGGCGCATGGGTGAGGCGAGGACCGTGGTCATCACGGGAGCATCGAGCGGGATCGGGCGGGCGACGGCGCGCCTGTTCGCCGAGGACGGCGCACGGCTCGTCCTCGCAGGGCGGGACGCCGGAACACTCGAGGCCGTCGCCGCGGAATGCCGCGAGAGGGGAGCGGCGGTGATCACCGTGCCCACGGACGTCTCCTCCGAGGCGGAGGTCGGCCACCTCGCCGATGCCGCGGTGCAGCGCTTCGGCGGCATCGACGTGTGGGTGGGCAATGCCTCCCTGTACAGCTTCGGTACCTTCGAACAGACTCCGTCCGAAGTCTTCGACCAGCTGATCAAGGTGAACCTGCTCGGTCAGGTCTACCAGGCACGTGCTGCGCTTCGCGTCTTCCGCGGCCAGGGCCACGGCGTCCTGGTGCCCGTGGCCTCGGTCTACTCGCGGATCACCTCACCCCTCGTGGGCCCCTACGTGACCAGCAAGTTCGGCCTGCTCGGCTTCCTCGAGGTGCTGCGGATGGAGTTGCGCGAGGCACCCGGGATCCACGTCTGTGCTGTCCTCCCGGCGACCATCGACACTCCCATCCATCAGCACGCGGCCAATTACACCGGCAGGCCGGTCCGCCCGCTGCCACCGGTCACGGACCCCCTCCGGGTGGCGCGGGCCATCGTCCGCGTCTCCCGGAAGCCCGGCAGGCTGACGCAGGTCGGCAGGGTCCAGTCCCTGTTCGTCCACGCCCGGGCCTTTGCTCCGGCCGTGTACGAGCCGGTCGTGGCGCGCGCATACACGGCGCTGGCGCTCAAGGCAGGATCAGTGCCAGCGGCACCCGGCAATGTCTTCGAGGCGGACCGGGAGGTCACGGGCGTCACCGGGGGATGGCGGGTCCTGCCACGGCTGCGGCGGATGCCCTGGCGCCGAGCAGGGTGACGTGTCCCACCCAGCATCAGCCCGGGGCACTGTCAATGTGACGGACACGATAGCCGACGCCGGCAGCGCCCCTGGGGCGCCCGGCCATAGTTGAGGTATGGATCAATGGCAGGGCCTCCTCGCGCAGTGCGCCCGGAGTATGGGGTTCGATCGCGGGCGGAAGCGGGCCGCCTGTGCGCTCGCAGGTGTAGGGATCTTCTGGGCCGTGGGGCTGCTCGGCGGGCTGCGGATCCTGCACAGCGCCTCCTCGCCGATGACCACCCTGGTGCTGCTCTACGTGATGCTGGCCGTCGTCGCGCTCTCCCTCGTGATCGCAGCGGCCGCCGTGGCGGAGCTCGGACGGCAGGCGGCAGAGAGGCGCCGGCGCTAGGCGCCGACGCCCCCATCAGCGCTCCGCGTCCTACCGGGTGACGACGACGTGCTCGTTGGGCACGCAGTGCGTCATGGTCAGGCCCTGGACATCACGCGGCCCGTTGTTGCCCAGGTTCTTCAGGCGGGTCAGCTCCTCCTCCGAGAGGGTCTGGCTCGCGAGCGGCGGCAGGTCCTTCACGTCGGCGAGGCCGATGCCGAGCCCGTCGCCCACGCGTGCGCCCAGCTCGTCGTCGACCAGGTAGAAGTGCCACACCATGCGTTCCTGCACAGCGCGCGCGGCCTGCCCGATCAGCGTGACGAAGTTGCCCACGAGGTCGTCCTTCTCCCACTGCTCGAGCAACTGGTACCGCTGGCCCGCCTGCAGGTAGTCCTGGGTGAGCGGGATGCGCTTGCGGGTCAGGCGTCCCTGGATCTCCGGGCCCTGCTCGTCATGCGTGGGGTACTGGCCCTCGCGGAGCCCGCCCGTGATGGAGGGCTCGTAGTTGACGTGGGGGTTCTGCCCTGGCGCGAGGTCCGTCCCGAAGGACATCTGCCCGCCACGCTGGTTGGTGTGCACCGGGGCGTTCTTCGCGGAGTTCACGGGCAGCTGCAGGTAGTTCGGGCCCACGCGGTAGCGCTGCGCGTCGCTGTAGCTGAAGGTGCGGCCCACGAGCATCTTGTCGTCGGAGAAGTCGAGGCCGTCGACCAGGACGCCCGTGCCGAAGGAGATCTGCTCGTTCTCGTTGTGGTGGTCCGAGACATTCCGGTTGAGCGTCATGGTCCCGACGAGCTTCGGCTCGAAGTCCTGCTCGGGCCACGTCTTCGTATCATCGAGCGGGTCGAAGTCGAGTTCCGGGTGGTCGCCGTCGTCCATCAGCTGCACGTACAGGTCCCACTGCGGGAAGTCGCCGCGCTCGATGGCCTCGAACAGGTCCTTCGAGGCATGGCCGAGGTCGGTCGCCTGGATGTTCGCGGCGTCCTCCTCGGTCAGGCTCTTCACGCCCTGCCGCGGCTGCCACGTGTACTTGACCAGTTTCGTGTCACCGTCCGCATTGACCCACTTGTAGGTGTTGACGCCGAAGCCCTGCATGTGGCGGTAGTCGGCCGGGATGCCCCGTGGGCTGAAGAGGTTCACGAGCATGTGCATGGACTCGGGCGTCTGGGACATGAAGTCGAAGATGCGCGCCGGTTCCTGCCGGAAGGTGATGGGATCGGGCTTGAGGGAGTGGATGACGTCGGGGAACTTGATGGCGTCGCGGATGAAGAACACCGCGAGGTTGTTGCCCACGAGGTCCCAGTTGCCGTCCTCGGTGTAGAACTTCACCGCGAAGCCCCGGGGATCCCTGGCCGCTTCGGAGGAGTCCCGGCCACCGATGACGGACGAGAAGCGGATGGCCACGTCGGTCTTCTTGCCGGGCTCGGAGAACAGCTTCGCGCGGGTATAGGCCGCGATCGGTTCGTCGCCCCACTTGCCGGTCGCCTCGAAGTCGCCATAGGCGACGAAGCCGCGAGCATGCACGACGCGTTCCGGGATGCGCTCGCGGTCGAAGTGGCTGATCTTCTCGAGGAACTGGTAGTTCTCCAGGGTCGCCGGCCCGCGGGCACCGACGGTCCGCGAATTCTGGTTGTCGTAGACCTGGTGGCCCTGGCGGTTCGTCAGGACGGCGCGGTCGTCCCCTTCGGCGGGTGGCTGGCTGGCGACATCGGTCATGGAGTTCTCCTCACAGCGGGCTCTGGTGGTCGGGAGCAGCGGGGCAGAGCTCCCGCGTCCGCAATCGACGCTACCCAAGGCCGATGTGGACAGCAACCTTAGTATCGAGTGGACCGTACCGTTGCTCGCCGGCGGGTACTAGGACCGGGAGTCCGTCCCGTCCTCGATCTCCGCGTACCGCTCCAGCAGGCCGGAGGCACTGCTGCCGGGCTCCTCATCGAGGGCGGCGCGCATGGGCTCCAGCTTCGCCGCACCTGCCGGGAAGGGAGGCAGCAGCGGCACGTTCGGGTCCGTCACCACGTCGAGGACGAACGGCCGGTCAGCAGCGAACGCCCGCCGCCAGGCGTCGGCGAGGTCGTCCGGATCCTCCACCCGCACGCCGTCGAGCCCGAGCAGGCGGGCGTGGGCCGCGCAGTCGACGTCGGGCAGCGACTGGCTGTCCTCGAAGCGGGGCTCCCCCTCCATCTCGCGCTGTTCCCAGGACACTTCCGCGAGGTCGCGGTTCGAGAGGACGCACACCACGAAGCGGGGGTCCGCCCAGCTCCGCCACAGCTTGGCGACGGTGACGAGCTCGGCGAGCCCCGCCATCTGCATCGCTCCGTCACCTGCGAGGACGACGACGGGGCGGCCGGGGTGGGCGAGCTTGGCGGCGATGCCGTAGGGCACCCCCGCGCCCATGCAGCCCAGCGTGCTCGAGAGGTGGGCGGGCACTCCCCGTGGCAGGCGGAGCTGGCGGGCGTACCAGTAGACGCAACTCCCGACGTCGACGGCGACCTGCGCGTCGCGCGGCAGGACGGCATTGAGCTCATGCACCACCCGCTCCGGGTTGACGGGGTCCGCCGGGGTCATGGCCCGTTCGGCGGCGACGCGGTGCCACTGCCGCACCTGCGCCTCGACGTCCCGGCGCCATGACCGGTCCTGCTGCCCGTGCAGGAGGACCAGCAGTGCCGCGAGGGTCTCCGCGGCGTCCCCGTGCAGGGGCACCTCCACGGGGTACCGGTTCCCGATGGCCTTCGGGTCGATGTCGATCTGCACGGCGCGCGCCTGCCCCGGCGCCGGGTAGTACTCGCTCCAGGGGTCATTGGACCCGATGATGAGCAGGGTGTCGCACGTGTCCATCAGGTACGCGCTCGCCGTGGTGCCGAGGTGTCCCATGGTGCCGGTGGCATGGGGGAGCGATTCGTCGACGAAGGGCTTGCCCAGCAGGCTCGTGGTGATTCCCGCACCCAGTCGGTCCGCGATGGCGAGGACCTCCTGTTGCGCGTGCGCCGCGCCCTGCCCGACCAGCAGTGCGACCTTCCGGCCGGCGTTGAGGACGGCGGCGGCGTCGTGCAGGTCCGTCTCGCGCGGCGAGACGCACCCGAGGGACCACACGGGCGACGACGGCACCACGCCGTGCTCGTGGGGGGACTGCGGGGCCGGGGCCTGCTGCACGTCGTGCGGGAGGATCACGACGGCGGGTGACCTCGTGGCGAGCGCGGCCTTGAAGGCGCGGTCGAGGACCATCGGCAACTGCTCGGGGCTCGACACCTGCTGGCGGAACTCCGATGCCACGTCCTTGAACAGGCTGAGGAGGTCGATCTCCTGCTGGTAGGCCGAGCCGAGCACCGTCTGGCTCTGCTGGCCGATGACGGCGACCACGGGCACGCTGTCCATCCGCGCGTCGTACAGGCCGTTGAGCAGGTGGACGGCCCCGGGCCCCTGGGTCGCGGTGACCACGCCCACCCCGCCGGTGTACTTCGCGTGTGCCACGGCCATGAAGGCGGCGGCTTCCTCGTGGCGCGCCTGCACGAACGAAGGGGTCCCCGCCCGGCGCAGCGCGCCGAGCAGGGGGTTGATGCCGTCTCCGCTGTAGCCGAAGATCCGATCCACCCGCCACGCGGCGAGGTGCCGGACCACGAAGTCCGCGACGGTGTCCGCGTCCGCGTCCTCCGCCACGGGTCAGACCGCTGCCGGAACGTCAGGACCGGTGGGCCAGCGCAGCAGCGCCGCGATGGGCTTCTTCTCGAGCGCCCCCGACGGGTACATGGAGACCTGCGCGTCCGTGAGGGCCGCGGCGCGGAGCAGTGCCGCGACGGCAGGTACCTCGCCGAGCACGCCGGCACCGGCGGTGTCCGCGTCCGACGTCGCCACCCACGGTGCCGCATCGAGTGCGAGCAGCGTCTCGTCGTCCCATGCCGTGGTCTCGAGGAGGAGGGACTCGACCTGGGCCTGCTGCAGTGCGGTGATGACCGCGCCGCGACCGATCGCGGACGTGCGGGTGCCCTGGCCCTCCTTCTCGGCCAGGCGTTCCAGGAGTGCGTGCTGACGATCCGCCATGGTGCGCGCCACGAGTTGCTGGACCTCCTCGGCGAAGGTCTCCTCGTCGGCGCCGTCAGCGCGCGTGTTCGACTCGATGATGGCGAGCTTGCCACGCGATTCCTGGGACACCTCGTCATGGACCATCTGGCGGGCGCGGATGTCGCCGGCGACGACGATCAGCTGGGCCTCGTTCTCCGCCGAGAGACGGTCGATCTCGGATGCCACCTCCCGGGAGTTCATCTTCCAGACCTTCTCGGCGTGCTGTTGCATACGCTTGTGGGCCCAGCCACCGCTGCCGAGCTTGCGGGTGTGGTCGGTGTCTCCTTCGATCACGGAGTCGGCATCGCCCGACGTCACGTGCGCCTCGTCACCGTCGGCGAAGCGCAGGTAGACCTCCCCGCCGTGGTGTCCCACTTCCGCCACGAGGTAGGCGAAGTCCTCGGGGGTGTGCCGGACGAGGGGTGTGAGGTCCGGGATGGGGCCGGTCGCCGTCACCGCGAGGCCGACCAGGTTGCCGGGCAGGAACTCGTTCACGACGGCCTGCCCGTTGTTCACGAGCAGGTAGCGGGTCACGGGATCGGGCAGGCCCTTCGCCGTGGTGCCGAGCGCCGCGACCGCGGCTTCGATGTCCTGCTCAGGGGCTCCGGCCTCCTTCATCTCCTGCGCGACGCTGCGGGGAAGGATCTCGTCGTTCGCCAGGCCGTCCACCGTGCCGGTACTGCCCTCGACGTAGATGGTGGTCCATGGGCCGGGCAGCTCGAACAGATGGGCATGCTCTTTGAGTACGTGCGTCACGAAGATCCCCTGTCAGGTCAGTGGTGGTGATTCCCGGCAGGGAGGTCCCCGCCGGAAATACTAAGGACACTTATGGTCTATCACTCCGGGCAGGTGGGTGAGAAGGGCCGAATGGTCCGTCGTCGGGCTTGAAAAACGCTCGGCAGGGGTGGGCGGAGGCCGGTAGCGTGGGGGGGCATGCTCACAGTTCCCGAGAATTTCCCGCCCGCATACATCAGCTTCCTCAAGGCCCAGGACGAAGGCTTCGCCGAGACGGTGCTGATGGTCATGAAGCAGTCCGTCGCCGAGGGGAAGTACGGCGTGCTCGTCAGCAGCCACGCCCTGGATCGGCAGGCGGAGCTCTCGCAGGAGGTTCCGTTCGGCGAGGTCGTCGAAGGTACCCGCTGAGTCATGGCGGGTGGGCGGGGCCGCCAGGACGAACAGAAGCGCCGGCCCGTCGGGCCGGCGCTTCTTCGATCTCCGGGAGGCGCGTTCCGCCGTCCGCCGTCCGGTGCGCTACGAGCCGTCGCTGTACTGGTCCGCGGAGTCCGCGCCCTCGGCGGGATCCTCCGTATGCACCCTGATGTCCTCGGTGTCGGCGTCCGTGTCGCCCTCGGCGGGCGCCTCGTTGTGGATGCGGTCGTCGTCGCTCGGATTCTCTGACATGCACTCGTCCTTTCGGTTCGAGGGAAAGTAAGCTCCCTTATCGTCAGTCTACGGATCCGGCGTCGCGAACATAACCCGCAGGGCGCAAGGTGACGCGGACTCGTCAGCGTGCTTACCATCAGGTCATGGAAGACCGAGGGAAGTCAGCATCCGGGCCCGTCGATCGCCCGTGGGCGATCCTCCGGTCGGCCCTGGTGGGACTGGCGTCGCTCGCCCTCGGACTGGTCGCTCATGCCCTTTCCGGCGGCGATGTGCCGAGCGCGCCGGTACTCTGTGGCCTCGCGGCGCTCGCCGTCCTCGGCGCTACCCTCCTGGCGCAGGTCCGGCTGCCGGGCTGGGCCGTGATGCTGCTGCTCGGCGCCGCCCAGCAAGTGCTCCACTGGCTCCTCGGCGGGCTGGGAGGAGCGGCGTCGGCCACCGTGTCCGAAACGGGAGCGCATCACGGCGGCGAGGTGCCCGTGGGCGCGGGTGCGGCGCAGGGGCACTCCCCGGAAGTGATGCTGATGCTTCACTCGCACCTGGCCGTGGCGCTCCTGATCGGCTGGGCCGTGAGTCGGTATTCCAGCGTGGAACGATGGCTGTCCCGTCCTGACCGGCGCCGGCAACAGCCCGTGCGGACCGAAGAAGGCGCCCCCGTCGTGTGACGGGAGCGCCTTCCGGCCGTACTGCTGGTGTCGATGTCCTGGCTGGCGTCCTAGTTGGCGCTGGCCGAGCCGTCGTAGAACGGGTAGTCGGTGTAGCCTTCCGGACCCGTCGAGTAGAACGTCGAGGGGTTCGGTTCGTTCTCCGGCAGGTTCTCGCGCCACCGACGGGCGAGGTCGGGGTTCGCGATGGCCGGGCGGCCGACGACGACCGCATCGCCCACGCCGTCCTCGAGGATGGCGATGGCTTCCTCGCGGTTCGTGATGACGCCGAATCCGCTGTTGATGAGGAAGGGTCCGCCGAAGCGTTTCCGGAGGTCCTGGACGAGGTCCCCGGTCGGCTCGGCGTGCAGGACGCTGAGGTACGCGAGGTGCAGGGGTGCGATGCCGTCCACGAGTGTGGAGTAGGTGGCGTGGACGTCCGCGGCGTCCGTCTCCAGGGCGTCCTGGATGTTGTGCGCGGGAGAGATGCGGAGGCCCACCTTCTCGGCTCCGACTTCTGCGGCGACGGCGGTGACGAGCTCGATCACGAACTGCGCGCGCTTCTCGGCCGATCCGCCGTAGGCATCCTCGCGCTGGTTGGACTCGGGGGAGAGGAACTCGTGCAGCAGGTATCCGTTGGCGCCGTGGAGTTCGACGCCGTCGAAGCCCCCGATGTCGATCGCCTTCCGTGAGGCGGTGACGAATTCCTCGATGATGCCCGGAAGCTCGTCGGTGGTCAGGGCGTGGGGCACGGGGTAGGGCTGCTTCCCGGTGCTGGTCCTCGTGGTGCCGTCGATCGCGATGGCGCTCGGCGCCACGACCTCGTAGCCTCCGTTGGTGTCCGGGTGGGTCACGCGTCCCGCGTGCATCACCTGCGCGACGATCCGACCGCCGTCCGCGTGCACCGCGTCGGTGACGCGCCTCCAGCCGGCGAGCTGCTCGTCCTCCACCAGGCCGGGCTGGCCCGGGAAGCCCTGGCCGGCATGGCTGGGGTACGTCCCCTCGCTGACGATCAGCCCGAGGGAGGCGCGCTGGCGGTAGTGCTCGACGACGATGTCGCCCGGAATACCCGCGTTACCCGAGCGGACTCGCGTGAGGGGTGCCATCACCACACGGTTGGGGAGTTCGAGCGTGCCGAGGGTGAGGGGGGAGAACAGCTTCATGTGTTCCTACTTTCCGGGTCGGTGTCCTACCCGTCGGCAACAGGGGGGAACCGGGCGCTATTCCGGATGTGGCGGGCGTCACGCGGACCATTCCGGGCGCTGCCTTGCAGTACTTACGGGGCGGCGTCCTCGCCCGCCCAGGCCTTCTCGTAGAACGCCGGGGAGAGCGCGTCCAGCAGCTCGGCGTAGGAGTCCGGCTCCATCGCCTGCGCCGAATCGGCAGGGACCTGCGGCGCGAAGGCGGACACGCCGAGTCCGGCCTCGCGGTCCTGCAGGGCCAGGCCGGCGGCCTCCAGGATCGTGGGATACATGTTCAGCTGGTCCACGCCGGGGCGCAGCAGCGTGCTGTTGCCGCTCCCGCCCGGGATCCAGATCCGGTTGAAGATGGTGCGGTTGGCGTGATCGTCCAGCTGCTCGTGGAACGCATCGCCGGCGCTCATGTGCTTGAGGTGATCGCCCATGATCACCACGGAGGTGTCGTCGAGGTAGCCCCTCTCCTTCAGGTGGTCGACGAATCCTGCCACCAGGGCCATGGAGCAGGAATACACCGACGTGACCTCGCTCTGCGTGTCCACGGCGCAGTAGTCGAACACGTGCACCGGCTCGTGGGTGTCGAGCGTCAGCAGGGTGAGGTTGAACGGCCGGCCGGTCCTCTCCGCCTCGGCATGCAGCTCATCGATCTCGTCCCTGGCATGGGACATGAGCCGTTCGTCGCTCAGTCCCCAGTCGCTCCGGAAGTTCTCCTCCGGCTCGCCGGCGGCGCGCCAGTCGGCGAGGCCCTTCACCTCGGAGTAGCCGTGGCTGCCGAGGAAGGTGTCCTTCGCGGCGAAGGAGGAGTTGGCGCCGCCGAGGAAGACGTTGGTGTAGCCGTGCTCGCCCAGGACGTCGCCGAGGCAGGTGATCCCTCCGAGGTAGGTGTCGACGTCGTCGCTGGGCTCGCTCGAGCCGCTGCTGCCGGCGGTGGAGCCCGTGCCCTTGAGGGGGATGCCGCACTGCGTCGAGGTGAGGCCGGCCATGGTCCAGCCTCCGCCCCTGTACTGCTGGAGGTCGTCCACGCTCTGCCAGCCGTCCGAGGCGCTGGTCGCTTCCTTGAGGGGGACGAACGCGTCCTTCTCGAAGAGCTGGTCGTCCGCCAGGGTGGCCTCACCGGACTCGAGGTAGATCAGCACCAGGTTGCGCTTGTGCTCGTCCCCGGTGACGGTCGGCTCCACGTAGCGGGCGCCGAGGTCGTACTCGGATCGCGCCGATTCGATGTAGTCCCTCATGCCCACCGAACTGGCGAAGGCCGTGGTGCCGCCGACGACCACGGCCGCGACCAGGACGGTGGAGACGGTACGGAGGATCCACTGCGGGCGACGAGGATGCGGGCCGGCGCCGGTGCTGTGGCGCTTACGGCGCCGGAAGAACTGCCACGCGGCGATTCCGACGGTCACGAGCAGGGGAACGACGCCGATACCCAGAACGCCGACCCAGACGAGGCCGCCGCCGCCGTCGGTCTCCACGGAGACCAGGTTCAGGAGCATCTGACCCACCGAGATCTCGCCCCAGTAGTAGCGGATGCCGGCAGCGGCGATCAGCAGCGTGAGCCCCGCCCAGAGCAGGACGTAGACCAGGATGCGGCCCACGACGGAGCCGACCCGTCGGGTCACGTGCAGAATCCGGCCGTACATGGCAACACCTCGCGTTAGACGATGCCCGCGTGCTCGCCGAACACCCTTGACATCCAGCCCGGTCCCGGGCCACTAGAGCCTAGTACCGTTGCGCCACCTGTTCAACCGGGGTTCATCCGCCGTCCACGACGCGTCCACGGGAGCGGACGCCCGCGCGCACGACGAAGCCCCGGGCAGGAACCCGGGGCTTCGATTGCATCTCGTCAGGGCAGGACGCTATGTGACGTCCTGCTCGTCCATCGCGCTCAGGGGCGATCCGCCGCGGTTCGCGGGGTCGTCGCTCGCGTCGACCTCGTCGTCCTCCATCATGCCGAAGTCCACGTCCGCCGCGGCTTCGCCGAGCATGGGCTCCTCGGGCGGATACTGCTCGTCGCCGTGCTCGTAGCGGGCCTCGGCCGTCTCCTCACGGAGGGTCTGGTCGCTGAGGTAGCCCTCCTCCCCGATCGCGGAGACGCCGTTCTCGTCGTCCCCGCTCTCGGTCACGCCGGGCTCGTCCTGCAGGAGCGGATCCTCCTGCCAGCGGTCCGGGTTGTTCTCCGCCGCGCCCTCGTAGGCGTCGGGCTGGCCCTCGAGGACCGGGTCGAAGGCTTCGGGAGCAAGCGAGTCGTTCGGCACGTCGGGCTCCTCGCCCACGATGGTCAGTTCCTCGTCGGGAAGGTTCTCGGTCATCTTCTCTGCCTTTCGTCGGTGCTGTGCATCCTTCGATCATCAGCCTACTGATGAATCGGCCCGGGCGACAGTTTCCACTGCCGTCCGCGCCGGGACCGTCCCTGTCAGGCGGAGTCGCGCCAGCTGTGCCGGGGTTCGTAGCCCAGCACGCGGCGGGCCTTGTCGATCGAGAGTAGGGTCTCGTGCTTGCCCACCTCCCGCGTGATCTCGACGCCGGGGAACACCTCTGCGGCGAGGTCCGCACTCGCACGGCTCATGACGGTGTCCGCCGCCGCGATGATGAAGCGATCGAAACCCGGGGCCGCGTTCTCCAGGGCCTTCGCCACCGCCTGCGCTCCGTCGCGGCCGTCGATATACCCCCACAGGTTCCACTTGCGTGCCGTGGCATCCGCGTCGAAGGACGGGAACTCGGCGTAGTCCTCCGGATCCATGACGTTCGAGAACCGCAGCGCCGTGATGCTCAGTTGCGGATCCCAGCGCGTCAGCTCGATGGCCAGCTGCTCCTCGAGGTGCTTGACCAGGGAGTAGGTGCTCTCGGGGCGCGCCGGGTACTCCTCGTCCACCGGGATGTACGGGGGCGGGGTGTCGAAGGGCAGCCCGAGGACGGTCTCGCTGGACGCGTAGACGACGCGCCTGATCCCGGCCCTCCTGCACGCCTGGAAGACGTTGTAGGTGGCTGCCATGTTGTTGTGGAAGGTCGCCACGTCCGCCTGCAGCCCCGGGGCCGGAATGGCTCCGAGGTGCACGACGGCGTCGATCCCGCTGTGGCGGTCATCCACTCCCAGGAGGGCGTCGAGCACCTGCCCGTAGTCCCGCAGATCGACGCGGAGGAACGTGGGCGACCGCTCGCCGTGCTGGTCGAGTTCGAGGACGGTGTGGCCGGCCTCGCGCAGCCCCCGGACGACGCTGCGCCCCAGCTTGCCGCTCGATCCCGTGACCGCGACGTTCAGCGGTGTCGGCTCCGGCATCAGACCGGCCGCGTCTCGGGGGAGACGGTCCGCGCGACGTCGGTCTCGGCGAGGCCGCCGATCGCGTCGTCGATCGCCTTCAGGACGTCGTCCTCGAGCTTCACGCCGGCTGCTGCGGCGTTGGACTCCACCTGCTCGGGACGCGAGGCGCCGATGATCGCGGAGGCGACGTTCGGATTCTGCAGCACCCAGGCGATGGCCAGTTGCGCCATCGTGAGCCCCACGCCGTCGGCGATGGGTGCGAGCTTCTGGACGCCCGTGAGGACGTCGTCGTCCATCCAGCGCTTGATCATGTCCGCGCCGCCCTTGCTGTCCGAGGCGCGCGTGCCCTGCTCGGGCTGCTGGCCGGGCTTGTACTTACCGGTCAGCACGCCCTGGGCCACCGGGGACCAGACGATCTGGGACAGCCCGAGCTCCTCGGACGTGGGGACGACGTCGCCCTCGATGACGCGCCACAGCATCGAGTACTGGGGCTGGTTGGAGATCAGCTGGAAGCCGAGTTCCTTCGCGAGGGCGGAGCCGTCGCGGATCTGCTGTGCGGTCCACTCGCTGACTCCGATGTAGAGGGCCTTGCCCTGGCGCACGATGTCGGCGAACGCCTGCATCGTCTCCTCGAGGGGCGTCTCGTGGTCGTACCGGTGCGCCTGGTAGAGGTCGACGTAGTCCGTCTGCAACCGCTGGAGCGAGCCATCGATCGACTCCATGATGTGCTTCCGTGAGAGCCCGACGTCGTTGTGGCCCTTGGGACCGGTGGGCCAGTAGACCTTCGTGAAGATCTCGAGCGACTGGCGGCGCTCACTCTTCAGCGCCTCGCCCAGAACGGTCTCCGCCGCCGTGTTCGCGTAGGCGTCCGCCGTGTCGAAGGTGGTGATGCCGACGTCGAGCGCCGCACGCACACACTGCGTCGCGACGTCGTTCTCGACCTGGGAGCCGTGGGTCAGCCAGTTGCCGTAGGTGATTTCCGAAATCTTGAAGCCGCTGTTTCCGAGGTATCTGAAGTCCATATCGCGATGCTAGCCGTGACCGGTGCCGCAGCGACAGGTCCCCCAGGCAACTACCGGGGGGCTGGCGCTGCTGCTTTGGAGGGGATTCCTGGCCTGCCGTAGACTCGATCATCATGACTACCCGCTTCGCAACGCCCGACGAGATCGCCCGTTGGAACAGCATCATCAGCGAGAATCCGGACGGCGGGAACGTGATGCAGGGGCGGGAATTCGCCGAGCAGAAGCGGGCCACGGGGTGGACCCCGGTGTACCTCGTGGTCGACGGCGTCGCGCTCACGGTGCTGCAGAAGACCGTGCTCCCGCTGGGCCGCTACTGGTACGTCCCCAAGGGCCCGGGCGTGAAGGATGCCGCGGACCTCGTCGCGCTGGTGCCAGGATTGAAGGCCTTCGCCGCCGGACGGGGCGTCTTCGGCGTCAAGATCGATCCCGAGCTCCCCTCCGACCCGGCCGTGGCCGCGGCGCTCGAGGCGGCGGGGCTGGTCCGGGTGGCCAACGTCCAGCCCAACGTGTCGACGGTGATCCTCGACATCTCGGCCGAGCTGGAGGCCATCGAGGCGTCGTTCGGTTCGAAGACCCGCTACAACATCCGCGCGGCGCGCAAGGCCGGCGTCGAGACGCGGGTGGTGGCGGTCGACGACGAGAACTGCGCGATCTTCTACCGCCTCCTCGCCGAGACGGCGGAGGGCAGTTTCTCCATCCGCAGCGAGGAGTACTACACCGGCTTCTGGAAGCGGCATGCACGCGCCCAGGCCGGTGCCTTCCTGTTCGCGTACGTCGACGGCGACGTGGTGTCGGCGGACTTCATCATGGTCCTGGGCGCCAAGGCCAGCCGCAAGGACGCCGCGAGCACCCGCAAGCGCACGGTGCGCGGCGCCAGCGCACTGCTGGAGGTGGCCGCCATCGAATGGCTCAAGGCCCGGGGCGTCACGGAGTACGACCTCTGCGGAGCGCCGCCGTCCAGCGAGGCGAAGAACAAGGACCACGAGCACTACGGCATCGGCATGTTCAAGACGGGGTTCAACCCGACGATCACGGACTTCGTGGGCACGTTCGACCTCCCCGTCAGGCCGGTGCAGCACAGGGCATGGCTCCGGATCGGGGAGCGCGCCGTCCTGAAGGTCCACCGCATGCGTTCCCACGAGAGCTGGTACTGAGAATGGCGCCCTTCACGGCACGCGCGGCCACCGCCGACGAGGTGGGCCGTTGGGACGAGCTCGTCCCGGCCAATCCGCTCGGCGGCAACGTGCTCCAGTCCGGTCCCTTCAGCCGCGTGAAGCAGCGCCAGGGGTGGACGCCGATCCACCTCGCGGTCGAATCGGCCGAGTACACGAGCTACGTGATCGCCTACCAGCGCACCATCCCGGCGCTCGGCGCGCTGTGGTACCTGATCAAGGGACCCGACACCGCGACCCCCGAGGACGTGCCGCCCTTCGTCGAGGCCGTCGTCGCCTACGCCCGGCGCCGACCGGGCCGCGTCTTCGCCGTGAAGATCGAGCCGGACTTCCCCGATACCGAGGACCTGCGAGCCCTCTTCACCGGGGCGGGCCTCGTGAAGACCTTCAACATCCAGGCCAATGACAGCACGGCGATCCTCGATCTCACGCCGGACGAGGGCCAGCTCCTGAGGAACCTCTCCTCCCGTGGGCGCAACGCCGTACGGCGTGCCCTCCGCGACGGCGTCCAGGCGCAGCGTGTCGAGCCCGGCGAGGAGACCTACCGCACCATGTACGCCCTGATCGGTCAGGCGCAGCAGGGCCGGCTCTCCGCCGTACCCCGACCGTACGAGTACTACCGCGGGTTCTGGCAGGAGTTCGTCGACGCCGGGATGGGCCGCTTCTACTTCGTGTACGAGGACGGCAAGCCGTCCGTGGGCGCCTTCGTGATCCTGTACGGCCAGAAGGCGACGTACAAGGACGGCGGTTCCCTCCCGAAGCGCAACCAGTACGGCGATTCGCACCTGGTCCAGTGGGAGGCGATCCTGGACATGAAGCGCCTGGGCGCCCGCGAGTACGACTTCTGCGGCACGCCGCCGGCGGACCGCCTGAAGGACAAGGAGCACCCGCAGTACGGGCTCGGGATGTTCAAGACGAGCTTCACCAGGACTGTGACGGACTTCGCGGGCTGCTACGACGCCGTCGTCCGGCCGCGCACGTATCGTGTCTGGCATGCGCTGGGTGAGCGCGTGGCGCGCCAGATCCACTGGCGCCGTCACCGGCAGCCTTTCTACTAGGCCTTCTCCAGGCCGCCGGAACTTTCGAAGGGACGATTGCGAGGTGCTCGCATGACAGACGGCAACCGGGACGACGCCGTGGACGGCCGCTCGCCCACCACCAATCCATCGCCCGTCGCCGAAGCGCTCCCCGTCATCCAGAGGCCCTTCGATCCGAGTGACGACGAGAAGAGCAGGCTCGCTACCGGCAAGGGCGGCCGGAAGCCGCCGAGGGGTGGGGTGATGCCCGCCCGGCGACCCACGTCCGAGCCGAAGTCCCTGCGCCAGGGCCGCCAGCGGCAGTCCGCCACGAGACCGGGCACGAAGCCCGCCGACGCTCTGCCCACGACGCCGCAGAGCCTGCCGTCGTCGAGCCGTCCCAACGCAGCGGCACGGACCATGCTCCGTCGCCTCGTGCAGGGCGAGGCCCCGCCCACCCAGGCCATGAGCATCGTGGAGCGGCTCGCGGGCAGCCCCTACGCCAATCCGATGATCCAGGTCGGAGGACCTGATGCCAGCGCCCGGAAGGCCCTGGACTTCGCACTCAACCTTGCCGAGACCATGTTCCGGTACGGCGCGGGTGCCCTCGAGGTGGAGACCAGCATCATCGCGGTCACCGCGGCCTTCGGCCTCGACTCCATCGAGGTGGACATCACCAACCAGTCGGTGGTCATCAACTACTCCGCCAAGGACCAGACCCCGACGACGGTCCTGCGCGTGGTCCGGTCCTGGACGAACAACTACGCGGGACTCACGGCCATCCACCGCCTCGTGTCCGATATCGCGGACGGGGGCGTCTCGCGGACCGAGGCGGCCCACCGCCTGGACGAGATCACCCACCGGCCCAAGCCCTTCCCGCGCTGGATGGTCACGGCAGCCTTCGGCATCTTCTCGGCGGCCATCGTGGCCTTCGTCGGAGGCACCGCGCTGGGATCGCTCATCGGGTTCGTCAGCTGCATCCTGGTGGACCTGGTGGGCCGCAAGCTGGGCGAATGGCGTGTGCCCGAGTTCTTCTCCGTCGCCACGTCCTCGGCGCTCGTCACGCTGATCGCGATGCTGCTCTGGTGGCTCCAGGTCCCGATCGCCCCGGCACTCGTGGTGGTGGGAGGGATCCTCCTGCTCCTACCGACGGGGCGGCTCGTCTCCGCGACCCAGGACGCGATCAACGGCTTCCCGGTCACGGCGGCGGGACGGTTCCTCTCCGCGGTGCTCGTCTTCGCGGCCCTCGTCGCAGGAATCGCCGTCGCGCTCGTCGCCGGGACGGCCCTCGGGATTCCCGAGCTCCAGGTCCTCGAATCGGCGGGGAGCCAGTACCCGTGGCCGGCGGTCGCGGTGCTGGTGTTCATCGCCGTCGCCATGATCTGCATCGCAGAACAGACGGACGTGAAACTGGTGATCCCGACGTCACTCGTCGCCGTCGCCGGATACCTGCTGCTCATCAGCGCGATGGCGGCGGGCGTCGGCTACCGGCTCGCCCCGGCCCTGGCAGCCATCCTGATCGGAGCCCTCTCGCGCGTCGTCGCCCTCCGGCTCGGCGCCCCGCAGCTCGTCGTCGCGGTACCCGCCGTGCTGTTCCTCTATCCCGGACTCACCATCTTCCGGTCGATGTACATGCTCACCATCGACTCCGAGGTGGTGTCCGGCGGCGCGCTCGGCCTCTTCAACGCCCTGACCGTCGTGCTGGCGATCGCCGCGGGCGTCGTGCTCGGAGACAACCTGGCCAGGCCGTTCACGAGGAAGCTCAGCTCCAACGAGCGGCAACGGAACCGCCGGCGGTAGGCGCCTCAGCCGGCCCTGCCGCCGGTGTGCGACCAGTCGATCGGTTCGGCGCCCTGCTGCACCAGGAGTCCGTTCGCACGGCTGAAGGGCCGCGACCCGAAGAATCCGCGGGAGGCCGAGAGCGGACTGGGGTGGACGGATTCGACGGTGGGCGTCCGGCCGAGCAGCGGTTTGAGCCGGAGGGCGTCCTTGCCCCAGAGGATGGCTACGAGCGGACCGCCCCGTGCCACCAGCGCCCGGATGGCCGCGTCGGTGACCTGCTCCCACCCGAGCCCGCGGTGCGAGGCGGCTTCGCCGGCGCGGACCGTCAGGACCCGGTTGAGCAGGAGGACGCCCTGCTCGGCCCAGCCGGAGAGGTCTCCCGTCACGGGCGGCGCGACGCCGGTATCGGAGGCCAGCTCGCGGTAGATGTTCGCGAGGCTGCGCGGGATGGGCCGCGTGGAAGGATCGACGGCGAAGCTCAGGCCGACGGCGTGTCCGATCGTCGGGTACGGGTCCTGGCCCACGATGACCACCCGCACGCGCTCCAGCGGTGTGGTGAACGCCCGGAGGATGTGCGGCGCATCGGGCAGCACCCGCAGCCCCTGGTCGAGGTCCGCCGCAAGCGACGCGGCGAGCTGGTGGAGGACCGGCTGCACCGGCTTGAGCGCTGCTGCCCAGTCAGGGGGAACCAGGTCCTCGATGCCGGCAGGAGCTGCGAAGGGGAACACGGACTCGTTCGGGGACTGCCGCCCCGCCGGACGCGGTACCGCGGCGCCCGTCCTGCCCGTCCCGCCACTGCTGCTCGTGCTGTCGGGTAGGTCGAAGAGCGTGCCGTCGTCGTGCCTCATGCTTCCATTCTCGCGTGCGTCTCCACGGCGGTCGCCCGAATGACAGCGGTGTAATTCCCCACTACCATAGGGTGACAGTTGTGCCAGCTGAAGGAAGGCGGTAGCGGACATGGCCGAGCTCCAACGGCATGCGCAGGACGCTCCCTCCGGACAGGACGAGAAGCTGAGCCTGGGCGACCGCGAGCAGCGCATGCTCGCCCTCGAACGCGAGTGGTGGAAGTATTCCGGCGCGAAGGAGCAGGCGATCCGCGACCTGTTCAACATGTCCGCCACGCATTACTACCAGCTGCTCAACGCGCTCATCGACACGGAAGCCGCCCTGGCGCATGACCCCATGCTCGTCAAACGGCTGCGGCGCCTGAGGTCCACCCGCCAGAAGGCACGCTCCGCCCGCCGGCTCGGCGCGGATATCTAGCACTGCCCGCCAGACCCGACGAGCGAAGGACCATCCTCACCCATGACTGACTACGCGCGGGACGAATTCGACAAGGTCCCGGAGTCTTCCGCGCGCCAGGGAACCCACCGTGAGCGGCTCATCCCCGCACGGTCCAGTGGCCTCGGGCTCAAGATCACGGTGGGCGCACTCGCCCTCCTGATCGGCCTCGGCGCCTACTTCATCCTTCCCCGCCTGGGCATTGCCGGGGGAGGGGGCGAATCCGCTGCGGCGCCGTCGGACATCGCGTCGAGCGCCGGTCCGTCCCAGGACGAGGCGGAGTCACCGGCTCCGACGGCCACGTCCGAAGCAACAGGTGAGGCGGGCGACGACGAATCGGCGGACGCGGAGGCGACGTCGTCGACCGACCGGGCGGACGATCTCGACCGGACACAGACCGTCAACGTACTCAATGGCACCGGCGCCCCGGGCCTCGCGTCCGTGGCGGCAGGACGCCTGGCCTCGGCCGGATGGTCGTCCGCGCTTCCGGGCAACTGGGCCGGGACCCCACTGGACGCCTCCGTGGTCTTCTACAACGGCGAGGCACAGCGCGCCGCTGCCGAAGCCGTGGCCGAGGACCTCGGCATCACGAACCTCATCGACAGCCCCGACGTCTCACAGGACATCTCGGTGGTCCTCGGGCCGGAGTTCCAGTAACCGAGGCGGTGCGGCCCGAGGTGCGAAGCCTCCGCGTCCGGTCCGGGCGCCCTGCGGGCCTGCAGCACCATCGCGAGTGCTGTCCTCCCATCACGGGCACGGTCCGCGGGGCGGTGTGTGACGCCGTCGTTCGGCATCGCCCGCAGCGGGCGATGCCCAACGGCTCCACCCGCTGTGGACCTCAATCCTTGAGCGGGATGCCCTGCGCGTCCTTCCGGAACGGCTCGGAGCCCACCAGGATCATGATGCCCTCGATGAGGCCCCAGATCCCGGCCGCGACGGCGCTCAGCCCGAAGGTGAAAGCAGCTCCCACGGTGGACATCAGGATCTGGATGATTCCGATGGTGGTGAACCCGAGGTAGAACCTGTGGATCCCCAGGGAGCCGAGCAGGATTCCGAGGACGCCGGCGATCACCCGGGACTTCTGCGGTCCGTAGGGCCGTCTGAAAGGACCCTGGTTGTAGCCGGCCTGCTGGTACCCGGTCTGCTGGTACCCACCCTGCTGGTACCCGGCCTGCTGGTAGCCGGACTGCGGGTACCCGCCCTGCTGGTACCCGCCCTGCTGGTACCCGGCCTGCTGGTACCCGCCCTGCTGGTACCCGCCCTGCTGGTACCCGCCCTGCGGGGCGGGGGCCGATCCGGCAGGATCCTGGCCATACCCGCCCTGCATTCGCCCGGTGTGGGGATCCTGTCCCGGCACGTACGGGTCCTGGCCCGCCGGCGGCCGCTGCTCGTGCTGATCCGGCGCGTTCGGCAGGTCCGCGGCCGGACCCGCCGGAGCGGGTTCTCCGCCGAGACCCCGGGTGCCGGGAGTTCCTGGCCGGCCGCCGTCGGGGCCGTGATGCCCTGATGCGGAATCGCGCTCATGGAACGCGCCGCCGGAGGCACCCTCCCCGCCGCCCTGCTCGTCGTAGTCCCCGTTGCCAGGACCGGTTGCTGACGTCGACACTGTGCCTCCCTCGGCTCGTTGTCCGCCCAACCTATGCCCTCCGCGGAATCTGCGCTACGCGGGCCGGTGGCTCCCGCACGACCACGCGATGTACGAGCCCGGGGGAGCCCGAGCAGGTTGCACTCGCGGGGTGTGAGTGCTAATTATTGAGTTAGCACTCGCGCGCGCAGACTGCTAAAGCTGCGCGCGGTGGGTGAAGCAGGCAAACCTCTGTGGTGGGGGTGGAGCTCGGGACGTGAAAGAGATCGTCCAGGCCCTGCCCGGCCGTCGCGGGCACCACACGCAGGCAAGCATTAATGTGCTGAAATGCAACCGTCCCGAAAGGACCTAAGCCGTTATGGCCAAGATCATTTCTTTTGATGAAGAGGCCCGCCGCGGCCTCGAGCGGGGTCTCAATATCCTCGCTGACGCCGTCAAGGTAACGCTCGGCCCCCGTGGCCGCAACGTCGTGCTCGAGAAGAAGTGGGGCGCACCCACCATCACGAACGACGGCGTGTCCATCGCCAAGGAGATCGAACTCGACGACCCGTTCGAGAAGATCGGCGCCGAGCTCGTCAAGGAAGTTGCCAAGAAGACGGACGACGTCGCAGGCGACGGAACCACCACCGCCACCGTGCTCGCCCAGGCCCTCGTCAAGGAAGGCCTGCGCAACGTCGCGGCCGGTGCTGACCCCCTGAGCCTCAAGCGCGGCATCGAGAAGGCCGTCAAGGCCGTCACCGATGAACTGCTCGCATCGGCCAAGGAGATCGAGACCAAGGAGCAGATCGCTGCCACGGCTTCCATCTCCGCTGGTGACAAGCAGATCGGTGACCTGATCGCCGAGGCCCTCGACAAGGTGGGCAAGGAAGGCGTCATCACCGTCGAGGAGTCCAACACCTTCGGCCTCGAACTCGAGCTCACCGAGGGTATGCGCTTCGACAAGGGCTACATCTCGGGCTACTTCGTCACCGACGCCGAGCGCCAGGAGACGGTCCTCGAGGATCCCTACATCCTGATCGTCAACTCGAAGATCAGCAACGTGAAGGACCTCGTCGCCGTCCTCGAGAAGGTCATGCAGTCCGGCAAGCCGCTGCTGATCATCGCCGAAGACATCGAAGGCGAAGCCCTCGCGACCCTCGTGGTCAACAAGATCCGTGGCACCTTCAAGTCCGTCGCCGTCAAGGCTCCGGGCTTCGGTGACCGCCGCAAGGCCCAGCTCGCCGACATCGCCATCCTCACGGGTGGCCAGGTCATCGCCGAGGAAGTCGGCCTCAAGCTCGAGACCGCTACCCTCGACCTGCTCGGTACCGCGCGCAAGGTCGTCGTGACCAAGGACGAGACCACCATCGTCGAAGGAGCCGGCGACGCCGACGCCATCGCCGGTCGCGTGGCCCAGATCCGCGCCGAGATCGAGAACTCCGATTCGGACTACGACCGCGAGAAGCTGCAGGAGCGCCTGGCCAAGCTGGCCGGCGGTGTTGCAGTCATCAAGGCCGGTGCCGCCACGGAGGTCGAGCTCAAGGAGCGCAAGCACCGCATCGAGGACGCCGTCCGCAACGCGAAGGCTGCCGTCGAAGAGGGAATCGTCGCCGGTGGTGGCGTGGCCCTCATCCAGGCCGGCGCCAAGGCCTTCGCCAACCTCGAGCTCACGGGTGACGAGGCAACGGGCGCGAACATCGTCCGCGTCGCCATCGACGCACCGCTCAAGCAGATCGCGTTCAACGCCGGCCTCGAGCCCGGCGTCGTCGTCGACAAGGTCCGCGGCCTGCCCGCCGGCCACGGCCTGAACGCTGCTACCGGCGTGTACGAGGACCTCCTCGCCGCAGGCGTCAACGACCCCGTGAAGGTCACCCGTTCGGCTCTCCAGAACGCAGCGTCGATCGCCGGACTGTTCCTCACCACGGAGGCCGTCGTGGCCGACAAGCCGGAGAAGGCAGCTCCTGCCGGCGGCGGCGGCGACGACATGGGCGGCATGGGCGGCATGGGCGGCTTCTAGTCCCTCCACCGCTGACGCTCCACTGATCAGCCGGCACGAACTGCTCGGCCAGCATGAACTGATCGGCCGGCACGAGAAGGGCGGCACTCCCGAGGGGAGTGCCGCCCTTTCGTCGTCTACGGCACGGACGGATGCCGCGGACGGCTCTGGTGGCCCGGCGCCGGCCCGCTCGGCGCCGCTGCGTCAGCTCATGAACATGCGGGCGTTGCTCAGCTCGGCGTCTGCGTACTGCTGCGTGGCCACGTTGAGGGCCTCGTTGATGCCGGTGAGGGACTCCTCGACCTGCTGCTGCGTGGCGCGCCACTGCAGGATCAGCTGCTGGAAGTTGGTGGCGGCCTGACCGGTCCACAGGCCCTCGAGTTCACGCAGGCCGGCCTGCATGGAGTTCACCTCCGCCTGGAGCCTGCCGATGGTGCCCTGCACCTGGCTGCTCTTGGCGGCCAGGCTGTCGGTGTCTACGTGAAAGAATGCCATGCTGTGCTCCCGTGTGCTCGCGCTTTCTTGACGTTCCCGACGCTAGGGCAGGGCGGAGCGATGTCAGCGGTCGTCACGGCCTTTGTGGATAACCGGCTTCGACGAGGGGGCCTGTGGAGGAGTGATGCCGTTCGAGAAGGCGTGCTCCTGGTCCGGTCCGGGCTGTGGCGACGCAGCGCCGTCGCCGGCACCGTCGTCGTCAGCATGGTCGTCGTCAGCGCCGTCGTCCGAGACGTGCGGCAGCCGGATCGACAGGGTGGCCCCGCCGCCCGGGGTCTCCTCCAGCCGTACCGTGCCGTCGTGCTGGGCGACCAGCGCGGCCACGATGGCAAGGCCGAGACCCGTGCCGCCGGTCTCCCGATGCCGCGAGGTGTCCGCACGGTAGAAGCGCTCGAACACCTTTGCGGCGTCGTCCTCCGAGATTCCCGGACCGTGGTCGCGCACCTCGAGGACGGAATCGCTGTGGCCGTGCAGCACCGGTGCGACTCCGACGGCGATCTCGATCGGTGAGCCCTCGGGCGTGTAGCGCAGCGCGTTGGTGATGAGGTTGGCGACCACCTGGCGGAGGCGCGCCTCGTCGCCCCTCGTGGGGGCGGCACGCGGCGTGCCGCCGTCGAGGCCCATGACGGTGATGGGCCGGTCAGGGGCGGTCGCGCGGGCGTCGAAGGCGGCGTCGTGACCGAGCACCATGAGGTCCACGGGCTTCATCTCGAGGGGCCGTTGCTCGTCGATCCTCGCGAGGGTCAGCAGGTCCTCGACCAACTGGCCCATGCGGATGGCCTCGCTCTCGATCCTGCCCATCGCCGCGGCGACGTCCTCGTCCTTCTGGAGCGCTCCGTGCCGGTACAGCTCGGAGTACCCGCGGATGGTGACGAGGGGAGTCCTCAGCTCGTGGGAGGCGTCGGCCACGAAACGCCGCATCTTCGTCTCGGATGCCGTCCGCGCTGCGAACGCCCGCTCGATGTGCGCGAGCATGGCGTTGAGGGACCGCGACAGCCTGCCGATCTCCGTGGCGGGACGCTCGACGGCGACGCGGCGGGAGAGGTCACCGGCGGCGATGGCGGCCGCGGTCCGCTCGACCCGCGCCAGCGGCGCGAACTGGCGGGTCACCGTGACGAAGGCGATGAGCGAGGCGAGGGCCGTGGTCACGAGGCCCGAGGTGAAGATGACCTCGGAGGCTTCCTGCAGCGATTCGTTCACGGTGTCGAGCCGGGTGGCTATGACCAGGTAGCCGTCACCGCTCGCGAAGGTCAGCGTCTTCGCCCGCCAGTCCTCCGTGCTCGAATGCTCACCCGGGAGGTTGAAGCCGGCGCCGTCGAGCTCGTCGATCCGCTCGACCGTCAACCCCGAGAGATCCGGGACGTCGGTCGTGTCGGTGGCCTGGTTGGCGGCGTAGGGCCTGCCGCTCGTGTCGAGGACCGCGGCGTAGTAGCGCAGGGCGACACCCTCCGCTGCGGGCTCCTCCAGGAAGAGGGTCTTCGCCACGGCCTGTGCGTTGTTCTGGAGATCGGCGTCGACCCGGTCGATCAGCCCGTCGCGCAGGAGGGACACGGTGGCCAGCCCGGTGATGCCCACCGTGACGATCATGAGCAGCATGATGATCGCGACGAGCTGCGAGCGGAGCGACGCCGCGTTCCAACGCGTGACCAAGGGAGCGCGCTACCGCTTGTCGGCGGTCCGGAGCAGGTAACCGACGCCGCGTTTGGTCTGGATCAGGGCGACGGCGTCCGGGTTCCTGTCGATCTTCCGCCGCAGGTACGAGATGTAGGACTCCACGATGGACGCGTCCCCGTTGAAGTCGTATTCCCAGACGTGGTCGAGGATCTGCGCCTTCGAGAGGACACGGTTCGGGTTCATCATGAGGTAGCGCAGCAGCTTGAACTCCGTGGGGGAGAGGTCGATGACCTCTCCGCCGCGCCGGACCTCGTGCGCGTCGTCGTCGAGTTCGAGGTCGTCGACGCGGATCACGGCATCGTCGTCGTCCCCGAGGGGGTGGGTGCGGCGCAGGACAGCGCGGATGCGGGCCACCACCTCGTCCAGGCTGAACGGCTTCGTGACGTAGTCGTCGCCACCGACGGTCAGGCCGGTGACCTTGTCATCGGTGTCGTCGCGGGCGGTCAGGAAGACCACGGGGAAGTGCCGCCCGGCAGCACGCAGCCGGCGCGTGACGGTGAATCCGTCCATGTCCGGCAGCATGACGTCGAGCACGGCGAGATCGGGATTGTGCGTCTCGGCGGCCGCGAGGGCGTCGCGGCCGTTCCCGGCGGAGACGACGTCGAAGCCGGCGAACCGCAGCGAGGTCGAGAGGAGCTCGCGGATGTTCGGTTCGTCGTCGACGACCAGCAGTTTCGCTTCAGGGCCAGTTTTCTTCACTGCACCAGTATCCGCAGATTGTCTGTGAGCATGCTGAATGCTGGCTGTAGGATCGCTCGCTAGTCCCTGGGCTCCCTGTCCCCGATCCCCGAGGCGTCGAGGATGCGGTAGGCGTAGCCCTGCTCCGCGAGGAAGCGCTGGCGCTTGGCGGCGAAATCCTGATCCAGCGTGTCCCGGGCGACGACGGTGTAGAAGCGGGCAGCACGGCCGTCGGTCTTGGGGCGGAGCAGGCGGCCGAGGCGCTGGGCTTCCTCCTGGCGGGACCCGAACGAGCCGGAGACCTGGATCGCCACCGAGGCCTCCGGCAGGTCGATCGAGAAGTTCGCCACCTTGGAGACCACGAGCACCTGGATGTCACCGGCGCGGAAGGCGTCGAAGAGGCGCTGGCGTTCCTTCACCGACGTCTCGCCCTTGATCACGGGGGCGTCGAGCCGTGCCGCGAGGTCGTCGAGCTGATCGATGTACTGGCCGATCACCAGCAGCTGCTCGCCCTTGTGCTCGGCGACGAGCTTCTCCACCACGTCCGACTTCGTGTCCGACGTCGCGCACAGGCGGTACTTGTCGGCGTCGTCGGCCATCGCATACGCGACGCGCTCGTCGCGCGGCAGGTCCACCCGGACCTCCACGCAGTCGGCGGGAGCGATGTAGCCCTGCGCCTCGATGTCCTTCCACGGGGCGTCGTACCGTTTCGGGCCGATCAGCGAGAAGACCTCGCCCTCGCGGCCGTCCTCGCGCACGAGGGTCGCCGTGAGTCCGAGCCGGCGGCGCGCCTGGAGATCCGCGGTCATCTTGAAGATCGGCGCCGGGAGGAGGTGGACCTCGTCGTACACGATCAGGCCCCAGTCGTTGGCGTCGAGCAGTTCGAGGTGCGGGTACAGCCCGCCGCGCCTGGTGGTGAGGACCTGGTACGTCGCGATGGTCACGGGCCGCACCTCCTTCACGGCACCGGAGTACTCCCCGATCTCCTCCTCCGTCAGCGACGTGCGCTTGAGCAGCTCGTCCTTCCATTGCCGCGCCGAGACGGTGTTGGTGACGAGGATCAGCGTGGTGGTCTGGCTCGTGGCCATCGCCGCGGCCCCCACCAGGGTCTTCCCCGCTCCGCACGGGAGCACGACGACGCCCGACCCGCCGGACCAGAAGTTCTCGACCGCGAGCTGCTGGTAGGGCCGCAGCGTCCAGCCGTCCTCCTCGAGCGCGATCGGATGCGGCGTGCCGTCGACGTAGCCCGCGAAGTCCTCGGCCGGCCAGCCGAGCTTGAGCAGCAGCTGCTTGAGCTGCCCGCGCTGGGAGGAGTGGACGACGACGGTCTCGCCGTCGATCCTCGGCCCGAGCAGGGGCTGGATCTTCTTGGCGTGCAGGACTTCCTCGAGCACGGGGTAGTCGGTGGTGCGGAGCACGAGGCCGTGCTGGGGATCCTTCTCGAGGCGGAGGCGCCCGTACCGGGACATGGTGTCCTCGATGTCGATGAGCAGGGCGTGCGGCACCGGGAAGCGCGAGTACTTCAGGAGCGTGTCCAGGACGCGCTCGG
The DNA here is from genome assembly GCF_044755105.1 of Arthrobacter sp. NPDC092385. Lineage (NCBI taxonomy): Bacteria > Bacillati > Actinomycetota > Actinomycetes > Micrococcales > Micrococcaceae > Arthrobacter > Arthrobacter sp. NPDC092385. The sequence continues at coordinate 41,994 of NZ_JBIVQL010000003.1, forward strand.
CGTCCAGCCCCGCAGCCCTGGCGTTCCACAGCCCCAGCGGCGTGAGCCGGTAGCTGTGCACGTGCTCGGGAGCCCGCTCCAGCTCGGCGAAGGCGGCGATCGCATGGCGCGCCTCCGTGGCCTGCTCGTGGTCCACCTCGAGCAGGATGGTCTTGTCGCTCTGGACGATCAGTGGCCCGTCAACCATCTGCGGGGCTCCCTTCGAGGATCTCAACGTCCATGACACGGTGTACGGACACGACTTTCTCCACCTGCTGTTCGGGATCGAACACCCTCAGGCGGCCTCCCGACACCGAGAGTGGAACAAGCACCTGGCGCACGTGATTCCCCTCGCTGTCGGCGGTGCCGAGGCGGATCCGGCTGCGCGTCCGGATGGCGGCCCTCAGCGTCTCCAGACCGAGGAGCGTCTCGCTGTCCGAGCCCGTCGCGAGGTCCGCGGGACCCGGCCCCGCGGAACGGAGGGCGGCGAGCTGCGCGCTGATCTCCTCCTCGGCCACGGACCAGGGATTGAGGCGGGACCTGAGCTGCCCGGGCGGGACCCGGGCGGGTCCGGCCGGCTCCGGGCCGTCCGCGGCAGCGGTTCCGGTGGCACCGAGGGCGCCGACGGCATCCGACGCGGGGGAGAAGCCGAGGTCGCGCAGGAGCGCGGTCAGTTCCTGCGCCGAGGCCGGTGAGACCAGGACGGTCGGAGCCACCTGCACGATCCCGAGCGCCGGCGCCCGCGGGTCCGCGAGGACCGCGGCGGCGACGGCGTCGTCCTCCGTGCGCACATAACTGCCGGCCCGGCCCACCCGCAGCCTCCCATGGCGGGTTGCGGTGTCCTCGACGAGGTATTCCAGTGCCTGTGGGACCTCGGTCGCCGAGTGGGCCCGCAGGAAGGCGAGGATCGACGGGGCGTCCTCGCCGGCGTCGAGGGCGGCGCGGATCGAGTCCGCCGAGAACCGGTAGGTGGTGGCGGGGCCCTGTCCCTCGGGCGTGGACATGCGCAGGAGCCCGCGGGCCACCTCGGGTTGGAGGTACCCGGGCGCGACGGCGGTGAGGTCTGCCTGCAGGACGACGTGGGACACCGGATCCGGCAGGGCCCGCCGGACGGCGAGGGCAGCATCCTCGAAGCGCCCCTCCGCGACGAGGCGTCCGGCCTCCGTGAGCGCTCCGCCGCCCGTCAGCCCGAGGGATGCGGCCTCCGCCAGCATGCCCGGCAGGAGACGCGTGAAACGCCGGTTCAGGCGGGGCTGGTGCCAGGTCGCGAGCGCGAGGACCGACTGCTCGGTGAGGACCGGTACGGCAGCGGATCCGACGACGTCGCCGTCGGGCGAGCTGTCGCCAGCCGAGCCCGGGCCGGCGAGGTCCAGGGCGACGGCCAGCAGCCGCTGGCGCACCATCGGCGCATCAGGCCGCGACGCCTCCGCGGCAAGGGCGTTGATCGCGGTGCCGTCCGGGAGCCGGGAGCCGATCAGCGCCGGAGCGCGGTCCACCGCGAGCCACCCCTCGACGAGGAGGAGCCATTGGGCGTCCCGGTCCAGGGCCTCCCAGGCGTCGAGGCGCGAGACCTTCCAGCGGGAGTCGTCGGGATCGAGGGTCAGGAGCCCCACTGCGGCCGCGAGTTCCAGGAGCCAGGCGGTCTCGCCGTCGTTGCTGAGCAGCGACTCCCGGACACGCCTCAGTTCCCGCACGCCGACTCCGCCGGAGCGGAGGGTGGCGACAGGAGTGGTGGCGACGGACCCGAGCAGGGCGGTCATCAGCCGGAGGGTCTCCGCGATCGCGCCGAAGGCTGCGTTGTCCCGCAGTGCTGCGCGCGTGGTCCGGGCGGTCGCTGCGGGTGGATCCAGTTCGAGGGACGCGTACACGGCATGTCCACGGACGGCCAGCCCGACGCCGCGCGGCAGTTCGACGTGCAGGGCGTCCAGCGGTGCGAGCAGGCACCGGTCGAGCAGCCAGCGTACGGCGGGTGAGGCACCGCCGTCGTCACCCGTCGCCGTCGAACCGACCGGGGCGTCGCGCAGCCGCGAGAGCAGTGTCACCGCGTCCTCGGGCGCCCCGGCGATGAGCCGGTTCCAGGCCGACGGGTCCGCTGCCACGCCGTCCAGGACCTGCGCGGCGGATGCGGACGTCAGGGCGTTGACGTCGACCTCCGGGGCCACGAGGGGCACGGCGTGGATCAGGAACGGCCCGTAGCGGGGGATGGAGCGCGCCAGCGTGCGGAAGGGCCTTCCGAGGCCGGCGGGGTAGGGGCCGAGCGCCTCGGCCAGTGCACCGACCGGCAGGAGACCCTCCGCCGCGGTGCCGACGACGAGCGCCCGCTCGACGAGTCCCGCGACGATCAGGTCGAGTGCCTCGCCCTGCGTGGTCGAGACGGCAGCCGCCAGGCTCTCGGGTGGAACCGCGCCGCCGTGGTCCTCGGTGAGGACCACGATCGCCTCGAGGACCTGCAGCTGGGGGCGGGTGACATTGTCGAGGGCACGCTGCAGGCTGGCGCGCGTGGAGGCGCGTGCCGCGAGCGCGGCGAAGTCCGGCACCGGGGGAAGGATGAGGTCGGGCCGGACGGCGAGGAGGCGGCGCAGGTCGTCATCGCTCCGGAGTGCCAGCTGCTCGGCCAGTGCTCGGATTGCGGACATCGCTCCAAGGCTACCCGGCACCTCCGACACGGCGCCGGAGATGGACCCGTCGATCACGGGACGGCGCCGGGACGCTCAGGAGCGGCGGCGGGAGATGGCCGACCAGATGATGAGCGCGGCCATCAGCAAAAAGGCGATCGGCAGGCAGAAGTAGGTGGCGAGCACGAAGCCCGGCCAGACGGTTCCCTGGAGGAAAGCCGTGGCGAGGATGGCGGCCAGGGAGAGCAGCCCGACGGCCGCGAACGCCACGGCGAGCACCATCACGGCGGATCGGCCGGGGGAGGACCGCTCGGCTCCGGAGCCGGGCTCGGGCTGGTCGGTCGAGGGGCTCGCTGCCGGTTCGTCTGGGATCATAGCCGTCCCAGACTACAAGAACCACGGCGGGGCGGCCGCCCGAAAAGCGATATCCTAGGAGGCACAGACTTCCCCCTGCGGTGGCAGTGCGCCCAGGCACCCGGCGGTGCCGCGCGGCCGGGATCCAGACCGCAGGCGCCCGCCGCCCGGTACAGCTAAGAAGAGGTAGACGACGTGCCCATCGGCAAAGTTAAGTGGTTCGACACGGACAAGGGCTTCGGCTTCCTGACGACGGACGACGGCAAGGAAGTGTTCCTGCATGCCTCGGCACTTCCCGCCGGGGTGAGCGAGGTCAAGGTCGGGACCAAGCTCGAGTTCGGCGTGGCGGACGGGCGCCGCGGACTCCAGGCGCTGTCCGCCCGCATCCTCGAGCAGGCTCCCTCCGTGGTCAAGGCCACGCGCAAGAGCGCGGATGACATGGCCGTCATCACCGAGGACCTCATCAAGCTCCTCGACGCGGTGTCGAACGGCCTCCGCAAGGGGCGCTACCCGGAGAAGGCACACGCTACGAAGGTCGCGGCCGTCCTGAGGGCAGTTGCCGACGACCTCGACGCGTAGGCTTTCCGCTATGACCTCGAGCAACCTGGAGACAGCAGAAGGCACTGCCCCGACCGACGGAGACGCGCGTGCCGCGGACGACGCAGCCGTCCGCGCCGAGGCGCCGCGCAGACCACGCGCAGCGCGCCGCATCCCCAAGACGGACGCCGTGCTCGAAGCCGCCGTGGACCGCGCCCGCCTCGGCGTCCTCGAGATAGCACCCGAGGCGCAGGTCGGCCGGCACGTCTCCGCGGTCGTCGAGGGCGAGCGCCTCGTCACGCACCGGTTCGAAGCCTTCGTTCCCGGGTACGGAGGCTGGCAGTGGTATGCGAGCGTGGCCCGCGTGGCGCGCAGCAAGGACGTCACGGTCTGCGAGGTGGGACTGCTGCCGTCCGCGGCATCACTGCTGGCGCCCGAATGGCTCCCCTGGTCGGAGCGGGTGCGTCCCGAGGACTCGCAGACCGACGATGCTGCTCCCGCCGAGGATGCTGCTCCCATCGAGGATGCTGCTCCCGCCGAGGATGCTGCTCCCATCGAGGACGCTGCTCCCGCCGAGGATGCGCAGGCACAGCCGGCCGGAACCGAGGCGCCGTCGGGTGACGACGCAGCCGGGTCGATCGACGACGCGCTGGACCAGCCCGACGCCGAGTGAGGAACCAGTGGCGCCGGAACGGGAGGGGAGGGGCTTGACCACCTTCCGATCGCTCGGGATCCACAACTACAGGCTCTGGTTCATCGGGGCACTGATCTCCAACGTCGGCACCTGGATGCAGCGCACCGCGCAGGACTGGCTGGTGTACGACATCCTCACGCCGCAGAATGCCTCCGCCCTCGGTATCGTCATGGCCCTCCAGCTCGGCCCGCAGCTCGTGATCGCCCCGTGGGCCGGTCTCATCGCGGACACGGTGGACCGGCGGCGGCTCCTCGCCACCACGCAGGTCGCGATGGCGCTCCTGGGCGTGGGCCTCGGCCTGATGGTCCTCCTCGACATCGCCGTGCTGTGGCACGTCTACGCCTTCGCCCTCGCGCTCGGCGTCGTCTCGGCCTTCGACGCCCCCGCGCGGCAGGCCTTCGTGTCCGAGCTGGTCCGTGACGAGTACCTGCCGAACGCCGTGGCGCTCAACAGCGCATCCTTCAACGGCGCCCGCCTGATCGGCCCCGCGATCGCCGGACTGCTCACGGCGGGAGTCGGCCCGGGCTGGGTGTTCATGATCAACGCCCTCACCTTCGGCGCCATGGTGTACGTGCTGCTCGCGATGCGCAGCTCCGAACTCAACAGGCAGCCACGGCAGGCCCCGGGCAAGGGCCGGATCCGCGCCGGCTTCCGCTACGTGCGGCACCGGCCGGACCTCCTGGTGGTCATGCTCGCGATCTTCATCGTCGGCACCTTCGGGCTGAACTTCGCCGTCTTCATCGCCGCCATGGCCCGTACGGAGTTCGGCCAGGACGCCGGTGTGTTCGGGGTCCTGTCCTCGGTGATGGCCGTGGGGTCGGTGGCGGGCGCCCTGCTGTCCGCCCGACGGGACCGGCCGCGCCTGCGGTTCATCTTCGGGGCATCGGCCGCGTTCGGGCTCGCCTGCATCCTGGCCGCCCTGGCGCCGAACCTCTGGCTGTTCGGGCTGGCCCTCGTGCCGGTGGGGCTCTTCGCGCTGACGCTGATGACCAGCGCCAACGCCTACGTCCAGACGACGACCGATCCGGCGATGCGAGGACGCGTCATGGCCCTGTACTTCGCCATCTTCCTTGGGGGGACACCGCTGGGTGCGCCGGTCGTGGGCTGGGTCTCGGACATGTTCGGCCCGAGGTGGAGCCTCGGCGTCGCCGCCGCTTCAGGGCTGATCGCTGCCGCTGTCGGCATCTTCTGGGCCTGGCGGTACCACGAGGTGCGGCTGCGCTACGACCGCACGGCGCCCCGCCGCCTGCGGCTCGACCACGAAGCAGGCGCGGCCGAGGGGACGCCGTAGCGTCACGGGTGTCCCCTCGACGGCGGGTCCCGTTCCCTACAGGAGGTTCTCGACCACGTGGTCGATGCAGGCGATGAGGGCCGAGACGTCGTCGGGCTCGATCGCCACGAAGGTCGCGATGCGCAGCTGGTTGCGGCCGAGCTTGCGGTAGGGCTCGACGTCGACGATCCCGTTGGAGCGCAGGATGGCGGCGATGCGCGCGGCGTCGATGTCCTCATCGAAGTCCACCGTGACGATCACGTTCGAGCGGTCCTCGGGACGTGCCACGTACGGCCGTGCGATGGGCGAGGCCTCCGCCCACGAGTACAGCCGCCCGGCGGAGTCGGCCGTGCGGGCCGCGGCGAAGGGAAGCCCGCCCTGGGCGTTGAGCCACTGCACCTGCGCGTCGAGCGTCACGAGGGTGGACAGCGACGGCGTGTTGTACGTCTGGTTCAGGCGTGAGTTGTCGATCGCCGTCTGCAGGTCGAGGAAATCGGGGATCCAGCGCTCGCCCGCGGCGATCCGTCCCGCGCGTTCGAGCGCGGCGGGGGAGAAGAGACCGAGCCACAGCCCGCCGTCGGAGGCGAAGTTCTTCTGCGGCGCGAAATAGTAGACGTCGGCCTGCGACACGTCGACATCGAGGCCGCCCGCCGCGGACGTCGCATCCACGAGGACCAGCGCGCCGTCGTCCGCACCGTCGATCCTGCGGACGGGAGCCGCGACACCGGTCGAGGTCTCGTTCTGCGGCCAGGCGTACGTATCCACCCCGGCCTCCGCAACCGCCGAGGGGCGCGAGCCGGGCTCCGACGTGATGATGCTGGAGGCCTCGAGGAACGGCGCCCTGTCGGTGGCGGAGGCGAACTTGGAGCCGAATTCGCCGAACGAGAGGTGCTGCGCCTTCCGTTCCACGAGTCCGAACGTCGCGACGTCCCAGAATGCCGTGGAGCCGCCTACGCCGAGCACCACCTCATATCCCTCGGGTGCTCCGAAGAAGGTGCCGAGCCCTTCCCGCACGCGCCCCACCAGGCTGCGCACGGGTGCCTGGCGGTGGGATGTCCCAAGCAGGGACCGGCCGGCCGACACGAGGGCGTCGATCTGTGCGCTCCGGACCTTGGAGGGGCCCGCGCCGAACCGGCCGTCCGCGGGCAGCAGGTGTTCGGGGATGCGGGGCGTTTCGGTCATGGCTGCTCCAGCTGTTTCGGCGGCGGGTATCGCCCTCATTCTGCCCCAGCGGGAGCGGTGCCTCCATTTGTGAACGCTGCCGCGGACGGCGCCGTGGACCGCCGCCGCCGTGCTCCTCCCGGGATTGCCGGGCCTGTTGCACCATGCGTTAACCTTGGGAAGCGTGGGGCGGAACAGGCCGTGGCGGCTGTGGCCCCCCTCGCCGGCGTGAGGCATTCCAGCCGGGCACCCGCACCGCACCAAGGAGCTGAACCGCATGACGGACCTCATCGACACCACCGAGATGTACCTGCGGACCATCCTTGAGCTCGAGGAAGAGAACATCGTCGCGCTACGCGCGCGCATCGCCGAGAGGCTGCGCCACTCCGGGCCCACCGTGTCCCAGACCATCGGCCGCATGGAGCGCGACGGGCTCGTGGTGGTCTCCGGCGACAGGCACCTGGAACTGACCGAAGTGGGCCGCCGGCGCGCTACCGAGGTCATGAGGAAGCACCGCCTCGCCGAGCGCCTGCTGAGCGACGTCATCGGGCTCGACTGGGCGTACGTGCACGACGAGGCCTGCCGCTGGGAGCACGTCATGAGCGAGCGCGTCGAGCGCAGGCTCTACGAACTGCTCGGGAAGCCCTCGGAATCCCCCTACGGCAACCCCATCCCCGGCCTCGAGGCCATCGGCGGCGTCCAGTCGGAGCTGGTCACCGACGGCGTGGTGACCCTGCTCTCCGCGATGGGCACCTACTCGCCCGAGAAGCAGGTCACGCTGGTCCGCCTGGCCGAGCCGATCCAGGTGGATCCGGAACTCCTCACGCAGCTCGACGAGGGCGGCCTGCGCCCGGGTGCGCACCTCAACCTGGAGTCCGTGGGCGGTTACGTCTCCGTGCGCGTCCCCGGCGTCGAGGGTGCACTCGAACTGCCGCCCGAAGTCGCGTCGCACGTGTTCGTCTCCGTCGCGGCCTGAACGGCCACACACGGTGCACGGAGTGCCGTCGTCATCAAGAACACACCGTTTCGTGACCGGAATGTGACATAACGCGGATTCTGCTGTAGCCTTCATCTCGTGCCAAATTCGCTCTAGATCCGGCACCCTCCTGCAAATCGCCTAGCTCTGCCATTGCCGGAGGTCCGTCCGCACCATCGCATGGCAGAGGCGGGGGAACCAATTTTCGGGTTTCGTAACTGAAATCCTTGGGGTTAAGTCGCTGCTCACGCAGCGGCCGGGTGACTCCCATCCGAATCCGACAGCTCACCTCGCAGGCGTTGGGAGAGGCAATCCAACGTGTCCAATAACTTTTCGGGCCGCCACCGCGCGCCCCAGACCGTGAGCCCGCTGACGGCTCTTTCCGCCGCAGTCGCGTCCAACGCCGGATCTGTCGGCCGCCAGGCAGCCGTCATCGTCGCCGCTTCGGGCCTGGTGCTCACCGCAGGCCTGCCGGCCCAGGGAGCCACCACCGCCGAGCGCGAGGTCCAGTCCTCCGCGGCACTGGCCGTGAGCCGGGTCGTCTCGGCCGAGGTCACGGTTCCCGCCACCGCCGAGGTCTCCTTCGACCGCGTGGCCGTCGAGGTCACTCCCGCTCCGGAGCCCGTCGTCGAGGCGCCGGCACCCGTCGTCGAGGCCGCCCCCGTCGTCGAGGCCGCCCCCGCTCCAGCTGCCGTCGTGCAGGTCGCGGCTCCTGTCGCTCCCGCAGCGCCGGTTGCACCTGTCGCTCCCGCAGTGGCTGTCGCTCCCGCAGCGGCCGCCGTGCCTGCAGCGCCGGTTGCCAGGCCCGCCGCGCCCGTCGCTGCCGCGCCGGCTCCTGCCGCCGCGCCCGTGGTGCAGCAGGCTCCTGCTCCCGCCCCCGTCCAGTCCTCCGGCGTCGCTGCCGGCCTGGTCGGCTCGGCCTACGCCCAGATCGGCGTCGCCCAGGACTGCACCGCCATGGTCGAGAAGGCCTTGCGCTCGGTCGGCAAGTCCGTCGGAGACCTCGCTCCCGGCCAGTTCTACCAGTTCGGTGATGTCGTCGGCAGCCCCGCCCCGGGCGACCTCGTGATCACCGGCGGCCACGTCGCGATCTACGTCGGCAACGGCCAGGTCATCAGTGGCGGCCTGAACGGCATGAACACCGGCCTCCACAGCCTGTCAGACCTCCCCGGCGCCGGCTTCGTCCGCGTCCGCTAGAAACCACACACGGAGAAACCCCCCATGTCTTCACGCGCCACCATTGCACGCCACCGGGGAGAAGCGCAGAACGCTGCCAGCTTCTCGGCCCTCGCCAAAGCCGTCACCACCAACGCCGGCGGGATGGGCCGCCAGGCTGCCGTCATCGCCGCAGCGTCGGGCCTCGTCCTGACCAGCGGTGTCGCGGCCAATGCCGCGGACCTGCAGCCCCAGCGCGAGGTCGCCGCCTCCAACGTCACCGTGACCTCGGCCCGTGCGGTCGTCGTCGCGTCCACCGGCACCGCAGTGTCCTTCAACATGACGCCGGTGAAGGTCAACGCCAAGCCCGTCGTCGCCGAGAAGGCCCCGGTCGTGGAGGCCCCGGTCGTCGAGGCTCCCGCCCCCGTCGCTCCCGCTCCCGCTCCTGTTGCTGCGCCTGTCGCAGCGCCCGTCGTTGCTGCCCCCGTCGTTGCTGCCCCCGTCGCAGCTGCCCCTGCGCCTGTCGCAGCGCCCGTCGTTGCTGCCGCCGTCGCGGCCGCTCCGGCACCTGCCCGGGCTGTGGCTCCGGCACCGGCGCCTGCCCCGGCTCCCGCACCGGCTGCCGCTCCCGTGGTGTCCTCCGGTGTCGCCGCCACCATCGCGGCAGCGGCCCAGGGCCAGCTCGGCGTCATGCAGGACTGCACGCGCCTCGTCAGCAACTCGCTCGCGGCGGCAGGCATCAACTTCCACGGCTGGCCGGCAGGCTACCTCTCCCTCGGCCGCACGGTGAGCGCCGGTCAGGCCATCCCGGGCGACCTCATCTACTACGCCAACGGCGGCATGGGCATGGCCCACATCGCGGTCTACATCGGCGGCGGCAAGGCCGTCCACGGCGGATTCAACGGCAACACCACGGTGATCGCACCGGCCGAGCTCGGCTCGGGCGGCGTGTACATCCGCGTCGGCGGCTGATCCAGCACCGACGTCACTGCAGGAGGACCGGCACCCCGTGCCGGTCCTCCTGCAGTTAACCCGCACCGGAACCGGAAGCGGGCGGCACGTCAACCCGCTGTCGCACGGATTAGCGGCGGACGGGCCTCCGGCTTACCCTTGCAGTGTCCAATCCGAAGCACTTCTCCCGTACCCCGGGATGGCAACCGGTTGCGGGGAACAGGTCAGCAATGAGGCTTGCTCCATGCGCACTCTTGTTCTGAATGCAGGGTATGAACCACTGGCGGTCATCACGTTCCGCCGGGCACTGGTGCTTGTGCTCACGGGGAAGGCGAGTGTCGTCGCGGAGGACGACGAACCGATCGTCGGTCCCACGGAGATCCTCGGCAGACCGTCCGTGATCCTCCTCAACCGGTACGTGAAGGTCCCGTACCGGCACGACGTCACCGCCACGCGCCGGGGCGTGCTGCGGCGCGACAACCATCTGTGCGCCTACTGCGGGAAGACGGTCTCGACCATCGACCACGTTCTGCCTCGGTCGAGGGGAGGCGCGGACACCTGGGAGAATCTCGTCGCCTGCTGCCTGAAGTGCAACAACGCGAAGGGCGACAAGACGCTGAGCAGCCTCGGCTGGAAGCTGCGGATCGTGCCGCTTCCTCCCCGCGGCCGCCAGTGGCAGATCAGGGAACTCGAGAGGCCTGCCCCGCAGTGGAGCGCCTTCCTCGAGGAGAACGCCGCGTGATCCCGGACGTCCCCGCGTTCGACGCCGTCATCCTGGCCGGTGGCCGGTCCTCCCGCCTGGGCGGGGTGCCGAAGGCCGGCCTCGTGCTGGAGGGCCGGACGCTGCTGCAGCGCACGTGCGCGGCCCTGGCGCGCGCCGGGCAGCTGACGGTCGTGGGGCCGCAGCCCGACGACGGTCGGTCCTCCGCGCCCGCAGGAGCACGCTTCGTCCGGGAGGAACCCGCCTTCGCGGGACCGGCGGCCGCCGTCGTCGCCGGCTTCACCGCGCAGCCGGGACGCAGGGCGCCCTGGTGCGCGGTCCTGGCCTGCGACATGCCCCGCGTGGACGAACTCGTGACGGCACTGCTCGCCGAAGCGGCACGGGACGGGCAGGTCTCGCTGGTCGCTGTCGACGGCGGCCGGGACCAGCCGCTGGCGGCGCTCTACCGCAGCGCCGACCTCGCTGCTGCCATCGACGCCGTGCTGGCGCTCGGGCCGGCGGACAACCTGTCGATGCGCAGCCTCCTTGCTACTGTGAAGACCAGACCAGTCCCGGTTCCGCCGGGCACGACGCACGACGTCGACACCTGGGATGATGCGCGAACGCTCGGAGTCGTCGTCCCCTAGAACCGCCCGGAGGGCCCATGGACGATCGCCAGAAGCTGCTGCACGACTGGACCGAGAAGCTGCTCGCCGCCTTCGAGATCGACGGGACGGAGGTGGACATCGACGCCGTCCTCGGGCTCGCGGGCAAGGCCGCCCACGGCGTCGTCCGCCCGGCCGCGCCCCTCACGACCTTCGTCGTCGGGTACGCCGCGGGGCTCGCCGTCGGCAGCGGCCAGGCCGAGGAGCAGCTGGCCATGCGCTCCGCGATGGCGGTGGCCGATGCCCTCTGCGCAGGGGCCGCAGCGGAAGGTGCCTCCGAATGAGCGAGGCCACGGGAGCCCGCGACATCGACTGGGCGACCGCCCGCACGCTGGCGCATGACGCGGGACGCCCCCTCCCGTTCCAGACCGTCACCCTGGCGGACGCCCTCGGCCAGACCCTCGCGGAGCCGGTGCACGCCCTGCAGTCGATTCCGCACTACGCGTCCTCGGCGATGGACGGCTGGGCGGTCAACGGCGAGCCGCCGTGGACCCTGGTGAGCCATGCCGCGCCGGAGGAGCATCCCAGGGGGCGGCCGTCGCCGCACGCGGATTCCGGCGAGGTCTCCCTCGCTCCCGGGCAGGCGACCTTCATCCTGACCGGCGGAGTCGTCCCGCGGAACGCCGTCGGGATCCTTCGGACGGAGCACGGCGCCGTCCGCGGGGACGTCCTGGACCGCAACGAGTCTGCCCGGCCGGACGAACCGGCACCGCACGAGCACGTGAGGCCTGCGGGGGAGGAGGCGGAGGAGGGCTCGGAGGCGATCCCGGCCGGCGTCGTCCTGAACCCCGCGCAGATAGCCCTTGCCGCGGTGTGCGGACACGACACGCTCGCCGTCCTCAGGGCCCCCCGCGTGTCGCTGCTCATGACCGGCGACGAGGTGATCGACCACGGCCTGCCGCACCCTGGGCAGGTCCGCGACACCTTCGGCCCGCAGCTGCCCGGATTCGTCGCCATGCTGGGCGGGCATGTAGATGGTGCGGCCCGCGCGAAGGACGATCTCGACGACGTCGTGGCGGCGATCAGCGCGGAGCCGACCGACGAGTTCTCCCTCGCACGGGCGTCCGGCGACGTCCTCATCACCACGGGGGGAACGGGCAGCTCCTCCGCGGATCACATCCGGCGCGCGCTCACGGTGCTCGGCGCCGAGCTGATCATCGACGGGATCGCCATGCGCCCCGGGCATCCGACACTGCTGGCGCGGCTTCCCGACGGGCGGTTCCTGGTGGGGCTTCCCGGGAATCCGCTCGCGGCCATGATGGCCATGCTGACGGTGGCCGCCCCCCTGCTCGCAGGCTTGCGTGGATCGCCCCTCGAGGAGCCCGCCATGGTCGCAAGCGCTGATGCCTTCGAGCCACTGCGCGGCAGGAGCCGCCTGGTGCCCTACCGCACCGACTCCGGACGCGCCGTGCCGAGCACCCACCAGCGCTCCGGGATGCTGCGCGGGCTCGCTTCCGCCGATGGCGTTCTGGTCGTTCCGGCCGAAGGGTGTGCTGCCGGCGAGGACGTCCCGGCGCTGTCCCTGCCCTGGGTGACCGGCTGACAGGACAGCTCCTGCCCCGCACGCCGATGGGACGGGAGCGCCCGCTTAGAGCCGGCGCTCCCGCGTGTCAGAGGGCTTTCTCGAGGCGCACGATGACCGACTTGGACGTCGGGGTCCCGCTGATGTCCGCCGTCGAATCCAGCGGCACCAGCACGTTCGTCTCCGGGTAGTAGGCTGCCGCACACCCCTTCGGCGTGGAGTAGGCGACCACGCGGAAGTCCTCTGCGCGGCGTTCGACGCCGTCGGCCCATTCCGAGACAAGGTGCACCATGTCGCCGTCGTCGAGGCCCGCCTCCGCGATGTCCTGTGGGCTCAGGAAGACGACGCGGCGGCCGTCGGAGATGCCGCGGTAGCGGTCGTCCTTGCCGTAGATCGTGGTGTTGTACTGGTCGTGGGACCGCAGGGTCTGGAGGATCAGCCTGCCCGCCGGCACGTGCGGGTACTCGAGGGTGTTGGCGGTGAAGTTCGCCTTGCCCGTCGCGGTGGTGAAGGTCCGGCTGTCCCTCGGGCCGTTGGGCAGCACGAACCCGCCGGGCTTGTCGAGGCGGTCCTCGAAGTCGTCGAAGCCCGGCACCACGGCGCTGATGTGCTCGCGGACCACCCGGTAGTCCGCCTGCGCGGCCGTCCAGTCCAGCTGCGGGGCGTTCTCGCGGAAGGGGCTCCCGGAACGGGCGAAGAGCCGGTCGCCGAGCTCGCACACGATCGCGATCTCCGAGCGCATCTCGGTGCTCGAGGGCTGCAGCCGGCCGGTCGAGGCGTGCACGGCGCTCATCGAGTCCTCGACGGTGACGCGTTGGTCGCCGCCGGCCTGGGTGTCCCGGTCCGTCCGACCGAGCGCCGGGAGGATCAGCGCACGCGTGCCGGTCACGAGGTGCGAGCGGTTCAGCTTGGTGGAGACCTGCACGGTCAGGCGAGTGTTGCGCAGGGCCTGCTCGGTGACGTTGGTGTCCGGCGTCGCGCGGACGAAGTTGCCTCCCATGCCCATGAAGACCCGGGCCTTGCCGTCACGCATGGCGCGGATGGCCGCCACCGTGTCGAAGCCGTGCCTGCGCGGGGACTCGAAGCGGAAGCGCTCGTCGAGGGCGTCGTGGAACGCCGCCGGCATCCGCTCGAAGATGCCCATCGTGCGGTCGCCCTGGACGTTCGAGTGCCCGCGGACGGGGCAGACCCCAGCGCCGGGCTTGCCGACGTTGCCCTGCAGCAGGAGGACGTTGACGACGTCGCGCAGCGTGGCGACGGAGTGCTTGTGCTGCGTCAGCCCCATGGCCCAGCAGACGATCGTGCCGGGGGAGGCGATCATGCGGTCGCCCACCTTCGTGATCTCGGCCTTGGGGATGCCGCTCGCCGCCGTGATCTCCTCCCAGCTGGTCTCCCGGAGGCTAGCGAGGTAGTCCTCGAGTCCGAGGGTGTGCTCGGCGATGAACGCGTGGTCGAACACGGTGCCCGTGGCCTCCTCGCGCTCGAGCAGGTGCTTGCCGAGGCCGCGGAACAGGGCCTGATCCCCGCCGATGCGGATCTGCAGGAAGTCGTCGGCCAGGGCGGTGCCGCCGCCGAACCGGGTGCCGAGCAGTCCCATCGGGTTCTGCGGGTTCTCGAACCGCATCAGGCCCGCCTCGGGCAGCGGATTGATGGCCACGATCGCCCCGCCGTTCTTCTTCGCCTTCTCCAGCGAGGTCAGCATGCGGGGGTGGTTGGTGCCCGGGTTCTGCCCGGCGATGATGATCAGCGGCGCGGTATCGAGATCGAGCAGCGACACCGTGCCCTTGCCGACGCCGAGGGTCTCGTTGAGCGCGGATCCGGAGGATTCATGGCACATGTTGGAGCAGTCGGGCAGGTTGTTCGTCCCGATGCCGCGCACCATGAGCTGGTACAGGAAGGCGGCCTCGTTGGAGGTGCGTCCGGAGGTGTAGAAGACGGCCTCGTCCGGACTGTCGAGCGCGGCGAGTTCGTCGACGATCACCTGGTACGCCTCCTCCCAGGACACGGGCCGGTAGTGGGTACCGCCGTCGTCGAGCAGCATCGGGTGGGTGAGGCGTCCCTGCTGGCCGAGCCAGTAGTCGTCGCGGGTCAGGAGGTCCTCGACCGGGTGGTCGGCGAAGAACGACGGCGGGACGGTGCGGCGGGTGGCTTCCTCGGCGACGGCCTTCGCGCCGTTCTCGCAGAACTCGGCGGTGTGGCGCTTGTCGCCCTCCGGCCAGGCGCAGCCCATGCAGTCGAAGCCCTTGACCTGGTTGACGGCGAGGAGGGTCTGCGCGCTCCGGACGGGTCCCATCTGGTCGAGCGAGATCTTGAGCGAGTTCAGGACGGCCGGCAGGCCTACGGCCTTCGTCTTGCGGGCGCCTACCCTCAGCCGGGACTCGTCGATGTTGTCTTTCGGCGCCTTCGTTGCCACGCTATCCACATCCTCGTGTCGAAGTCGACACACCAAGTGGTGTCTGGGGTCAACTAACCTCATCATAGGGCCGAGGTAAGGAGTGCCGAATGAACAGGGTCACGCAGCGCCGCCGCATCACCAAATTCCGCATCGGAGCGCAGACAGGACGCCGTGAGGACGTCCTCGCGGGGGAGGAGCCGCTGGAGATCCGGCTCGGCGGCAGCGCGTTCACGGTGACCATGCGCACCCCGGGCGACGACTTCGACCTCGTGGCAGGCTTCCTCGTCTCGGAGGGTGTGGTCTGGGAACCCGGCCAGCTGCCGAGCCTGCGTTACTGCGCGGGCGTGGACGATAATGGCCAGCAGACCTTCAACGTGGTCGAGGCGCAACTCCGGCCGGGAGTCGAACTGCCGGACACCGCGATGGAGCGCCACGTGTACACCTCGAGTTCGTGCGGCATCTGCGGCACCGCCTCGATCGACGCGGTGCGGAAGTCCTCCCGTTTCGACCTGCACACCGATACGTCGCCGGTCGACCTCGGGGTCCTCGCGTCCCTGCCCGACCGCCTGCGCGAGAGCCAGAAGCTGTTCGACCGCACCGGCGGCGTCCATGCCGCAGGCCTCTTCACGGCCGAGGGGGAGCTCCTGTGCCTCCGGGAGGACGTCGGACGCCACAACGCCGTGGACAAGGTGGTCGGCTGGGCGCTGCGCGAGGGGATGCTGCCCCTCCGGGGAACCATCCTGCAGGTCTCCGGCAGGGCGTCCTTCGAACTGGTGCAGAAGGCGCAGCTCGCGGGCATCCCCGTCCTCGCCGCCGTCAGCGCGCCGTCCTCGCTGGCGGCGGACCTTGCGGACGACGCCGGGCTCACCCTCGTGGGCTTCAGCCGCGGGTCCTCCCTGAACTGCTACTCGCACCCCGACCGCATCGTGGCCTGAGCAGGCTCCCGCCCTGGCCGGCGTGCCGGCCCGGGCTGCCGGGATCGGAGCCGGTGGCGCGGACCGGCGCGGCTTCGTGCACGTGTCTCGGCGCGGACCGGCGCGGCTTCGTGCACGTGCTTCGGCGCGAAAGGGCGTGTCGTCGTGCAACACGCCGCCGTTCCGGGAGGTGTCGCCGCGAAAGCCGTGCACGAAGCCGCAGTGCCGGCGGCGCGAGGCCGGTCAGAAGGGAAGGCGGATCAGAAGGGAAGGCCGGTCAGAAGGGAAGGCCTGTCAGAAGGGAAGGCGGATCAGAAGAGAAGGCCGGACAGAAGAGAAGGCGGATCAGAAGGGGTTGAGTAGGCGCTGCACGAACCGGCGCGTGCGCTCCTCGCGGGGATTGCGCAGCACCTGGTCGGGGTGGCCGTGTTCGACGACGACCCCGCCGTCCATGAAGACCACCTCGTCCGCGACCTCGCGGGCGAAGGCCAGTTCGTGCGTCACGATCACCATGGTCCACTTCTCCTCGGCGAGCTCCTTGATGACGGTGAGCACCTCGCCCACCAGTTCGGGGTCGAGGGCCGACGTCGGCTCGTCGAAGAGGAGCAGGTCCGGCTGCAGGGCGAGGGCGCGGACGATCCCGACGCGTTGCTGCTGCCCGCCGGACAGGTTGAACGGGTAGTCGTCCCGCTTCTCCGCGAGCCCGACGCGCGCGAGGAGCCGCTCCGCGTCCGCGACCGCCTCCTTCCGGGGCCGCTTCTGGACCTGGACAGGACCCTCGATGATGTTCTCGAGCACCGTCATATGCGGGAACAGGTTGTAGTTCTGGAAGACCATGGCGCTGCGGTCGCGGAGCGACAGGGCTTCCTTCTTCGTCACCTTCGCGCCGAAGTCCACCGAGGGGCCACCGCGGAAGGCGACGGTGCCGGCGTCGGGCGTCTCCAGGCCGTTGAGGCAGCGCAGCACGGTGGTCTTGCCGGAGCCCGAAGGGCCCACGAGCGCGATCACCTGGCCGCTGTCGACGTGCAGGTCGATCGAGGAGAGCACCCGGTTGGTCCCGAAGGACTTCTGCAGGCCGGTGACCTCCAGCAGGGGGCCCTCGGTGGTGTGCGGTCGCAGGGGATCAACGGGCGACATAACGGTCCAACCTCTTCTCGAGCGCGGACTGGCCGCTGGACAACACCAGGCAGAACACCCAGTAGATCGCGGCGGCCTCGAGGTACAGCAGCATGAACTGCTGGGAGAAAGCCGCGATCTGCTGCGCCTCGCGGAACAGCTCCGTCACGAGGATCAGCGAGGCCAGGGACGTGTCCTTGACGAGGCTGATGAACGTGTTGGACAGCGGCGGCACGGAGACGCGCGCGGCCTGGGGGAGGATGACGCGGCGCAGGGTCAGGGTGCGGGACATCCCGATGGTGTGTCCCGCCTCCCACTGGCCCTTCGGGACGGACAGGATGGCGGCGCGCAGGATCTCGGCCGCGTAGCCTGCCACGTTGAGCGAGAAGGCGATGATCGCACTCGGCCAGGGATCGATGGTCAGCCCGACGGACGGCAGGCCGTAGAAGATGACGAACAGCTGGACCAGCAGCGGGGTGCCGCGGATGACCGACACATAGGCGCGCGCGATGGCCGCGAGCACCGGTTGCCCGCTGATGCGCATCAGGGCGACGACGAGGGCCAGTGCGAGGCCGAGCACGAAGGACGCGAGCGACAGCGGGATGGTGCCCGTCAGGCCGCCGGAGAGCATCGGCCAGAAGGAGGTGCGCAGCAACTCCCAGTCCATCAGTCAGCTCCTCCATCCATACGCGGCTGCTTCACCGCGTGCCGGCCCCGCACTGGTGCCGGCATCACTCGCTGACGTCGGAGCCGAAGTACTTCTCGGAGATCTCGGCGAGCGTGCCGTCGGCGCGCAGTTCCCCGAGGGCCGTGTTGATGGCGTCCACGAGTTCGGTGCTGCCCTTGCGGACGGCGACGGCGCTCTCGGAGGTCTCGTCGGTCGTCGCGGCGATCTTGATGCCGGCGTTGTTGTTCGTCTTCTGGTAGTCGAGGTACGTCAGCTCGTCGTTGATCGTGGCATCCACGCGGCCCTGCTCGAGGAGCGTGACGGACTGCGCCCAGCCCTCGACGGGCTCGACGTTCGCACCGGCCTCCGTGGCGAGCTCGTACCAGTTGCTGGTCAGCGACTGCGCGGTCGTCTTGCCGGACAGGTCCTCGAAGGAGGAGATGTCGTTGTTGTCCGCGGACGTCACGATCACGCCCGAGCTGACGGTGTAGGGATCGGAGAAGTCGTACGTCTCCTTGCGCTCGTCCGTGATGGAGACCTGGTTGGCGATGACGTCGAACCGGCCTGCTTCCAGTCCGGCGAAGATCGCGTCCCACTGCGTCTCCTGGAACTCGGCCTCGACGCCCATCTTCTCCGCCACGGCGGTGATGACCTCGACGTCGTACCCGGTGAGCTCGCCGCTGCCTTCCTCGTGATAGCTGAAGGGCTTGTACGTGCCTTCCGTGCCCACGGCCAGGACGCCGGCGTCCTGGATCTCCTGCAGGCCCGTCGGTGCCGCGGACTCGGAGCCGCCGCCCTCGGTGGCCGGGGTCGACGTCGCGCAGCCCGCGAGGGCGAGGGTGAGGGCTGCGGCTGCACCAAGGATGGACAAGCGGTGGGTCATGGAATTTCCTTCGGTCTCGGATGGGCGGGCACGGCGGGTGGGGGAAATAGAAGGAGCCGCGGACGGCTTGAATCCTAGGTACGTCCGCTCCACCCGATCGGGGCCGGAGTTGAACACTACTGAGGTGAACACCGGAGCATCCACTTATTGTTCCGAAGTGTTGCGGCGGGGGCCCAGGAACCGGGGACCTAAGCTGGATCCGGCGTCCATGGAAGGAAATCGCTATGAGCATGGAAGGCGCGGCCTGGAGCTCGCTCTACAAGATTTCGACGGCGAAGGACGGCAAGCACGGCTTCTCGAGGGAATCGGTCCGCCGCATCCTCACCTTCGCCGTGCCGTACCGGTCCAAGCTGGTGCTGTTCATCATCCTGTCGGTGGCGGGCGCTTTCCTCGCGGTGGCCACTCCGGTCCTCGCCGGGCAGGTGGTCGACGTGATCGTCGCCCGCGGGGAGGTGCGCACCGTCGTGTGGCTCGCCGTCGTGATCGCCCTGGTCGCCGTGGCGGATGCCGCCGTGTCCCTCGTGACGCGCTGGTACTCGGCCCGCATCGGGGAGGGCGTCATCCTCGATCTCCGCACCGCCGTCTTCAACCACGTGCAGAAGATGCCCATCGCCTTCTTCACGAGGACACGCACGGGGGCGCTGGTGAGCCGGCTGAACAACGACGTCATCGGTGCGCAGCAGGCGTTCAGCGGCACCCTCTCCGGGGTGGTCACGAACCTCGTGGCCCTGGTCCTCACGCTCGCTGTCATGCTGAGCACCTCCTGGCTGGTCACGGTGCTCGCCGTCGTCATGCTGCCGATCTTCCTGGTCCCTGCGCGCCGCATGGGCAGCCGCCTCGCTGCGCTCCGCCGGGAGGCAGCCGACCACAACTCGGCCATGAGCACGCAGATGACGGAGCGCTTCTCGGCCCCCGGCGCCACGCTGGTCAAGCTCTTCGGGCGGCCGGACGAGGAGGCCGAGGAGTTCCGTGTCCGTGCAGCGCGCGTGCGGGACATCGGCGTGCGGACGGCGATGCTGCAGTTCGTCTTCTTCACCGCGCTGATGCTCGTCTCAGCGCTGGCGCTGGCCCTGGTCTACGGGGTCGGCGGCTTCCTCGCGCTCGCCGGGCAGCTCGACACCGGCGAGGTGGTCACCCTCGCCCTCCTGCTCACGCGCCTCTACGCACCCCTGACGAGCCTCGCCAACGCCCGGGTGGAGATCATGAGCGCGATCGTCAGCTTCGAGCGCGTCTTCGAGGTGCTCGACCTGGAACCGCTCATCCAGGAGAAGCCCGACGCCGTCGCGATCCCCGCGGGTCCGGTCGCGGTCGAGTTCGACGACGTCCGCTTCGCGTACCCTTCGGCGGACAAGGTCTCGCTCGCATCGCTCGAGGAGGTCTCCACGCTGGACACCCGCGGAGGCGAGGAGGTGCTGCACGGGGTGTCCTTCCGGATCGAGCCCGGCCAGACGGTCGCCCTGGTGGGCACCTCGGGCGCCGGCAAGTCGACCATCGCCCAGCTCCTCGCGCGCCTGTACGACGTCGACAGCGGAGCCGTGCGCCTCGCCGGGACCGACGTCCGGGACGTCACCTTCGCCTCGATGCGGCACACCCTGGGCATGGTCACGCAGGACGGCCACCTGTTCCACGAGACGATCCTCTCCAATCTCCGGCTCGCGAGGCCGGCTGCCACGGAGGACGAGGTGTGGGACGCCGTCCGGCGCGCCCGGCTGGAGCCCCTCGTCCGGTCGCTGCCGGACCAGCTGGACACCATGGTCGGCGAGCGCGGCTACCGGCTCTCCGGCGGCGAGCGCCAGCGCATGACCATCGCGAGGCTCCTGCTCGCCCAGCCGCGCGTCGTCATCCTCGACGAGGCGACGGCGGCGCTCGACTCGACGTCGGAGGCGGCCGTGCAGGCCGCACTGAGTGAGGCGCTGGAGGGCCGGACGGCGATGGTCATCGCCCACCGCCTGTCCACGATCCGCAGCGCCGACATGATCCTCGTGGTCGAGGACGGCGCGATCGTGGAGCGGGGCACGCATGACGAACTGCTGTCCGTCGGCGGCCGCTACGAGGAACTGCACCGCACGCAGTTCGCGGTGCAGAAGAACGTGGCGGTGGACGAGGAGCCCGAGGCGCTCACGGGCGTCTAGCGTTCAGCCGCGCAGCGACAGCAGTGCGGGGACCACGTAGTCGGTCAGCAGCGGGGCGAGGTCCGAGCGGTGCCGCGCCCGGTCGAGGTCGAGCCAGTCGAACTCCTCGATCTCGGCCGCGGGGGATGGCTCGGCGGTCAGCGGGCACAGGAAGACGGTGGCCACCAGCTGCGTGTCGGCCTCGTTGGCGGCCGGCCCTTCCCAGACGCCGAGCAGGGTGAGGTCCTGCGCCCCGACCGCGAGGCCCAGTTCCTCGGACAGCTCCCGCACGCCGGTCTCGGCGGGCGTCTCGCCCGGGTCCGGTTTGCCGCCGGGCTGCATGAAGAGCGCCGTCCCGCGCTTGCGCACCAGGAGCAGGCGGCCGGTGCCGTCCAGCAGGCACAGGGCGGTGACCGTGATGGTCGCAGGGTCAGCCATCGGCCTCGGCGACGTCGTCGCGCAGGAACGTGATGGGGCTGCTGTCCCACCCGATGCCCTCCGGGTGGAGTGCGCGTGTGCCGTCCGCGGTCCGCACCGAGTAGTCGAGGGCGAAGGTGTCCATGTCGGCCGTCACATCGACGAAGACCGCGACGGACTCCCGGAGAATCTGCTCCAGCTCGGCAGAGTCGTTCGTGGCGGTCCTGACAGTGACGTCCGCCTGGTTCCCCGGACCGTACCTGCCGAACTCCACGTCCGCGGACGTCACCCCGGGGACGTCCTCGAGAGCCGTCGCCCACGCCTCAGGGTCCGCCGTCGCTGTGTCGGAGCACGCGGGGAGCACCAGCAGTACCGCTGCGACGACCCCTGCTGTCCGAACGTGCTTGATGCTCTGCTTGATCACTGCCTCCTACTGACGGGAACGACGACGCCCGTGACGGCGGCCGGGTCCGAGGAGAGGAACCGCCCGAAGGACGAGTCCTCACCATAGGCGTCGGCGGGGCCACCGGCCGGCTCTGCCGCTGCGATGGAAACGACATATCCGTTGTAGTCGTGGTTGCCCAG
The DNA here is from genome assembly GCF_044755105.1 of Arthrobacter sp. NPDC092385. NCBI lineage: Bacteria > Bacillati > Actinomycetota > Actinomycetes > Micrococcales > Micrococcaceae > Arthrobacter > Arthrobacter sp. NPDC092385. The sequence goes on from NZ_JBIVQL010000003.1 coordinate 63,661, forward strand.
CGGATCGTACCAGGGCGACCCGTCCGGGTCGGGCAGGGTGATGACGTCCGCTCCGTTCGGCCTCTCGGGCAGGCTCCGGTCGACGCGCAGGCCACCGAGGTCGACGCGGGGCACGAGATCGGAGGAGTGCTGGAAGGCTACGACGTCGATGTGGTCGGGCACGGCGGCGATGTCGACGGGCGAGCCGAAGGTCATCACATTGGTGACCTCGAACCGGTCGCGGAACGCCGCATCCCCGGCCAACTCCATGGCGATCATCCCGCCCTGCGAGTGACCGGACAGCAGGACAGGCGCATCGGACGGGACACCGGCCCCGATCATGGCGAGCCTCACCGCTTCGGAGGCCGTCGACGACTGGCCCGAGGCGACCTCGAGGTTGCCGGTCAGGTCGGCGGGTGTATCGCCGCTCGGCGTCCACGCCTGCGTGCCCGGGATCGAGACGATATAGGCGGGGCCGCCAGGGCCGTCCACCGTCGTGATCCGCACGGCTCCATCCTCTGCGCCGGCCACCGCCGCGTCGCCGTACGCTGCAGCGGTGCCCTCGGCGATGGCTGACAGGGAACTCGGCATCACGACCGGCGAGAAGCCCCCGTCGTCCTCGTCGACGGCCATCTCCCGCGTGCCGTCCCGAAGTGGGATCGCGTCGCCGATCGTCGCCGCGCCGTCGTCGAGGAAGTGCGGATCCTCCGTGCCGACGGTGCCGATCCGGTAGGCGAGGTTCCCGGCACTTCCCGCGAGGAGCGCGCCCCCGGCCACGACCTCCGTGACCGAGGGTGGCTCGCTGCCCAGGAAGAGCCCGCCGAAGTGCAGCAGGTCCTCGGTGACGTCGGGTGTCGAGCCGGCCACCTCGCCGGGGAGCTCCCCCACGCCGGCGGCGATGAAGCCGCCCGCGTCCGACAGCAGGCCGATGCCCCAGTCGAGGCCGTCCTCCGCCCAGTCCCCGCCCCGGGTGACGCCATCGCCGATCGTGTCGATCACGCCGTCCACGCCGTCGACTGCGTCATCCCACAGATCCGTGAAGGGGTTGCCCGAGCCCTCGTCACCTCCGCGACGCGCCGATCCGCTGCCGGCACCGTCGGATCCGCCGCCTCCGGCCGTCGTCACGGAGCTCGCGTCCTCCTGCTGGTCCGCGTCGGCCAGGGCCGTGCGGGACGTCTCGTGCAGCGCGGCCCCGACCTGGCGCAGGACGGGCGCATGCCGGCTGAACCAGGCATGCCGGAACTGCTCGGCGTCGCCCCCGCCCCAGGACGTCCCCCGGACCGCGGTTCCGACGAGGGACGCCATGTCCTCGAGCGAGCGCGAGGACACCTCGAGCAGGCGGGCGAGGTCCCGGACCTGGCCCGGATTCATACCGACCAGGCCCGTCATGCCGCACCGCCCCGCACCCCGGCAGCAGCCAGCGCCCCGGTGAGCGCGAAACCGATCTCCCGCGCGATATGCCCGGCCTGCACGGGCACGACGACGGCGGCCGGTCGGTCGTCCACGCGCCGCGTCCTGATGGAGTAGAGCTGGTCGTCGCGCAGCGCCCACATGCCCGCCCACCCTCTCGGCGTCCCTCCGACGTTCCAGGCCAGTTCGGCCGTGACCTGGGAGGTGCACTTCCGGGCGACGTCGAGCGCCTCCGGGGCGTCGACCCCGGAATCCGCGTCCAGGACGGAGGTGGCCTCCGCTGCGCCGGCGCGGAGCTGGGGGAGGGGCGGGAGGATGCGCCGTACGCCATGCCAGAAGTCGTCCGTGGAGAAGAGACTGACCTCGACCGCCGGCTCGGTGCCCGTGATGCGGACGCCGCCGTCGGCCGTCGACTCGAATGCACGGCGTCGGTGCACGCAGACGACGCGCGCTCCGGCAAGGCTGAGGGTGCTCTGCCCCGAGATGCCGTTGTAGGTGGCGGTGAGGCGGACGACGATCTGCGGCTCGGCGACGACGGTCAGGGCCTGCTTCCAGGTGTCGGTCAGCCCGTCCTCGGAGGCGATGCCCGCGAAACCCAGTTCCTGCCGCGCAGCGCTGCCGGCATCGGGGTGGCCACCGCCTGCCCCGTGCCCGTCGTCCCCGGGCTGTCCTGCCATGGCCTGCGCCGACTGCCAGGCGGCAACCGATATCCTGACGAGCCGCGCCGGCCCCTCCATGTAGTCCCCCATGGGGTCCAACCTACCGGGCACCCACGAAAAGGAGGATGGGCAGACGTGCCCATCCTCCTGCTCCGCCACCCTTCGGTGACACTGTGTGCCCCTGGCCGGAATCGAACCGACGACCTTCCCTTTAGGAGAGGGACGCTCTATCCTACTGAGCTACAGAGGCTCGGACCCGGTGTTGCTCCCGATCCGGCGGTCCTAGCTTACCCGTTCTTCGTCCCGGTTCCCGCGCTCGCCCGCAGGTCCACGCACGCGCCGTGGTAGGAAGACGGACGCCGCTCCGGCGACCAGGCTCACCGCCAGCAGCACCCAGCGCAGGACGGTCAGCGTCGAGGCCAGTGCCACGGCCCCGGCCTCGGGTGCGGACTGGGCCAGCAGTGTGTCGATGGCGATGTTCTCCCACAGGTCGACGACGACGAACAGGATCACGGGCGACCACAGCAGCCAGCGCAGCGGGCGCCGTGCGACGTTGAGCTGCACCAGGAGGAGCCAGGCGAAGGAGAAGATCAGCGGGAACAGCGTGCCGGCGGTCCTGTGCAGGTAGCTCAACTGGCCGCGTGCGTCGTCGTCCATGGCCTCGCGCAGGCGCTGCGCGTACCCGGCGTCGTATCCTCCCACCATCATGTCCGGCATGGTGAGCCCGTCGGACAACTGCGTCATCTGGCCCAGCGTGAGCAGATGGAAGTACCAGAAGAGGAACAGGGAGGCGACGGCGGCTGCGATCAGGATGAGGCCCGCGTTGGTCTTCTGGCTCTTTCCGGGCACAGCGGAGGGTGGAGCCGCCGCCGTGCCGGGTCGGTGCTTGCGTGCGATCTGCGCCCTCGTCTTTGCCACCGTCCCAGTATGGGCGACCCGCCGGACGCCCGCACAGGACGCTGCCGACGCTGCGCGGACCGGAGAGCGATGAGGTGCCATCACCCGGTCTGCGCGAGGTTGTGATTGCCTTCACAGTCGAAGCAGGGTTTTCTGGTGGGATGGCAATTCACTCCGCACTACCCATGGCACCTGTGGCAGAGGACGTCGGATGGCTCGCGGCCGTCGATGAGGCGATCAACAACGCCTTCGCGAAACCCACCGAGATCTTCTCGAGCATCGTCTTCTTCCCCATCACCATCGGGGACGTCAGTTTCCCCGCCGTCGTCGCCTGGCTCATCCTTGCCGGCATCATCTGCACGATCTACTTCGGGGTTCCCCAGTTCCGTGGCCTCAAGGTCGGCTACGAAGTGGTCCGGGGGCGCTACTCCTCCAAGGACGATCCGGGCGAGGTCCCCCACTTCCAGGCCCTCACGTCCGCACTCTCGGGCACCGTCGGCCTGGGGAACATCGCCGGTGTCGGCGCCGCCATGGCCCTCGGCGGGCCCGGAGCGACGTTCTGGATGATCTGCGCGGGACTGATCGGCATGGCCACGAAGTTCGCCGAATGCACCCTCGGCGTGAAGTACCGCGAGGTCCACGAGGACGGGACCATCAGCGGCGGGCCGTTCAAGTACCTGCCGATCGCCTTCCGGAAGCTCGGCCGCATCCCTGCGAAGATCCTGACCGGCATCTTCGCGGTCGCCATCCTGATCTTCGGCGTGGCGGGCGGCAACATGTTCCAGGCGAACCAGACCTTCGCCCAGGTGCAGAACGTGACCGGTGGCGAGGACGGCTTCCTCGGCAGCGCCGGAGCCGCCCTCATCTTCGGCGTCGTCCTCGCCTTCCTGGTCGCCGTCGTCATCCTCGGTGGCATCAAGTCGATCGGCGCCACGACGTCCCGCCTGGTCCCGGCCATGGGCGGCGTCTACGTCCTGGCGTGCCTGTTCGTCATCATCGTGAACATCGGGCAGGTGCCCGCTGCCTTCGGTGCGATCATCAGTGGCGCCTTCAACCCTCAGGGCATCGCGGGCGGCATCCTCGGCGTGCTGATCGTCGGCTTCCAGCGGGCGTCCTTTTCCAACGAGGCCGGCGTCGGCTCCGCGGCCATCGCCCACTCTGCCGTCCGCACCCGCCGACCGGTCAGCGAGGGCTTCGTGGCCCTCTACGAGCCGCTCGTGGACACCGTGCTGATCTGCACCATGACTGCCCTCGCGATCGTGATCGCCGGGGCCCCGAGCCTGCAGGCGGGCATCAACCAGGTTCAGGGCGGAGGGGATACGCCCGACGGCGTGATCCTGACCTCGGATGCCTTCGCGACGGTCCTGCCGTGGTTCCCGATCGTCCTGGCCATCGCCGTCGTCCTGTTCGCGTACTCCACGCTGATCACCTGGTCCTACTACGGACTCAAGGCCTGGGAGTTCCTGTTCGGCCGCGGCAAGGTGGCGGAGGTGACCTACAAGGTCATCTTCCTGTTCTTCACCGTCGCCGGGTGCGTGCTGACCTTCAGCCAGGTCATCAGCTTCGCCGACGCCGCGCTGTTCGTCTGCGCGTTCATCAACCTGCTCGGCGTGTACTTCCTGCTCCCCGTGATCAAGCGGGAGATGCGCGAGTACCTCGCGGACCGCAAGAGCGGGAAGCTCCTCATCCTCGGCATCGAAAAGGACGAACTCCAGACCGGGGCATAGGCACACCTGCCCCGGCCACAGCTGCCCCCGCCGGCGTGCCGGCGGGGGCAGCACCGTGTCCGGGGCCGGCCCGGGGTGAGTGTCGGGGGCACGGCCTAGAATTGAAGGATCATGGACATGCTCTTCGATCCCTACGTCTCCCCGCCCACGCCTGCCGAGAAGAAGCGTGCACGGGAGGCGGCGATGGCGGCGGCCGCCGAGCCCACGGATCCCGCGGCCGGCCACGTGCCCTCGCGGGTCGGCGTGGACGAGCACCGCGCCCAGGAACTCCTGATGGGCCTGAACCCCCAGCAGGAAGAAGCCGTGAAGCACGGCGGCTCCCCGCTGCTGATCGTCGCCGGTGCGGGCTCCGGCAAGACCCGCGTGCTGAGCCACCGGATCGCGTACCTGCTGGCCACCGGCCGCTCCCACCCCGGCCAGATCCTGGCCATCACGTTCACGAACAAGGCCGCAGCCGAGATGCGGGAGCGCATCGAGGCCCTGATCGGCGACGTCGCGAAGCGCATGTGGATCTCGACGTTCCACTCCTCCTGCGTGCGGATCCTCCGGCGTGAAGCCGCGTCCGTCGGCCTCAACTCGAACTTCTCCATCTACGACTCCGCGGACACGCTGCGCCTCATCACGCTCGTCGCCAAGGGGCTCGACCTCGACCCGAAGAAGTTCGCGCCCAAGGCAATCCAGCACAAGATCAGCGCGCTCAAGAACGAGCTGATCGACGAGGAGACGTTCGCCTCGGGCGTCAACCTCTCCGATCCCTTCGAGCAGGCGGTGGCCGAGGTCTACACCGGGTACGCCCAGCGCATGCGCCAGGCCAACGCCATGGACTTCGACGACCTGATCGCGCAGACGGTCTACATGTTCCGGGCCTTCCCAGGGGTGGCCGACTACTACCGGCGTCGCTTCCGCCACGTCCTCGTCGACGAGTACCAGGACACCAACCACGCCCAGTACGCCCTGGTCCGGGAGATCGTCGGCGTGCCGGGCGAGTCCACCGAGGACCCGGCCGAGCTCACGGTCGTCGGCGACTCCGACCAGTCCATCTACGCCTTCCGCGGCGCGGACGTGCGCAACATCGTCGAGTTCGAGAACGACTACCCGAGCGCCCGGACCATCCTGCTAGAGCAGAACTACCGCTCCACCCAGAACATCCTCAGCGCAGCGAACGCCGTCATCTCACGCAACCCGAACCGGCCGGAGAAGCGGCTGTGGACCGCCGAGGGCAGCGGCGAGAAGATCGTCGGCTACGTGGGCGAGAACGAGCACGAGGAAGCCCGCTTCATCGCGGAGGAGATCGACCGGCTCCAGGACGAGGAGAACCTCCGCCCCGGGGACGTCGCGATCTTCTACCGCACCAACGCGCAGTCGCGGTCCATCGAGGAGATCCTGCTGCGCGTCGGGCTGCCCTACAAGGTGGTCGGGGGCACGCGCTTCTACGAGCGCAAGGAGATCAAGGACGCGCTCGCCTACCTGCGCGTCCTGGTCAATTCCGACGACGTCGTCAACCTGCGCCGTGTCCTGAACGAACCCAAGCGCGGCATCGGTGACCGCGCCGAGTATGCCATCGCGGCCCTGAGCGAACGCGAGCGGGTCAGCTTCATGGAGGCGCTGCGACGGGCTGACCAGGCGCCCGGCATGGCCACGCGCTCGGTCAATGCCGTGGCCGGCTTCGTGAAGCTGATCGACGACCTCGCGGAAGTGGCGAGCGGCTCGGGCGCCTCCGCTGCCCTCGAGGCCGTGCTGGAGCAGACCGGCTACCTCGAACAGCTCCGCACCAGCAACGATCCGCAGGACGAGTCCCGCGTGGAGAACCTCGCCGAACTCGTCGCCGTCGTGCGTGAATTCGAACGGGACAACCCCGAGGGGACGCTCGGGGACTTCCTCGAACAGGTGTCCCTCGTGGCGGACGCGGACCAGATCCCGGATGCACCGGACGGCTCCGCGGCCGAGGTGCAGCGCGCCGTCGAGGAGGCGCACCGGCAGGGCGTAGTCACGCTGATGACGCTGCATACCGCCAAGGGCCTGGAATTCCCCGTGGTCTTCCTGACCGGCATGGAACAGGGGATCTTTCCGCACCAGCGCTCCGCCACCGATCCGAAGGAGCTCGCGGAGGAGCGGCGCCTGGCCTACGTGGGCCTGACCCGCGCGCGGCAGCGGCTCTACATCAGCCGGTCCGAGGTGCGCAGCATGTGGGGCCAGAGCCAGTACAACCCGGCGAGCCAGTTCGTCAGCGAGATCCCCGAGGACCTGATCTCCTGGAAGCGCGAGGGCGCGGCCAAGTCCGCCTGGACCTCCAGCGGCAGCATCAGCGGCCCGCGCTTCAGCGGGTCCTACTGGGGTGCCAGCGGTGGCGGCTTCAACGGCAGCGCGCCGGCGGCCTCGAAGAGCGTGGGACGCGTGCAGCCCCAGAAGGAAGTCGTCTCGGTGGTGGTCGGGGACCACGTCAACCACGCGAGTTTCGGGAACGGCACGGTACTCTCCGTCGAGGGAGCAGGCGACAAGACCGTGGCCAAGGTCCGGTTCGATGTCGGGGAGAAGCGGCTGCTGTTGCGCTACGCGCCGCTGACCAAGGTGGCCTGACCGGTTCGACGCAGTGGGGGAGACGACGATGGGGAAGACCCCGATGGGGGAGACCTCCACGAGGCTGCGGCCGGACAGGCGGAGGGCAGCCGCCGCCGGCGCCGTCCTCGCGGGATTGCTCCTGGCCGGCTGCGTGCAGTTGCCGGCGTCCGCCCCGGTGGTGGACCCCACGCCCGCCGCCCCCGGGCCCCTCGAGGAACTCACCGCCATGGACGCCCTGTCGCCCGAGGATCTCGGACTCCCGCCCGACGCCGCCTCCGTCGCGGTGCTCGGCGCGGACCGGAGCGCCTACTGCGCCATCAGCACCAAGCAGGGGGGCGTGTTCGCAAACCCGGTGGACCCGCGGATGGCAGGCGGCGAGAAGGACGACACGGAACTCGAGGTGGACGCTGCCTACTGTGAGCTCGCCGCGTATCCCGCACCGGCGGAGGCCGCGGACGACTGCAACGGGACGAACCTCGGTTTCAAGGGCGGCACCCTCATGCTCACCGCCGATACCTTCGCGTACGGGAGCTGCCGCATCGGGATGACGCCCATGGAGGCGGAGTTCGCGGCGGGCGTCCAGGACAGGGGCGGTCCGATCTCACGGCTTCCCGTCCTCGAACGGGGCCAAGCCGTCGAACTGCGTGGCTTCCGCTGCGGACCCGGACGGGACGGCATGATCTGCGGCAACCTCGGGAGTGGAAAAGGCTTCACCGCGAACCGCGAATCGGTCACCGAATTCGGGTGAAAAAGCCCAACGAACGAGGGCCGATTTTCTACGCAGGATAGAAGTGTGGCCTTACTCACTAAACCGGTAGTCTGGAAAAGGCCTCAGGCCCGAGGGGCTAAAGTTCCCTCTTGTAAACCTACTTCGACGTAGAAGGACTCTAGCCCGTGGACCTGTTTGAATATCAGGCGCGCGATCTCTTTGAGGCACACGGAGTTCCCGTGCTCGCCGGCATCGTGGCGCACACCCCAGAAGAAGCAAAGGCAGCAGCCGAGAAGATCGGCGGCGTCGTCGTCGTCAAGGCTCAGGTCAAGGTGGGCGGTCGCGGCAAGGCCGGCGGCGTGAAGGTCGCGAAGACCCCCGACGAGGCCTACTCCTACGCTTCGGACATCCTCGGGATGGACATCAAGGGGCACACGGTCCACACGGTGATGATCGCGCAGGGCGCCGACATCGCCGAGGAGTACTACTTCTCCGTCCTGCTCGACCGCTCCAACCGCAACTACCTCGCCATGTGCTCGGTGGAGGGCGGCATGGAGATCGAGCAGCTCGCCGTCGAACGTCCCGAGGCGCTGGCGCGCATCGCGGTCGACGCCGGCACCGGGATCGACCAGGCCAAGGCCGAGGAGATCGTCGACGCCGCAGGTTTCGCCCCCGAGCTCCGTGAGGGCGTGGCCAACACCATCCTCAAGCTGTGGGACGTCTTCGTGAAGGAGGACGCCACGCTCGTGGAGGTCAACCCGCTCGTGAAGACCGGCGCCGGTGACATCGTCGCCCTCGACGGCAAGGTCACCATCGACGAGAACGCCGGCTTCCGCCACGCGGACCACGCCGCCCTCGAGGACAAGGACGCCGCGGACCCCCTGGAGGCCAAGGCCAAGGAGAACGACCTCAACTACGTCAAGCTCGACGGCGAGGTCGGCATCATCGGCAACGGCGCGGGGCTGGTCATGTCGACCCTCGACGTCGTGGCCTACGCCGGCGAGGCGCACGGCAACGTGAAGCCCGCCAACTTCCTGGACATCGGAGGCGGAGCGTCCGCCGAGGTCATGGCCGCCGGCCTCGACGTCATCCTCAACGACAGCCAGGTCAAGAGCGTCTTCGTGAACGTCTTCGGTGGCATCACCGCATGCGACGCCGTCGCCAACGGCATCGTCAAGGCCCTCGAGATCCTCGGCGACGAGGCCAACAAGCCCCTCGTGGTGCGACTGGACGGCAACAACGTCGAAGAGGGCCGCCGCATCCTCGCCGAGGCCAACCACCCGCTGGTGACCATCGCCGACACCATGGACGAAGGCGCCGACAAGGCTGCCGCGCTGGCCTACGGAAAGTAAAGGGAACACCCCCATGTCTATCTACCTCAACAAGGACTCGAAGGTCATCGTCCAGGGCATCACGGGCGGCGAGGGCACCAAGCACACCGCCCTCATGCTGAAGGCCGGAACCCAGGTGGTCGGCGGCGTCAACGCGCGCAAGGCCGGTACCACCGTCACCCACGGTGACGTCACCCTCCCCGTGTACGGCACCGTCGAGGAAGCCATCAAGGAGACCGGCGCGGACGTATCGATCGTCTTCGTTCCGCCGGCCTTCACCAAGGACGCCGTCATCGAAGCCATCGAGGCCGGGATCGGGCTCGTCGTCGTCATCACCGAAGGCGTCCCCGTGCAGGACTCGGCCCAGTTCTGGGCCCTCGCGCAGTCGAAGGTCGACGCCGACGGCAAGCAGGTCACCCGGATCATCGGCCCGAACTGCCCCGGCATCATCACGCCCGGGGAGTCGCTCGTGGGCATCACCCCGGCGAACATCACCGGCAAGGGCGGTGTGGGCCTCGTCTCGAAGTCCGGCACGCTGACCTACCAGATGATGTACGAACTGCGTGACCTCGGCTTCTCCACGGCCATCGGTATCGGCGGTGACCCGGTCATCGGCACCACGCACATCGACGCCCTGGCGGCGTTCGAAGCAGACCCCGAGACCAAGGCGATCGTCATGATCGGCGAGATCGGCGGCGACGCCGAAGAGCGCGCCGCGGAGTTCATCAAGGCTCACGTCACGAAGCCCGTGGTCGGCTACGTCGCAGGCTTCACGGCCCCCGAGGGCAAGACCATGGGCCACGCGGGCGCCATCGTGTCCGGTTCCGCCGGAACCGCCCAGGCCAAGAAGGAGGCCCTCGAGGCCGCTGGCGTCAAGGTCGGCAAGACGCCCTCCGAGACCGCGAAGCTGCTCCGCGAGGTCTACGCGACGCTCTGACATCGCTCCTCCCGCGACAGCCTCCCCCGCACTCCTGCGAGGGAGGCTGTTCGTCTTTGCGGGCCCGGCACGAACAGGGGATGCGGTCGTGTCAACGCGGACCCGGCATCCGGAGCCCCTGCGGGAGCGATGGCCGGGCACGTAGCGTGAACAGGGACGTTTTTCGGCCCGCGGCCCTGACCCGGGCTCGCGGATCACAGTGAGCAGCAGGAGATCGGCGGGCGATGAGCAGCGTGACGCGGAGTGGCACGGTGGACGCGGCGGGTACCGACGGCGACCAGCAGCGGAGGTACCTCAGGCGGGTCACATGGGTGGCGACCCTGGGCGGGCTGCTGTTCGGCTTCGACACCGGGGTCATCAACGGGGCCCTGCCCTTCATGGTGGACGACCTGGAGCTCACCGCCTTCACCGAGGGACTCGTCGCGAGCTCGCTGGTCTTCGGCGCGGCGTTCGGTGCCCTTGTCGGTGGCCGGCTGGCGGACGCCCACGGCCGCAGGAGGATGATTCTCGTGCTCGCCGTGGTGTTCCTGCTCGGCACCCTCGGGACCGCCCTCGCGCCGGACGTCACGGTCATGGCCGCCTCGCGGCTGGTCCTCGGGCTGGCGGTGGGCGGTGCCTCAGTGATGGTGCCCATCTTCCTCGCGGAACTCTCACCGGCGGCGCACCGTGGGCAGACGGTCACCCGCAACGAGCTGATGATCGTGACGGGTCAGCTGATCGCCTTCACCACCAGCGCCTTTCTGGGCAACGTCTTCGGCGACAGCTCCGGCATCTGGCGCTGGATGCTCGTCCTGGCGACGCTTCCGGCGGTCGGCCTGTGGATCGGGATGCACTTCGTGCCGGAGAGCCCCCGGTGGCTCGCGGCCCACGGTGCCTTCGGGGTCGCCCTGCGCGTGCTGCAGCTGCTGCGCCCGCCGGCGGTCGCACGGCAGGAGTACGAGGAGGTCAGGTCGCTGGCCATCGAGGACCGCGAGCGGGAGCACGCGAGCCTCCGTGACCTGCGCGAGCCCTGGCTCCGCCGGATCGTCGTGGTCGGCCTCGGCCTGGCCGTGATCCAGCAGATCACGGGCGTCAACTCGATCATGTACTACGGCACGCAGATCCTCATGGTGGCAGGCTTCGGGACGCAGGCGGCACTCACGGCGAACATCGCCAACGGCGTCATCTCCGTCGCCGCGACCTTCGTCGGCATCTGGCTGCTCGGCAAGGCAGGCCGCCGTCCCATGCTGCTGGCGGGCCAGATCGGCACCACCTCCGCCCTGCTCGCCATCGGCGTCGTCTCCCTGCTGGTGCCCGAAGGCACGGCGAGGGGCTTCCTCATCCTGGCGCTCACCGTGACCTTCCTCGCCTTCCAGCAGGGCGCCATCTCACCCGTCACCTGGCTGATGCTGTCCGAGATCTTCCCGATGCGCCTGCGCGGCCTCGGCATGGGTGCGGCCGTCTTCGTCCTCTGGATGGTCAACTTCGCCGTCAGCCTCGGCTTCCCGATCCTCATGGACGCCATCGGCATCTCGACCACGTTCTTCGTGTTCGTGGTCCTCGGCGTCGCGGCCATCCTCTTCGCCCGCCGGTACATCCCCGAGACCCGGGGGAAGACGCTGGAGGAACTGGAGCAGCAGTTCAGGCAGGCCGCAGGCAGGACCCGGCGGTAGGGTGGCCAGGGGGGATTATCGATTGCTTCCGGCAAGCTTCTAGGAGACACCATGCGCGCCACCATCATCCACGGACCCGGCGATATCCGCGTCGAGGACCGTGAGTACCCGAGTATCGTCCGGCCCACGGATGCCGTGGTGAAGGTCACCGCGTCCTGCGTCTGCGGATCCGACCTGTGGCCCTACCGCGGCGTGCGGCCCACGAAGGAGCCCAAGGCCATCGGGCACGAGTTCGTGGGTGTCGTGGAGTCGGTGGGCGACGACGTCCGCGACCTGGCGGTCGGCGACTTCGTGATCGCGCCGTTCGTGGACAGCTGCGGTACGTGCCCGCAGTGCCTGAACGGCGTCACCGTGGCGTGCGACCACCTCACCGGCTGGGGCAGCACGGACGAGCACGGTGACTACGTGCAGGGCGGACAGGGCGAGGCCGTCCGCGTCCCGCAGGCGGACGGCACGCTGCGCAGGGTCGACGGCGTGACCGAGCCCGACGCCGCCCTGACGGCCAGCCTGCTGACCCTCTCCGATGTCATGTCCACCGGCCACCACGCCGCCGTCTCGGCGAACGTCGGCCCGGGAAGCACCGTCGTCGTCGTGGGTGACGGCGCCGTAGGCCTGTGCGGTGTCCTCGCCGCCAAGCGCCTCGGAGCGGAGCGCATCATCGCGATGTCCCGCCACGAGGACCGGCAGGCCCTCGCCCGCGAATTCGGGGCCACCGACATCGTCGCCGAGCGGGGTGACGAGGGCGTGGAGAAGGTGCGCGAACTGCTCGGGGGAGTCCTGGCCGATTCCGTCCTGGAGTGCGTGGGCACCAAGGAGTCCATGGACCAGGCGCTGCGCAGCACGCGCCCCGGCGGGCACCTCGGCTTCGTCGGGGTCCCCGCGGGCGGGCCGGAACTGCCCATCAGCCACCTCTTCGCCAAGAACATCACGGTGGGCGGCGGCATGGCACCCGCCCACACCTACATCCCGGAACTGCTGAAGGACGTCCTCGACGGGACCATCAACCCGGGCCGGGTGTTCGACGTCGAGATGCCGCTCGAAGAGGTCGCCGAGGCCTACAGGGCCATGGACGAACGCCGGGCCATCAAGGTGCTGCTCAAGCCCTGACCATGGGTGCACGGCCGAAGGGTCCCTCCTGCCGGAGGGGCCCTTTGTGCGCGGGCCTGCGGAAACCGGGCAGAATCAGGGCATGACGACAACGCCCGGTACGGACTCCGCCTACCTCATCTCCCGCGAACGGCTCATCCCCGCGCCGGCCGACCGCATCTTCGAGATCCTTGCGACCCCCGCCCTCCACAGTGTGATCGACGGCTCGGGCACCGTGCGCGGCGAGCAACCCAACGGGCCCGGGCGACTGTCGCTGGGCGCGCGGTTCGGCATGGACATGAGGATCGGGGCGCCCTACAAGATCCTCAACCGGGTCGTCGAGTTCGAGGAGGGACGGCGCATCGCGTGGCGCCATTTCTCGGCCCACGTCTGGCGGTACACGCTCGAGCCCCGCGGAGATGCGACGCTCGTCCGTGAGGAGTGGGACGGCCGCGCGGTGCCCTGGCGGGTCGTCTTCAGGCTCCTGGGCTTCACCCGCCGCCACCCGGCCAGCATCGAGGCGACGCTCCGCAAGCTCGAGGACCACGTCCTGCAGGGGCGCGGCGGTTCCTAGGCGACCGACGTGCCGAAGAGCAGGCCGAGGAGGTAGGTCACCGCGGCCGCACCGAGTCCGATGGCGAGCTGCCGCAGCGCCAGCCGCAGCGGCGAGGCTCCGGAGAGCAGGGCGACGACGGCGCCGGTGGCCAGCAGCGCCAGGCCCACCAGTACGCAGGCGACGACGACGGCGGTCGCCCCGCCCAGCCCCATCAGGTACGGGAGCACGGGGATGATGGCGCCGGAGGCGAAGAAGCAGAAGCTCGAGGCCGCGGCTCCCAGGCCGGTGCCGACCGCCTCGTGCTGGTCGACGGCGTCGTCCTCCTCCGGCTCGAGGGAGAAGCTCGGATCGCAGTCGCAGCTGTACAGCCCGAGCCGCTCGGCCGCCCGGTGCTCCGCCGCCGCCGGGGTCATGCCCCGTGCCCTGTAGACGAGCACCAGCTCGTTGGCCGCGATGTCGAGCTCCTTCGCCGCGGTGAGGGTGATCTGCGTGGGGCGTGTCGCGGACAGGAGCTCACGCTGGGACCGCACGGACACGTATTCGCCGGCGCCCATGGACAGGGCGCCCGCCAGGAGGCCGGCCAGTCCGCTGAACAGGATGAAGGATGTGGAGACTCCGGTGGCCCCGATACCCATGACCAGTGCGAGGTTGCTGACGAGGCCGTCGTTCGCGCCGAACACCGCGGCCCTGAAGTTGCCGGACAGCCTGTTGCGACCGCGGGTCGCGAGGCCGCGCACCACTTCCTCGTGGATCTGTTCATCCGCCACCATCGCGCTGGTGGCGGAGGGATCGGACGCGTAGGGGGAGCGTCCTTCGGCACGCTGCGCGAGCGCGAGGACGAAGACCGAGCCGAAGCGCCGGGCGAGTACCCCGAGGATCCGGTTCCGCACGGAGGGCCGGAGCGGTCGCCCGACGTCGTTGCCGAGCAGCGCGAGCCAGTGTGCCTCGTGGCGGCCCTCGGCCTCGGCGAGGCCGAGCAGGATCTCACGCTCCTCGCCGGTCCTCCGGCGGGCCAGGTCGCGGTAGGTCGCGGCCTCACCGCGCTCGTCGGCGAGGTACTGGCGCCAGCGCTTGATGTCGTTCCGGGAAGGGGACTGTTCAGGGGGTGTCACAGGGATGCTCCGGGTTGCTCGGGTGCAGGTGCGCGCCCCGGACCGAAGCAGGGAGCTCCGGCCGGGGAACGCAGCTACGTCGTTTCGGCCGAAGGTCTCGCTCGCCGGATCAACCGGTGGATTGCCGGGCACCTTCGGTGCCAGTATGTCGACAGGCCGCACATCCCGTGGATGCGGAGCTACTCCCCTTCGACCCACCATCCTACCGGACGGCGGACGGACCGGGTCCGCCACCAGCGGCGTCGGGCGGGACCCGGGTACCGTGACCGGCCGACCCGCGATACAGTCGAACGGATAACAGAAAGCAGGCTTATGGATTTGGCAGCCCGACCATGGGTGGAGAGCTACGCGCCCGGAGTGCCCCGGTCCTTCGAGGTGCCCGAGGGGACGCTGTCCGACCTGCTCGAGGCGTCGGTGCGGACGTACGCGAAGGGAACAGCCCTCGAGTTCTTCGGCGCCCCGACCACCTACCGGGAGTTGGGGGACGCGGTCGCGCGGGCGGCTGCCGGCCTCCGGGACCTCGGTGTGGGCGCAGGGGACCGCGTGGCCCTCGTGCTGCCCAACTGCCCCCAGCACATCATCGCCTTCTACGCCGTCCTCCGCCTCGGCGCGATCGTCGTCGAGCACAACCCGCTCTACACCGACCGCGAGCTGCGGCACCAGTTCGAGGACCACGGCGCCAAGGTGGCGATCGTGTGGGACCGGGTGGCACCCCGCGTCCAGCGGCTGCCCGCTGACATCCCCGTCACCTCCGTGGTGACCGTCGACCTCGTCGCCGCGATGCCTGCAACCCGGCGACTGGCCCTGAAGCTCCCCGTCCGGCGTGCCCGCGAGGCGAGGGCGGCGCTCACGACGACGGAGAAGCTCACGGGCCCGCGGGAGGTCGTTGCGTGGCGGGACCTGCTCCGCCACCGGCCGCTGCCGTCCCGGCACCCGCGTCCGGCCGCCGGGGACACCGCGGTCCTGCAGTACACGAGCGGCACCACCGGCATCCCCAAGGGAGCCATCCTCACGCACCGGAACCTGCTGGCGAACGCAGCCCAGGGCCGGGCGTGGGTACCTGGCCTGGAGGCGGGGCGGGAGACCGTCTACGCCGTCCTGCCCATGTTCCACGCCTACGGGCTGACCCTGTGCCTCACCTTCGCGATGAGCATCGGTGCCCGGCTCGTCCTGTTCCCGCGCTTCGACGTCGGGCTGGTGCTCGACGCCGTGAAGAAGAGCCCGCCCACCTTCCTGCCCGCCGTGCCGCCCATCTACGAGCGGCTCGCTGCCGGGGCGGCCGAGCGCGGCGTGGACCTCCGCAGCATCAGGTTCGCGATCTCCGGCGCCATGAACCTCCCGCAGTCCACGGTCGAGACCTGGGAAGCGGTGACGGGCGGCTACCTCATCGAGGGCTACGGCCTGACGGAGACCTCGCCCGTCGCGGCCGGCAACCCCATCGGCCCGACGCGGCGCCCCGGCACCGTGGGCGTGCCGTTCCCCGGCACCGACGTCCGCATCGTCGACCCCGCCGACCCCGCGGAGGACCGCGCACCGGGCGAGCCGGGTGAGCTGCTCATCCGTGGACCCCAGGTGTTCCAGGGCTACTGGCGGAAGCCGGACGAGACCCATGCCACGCTGCTCGACGGCGGCTGGTTCCGCACCGGGGATATCGTCCGCATGGACGGCGACGGCTTCCTGACGATCGTGGACCGCATCAAGGAACTGATCATCACCGGCGGGTTCAACGTGGCGCCCAGCGAGGTCGAGGACGCCCTGCGGGTGCATCCGAGCATCACGGACGCCGCCGTCGTCGGGCTTCCGCGGGCCGGTGGCGGCGAGGACGTCGTCGCCGTCGTCGTCCTCGCCGAGGGGGCGGGCCTCGACGTCGAGGCCCTGCGCTCCTCCTGCCGCGACCTGCTCGCCGCCTACAAGGTCCCGCGCACCATCGTGCAGGCGGAGGAGCTCCCGCGATCCCTGATCGGCAAGGTCCTCCGGCGCGAGGTTCGCACGCAATTGCTCAACGATGGCCTCAGTGCCGAAGGAAAAGGTGACAATCGATGACCTCCACGCAAGCGCGGGCGGAAACGCCCGATTCGAGGGGCCCCTGGCGGGACAGCCTCGGCAACGCCAGCACCCGCGCCGCGCAGGTGCTTCTGCTCCTGGTGCTGGCCGTGGTGGCCGTGTACGCGCTGATCCAGGTGCGGCTCGTGGTGATCCCGATGCTGCTGGCGCTGATCCTGGCGGCGGCGATCGTCCCCTTCGTCAACTGGCTGCGCCGGAAGGGCTGGGGTGCGTCGACGGCCACCACGGTCTCCTTCCTGCTGCTCCTGCTCGTCTTCGGCGGACTGATCACGGGCATCGTCTTCGCCGTCATGGGGCAGGCCGGCGAACTCGTGTCCTCGGCGACGGAGGGGTTCGACAAGCTCTACGAATTCGCGCAGAACGGACCCATCCCGATCGATGACGGGCAGATCCAGCAGGCCCGCGACTGGGCCGTCGACTTCGCCACGAGCAGCACGGTCGGCGCGGGCGCCATCTCCGGCCTCAGCGCGGCGGGCAACTTCTTCGCCGGTGCGCTGCTCATGGTGGTCATCCTGTTCTTCTTCCTCAAGGACGGCGAGAAGATCTGGGCGTTCGTGCTGCGGGCCTTCAAGGGCAAGCGCCTCGTGAAGGCCCGCCGCGTCGGCTACAGCAGCATGGCCGTCCTCGGCGGCTACGTGCGCGGCACGGCGATCGTGGCCCTCGTGGACTCCGTGTTCATCGGCCTCGCGCTGCTGTTCCTCGGAGTGCCGCTCGCGCTGCCGCTGGCCGCGATCGTGTTCATCGGCGCATTCATCCCGCTCGTCGGCGCGACGCTGGCCGGAGTGCTCGCCGCGCTGATCGCCCTCGTCGCCAACGGCCCGTTCGTGGCGCTCATGGTCGTCGTCGCGGTCATCGTGGTCAACCAGCTCGAGGGCAACTTCCTGCAGCCGGTGGTCATGGGCCGCACGCTGCAGGTGCACGCCCTCGTGATCCTGCTGGCCCTGACGGCGGGCACCATCCTCGCCGGCATCATCGGGGCCATCCTGTCCGTCCCCGTGGCCGCGGTGGGCTGGGCTGCGATCAAGGCGTGGAACCAGGAGAGGGATGAGGAGATCACCGACGCCGAAGTGGACGCGGCCGAGAAGCAGACGGCCCTCGACGAGACCGGCCACGGCCTGAGCTCGACGCCCCAGGAGGAGCAGGGCACGAAGGTCGCCGCCGCCGCGGTGGCCGCCGAGGAAGCCGACGACCGGCCGGGCACGCAGGAGCGCAGGGTCGAACAGCCGGATGCCAACCGCTCCGCCGGCGATTCCGCAGGCGATACCGACGGTGGCCGGGGCGGATCCTCGGCCGCGGGTCGCTGAGGGACGCCCCGGGGCGTCCACTCCCGGATGCAGCACGAAGGAGGGCTATCGGCAACCGCCGGTAGCCCTCCTTCGTGCTGGCCTCCTGGCCCGGAGCTGCGCCGCCGGGTCAGTGCCGCCGGGTCAGTGCCGCCGGGTCTGTGCCGCCGGGTCAGTGCATCGCGTCGATGGGGACGTCGTCGGGAACCTCACCGGCAACCCGGCGGTCCCAGGCCTCCATCACCTCGGGCGCGGTGGGGCGGGTGATGAGGGAGACGACGACATATGTGACGGCGGAGACCGCGAGCCCGTAGTAAATCGGCTCATTGGCGTAGATGCCGTCGTACCGGTTCTCGGCCGTGAACTCGAGGTAGGCCATGACGCCGAGGGTCACGAGGCTCCCCGCGGCCATGGAGGCCCCAGCCCCGATCCCGTTGCCGCGGCGCCACACGAGGCCGCCGAGGATCGCGACGAGGAGCCCGCCCACGAGGATGTCGTACGCGATGGTCAGGGCGGCCACCACGTCCTGCACGATCACGGCGAGGGCGATCGTGACCAGGCCGAGGCCGAGCACCCACCAGCGGCTCGAGCGGACGTCGTGGTCCGACGTCGTCCGCTCCCCACCGCCTGCGAACCTGCCGCCTCCGAACCGGCCGGCCACGAACGGGACGACGTCGGTGCGCGCCACGGTGGCGGCCGCGATGAGCGCCCCGGACGCCGTCGACATCATGGCCGCGACGGCCGCGGCGAGGACGAGGCCGCCGATGCCGATGGGCAGGACGTTGAGGGCGATATCCGCGTAGACGTCGTCCCGGGACTCGATGGCGGGCAGGATGACACTGGCGCTCATGCCGATCACGGCGCCGGCGACGCCGTAGAGGATGCAGTAGATCCCGGCGGCCGAGCCGCCCCAGCGGGCGATCTCGGGCGTGCGGGAGGTGAAGACGCGCTGCCAGATGTCCTGGCCGATCAGCAGGCCGAGCGTGTAGACCACGAAGTACGTGATGATGCTCTGCGCGCCGATGCCCGTGATGCTGAAGAACTCGGCGTCCGCGCGCTCCGCGATGCCGGAGAAGCCGCCGGCCGCGGCCAGCGAGAAGGGCAGCATCAGGGCGAAGACGCCGATGGTCTTGATGACGAACTGCGCCATGTCCGCCAGCGTGATGGACCACATGCCGCCGATCGTCGAGTACACGAGGACGATGGCCCCGCCGACGGCGATGGACAGTGCGCGGTCCCACCCGAAGAGCACCACGAAGATGGTGGCATAGGCGCCCGTGGACGTGGCGCACAGCATGAGCGTGTAGGCGAGCATCACGATGCCCGAGACCCTGGTTGCACGGTGCCCGTACCGCAGCGTGAGCATCTGGGAGACCGTGTAGATCTTCAGCCTCTGGATGGTGGGGGCGAAGAGCAGGCTCAGCAGCAGCACGCCGGTGCCGATGGCCACCACCAGCCACATCCCCGAGATGCCGTACTGGTAGCCGAGGCCCACCCCGCCGACGGTCGACGCGCCACCGAGCACGACGGCGGCCATGGTCCCGGTATAGAGGAAGGGGCCGAGGCGCCTGCCCGCCACGAGGTAGTCGCTGGCGTTCCGCGTGCGGGACTTGCCCCACCAGCCGAAGGCGAGCATGGCGACGAGGTATGCCACCACGATGGCGATGTTGAGTGCTTGCATGGACGAGCCCTTCGATCGTGTTCCCACTCGGATGCCCGCGAGGCAACTATTGTTGACCAGTAAGCTACGCGTGACGCCGCTCACGCGTCAATCATGGCAAGCTCGTGTAACGCCCTCGTCATCACCGGATGACGGGTACGCTTCCTGATCTGCCGTAGGAGAGGACACGCATGAAGGCCCTGCCTGTTGAGCCCACCAATGCTCCGGTCGCCATCGGGTCGCGCATCCGAGCCGCGCGGCAGGCCCAGCGCATGACGATCGAGCAGGTCGCCGACTCCACGGGGCTGACCAAGGGCTTCCTCAGCAGGATCGAGCGGGACCTCACGTCGCCGTCCGTCGCGTCGCTCGTGACGCTCTGCCAGGTGCTGTCCATCTCCATCGGGGACCTGTTCCTCGTGCCGGAGACGCACCTGACGAGGCTGGCGGACGCGCCCCGGATCAGCCTGGGTGGGCAGGGCATCAACGAGCGCCTCGTCACGGCGCGGTCCGAGCGCAGGCTCCAGATGATCCGCGCCGTCGTCGAACCCCATGGGAGGGGCGAGGACGAGCTCTACTCGGTGGACTGCGAGGTGGAGACCCTGCATGTGGTCGAGGGGCGCTTCGTGCTGATCTTCTCCAACGATCGCTACGAGCTGGAGACCGGGGACACCGTGACCTTCCCGGGCAGGGAGCCGCACACGTGGCTCAACCCGGACGATCGCGAAGCCGTCGTGCTGTGGACGCTCGTTCCCGCGGCCTCGGGGAAGTAGCCCGCCTCAGCCCACGTGCACCCAGGGGCGCCTGGTCACGTCCGGTTCCGCGGCCCGCAGCACCTCACGCGTGACCGGGGCTATCTCACCCTCGCCCGTGAAGAGGAACTTGAAGAGGTTCGCCACCGGATCGCCCTCGGTCCAGCGGAAGTAGACGTGCGGCATGAGCCCCGTGATGTCGCGGATGTGCAGCATGACGGCGGCGATGGTGTTGGGCACGTTGGAACTGTGGACCTCGAGGATGCGGAAGCCGTGGCGCACCACGCCGCGCACGCGCAGTTCCGTCTCGAAGTCGGAGGAATCATCCACGGTCACCTCGATGAAGAGGGGCCTCGCGGTGTCCGGGAAGTGCGAGACGGCGCAGGCATGCTGGAGCTTGTGCCGGTAGGCCGAGCCGCTCAGCCGCTTCGGCTCGTGGGCGATCAGCAGGATGTCGCCATCGTCCTGCGCGCTGACGAAGGAGAGCGCCGCCTCGTCCATGCGGATGCTCGTGGCCCGCAGTTCGAACGCGCGCCGGGAACGGGAGATGAAGGAGATCACGATAATGCCGAGGATGAAGCAGGTGGCGATCTTCAGCCCGTCCGGCCGCTCGACCATGTTCACCGCCGTGGTCAGCACGAAGACGATCGTCGCGATGCCGAAGCCGATGGTCCTGCCGCGCTGGTGCCTGCGGTGGGCCGAGAGGGTCACCGCGACGGAGGCGGAGGTGATGAGGGCGAGGACGCCGGTGGCGTACGCGCCGCCCTGCGCCTCGACGTCGGCCTTGAAGAAGAAGGTGACCAGGATGGCGATGAGCGTGATGACCAGCACGAGCGGCCGCACGGCCTTGGCCCAGGCCGGAGCCATGCCGTAGCGCGGCAGGTACCTCGGTACGAGGTTGAGCAGGCCGGTCATGGCGGAAGCGCCGGCGAACCAGAGGATGCTGATCGTCGAGATGTCGTAGACGGTGCCGAAGC
This sequence comes from Arthrobacter sp. NPDC092385, assembly GCF_044755105.1. Taxonomy (NCBI): domain Bacteria; kingdom Bacillati; phylum Actinomycetota; class Actinomycetes; order Micrococcales; family Micrococcaceae; genus Arthrobacter; species Arthrobacter sp. NPDC092385. The sequence goes on from NZ_JBIVQL010000003.1 coordinate 85,008, forward strand.
CGTCGCCGAGATAGAGGTGCGCGAGGTAGGCCAGCGCGCGGCCGTTGGCGGGTCCGCCCTCCTCGAAGGCCTCGGCGGGGATGAGCAGCGTCGTCACGAAGCTCGAGGCGATGAGGAACCCGCTCATGATCAGCGCGGCCGAGGTGAGGAGCTTGTGTGCGCCGGCGATGCGGCCGGCCGGGTTCTCCTCGGTGTCGCCGGGCTTGCCGTCGATCTGCGGCATGACGACGACGCCGGTCTCGAAGCCCGAGAGGCCGAGGGCCAGGCGCGGGAAGATGAGGACGGCGAGGCCGACCATGATCAGCGGGTTGCCGTGCTGCGTGGTGAGCGCCGTCCACCAGTCGGTCACGATGCCGTCCTGCGCCACGATCTGCCCGACGGCGACGGCGACGACCACCAGGTTGAGCACGAGGAACACCGCCACGATGGCGACGGCGATCCCGATGGCCTCGCGGAAGCCGCGGAGGAACACCACGGAGAGGAGCGCGAGGAAGATGACGGTGATGAGGATCTCCTGGCCGTGCAGCCAGGTGGGGGCGAACGGGTTCTCGACCAGGTGGGCGCTGGCGTCGGCCGCGGAGAGCGTCATGGTGATCAGGAAGCTGGTCGCCGCGAAGCCGAGCAGTACGAGCACGAAGATCTTGCCGCGCCACTTCGGCAGCAGCTTCTCGAGCATCGCGATGGACCCTTCACCCCGGGGACTCTCCGAGGCGACGCGCTTGTACACCGGGAGCGCGCCGAAGAGGGTCACGGCCACCAGGATCAGCGTGGCGAGGGGGGAGAGGACGCCGGCCGCCGCTGCTGCGATGGCGGGCTGGTAGCCAAGGGTCGAGAAGTAGTCGACGCCGGTCAGGCACATGACCTTCCACCACGACTGCGTCCGCTCCGTGGCGGGCTGGTGGGCGGTGGGCTGGCTGGAGTCGTTGAGCAGCCAGCGCTCGAGGCGCTTCCTGCTCTGGACCTGGGCCGGGGTTCGGGTGCGTACTGATGAGCTCACCCGATCACAGTAGGTCTGCCGCGAGCCCCGTTCGCCGGTCTTAACACTTCCTTGATGGGCGTCGCCCTCGGGGGCGTCCACAGCCCATCCTTGACCATGCCGACGGGCAGCAATAGCCTTGTGCAAAACCTTTGATGCATATTGGGCAACTTCGCGACGAAGCGTACCCGGATGGGATGGAAGCTGTGGAAGAACTGCGCGTCACGGGAGGGGGCCACCTCGGGCCCATCGATTCCTCCCGCATCCCCCGCTACGCCGGGGCGGCCACCTTCGCGCGCCTGCCGCGCCTGGACCAGGTGGAGCGTGCGGACATCGCCGTCGTCGGCGTCCCCTTCGATTCGGGCGTGTCCTACCGCCCGGGGGCGCGTTTCGGCGGCAACCACATCCGCGAGGCCTCGCGCCTCCTGCGCCCGTACAACCCCGCCCTCGACGTCTCGCCGTTCGAGCGCGTCCAGGTGGCGGACGCCGGAGACATGGCCGTCAACCCGTTCAACATCCACGAGGCCATCGAGACCGTGCAGCAGAATGCGCTCGACCTCACGGCCGACGGCGCACGGCTCGTTACCCTCGGCGGCGACCACACCATCGCCCTGCCCCTCCTGCGGGCCGCTGCCCAACGCGCGGGAAGCCCGGTCGCCATGCTGCACTTCGATGCGCACCTGGACACGTGGGACACCTATTTCGGCGCCGAGTACACCCACGGCACCCCCTTCCGGCGGGCCGTGGAGGAGGGCATCCTCGACACCGAGGCCATCTCGCACGTCGGTACGCGCGGGCCGCTGTACGGAGTGCGGGACCTCGAGGACGACCGCCGCTTCGGCTTCGGCATCGTCACCTCCTCCGACGTCTACCGCCAGGGCGTGGACGAGATCGTGGACAAGCTGCGCACCCGCATCGGAAACCGTCCCCTCTACGTCTCCGTGGACATCGACGTGCTCGACCCGGCGCACGCTCCCGGCACGGGCACCCCCGAGGCCGGCGGCATCACGAGCCGCGAACTGCTCGAGATCCTCCGCGGCCTCCGCGGGCTGGACCTCGTGGGCGCCGACGTCGTCGAGGTGGCCCCGGCCTACGACCACGCCGAGCTCACCGGCGTCGCGGCCTCCCACGTCGCCTACGACCTCGTGACGCTGATGGCCGACACCCTCACACCCGCCGGCACAACGACTCCCGAGGACAAGTAGATGGACATCACCGACGGCGCCGCATCCGCGCCCCCCACGCCCGTCACCGGCCAGCGCAACGGCGGTGACCTCGTCGTCGAGACGCTGTCCGCCCTCGGTGCGACGACGGTGTTCGGCATTCCCGGGCAGCACGCGCTCGGCCTCTTCGACGCCCTCTCCCGCTCCGACCTGCGCTTCGTCTCGTCCCGGGTGGAGAACAACTCGGCGTTCGCCGCCGACGGCTTCTCCCGGGCCACCGGCGACGTCGGCGTCCTGTTCCTCTCCACCGGGCCCGGTGCGCTGACCTCGCTCGCGGGACTTCAGGAGGCGTACGCGACCGGCGTCCCGATGGTGGTGGTCGCGAGTCAGATCCCGCTCGAGGGGCTCGGTGCGCGGCGCAAGGGCATGCTGCACCAGCTCGATGACCAGAAGGCGTCGGCGGCGAACGTCACGAAGAGCCAGCGCCTCATCCAGCACGCCTCCGGCATCCCCTCCGCCATCCAGGACGCGTGGACGGAAGCCGTCTCCTCGCCGCAGGGGCCCGTATGGGTCGAGGTGCCGCAGAACGTTCTGCTGGACCCCGTTCTGGTCCCGAAGGTGGAGGACGCGCTCGCCGAGCCCTTCGACAATCCGCCGCGGATCGAGCTGGTACGGGAGGCCGTGGCCTGGCTGAAGGATTCGAAGCGGCCTGCGATCGTCGCCGGCGGCGGCACGCGGCGCGGCAGGGCGGAGAAGTGGCTGCTCTCGATCGCGGAGAAGCTCGGGGCCCCCGTGGTCTGCTCGCCGGGCGGCAACGGAGCCTTTCCCTGGACGCACGAACTCTCTTTGCAGTCGTGGGTGGAGGACCGGCACGTGACCGAGGTGCTCGAGGACGCCGACGTCCTCCTCGTCGTCGGCTCCTCGCTGGGTGAGGTCACCTCCAACTACTTCAGCATGGAGCCGCGCGGGCGCATCATCCAGATCGACGCGGAACCGCGGGTGCTCGAGTCGAACCGGCCCGCGCTCGGCATCCGCGCCGACGCAGGGCAGGCCCTCGCGGCCCTCGACGAGGCGCTGGAGCCCCTCGATCGGGACCGCCAGCCCGGATACGACGCCGCAGCCCTCGTCGCCGGGACGCTCGCCAAGGTCGGGGCAAGGCTCGACGCCCAGGACCTCGGCAGGGAGCGCACCTTCCTGCAGGACATCCGCGACGCCGTCCCGGCCGGGATGCAGACGTTCTGGGACATGACCATCTCGGCGTACTGGGCCTGGAGCTGCTGGGACGCGCGCGAAGGCCAGTTCCACTCGGCCCAGGGTGCCGGCGGCCTCGGCTTCGGATTCCCGGGTGCCATCGGCGGTGCCGTGGGACTCGAATCGAAGGGGCTGCCCGCACGGGTCCTCGCCGTGTCCGGCGACGGCTCCGCGATGTACTCCATCGCGGAGCTCGCGACGGCCCGGCAGCACGACATCCCCGTCACCTGGCTGATCGTCGACGACGGCGGCTACGGGATCCTCCGCGAGTACATGGAGGGCGCCTTCGGCAAGGCGACGGCGACCGAACTCGCCCGGCCCGACTTCGTGGCGCTGGCCGAGTCGTTCGGCGTGCCCGCCCGGCGCGTCGCACCCGAGGACGTCGGCCAGGCGCTCCGGGAGAGCCTCGCGGCGGACGGCCCGAACGTCGTCGTGGTGCAGGCGCTCATCCGGCTGTTCGCACCCACCCACCTCGATCAGTAGCCTTCCTTTCTCCTCGCGGGGGTGAGAGTGTCGGAAGCACCACCGCTTCGAGGAAGGAACGCAATGTCATTCAGCAAGGGCGACGAGGTCACCTGGAACACGTCGCAGGGCACCACCGAGGGCAAGGTCGTGGAGAAGCACGACAAGGAGTTCACCTTCGACGACCAGAAGTTCAACGCGTCGAAGGACGAGCCCTACTACACCGTCGAGAGTGCGAAGTCGGGCAAGAAGGCCGCGCACAAGGAGAGCGCGCTCTCGAAGAAGTAGGCAGGACGTAGGCGAAGGGCGCCCCGTGGACGGGGCGCCCTTCGCCTTCCCTGGTCCGGCCGCTACCTGAGGGGGTCGTGGCCCCAGTTCATGAGCGAGTAGCGCCACTTCGAGGACTCGATGTCCTCCTTGGACGGTTCCTGGGCGAGGTGGCGGTGCACATAGCCGACCACCTTGTGCATGTGCTCGAGGTCGTCGTCCTTCAGGTCGTCGCGCTTCGTGCCCAGGATCTCGATGATCCGCCTGCCCGACCTGTGGCCGACGGACTCACCGGAGCCGGACTCCTTCTGGCCGACGGACTGCGATTCCTCCGTGTCGAGCCATTCCTCGAGCTGGGAGGCGCTCATGTTGACGGCTTCCTTCCACTGGGGCCACACCTCGTCGAGATCGTTCGGGTTCTGCGCCATGCGTTGCCGGCCTTCCATAGCAGTTCCATCCGCAGGATCACACCTGCCCGGATTCCGAGACTTGCAATAGCTTAATCCTAAGCACACTGATAAACGTAGAGGGTAGGTCGAACCAACGTCTAAGGAGCTCTACATCATGGCAGGAAACCTTTTGGCACGATCAGCCCACGATCTCGGCGCCGCAGCATGGTTCGGCGGCACCTTGATGGGCGCTGTTGGACTCAATGGTGCAACCGGCAAGGCGAAGGACCCCAAGGAGCGCACGCGCCTCTCCGCCCTCGGCTGGGCGAAGTGGACCCCGGTCCAGATCGCGGCGTTCGCGGTCCACGCCGTCGGCGGCATCGGCCTGATCCTCGGGAACAAGGGCCGTGTCGCGGCCCAGGACACCGTGGGTTCGAACACCGTCTGGAAGTCCGTCGTCACCGTTGCGGGCATGGCACTCTCGCTGTATTCCGGAATGCTCGGCAAGAAGGTCGGCGAGCTCGCGGAGCAGGGTGGCGAGGGTGCGACCGAGCCCCGTCCGGGCGCCAGCGACGAGCTGGCCAAGGCCCAGTCGCAGCTCAAGACCACGCAGTGGCTGCTGCCGGTCATCAGCGGCATCGTCGTGGTGATGGGAGCGAAGCAGGGCGAGATGCAGCGTCCCGAGAACGTCAAGAAGGGCCTGCTCAAGAAGTAGTCCTTTCAGCCCCCGGGTCGGGAGAACCCCCGCAGTGCCCCCGTCGACGCCATCCGGTGTCGACGGCGGTCGCTGCGGGGGTTCTTCCGTTGACGCGTTCACTGCATCGTGAAGGCGCGTGCTACGCCCCGGTGGACGGCGTCGTTCCGGATGAGAGCCGCGAGCACCGCGTTGCGCGGGCGCAGGAGAGGTGCCGGCAGCGGTCGCCCCAGCGCCATGTTGATGGAGGCCTTGCGCCGGGCGAGCGCTGCCTGCGAGCGGCGTTCCTTCTCGTACAGATCGAGCCGCGCTGCGACGTCCTGCCCGTCCCGGATCGAGGCCGCGATGATCGGGACCAGCCGCTCGGCGTCCAGCCAGCCCAGGTTCATGCCCTGCCCGCCGATGGGGGAGACCTCGTGCGCGGCGTCGCCGACCAGCACGGTGCGGCCCGAGACGAAGCGTTCCGCGAGCCTGGACTGGACCTCGAAGGCGCTCAGCATCGAACTGGTGCGGGGATCCACGTCGACCCCGGTGCGTTCGCGGATGAGCCGGGTGAGGCCCTCCGCCGTCGGTCGTTCCTGCGGGCACCCGACGCGGACCACCCAGCGGCGGATACCCCCCGGAAGGGGGAAGGACTCGACGATGCCGCCGGCCTCGAGGTAGAGGACGGCGTCGTCGCCGTCGTCGGTGGTGTCGCGGAAATCGCCCATCACGTAGCAGTCCGGATAGCGGTGTGAGGGGGCGCGGATGCCGGCGTCGTCCCGCACCGAACTCCTGGCACCGTCGGCCGCGACCACGAGCCTCGCCTCGACGACGGCGTCCCCGTCCCGGGTCCTTGTTCCGACCAGGACGCGGTCGCCGGAATCGCGCGTCGTGGTGACGGCGACACCGCGCCGCAGGGTACCGGGGAATCCCTCCCCGAGGCGGCGCTCGAGGACCTCCTCGGTGGTGGCCTGCGGTACGGCGAGGACGTACTTCTCGGCGCCGGGAAGCTTCGAGAAGGACACCGTGCCCACGTGCCGCCCGGCACTCCGCGCTCTGCCTTCCCGGATGAGCACTCCGCGGGCGCGCAGTTCGGACGCGATGCCACCGGCCTCCAGCGCGCGCAGCGCCGGCGGGTGGATGCCGATCGCCCGCGAGTGGCTACTGCGTTCCGGGCGGCGTTCCAGCACGACGGCGTCGAGCCCGGCCTCCCGCAGGAGCAGTGCCGTGTAGAGGCCTACCGGCCCGCCCCCGACGACGACCACGTCATGCACCTCCGTCCTCCTCCCGGGGGATCCGGCGGTCCAGCACGAGCTGATTGATGAAGGGCACCGCCGTGCGCACCCGCCAGCCCTGCCGATCGGAGACCGCTCCGCGCAGCTCGTCCGGCGTGTAGCTGCGGCGGATGGAGGTCAGCCCGTCCTGGCGGATGTAGGAGCCGGGAAGCGGCAGCGTGCCGGCCGAGAACAGGGCGAAGGCGAGCGGGTGCCGGGCGATATCGCTGTGCACCGCGACGCACCGGGTCAGCCGCTCGGAGTCGTCGAGGAGGCCGGCGAACTCGTCACGGCCCAGGTGGTGCAGGACATGGTTGGAGACGACGGCGTCGAACACCGCACCTTCGGCGACGAGTTCCGAGCTCAGGGCGCGGCGGAAGGACAGCCCCGGGAGGGGCGGTCGCGACGTCGCGAAGGCGTGCGCCCGCTCGTCGGGGTCGATGGCCGTCACCTCCAGCGGGAAGCCGTCCAGACGTGCCCAGCGTGCGAGCACGCGGGGCACGTCGCCTCCGCCCGACCCGATATCGAGGAGGGTGTTGGTGCGGTCCGGCGAGAAAGCCGGACGGAGCAGGGAGGTGTAGGTGCGGCGCCAGCCCGAGACGACGGCGTTGACGACGCCGAACTGGGCGTAGGTGCGCTCGAGCTTCCCGGGGTCGCAATCGGGCCGGTCCATCTCCTCGATGGCGTCCGGGTCCCGCTGCGCGAGGAACCCTCGTCGGCTCATGCGCCCGCTTTGGTGAGGATGGGCTCCAGGTCCGCTGGGACGGCGCCGCCGTCGACGTTCTCGAGGAGCGCTTCCGTGTCCGACGCCGAGGAAGCGCCGGGCGCCGCCGAGGCGCCGATCCTGGTCAGGAGTGCGGTCTCGACCGTGAGCCCGGGACCGAAGGCCATGGAGCAGATGCGGTTGTTCCCCTCGGATGCCGGCTGGTCCAGGATGTTCTTGAGCACGAACAGGACGGTGGCGCTGCTCATGTTGCCGTAGTCGCGCAGGGTCTCACGGGCCGGCACGAGCTGTTCCGGCGTCAGCCCGAGCTTGGCCTCCACCTTGTCCAGGATGCTCCGGCCGCCCGGGTGGATGGCCCAGTGCTCGATCCCGGCGTAGTCCAGTCCCTTCAGCGACGCGTCACGCGCGAGCAGTGGTTCGAGCGCGCCGACGATGTGGTCGTCGATGATGTGGGGCACGTACGTGCCGAGGACCATCTCGAAGCCCTCGTCGCCGATGTTCCAGGCCATGGCTTCCTCGCCCACCGGTGTGAGGACCGTCTCGAAGTGGTCGAGGCTGAGGGCGGGACCGGCCAGGGGGATGTCCCGGGCGGAGACGATGGCGGCCGCGGCGCCGTCGGCGAACAGCGACGACCCCACGATGGTGTCGGGGTTGTTCGAGGAGCGCACGTGGAGCGAGCACAGTTCGGCGGCGATGACCAGGACCACTGCGTCCGGATCCGCGTCGCAGAACGCCTTGGCCGACCGGAGGGCCGGGAAGGCCGCGTAGCAGCCCATGAAACCGAGGTGGTAGCGCTGCACCGAGGGAGCGAGGTCCAGGGCGCGCACCACCTTGTAGTCGGGGCCCGGCGCGAAGAACCCGGTGCACGAGGCCGTGACGACGTGCGTGATGTCCGACGGCTCGATGCCAGCCGCCGCGTCCAGCGCCTTGCGCGCGGCCTCCACGAAGAGCTTGGTCCCTTCCTCCGCGTACACCTCGTTGCGGACCTTCGTGCTCGGGGACAGGATCCTCAGGTCCTTCTGGTCGAAGAAGAGGGGATCGTCGAAGGAGCGGTCCAGCGTGAGTTCCTCGAGGACCGTGTAGCGGGTCTCGATCCCGGAGGAATCGAAGGCCGCCCCGACCAGCCGCTGTCCGAGCCGCGTGAGGCCCGGCTGGGCTGCGAAGACGTCGCGGACCTGGGGCTGCACCATGATCGTGCTGGGTACGGCTGTTTCGAGGGACCTCAGGATCACTGTCATATGTCCATTACTAGAGGACTAACGCGACAAACACAATGACAGTAGGCTTAGTGTTCACCCCGGCCACCATCGTCAGGAGCACCATGGGCAACGATCCGTCAGGCACCCTCGACCAGGAGGACCCGCGGGGTCCCGCAGTGGATGCGTCCACTGAACTGCAGGAGTATCCGGGCTTCACCGAGCGCATGGATCCGCGCCCGGACCACGGCGAGGACAGCTACACCGGGCACGGGCGCCTGGCGGGCCGGCGCGCCTTCATCACCGGCGGCGACTCCGGGATCGGCCGCGCCGTGGCCCTGGCATTCGCCCGCGAGGGTGCCGATGTCGCCATCGGCTACCTGCCGGCGGAGGAGGAGGATGGCGCCAGCTGCCTCGAGCTGATAAGGGCCGAGGGGCGCACGGCGCTGGCGGTACCCGGCGACCTCCGGGACGAGGCCTATGCATCCGCGGCGATCCAGCAGGTGGTGGACGGCCTCGGCGGCATCGACATCCTCGTGAACAACGCCGGATTCCACATCGCGCAGCCCAACGGGCTACCGGACATCGACGCGGACCAGCTGCGGCGCACCTTCGAGACGAACGTGTACGGCACCATCTGGCTCACGCAGGCAGCCCTGCCGCACCTCTCCGGCGGGTCCTCGATCATCAACACCACCTCCGTGCAGGGCTACCACCCGTCGACGAGCCTCATGGACTACGCAGCCACGAAGGCGGCGCTGAACAACCTCACGTTCAGCCTCGCCCAGCTGCTGGGGGAACGCGGCATTCGCGTGAACGCCGTGGCTCCCGGGCCCATCTGGACGCCACTGCAGCCCGCGACGACGACGCGCGAGAAGCTGGAATCCTTCGGGGAAGGCACCCCGCTGGGGCGGATGGGGCAGCCGGCCGAGCTGGCGGGGGCGTACGTCTTCCTCGCCTCCAACGACGCACGGTACGTCTCGGGTGAGATCCTGGGCGTGACCGGCGGCAAGCCCCTGGCCTGACCCCGGTCCGGCCCGGGGTGTGGCACTCTCCGGGCCGGGACCAAGCCGAGTGCGTTCCTGCGACGAATCCCAGCTACCAGCGCCGGAGGTTCGCAGTCCGGCGGCCGGCTCATACGGACGGGTTGATCGTGGAACTTCGAACTGCACTGTTACCGGGGCATCGACGTGCCCTGCTCACCCTCGCCGTCACCGCCGCCCTGGCGCTCGCGGGGTGTGGCACGGCCGAGGAGAATCCGCTGGGTGTGAACACCGAGGCCGGGGCAGGGGTACAGGCTGCCGGTCCGGGCACGGCCGACGACGGCGGCGACGCCGCGCCCGTGGGGAACGAGCTCGGCGACGACCCCCTCAACGTGGGCACCGACGGTGCCGAGCTCTGCGGCGTGCAGCCCGACGACAGCCGCCTGCGGTACACCGTGATGCTCCATAACCCCACCCTCGAGACGTTCACCTTCGGCGAGATGGCCCTGGGCGATCCCCAGGGCCTGGACATCCTCTCGTCCATGGTGCAGACGGCCAACCGCGAGGGGCACCACCACCCGGGAGCCGAGACTGGCGCCCACGAGGCGCACACCCCCACACCTGCTCCGACGGCCACGCAGGAGCCCATCGGCCCCCCTGTCCCGGCGGCCGGGTACCAGTTCGAGCCTGATGCCCACGTCAACATCATCGTCACCGTCGAACTCGCGGAGGGCGCCACGCACGGCAGCGCGGACAACATCCTCGTGGCCTTCTCCTCCAAGGAGCGGGACTACTCGGTGGCACACAACCTGAAGATCGACGTCGACGCCACCTCCTGCAGCTGATGCTCCGTCCCGCAGACGAAGAAGCCCCCGGCTCCTGAGGAGACGGGGGCTTCTTCGTGCGACCTGTGCCGGGCACCGACCGCGGTGCGGACGTGCCCGGCGGCGGCCTGCTGGACTAGGCCGGGAGCTGCAGGACGTGACCGGTGAAGATCAGGTCGGCGTGGATGACGGTGTCGGCATTGGCGGCGAAGAGTGCCTGCCATCCGCCGTTGACGCCGAGCTTGTCAGCGATGGAGCTGAGGGTGTCGCCCGACTGGATGGTGTAGGTCTCGCCGCTCAGGGCCACCGGAGCAACGACCGGTGCCTGGACCTGCACGGGAGCCTGGACCTGCACGGGAGCCTGGACCTGGACGGGTGCCTGGACCTGCACGGGAGCCTGCACCTGGACGGGAGCCTGGACCTGGACGGGAGCCTGGACCGGAGCCTGCTGGAACTGGACCGGAGCCGGAGCAGCTGCACTGCCGAGGCCGAGCTTGGCGGAGCAGGCGGGCCATGCGCCCCAGCCCTGACCGGCGAGGACGTTCTCGGCGACGGCGATCTGCTGCTCGCGCGAGGCGTTCTGGGGAGCTCCCTGGCCTCCGAAGGCTGCCCAGGTCGAGGGGGTGAACTGCAGGCCACCGGAGAAGCCGTTGCCGGTGCTGATGCCCCAGTTTCCGCCGCTCTCGCACTGTGCCAGTGCGTCCCAGTCGCTGGCCGGGGCGGCGTTCGCTGCGCCGGCTGCTGCGCCCAGGCCGAGGCCGGTGAGTGCTACTGCTGCAAGTCCGCGACGCGCGCTGGTGCTGAATTTGTGTGTATTCATGGGGTTACGATGCTCCGAAAGGCCACCCGCACTAGGTCCGTCCCCGGACTTCTTCGCGCCGCTGCTCACCTTGACGGTATAGAGGTCATGGTTCGGCAGCCGCCTGTTGAGCAACGAGCGGTGGAGGGCGGTGCCGGGCATACATCGCTGCTCGATTTTCGGCAGCTTTTTCGCTTCCCCGGACGGGGAACTACCCCCCACCGTAGGCCATTTCTCATTCGTTGCCAAACCGGTACGGCGCGGTGCTTGACTTTGGTAAAAATTGAGGGAAGAAAAAGTGGCTGTCGTGAGGATCCTCTGGCACACTAGTGCCCCGCAGTCCGAGCGGGCGCAGGAAAGGCCCGGACACCTCGTGCCCGGGCCCCTCACCGCTCCGTCGCTACGGCGTCACCACCGCCTCGACGGCCGCGTCACCGCGGCGTTCCTGCCGCGGCGTTCCTGCCGCGCCGTCATTCCGCTCCGACATCCCGCTCCTGCCGCGCGACTTCTGCCGCGCGACGCGCCGGTCAGGCCGCCACGTAGCCGTGCGGATCGAGCACGTACTTCGTTGCGGCTCCGGCGTCGAATTCCTCGTAGCCGCGTGGCGCCTCCTCGAGCCCGATCGCTTTTGCGTTCACGGCCTTGGCGATCGACACCTTGTCGTGCAGGATCGCCATCATCAGCCCCCGGTTGTACTTCATGACCGGGCACTGGCCCGTGGTGAAGGACAGCGACTTCGCCCACCCCGTGCCGAGGCTGATGGACAGGGAACCCACCTTTGCCGCATCGTCCACGGCGCCCGGGTCACCCGTGACGTAGAGCCCGGGGATGCCCAGGGCGCCACCGGCCGCGGTGACCTCCATGAGCGAGTTCAGGACCGTGGCGGGGGCTTCGCTGGACGAGCCCTTCCCGTGCCCGCGTGCCTCGAATCCGACCGCGTCCACGCCGCAGTCGACCTCGGGAACACCGAGCAGTTGCTCGATCTGGTCGCGGGGATCGCCCTTGGACACGTCCACCGTCTCGCACCCGAAGCTCCGTGCCTGCGCCAGCCGGCCCTCGTTGAGGTCGCCCACGATCACGACGGCGGCGCCCAGCAGTTGTGCCGACACGGCTGCGGCAAGGCCGACCGGCCCGGCCCCGGCGATGTAGACCGTCGAACCGACCCCTACCCCGGACGTCACGGCGCCATGGAAGCCGGTGGGGAAGATGTCCGAGAGCATTGTCAGGTCGAGGATCTTCTCGAGGGCCTGATCCCGGTCCGGGAACTTCAGGAGGTTCCAGTCCGCGTAGGGGACCAGGACGTACTCCGCCTGCCCCCCGACCCAGCCACCCATGTCGACGTAGCCGTAGGCGGCCCCGGGGCGGGCGGGATTCACGTTGAGGCAGATGCCGGTCTTGCGTTCCTTGCAGTTGCGGCATCGTCCACACGAGATATTGAAGGGGACCGAACAGATGTCGCCCACCTTGATGAACTCGACGTCCGGCCCCACCTCCACGACCTCGCCGGTGATCTCGTGGCCCAGTACGAGGTCGGACGGCGCCGTGGTGCGGCCCCGGACCATGTGCTGGTCCGAGCCGCAGATGTTGGTGGTCACCGTCTTCAGGATCACGCCGTGATTGAGTTTCCGGCCGATATTGGCCGGGTTCACCCCCGGTCCGTCCTTGAGTTCGAAGGTGGGATAGTCGATGTCGATGACCTCGACCTTCCCTGGTCCCTTGTACGCAACAGCTCTGTTACCGCTCATGGAACTTCCTCTCGTGCCTGCACTTGGTGCGTCCGGTGTGCCCGGCCGCTGCATCCGGCGTGCGACGGGCATGAATGCCCGGGTGCCGGTAGCGCCGACCGTACAACCTCGGGGGTCGCATCGACGTTGCATCGTCGGAGGACCGCCCTGCGCAGGGCTTCTTGCCCGGGTCGTCTTGCCCGGGTCGTCTTGCCCGGGTCGTCCTGCCCGGGTCGTCCTGCCCGGGTCGTCTTGCGCAGGCGGCCGGCGCGGGGGACAGTGGCCGCATGACTCAGACTGTGCTCATCACGGGGGCCACCTCCGGCATCGGCGCCGAGTTCGCGCGGCAGTTCGCCGCCCGCGGCTGCGACCTGGTGCTGGTGGCCCGGAACGGCGATGCGCTCGAGGGGACGGCGGCCGCCCTGCGCGGGCAGTGGGGCGTGGGGGTCGAGACGATCGCTGCGGACCTGCTCGACGACGACGGCCTGGAGCGCGTCCTCACGCGACTGCGGGCGGAAGCCCCTCCGACGGGACCCGAGGCGGGACCCGAGCCGGGACCCGGGCCAGGACCCGAGGCGGGGGAGCGGACAGCACCGAGGGCGGTGACGGTGCTCGTGAACAACGCCGGCTACGGCCTGGTGAAACCGTTCGCCGACAATCCCCTCGAGGACGAGATCCGCCACCTGCGGATCCACGTCGAGGTGCCCCTGTCCCTGGCGCATGCCGCCCTCCAGTCGATGCGGCCCCGCCGGACCGGAACGATCATCAACGTCGCGAGTGTCGCAGGCTTCACGCCGAGGGGGACGTACGGCGCGGCCAAGGCGGCCGTGATCAGCTTCAGCCGCTGGGCGAACATCACCTACGGACCGGAAGGAATCCGGGTGACGGCGGTCTGTCCGGGCTTCGTCCACACCGAGTTCCACCAGCGGATGGGTGCCCGCAAGGCGGACGTGCCCGGGCCCATGTGGCTCGACGCCGGGCTGGTGGTCCGGGAAGCGCTGCGGGACACCGCAGCGGGCAAGGCCGTCTCCATCCCCAGCCTGCGCTACAAGGCCCTGACGGCGCTCGCGCGGGTTGCTCCGCCATCCGTGGTGGCACGGTTGGCGCAGCGGGGCCGCTGACTGCGCGGCCACGTGACCGCGCCGCCGTGCGCCGCAGCACGATCCGCAGCACGATCCGCAGCACGATCCGCAGCACGATCCGCAGCACGATCCGCAGCACGATCCGCAGCACGATCCGCAGCACGATCCGCAGCACGGTGGTGCATGGCTGCTGGTGTCAGTCCTTCGCCCCGCCGCTGTCCCACCTGTCGGGCTCGGCCAGGGCGTCCTCGGGGTGTCGGTCCTCGTGCGGGTCCGCCGGCGAGCCGTCACCGTTGAAGGCGGCGGGCACCGTACCCGCCGTATGGGTCCCCTGCTCGTCCCGGATGCTCGCCGCCTCGTGGGTGGCCGATCCCGCCGAGGGATCGAGCACGGCCTCGCGCCGGTCCCCGTCGGGGCGGCCGTTCCTGCCCTCGCCGGATCCGGTGGCGGTCTCCCGGGGCGTCGGCCCTGCGTCGCCGTCGTTCCCGGTGCCCTGGCCGCTTCTCCCGGCTTCCTTCTCCAGGGGCGGGATGGGTACGGCCGGGCCGAGGGGATGCTCGGCGGGAAGGCCTGCGCCGCCGGGATTGCCCGCGCTGCTCGAGTCGGTCATGGTGCTCCTTCTGGTCGGCGCCGGGGTCCCGGCGTCGGTCGGTCGAAACGGCGGTGGCACCGGGAACACTACGCGACGGGCCACTCATCTGCCGCGGTGTGTCCCTGCTGTCCAGTGCGCCTTCATCCGGGATCCGGGGAGATGCAAAACAGGTCGGTAAGTATGCTTATGATAAGGCACCACAGATCGATGAAGATGCCCCTTACAAGGAGGTAGGACGATGGCAGGTTACTTCAAGCTCGTGGACGCCCATGACGACGGTTTCCGCGTGAAACTCACCGCTCCGGATGGAACGCTCGTCGCGGTCTCCACCTTCTACGCCTCGAAGGAAGAGGCCATTGCGGGGATCGAACTCATCCGTGAGATCGCCGGCACCGGCCCCGTGGTGGACCACAGCCGGATCGAATCCCCGGATCAGGACGAGCTCTTCTTCGGATTGCAGGGCGCCCCCGGGTCGGAAGGCGCCGTGCGCCACGACGCCTGACGCCACCCCGATCCATCGGGAGTGACAAGCCGAGGGCGACACGGTGTACGACTGTATACAGTGCTGGAGGATGTGGAATAGGATGGGGCTATTCCACAATCTCTCTGAAGGGAGCCAACGTCATGTCGACCGCGGACTCATTCGGCGCGAA
This sequence comes from Arthrobacter sp. NPDC092385, assembly GCF_044755105.1. Taxonomy (NCBI): domain Bacteria; kingdom Bacillati; phylum Actinomycetota; class Actinomycetes; order Micrococcales; family Micrococcaceae; genus Arthrobacter; species Arthrobacter sp. NPDC092385. The sequence continues at coordinate 100,043 of NZ_JBIVQL010000003.1, forward strand.
GGGCGTACTCGATGTCGCCGGCGCTGAATACGAAATTTTCAGGCTAAGCGCGGTCGAGGGCGCCGAGAACCTCCCGTTCAGCCTCAAGGTCCTGCTCGAGAACCTGCTGCGCACCGAAGACGGCGCGAACATCACGGCGGACCACGTCCGTGCCCTCGCGCAGTGGGACGCAGCAGCCGAGCCCAGCACCGAGATCCAGTTCACCCCTGCACGCGTCATCATGCAGGACTTCACGGGCGTTCCCTGCGTCGTCGACCTCGCAACGATGCGTGAGGCTGTCGCGGACCTCGGCGGAGACCCCAAGCGCGTCAACCCGCTCGCACCCGCCGAGATGGTCATCGACCACTCGGTGCAGATCGACGCCTTCGGCAACGCCGGGGCCCTCGAGCGCAACATGGAGATCGAGTACCAGCGCAACGGGGAGCGCTACCAGTTCCTCCGCTGGGGCCAGACCGCGTTCGACGACTTCAAGGTCGTCCCGCCGGGCATGGGCATCGTGCACCAGGTCAACCTCGAGTACCTGGCCCGCACGGTCATGACCCGCGAGGTCGATGGCGTCCTCCGCGCCTACCCCGACACCTGCGTCGGCACCGACTCGCACACCACGATGGTCAACGGCCTGGGCGTCCTCGGCTGGGGCGTCGGCGGCATCGAGGCCGAGGCCGCGATGCTCGGCCAGCCCGTCTCGATGCTCATCCCGCGCGTCGTCGGCTTCAAGCTGACCGGCGACATCCCCGCCGGCGCCACGGCGACCGACGTCGTCCTGACCATCACGCAGATCCTGCGCAAGCACGGCGTCGTCGGCAAGTTCGTCGAGTTCTACGGCGAGGGCGTCGCCTCCGTGCCGCTGGCCAACCGAGCGACCATCGGCAACATGAGCCCCGAGTTCGGCTCCACCGCCGCGATGTTCCCCATCGACGACGTCACGCTCGACTACCTGCGCCTCACGGGCCGGCCCGCCGAGAACGTGGCCCTCGTGGAGGCCTACGCCAAGGAGCAGGGGCTGTGGCACGATCCGTCGCGCGAGATCCGCTTCTCCGAGTACCTCGAACTGGACCTCTCGACCGTCGTCCCGTCGATCGCCGGGCCGAAGCGCCCGCAGGACCGCGTGGAGCTCAGCAAGTCGAAGGGCCAGTTCCGGGAGGACCTGCGCAACTACTCCAACGACCCGGAACTCTCCTTCGCGCCGGGCGGCACCGTGGACGAGTCCTCGCAGGAGAGCTTCCCCGCGTCCGATTCGCCGAGCTTCACGCCCGGCACCACCTCGTCGGTCACGGACGAGAACTCCGAGCCCCGCGAGACCGTTCCCGCCGGAGCCGGCGAGTCCACGCGTCCGTCCAAGAAGGTCAGCGTGACCATGAAGGACGGCCGCGAGTTCGAGCTGGACCACGGCGCCGTCAGCATCGCGTCGATCACCTCCTGCACCAACACGTCCAACCCGTCCGTCATGCTCGCCGCCGCCGTGCTGGCGCGCAACGCGGTCGAGAAGGGCCTCGTGTCCAAGCCGTGGGTCAAGACCTCCGTGGCCCCGGGCTCCAAGGTCGTCACGGACTACTACGAGAAGTCGGGCCTGATCCCGTACCTGGAGAAGCTCGGCTTCTTCACGGTCGGCTACGGCTGCGCCACGTGCATCGGCAACTCCGGTCCGCTGGAGGACGAGATCTCGCAGGCCATCCAGGACAACGACCTCGCCGTCACCGCCGTCCTGTCCGGTAACCGCAACTTCGAAGGCCGTATCAACCCGGACGTGAAGATGAACTACCTGGCCTCGCCGCCGCTGGTGGTCGCCTACGCCCTCGCCGGGACCATGGACTTCGACTTCGACAACGAGGCCCTCGGCCAGGACGAAGCCGGCAACGACGTCTTCCTGAAGGACATCTGGCCCAACCCGGTCGAGGTCCAGCAGGTCATCGACAGCTCCATCGACGAGGACATGTTCACGTCGAGCTACCGGACGATCTTCGAGGGCGACGAGCGCTGGCAGTCCCTGCCCACGCCCGACGGCGCCACGTTCGCGTGGGATCCCGAGTCCACGTACGTGCGGAAGCCACCGTACTTCGAGGGGATGCAGCGCGAAGCGAGCCCGGTCGAGGACATCGACGGCGCCCGCGTGCTGCTGAAGCTCGGCGACTCGGTCACCACGGACCACATCTCGCCCGCGGGATCGTTCAAGTCGGACACCCCGGCCGGCCGCTACCTCACCGAGAAGGGCGTGCAGCGCAAGGACTTCAACTCGTACGGCTCGCGCCGTGGCAACCACGAGGTCATGATCCGCGGAACGTTCGCGAACATCCGGATCAAGAACCAGCTGCTCGACGGCGTCGAGGGCGGGTTCACGAAGGACTTCTCCCAGCCGGATGCGCCCCAGGCCGCCGTGTACGACGCGGCCGAGAACTACCGTGCGGCGGGTACGCCGCTGGTGGTCCTCGCCGGCAAGGAGTACGGCTCCGGCTCGTCGCGTGACTGGGCCGCCAAGGGCACCGCACTGCTGGGCGTCAAGGCCGTCATCGCCGAGAGCTACGAGCGTATCCACCGCTCGAACCTGATCGGCATGGGCGTCCTGCCGCTGCAGTACCCCGAAGGCCGGAACGCCGAGTCGCTGGGCCTCACCGGCACGGAGACCTTCGCGGTCAGCGGGGTCACCGAGCTCAACGAGGGGCGCACGCCGCGCACCGTGCACGTCACCGCGACCCCGGCGGACGGCGGTGCGGCGATCGAGTTCGACGCCGTCCTGCGCATCGATACGCCGGGTGAAGCGGACTACTACCGCAACGGCGGCATCCTGCAGTACGTGCTGCGCCAGCTCGCCAGCTAGCGCACCCGCGGTCCGGGCCGGGAGTTCCACCTCCCGGCCCGGACCGTACGCAGGGCACCCGTCCTGCGACCGATCCGCGAGACCACCGAGGGGGTGCCATGGCCGAGTCCACAGAACTGTCGGCACGCGTGGACGGCGACGCCATCTTCCGCGTGCTCCGCAGCGAGATCCTCGCCGGCGTGCATCCGCCCGGAACGGCACTGCGGGAAGTCGTCATCTCGGAACGCTTCGGCGTATCGCGGACCCCCGTCCGCGAAGCGCTCAGCAGGCTGCAGCACGAGCGCCTCCTCGAACGGGCTGCCCGCGGACTCCAGGTCCCGCAGATCGATCCCCAGGAGGTCATCCAGATCTACGACCTCCGCGTCATGCTCGAGGAGGAAGCCGCCGGGCAGGCGGCACTCAACCGGGGAGCGGCCGACATCATGCGGCTCGAGGCGCTCCTGGAACGCGACCGCGCCGTCGTCGACCCCGATGACACCACCAAGGTCACCAACAACCTCGAATTCCACACCTCGCTGTGGTCCGCCGCCCGCAACCCCATCCTCATGGACCTGCTGCAGCGGCTCTCGACCCACCTCATCCACACCCCGCGCTCCACCCTCTCGGTGGGGAACCGGTGGCAGGAAGTGCTCCAGGAGCACGAGGCGCTCATCAGTGCCATCACGGAGCGGCGCAGCGACGACGCGCGCTCGATCGCCCGCACCCACATGGAGACCGCCCGAACGCTGCGCCTGCAGCTGCTCCGCACCACCGCGGCGGACTGACCGTGGCCGATCCCCGCCGGCGCCTCCTGCTCGACGTCGACACCGGCATCGACGACGCCGTCGCCCTCCTGTACCTGCTCGCGACGCCGGGCGCCTCCGTGGAAGCCATCACCTGTACCGCCGGGAACGTCGGTGCCCGGCAGGTCGCCGTCAACAACCTCGCCCTGCTCGAGCTGTGCGGCCACGCCGGCGTGGAGGTGGCCATCGGCAGCGAGGTACCGCTCGAGATCCCCCTGGTCACGACGGAGGAGACCCACGGGGACCAGGGCATCGGGTACGCCGTGCTGCCGCCTCCACGCGGGCACATCTCGGGCCGCCACGCCGTCGACGTCTGGCTCGAGGCGGTCCGGGACCACCCCGGTCAGATCACCGCGGTGGTCACGGGCCCGCTGACCAACCTCGCCCTGGCGCTCCGCGCCGAGCCGGACCTGCCGATGCTCCTGAAGGGCCTCGTCATCATGGGTGGGGCGTTCAACCACCCGGGGAACACGACGCCGGTGGCCGAGTGGAACACCCACGTCGACCCGCACGCCGCCAAGGAGGTCTATGCCGCCTACGAGGGGCTGCCGGTGGAGAAGCTGCCCATCGTGTGCGCGCTCGAGACCACGGAGCGGATCGAGTGCACGCCGGCGCACGTCAACGCCGTCTCCCGCGCCGCCGGCGCCGGGCCGGAGCGGCTGGACCCGGACGAGGCGGAGGGAACGCGCAGCACGAGCGGCAACGCCGTCGTCGCCTGCCTGTCGGACGCCCTGCGCTTCTACATGGAGTTCCACCGCCTCTACGACCAGGGCTACATCGCGCACCTCCACGACCTGTTCGCCGCGATGGTCGCGACCGGCGAGGCAGGCTTCGAGGAGCGGTTTGCGACCGTCGACGTCGAGACGGAATCCCCCCTGACCTTCGGGCAGACGGTCGCGGACTTCTCCGGGATGTGGAAGCGGGCGCCGAACGCGCGGATCGTCACGGCCAATGACCCGGCGGCGGTCTTCGACCTGATGGTCCGCAGGCTGTCGGACCTCGCGAGGATGCACGGCTGAGACCTGCTCGCCGTGGTGTCCGCCCCGGTACACTGGTAGCTGCCCGCGTCGACGCGCGGCCGGCGCCGAGGTGACATGAGGTGCGTCCTCCCCAGTCCATCGCGCCCAAGGAACATCGTGAGTTCATCCCTGACCCTCGCCACCACGTCCACCGTGGAGCGTCCGCGGCGGCTGCTCCTGGCCCTCGGCGGAGCTTTGATCGTCGCCACCTACCTGTTCCTCGTGATCGTCCAGCCCGCCGAGATCGCCGGCGGGATGGGCAGCGTGGCGTCGCTCGTCTCGTTGTTCGGGTTCCTCGGTGGCGGAGCGCTGCTCGTCGGCGGGATACTGCCGATGCTCAGCACGAGCTCCCTCGTGGTCATGCCGATCGGCATCGCCCTGAACATCGCGATCGGGCAGATCGCCGGCTCGCTCGGCATGCAGATCTACCTCGATGCGATCGGGACCGTCCTCGTCGCCGTGCTGGCCGGTCCCGCTGCCGGGGCCGCCACGGGAGCCATCAGCAACGCGATCTGGGGTCTCTTCAACCCGTTCGCCCTGCCCTTCGCGGCCGGCGCCGCGCTGATCGGGCTGCTCGCGGGCATGGCGGCGAAGTACGGTGCGTTCCGTCGCGTCTACCTCGCGCCCGTCGCGGGCCTCGTGGTCGGCGCGATCGGCGGGCTCGTCGCGGCGCCGGTGGCGGTCTTCATGTTCGGTGCGGCCGGGACGTTCGGCACCAATGCGATCATCGCCGTGTTCCGGTCCATGGGGGACAAGCTGCTCGTCGCCGCCACCAAGCAGGGCCTGCTGTCGGATTCGCTGGACAAGATCGTGGTCTTCGTCGTCGTCGCCCTGATCGTGTACGCGCTGCCGCAGCGTGCCGTGCGCCAGTTCCCGTTCGCGCGGAACCACCGCGTGCTCGGCACGCGGACCGGGGAGCGTGCCGCCGAGCCCGCGCACGGACAGGGCGCCGGCGCCGCCTGAGCCATGCGCCGCCGCAGGATCTACAATCCCTTCACGGAGCTGCTGGCCGCCGTCCTGGCGGTGGTGCTCGTCCTCGTGGTGAACCGCTGGGAGTTCTCCCTCGCGGTCCTGGTCCTGCTGGTGGTCCCGGCGGTGCTGGTGTCCGGCAGGCCCCGGCAGATCGGCCTCGCGATCGCGCTGGTCGCGGGACCGCTCCTTCTCTCCTCACTCCTGCTCCACGGGCTGTTCTTCCCCGAGGGCAGCACCGTCCTGGTCGATCTCGGTGTTGCCCGGGTGACGGCCGAGGGGCTCTCCTTCGCCGCGCTCATGGGCCTGCGCATGACCGTGTTCACCGGGGTGCTGCTGACCGCCGCCATGACCCTGGACATCCCGGAACTGCTCGCCACCATGACGCACCGCGGGTGGAACCGGAAGCTCGTCTTCATCGTGGGCTCCGCCGTCGGCCTCCTTCCCCATGTCGCGCTGCGCGCCCGGCAGATCACACGCGCCCAGCAGGCGCGCGGGCTCGTCGTCGGCCGCGGTCCGCTCTCACGCTTCCGTGCCCTGCTCACGGTGGTGACGCCCCTGGTCATCGGCCTGCTCGTGGATGCGTCGGAGCGGAACTCGATGCTCGAGGCCCGCGGCTTCTCGTCGTCCGCCGTGCGCACGAGCTACCTCCCCGACACGGACTCCGCCGGGCAGCGGCTGGTGCGCCGCGGCATGGTCGCCGCCGTCGGTGTCTTCTCGGTCGCCTGGCTCGCGGCGGGGATCGCATGATGCGGCTCGAGAGCCGTTCCTTCACCTACGACGACGGCGCGCCGCTCCTGGCCGGCGTCAGCCTCACGGTGGAGCCGGGGGAGTACGTGGTCATCGCGGGGGCGTCCGGATCCGGGAAGACCACCCTGGCCCGGCTGCTGGCCGGGCTGACCGGGGCCGACGCCGGGTCCTCGTTCCAGGGCACGATCGCGCTCGACGGCGAGACCCTGCGCTTCGACGGCGCACCGGGGGACCCGCGCATCGATCCGGCCGCCTGGAGTGCGAAGGTGGCGTACGTCGCACAGGGAGCGTGGGGCCAGCTGTCCATGATGTCGGCCACCGTCGCGGAGGAGATCGCCTTCGGTCCGTCCAACCGCGGCGTACCCACGGCGGAGCTGCGGAGGCTCGTCGGCGATGTCGCCGCGGCGCTGAAGCTGTCGGCCCTCCTCGGGCGCGATCCGCGGCGACTGTCCGGCGGCCAGCTGCAGCGCACCATCATCGCCTCGGCCGTGGTCCAGCGGCCCCGCATCCTGGTCCTCGACGAGCCGTTCCAGGGGCTCGACGAGGTCGCGGCGCAGGACGTCGCCGCAGCCCTGGACGCACTCCGGCGGGACGGCACCGGCGTCGTCGTGTGCGAACCGATGCTGCCGCGCACCGCACCGCCGGGCACCCGGGTCCTGGCGCTCGCCGACGGTCGGCCCGTGTTCGCCGGTCCGCTCGACGAGGCGCGGGAGGCAGGGCTCCGACCGTACGGCATCGGCACCGCGGGCGAGCCTCCCCGTCTCGCCGCCCCCGGCAGGGCACCGGTGGACCCGGCGGCCGCCGAGCTCATCACGCTGCAGGGGGTCGGCTTCAGCTTCCCCCGGACCGTCGGCGCGACGGGAGTCCCGGCCGCACTTACGGGTGTCGACCTGTCCGTCCGCGCCGGCGAGATCGTCGCGCTGCGCGGAGCGAACGGATCGGGCAAGTCCACCCTGCTGCAGCACCTCAACGGGCTGTACCGTGCGGACAGCGGTCACGTCACCGTTGCCGGCGAGCCGATCCTGCGCCGGCCGACGGGTTCCCTCGCCGCGACCGTCGGGTACCTGTTCCAGGACACGGACCAGCAGCTCTTCGAACGCACGGTCCTCCGCGAGGTGTCCTACGGTCCGCTCGCCGCCGGACTGCGCAGGGGCGACGCCGCGCGGCGGGCCTCCGACACGCTCGGAAGCGTGGGACTCGGCGAGCTGGAGCAGATGCATCCGTACGAGGTGGGCTTCGTGCAGCGGCGCCTGGTCGCGCTCGCTTCGATCCTCGCCACGGGATCCCGGATCTGGGCGCTCGACGAACCGACGGCCGGCCTCGACGAGTCCGCACGCACGGCGCTCGCCCGGCTGGTCACAGGACACGCACGGGCAGGGGGAGTGGTGGTTCTGGCGACGCACGACGCCGCCTTCGCCGACACCGTGGCCCACAGGACCGTGTGGCTGGAGGCCGGCACGGTCCACGCCGACGGCCCGGCATCGGGCGACTGATCCGGCCCCGCGGGCAGGCCCCAGCACCTAGGGTGGTGGGCATGGACGTGTTGCGGGAGAGGCATCGGACAATCCGCTCGGAGGGCGCTGAGCTCGCCGTGTTCGAGTACGGGCTCGAGCCCCGGCCCGATGCGCCGACGATGGTGTTCCTGCACGGCTACCCGGACGACCACCGGGTGTTCCACCCGGTCCTCCGTGAGCTCGCGCCGACGCACCATCTCGTCGCGTTCGATTCCCGGAACGCCGGCCGCTCGCGGCCCCTCGATGGCGCCGGGTTCACGCTCGCGGAGCTCGTCGACGACGTCTTCGCGGTCCTCTCGGCCATCGATGCTCCGGGCGGCGTGATCCTCGTGGGCCATGACTGGGGCTCCATCCAGGGCTGGGCGGTCGTGCAGGACGAACGGGCCGACGGGCTGGTCCTCGCGTACACCAGCATCTCCGGACCGGACCTGCGCCACTTCTCGCGGTGGCTGCGGACCCGGTTCCGGAGTGCACGGCTGCTGCCCCAGGGCGTCGGCCAGCTCCTGCGCAGCTGGTACGTCGGGGCCTTCCAGCTGCCGGGCCTGCCCGAGCTGCTGTGGAAGTACGTGCTCACCCGCCGCTACGAGTTCGCCGCCCGGCGCAATGTGGGCTCCGATCCCATCCGCGGCCTGGCCCTCTACCGCACCAACATGTCGAGGGACGTGGCGCCGCCGCGTCGCCGGCCCGTCACGATCCCCGTGCACGTGATCGTGCCGCTGAAGGATCCGTTCCTCTCGCCGCACCTCGTCGACGGACTGGAGGAGTGGGTGGCGGACCTGACCGTGACGAGCGTGCCCGGCGGCCACTGGTGGATCGCCGCGCGGCCCCGCGCGTTCGCCGGACTGCTCGACCCTGCGCTGCGCGACGACGACTGACGGTGGAGGATCTCCGGGGCCTATCGAGGGCTATGCCTCCAGCAGGCCCCGGATGTCCTCCGCCGTGAGCGCGGAGCTGAAGACGGCGTCGTCGTCCATGACGGACGTGAACAGCTTGGCCTTCTGCTCCTTGAGCTTCATGACCTTCTCCTCGATGGTCCCCTTGGACACCATGCGGTAGACCATCACGTTCTTGGTCTGCCCGATCCGGTGCGTGCGGTCCACGGCCTGGGCCTCGGAGGCGGGGTTCCACCACGGGTCGAGCAGGAAGCAGTAGTCCGCCTCCGTCAGGTTGAGGCCGAACCCACCGGCTTTCAGGCTGATGAGGAACACGGGCGCCTTGCCGTCCTTGAAGGAATCGATGACCTCCCCGCGGCTGCGCGTGGAGCCGTCGAGATACGCGTACTCGATGCCGCGGGCGTCCAGCTGCTCGGCCGCCTTCTTGAGGTAGGAGGTGAACTGGCTGAAGACGAGCGCGCGGTGGCCCTCCGCGAGGATGCCCTCGAGGTTCTCGAACAGCACCTCGAGCTTGGCGGACGGGACGCCCTCGTGCTCGGGATCCACGAGCGAGGCATCGAGGCTGAGCATGCGCAGCAGGGTCAGGGACCTGAACACGATCATCCGGTTCCGGTTCATGTCCTCGATCAGTCCGAGGAGCTTCTGCCGCTCGCGCTGGAGGTACGTCTCGTAGATGTGCCGGTGCTCGGGGTGGAGTTCCACCTCGAGGATCTGCTCCTGCTTCGGCGGGAGATCGGAGGCGACGGCCTCCTTGGTGCGGCGCATCATCAGCGGACGGATGCGCTTGCGCAGCCGCACCAGCGGCCTGTTGTCGCCGATCTTCTCGATCGGCGTCCGGTAGTCCTCCGTGAACTTCCGTGCCGACGGGAACAGCCCCGGTGCCACGATGTTGAACAGGGACCACAGCTCCATGAGGTTGTTCTCCATGGGCGTTCCGGTGATCGCGAGCTTGAAGGGGGCGTCGAAGTCCTTCGCGGCCTGGTGCACCTTGGACGCCCGGTTCTTCACGAACTGCGCCTCGTCGAGCACGAGCCCCGACCAGGCGAGGTCCTGGTAGACGGAGAAGTCGAGGCGGAAAAGGGTGTACGAGGTAATGACGATATCGGCGTCGCCCACCTGCTCCCGGATGGGCACCCCGGAGGCGCCCTGGGTGTCGCTGATCGTGACGACCTTGAGCCCGGGCGCGAAGCGGTGGGACTCGTTGGACCAGTTCGGCACCACCGAGGTGGGGGCGACGACGAGGAAGGGGGCCCCCGGACCTGAACTCTCCTTCGCGTAGGTCATCAGGGCCAGGGCCTGCAGGGTCTTGCCGAGGCCCATGTCATCGGCCAGCACTCCGCCGAGCTGGTGGCGCCACAGGAACGCGAGCCAGCTGAAGCCCTCCGCCTGGTACGGGCGCATCTCGGCGACGAGGCCGGCGGGGGCGGGGGTCGCCTCGACGTCCTTGAGTTCGAGGAGCCCGCTGACCGCGTCCCGCCAGGACTGCGCCTGCTCGGTCTCCTCCGCGAGGTCCTCGAGGTCCGCCCAGAGTCCCGCCTGGTAGCGGCTGATCTGCAGGCCGGATTCGGGGTCCCACTCGCTCAGCGCCCGGGCTTCCTCGATCAGGTCACGCAGCTGGTCGAACACCGGCTGCTCGAGGGACAGGTAGCTGTTGTCGACGAGCTTCAGCTTCTTCCGGCCCTGCGCGAGGGCACGGAAGATCGAATCGAAGGGGATGGTGCGGCCGCTCACCGTGACCATGACGCCGAGGTCGAACCAGTCGCGGTTGTCCGTCTCGACGGTGCTGATGCGCAGCGTGGGAGTCTCGGTGAGTTCGCGGTAGTCGGGCTTCTCCCCGACGACGTCGACGGTCACGCCGTCGAGCTCCAGGAGCCGGGGCAGCACGTCCTCGGCGAACTCCACGGCCTGCATGTCCTCGAGCTTCTGGGACTTGAGCGGCAGGGAGCCGAGGACCTGGCGGGCCGACGCCGCGAGTGCGTCCTCGGCGTCCGCGTCGCGGTAGCCGTCGTCGCTGCCCGGACCGCCCCTGCGGAAGGGCCGGCGCTGCAGCGTGTCGCCCAGCGGGTAGTCGAAGTGCCAGTCGAGCGACACCGAACCGTCGGCCCCGTAGGCCGTGGTCAGCACGAGTACCGGCGGCTGGATCTCGGGGAGCTCCACGCTGCCGTCGCTGCTGTCCACCTCGATGGTCTGCCGCAGCTTCGGGTAGTACTCCTGCAGGAAGAGGGACTTCTCCTCCTCCGGGACCACGACGGCGCGGCCGCGCTGCAGCAGTTCGATGTCCTTCGGCGAGAGCCTCCGCGAGGTCGGAGCGAGCGTGATCGTGTCATCGGGCGCCACGGTGTAGATGCCGTGGGTACTGACGACGTGGGCTGTGTCCGACGGGTGCGGCCGGCCGTCGACGTCGAGGGCGGGGCACAGCTGGAGGGAGCCGTCCTCCGTCTCGGTGGCGTCGAGCTTCAGGGTCGCGCGGGAGGCGAGTTCGATCGTGACGGACTTCTTCGATCCCACGAAGGCGATGCCGAGGCGCTGCGCCTCGTCCAGCAGCTGCCAGAGGAGGGGGTTGCTGAAGTCGTCGAGGTACAGCCAGGAGTCGTTGTTGCCGAAGTAGTTGACACCCGTGCCCCGGTGCAGGGCGGGGAACTGGGAGAACCAGCGGTGCTGGTCCGGGTCCAGCTTCAACCCGTAGGTCTGGTAGCTGATACTGCCCCAGGACAGGTTGTTCTTGATCCACTTGCCCTTGCCGTTCTGGCTCACGGGCCGGACGCCGAGGCGGGTGTTGAGCGTGCGCTGGCCCTGGCGCTCGGCGGCGGAGCCCCACCGCTGCACCGCGACCTCGGGCGTCCGCAGTTCGAACTGCAGGCCGAGGGCCGTGAGCGGTGCGGCCGGGGAATCCAGCGGGGCGTCGGCCTCGAGGAGGTCCGTCAGGGACGCCTGCCAGCCTTCCGGCGGGGACGGGCGCTGCGCCGGACGCGCGCCGAGCTCGCGTTCGTGCTGCGCCAGGAGGCTCTCGGTGTTGCTCTGCAGCGCGGTGGCCACGACATGCTTGCAGTCCGCGCCCACGGGACAGCTGCAGAAGTTCTCCAGTGGGCGGAAGCGTCCGTCCCCCTTCAGCCCCAGGCGGAGCTTGGTCCTGTAGTCAGTGGGCGCGCTGCCGCGCACCTTGCCGGTGAGGAGCTTCGACTCGGCATCCCACGCGAGGGAGCTGACGGCGCCGTCCTTGGCGTAGGTCTGCCCGCGCTGGAACGCGGCCCCGCCCACGATCCGGATGATGTCGGTGACATCGACCATGGGGTGGCTGGAATTGGGCATAATTCCATGCTCTCACGCGCGGGCGACGCTCGTTCGCCAGGACGGTCCCTTTCGCCGACAGCCGTCCGCCGTCGTCGGGGCCGTGGCCCTGTCGGTGATGCGGTGCCGCTCCCTGCCCTACTGTTGGTAAGGGGACTGACAATCGGCTGGGCCGATGGAATGGAAGAGGTCGCGCGTGTTCGAAGCAGCAAGCATCATCTACGCGGCGGCAGGACTCGCCGTGTTCGCCGCCGCGCTCCTGCCCCGCCTGCTCATGCGCGCGCCGGTCTCGATGCCCATGGTGTTCCTCGCGGCCGGCATCCTGGTCTTCAGCTTCGCGCGCGACCTGCCCGACCCCGACCCCGTGAAGTACAGCGACGTCACGATCCACCTCAGCGAGGTCTGCGTGATCATCTCCCTCATGGGTGCGGGGCTCGCCCTGGACCGCAGGGTGGGATGGCGCCGGTGGTCGACCACCTGGCGGCTCCTCGGCATCGCGATGCCGCTGTGCATCCTCGTGGTGACCCTCATGGGGCTGTGGATCCTCGGCCTCGGGCTCGCCTCCGCGCTGCTCGTGGCCGCGGCACTCGCCCCCACGGATCCCGTCCTCGCGTCCGAGGTGCAGGTCGGTGAGCCCTCGGAATCCGAGGAGGACCTCGAGGCCGAGGACGAGGTGCGCTTCGGGCTCACGTCCGAGGCCGGCCTCAACGACGGGCTGGCCTTCCCGTTCGTGTACCTCGCCATCCTGATCAGCACCGTGGGAACGGCCCCCTCCGCCTGGTTCCCGGAGTGGATCCTGCTCGATGTGCTGTGGCGCATGATCGTCGGCTGCGCGCTCGGGTTCGGCATGGGCAAGCTGCTCGCCCGGATCTTCTTCCGGACACCGATCAAGAGCGTCCGCCTGGCCAACTACTCGGAAGGTTTCGTGGCGCTCGCGGCCACCTTCCTGACGTACGGCGTGACCGAGGCCGTCGAGGGGTACGGCTTCATCGCCGTGTTCGTCTGCGCCGTCACCATCCGTGCCGGTGAGCAGACCCACGGCTACCACGGCGTGCTGCACAGCTACATCGAGCAGCTCGAGCGGCTTTTGACCGTCGTCGTGCTCGTCCTGCTGGGCGGCGCCGTGGCGCGGGGGCTGTTCGAGGGGCTGCGCCCGCTCGAGGTGGTGGTCGCCGTCGCGTTCATCCTGCTGGTCCGCCCGGTCACGGCCTGGCTCAGCCTCGCGCGCGGCAAGACCGGACCCAGGGAGCGCGGCGTCCTCGCCTTTTTCGGCGTCCGCGGCATCGGCTCCATCTACTACCTCAGCTATGCCCTCTCCAAGGGGGAGTTCTCGGCCGACGAGACGGCGCTGTGGCGCATCGGCGGGCTGGTGATCGTCATCTCGATCGTGGTGCACGGCATCACCGCTGCCCCGGTCATCAACGCACTGGACCGCGCCCGGCAGCGGAAGGCGCGCGAGCAGGGCGACGAGAGCCAGGCGCCCAACACCCCGGTCTAGCTCACGGCAGCCCTCTTCCGCTCGAGGGCGGCCTGGACCGCGAGTCCGCCGACGAGCGCCCAGAACGCCCCGCCGATCCCCAGGACGGACAGGCCCGACGCCGCCAGGAGGAAGGTCACGGCACCGCTCATGCGGCCCGTCGTGTCCCTGAAGGATGCCGTCACCGCCGTCGCCATGGTGCCGATCAGCGCGAGTCCCGCGACGGCCTCCACGAGCCCGGCCGGTGCGGCCCCCACGACGACCACGAGCGCGCCCGATGCTCCCGCGAGCACCAGGTAGGAGACTCCGGCCGTCAGGGCCGCGATCCAGCGCCGGTCCCGGTCCTCGCCCGCGCCCTCGCCGGCGGACAGGGCCGCGGACAGGGCTGCGAGGTTCACCGCGTGCCCGCCGAAGGGTGCCACGACGGCGGTGCCGAGTCCGGTCACGGCCAGTGCCGGCCGCCACGGCGCGCGGTAGCCGAAGGACGAGAGGACGGCGACGCCGGGCAGGTTCTGCGACGCCATCGTCACGACGTACAGCGGCAGCGCGATGCCGATGACGGCCGCCGGATCGATCACCGGGACGGTGAAGGCCAGGCTCGGAGCCAGCGACGCCGGATCGATTCTGGTGCCGTGGAGGGCGAACTGCACGCCGATGACGGCGAGGGCCGCCACGAGTGCGAGCGGCACGGCCCACTTCGGGATGAGCGCCGAGGCGGCGAGCCAGACGGCGATCACGGGGAGCACCAGGAGGGGGATGGACCCCAGGGACTGGAACGGGGCAAGGCACAGGGGCAGCAGGACTCCGGCGAGCATGGCCTGGGCGAGGTGCTGCGGGATGCGTGCCACGAGCCTGCCGAGCCACGGCACGGCGCCCGTCAGGGCGATCAGGATCCCGGTGACGAGGAAGGCGCCCACCGCGGTGGGCCAGCCGCCGTCGGGGACGCTGGCACCGGCCAGCAGGGCGGCGCCCGGCGTGGACCAGGAGAGCGTCACGGGGATGCGGTACCGCAGTGACAGCAGGACGATCCCGAGGCCGACGGCGGCCGTCAGGGCGAGCAGCCCCGAGGCTGCCTGCTCCGGCGTCGCACCGGTGGCCCGCAGGCCCGCGAGGACGACGGCGAAGGAGGACGTGAAGCCGACGAGGGCCGTGACCACGCCGGCGAGGACGGGTTCGTGCAGGCTGGGCCGGGTGGCCGTGCTGGTGTGCACCGCGGGTCTCCTGACCGGGAGCGTCGCGCGCCCGTGGATCGAGGGTGTTCTGTATATGGAACGGCAAGCGTAGGATGCTGGAATGCCCGAGGACAAGCCCGACCGGAATGTGTCCCTCCGAGCCGCCGTGGCTCGCCGCATCACGGCGCTCCGGCAGCAGAGGGGGCTCTCGCTGAGCGCGCTGGCACTCCGGGCCGGGATCGGGAAGGGCACGCTGTCCGAACTCGAGGCCGGCACGCGCAACCCGACACTGGAGACGCTCTACGCGCTCGCGGGACCGCTGGGTGTCCCGCTCACGGGCCTCCTGGGCGACGAGGCCGGACGCAGTATCTCCGACGGCGTCGTCGACGCCCGGTTGCTCAAGGTGCGCCTTCACGACGACGGCGGGACCACCGAGGTCTTCTGGCTCACCATCGCCGCGCCGGGCACGCGGGTGTCACCGCCGCACGGGCCCGGCACCGTGGAGCACCTCCGCGTGGTGCGGGGGAGCGCGCGGGTGGGGCCGATCGGTGCAGAGCAGGAGGTCCGGGCCGGCGACTCGCACTCGTGGCGGGGCGACACGGCGCACGGCTACGGATCGACGAGCGGGGCCGAGGGGGTGCTCACCATCGAGACGCCGGGCGTCCAGCCCTGATCAGGCGTTGCGGACCTGCTCGAGCCGCCGCTGCACGGCCTCCAGCTCATCGCTCAGGGACTGCAGGCGCTCGGTTCTCTGCTCGACGGCGAGTTCGCGGACGAGGAAGTCCTGGCGCTCGCGGAGTTCGGCTTCGGAGGTCGGCAGTTCGCTGGTGGTCATGGTTCCAGTCTGTCAGGGTGCACCGGGGTCCGCGACCCGTACCCCCACTCGGGTGATGGCGTGCGGAAATAGATGCGCCCGGGCAACCGTTCCCTCAAGAGGTCCGCGGCACACCCCGCCGTGGTTCCGCGAATCGAGAGGTGCACCCATGACTGTCCCCCTGTCCATCCTGGATCTGGCGCAGGTCGCCGAGGGATCCACGCCGGCGGAGACGTTCGCCTCGAGCGTGTCGCTCGCGCAGCACGCGGAGACCTGGGGCTATCAACGCATCTGGTACGCCGAGCACCACAACATGGGCAGTATCGCGTCCTCGGCCACGAGCGTGCTCATCGCCCACATCGCCGCGCACACCTCCAGCATCCGGCTCGGTTCCGGCGGCGTCATGCTGCCCAACCACTCGCCGCTGACCATCGCCGAGCAGTTCGGCACGCTGGAGAGCCTCCACCCCGGCCGGATCGACCTCGGCCTCGGCCGTGCCCCGGGCAGCGACCAGGTCACGGCCCGCGCCCTGCGCCGCGACCCCATGTCCGCCGACAGCTTCCCCTCCGACGTCCTGGAGCTGCAGGGCTACCTGACAGGGGAGACCCGGGTCCCGGGCGTCCAGGCGACGCCCGGCAAGGGCACGAACGTGCCGCTGTACATCCTCGGGTCCTCCCTCTTCGGTGCGAGGCTCGCTGCGGCGCTCGGCCTGCCCTTCGCCTTCGCGTCCCACTTCGCGCCGCAGGCCCTGCAGGACGCCGCGTCCATCTACCGGCGAGAGTTCAAGCCGTCGGCCCAGGCGGACAAGCCGCACTTCATCGCCGGCGTGAACGTCATCGCGGCAGACAGCGCGAATGACGCCCACCACGAGTTCCACGAGGCGATGCTCCGCCGCGTGACGCTCCTCCTCGGCCGCGGACAGACCTTCACGCGGGAGGAGTCGGAGGCGATCCTCGCGTCGCCGGGCGGCCAGCAGATGGCCGACATGGCGCGCTACAGCGCCGTGGGAACGCCCGACGTCGTACGGGACTACCTCGAGCGCTTCTCGGCCCAGATCGGGGCGGACGAACTCATCGTCGCGACGCAGGCCGAGACCACCGGGGCATGGCTCCGATCCTTCGAACTGCTGGCCGAAAGCATGCTCCCGGTGGCCGCCTGAAGGTCACGGAAAAAAGAACCTTTGCGATCCTGCTTGCCATTACCCTCCAACGTTTGGTTAAGTGGGACCCGGTTGTAGTGTTGCGCATTTGTATTTCGCGCGGTTTAGCCCTCGCGGGATAGGCCGCGTCTCTGAAAAAGCGGACAAGCACGCCGCAACTGGACCGCTCCGAAAGTCGGAGTGTGTCTGAGTTTCAGAAGGATAAACAAAAATGGCAACAGGTACCGTGAAGTGGTTCAACGCTGAAAAGGGCTTTGGATTCATTGCTCCCGACGACGGAAGCGCAGACGTGTTCGCACACTTCTCCGCCATCAACGCAAGCGGCTACCGCTCGCTTGATGAGAACCAGAAGGTCAGCTTCGACACCGAGCAGGGCCCCAAGGGTCCTCAGGCGTCGAACATCCAGCCCCTCTAAGGTTCGGATCTTCTCCTAGATCTTTTCGACAGCAGCAGGTCGGACTCCGGTCCGGCCTGCTGCTTCGTTTAAGTCCCTTCGCCCCCGGCTCGGGGCAGGGGCTCAGGAGCCGCTGCCGCAGAGTCCGATGAAGGCTCCGAGCTCCTCGAGGCCGGCAGGGGTGGCGGGCATGTGCTGGGTCAGGCGTGGCGATTGGATGATCACGGCACGCCACTGCCCCCGTGAGACGGCGACGTTGACCCGGTTGCGGTTGAGCAGGAACCCGATGCCCCGCGGTGCCTCCGCGGCGGAGGAGGCCGCCATGCTGACGAGCACGACGGCGGCCTGCTGGCCCTGGAACCGGTCCACCGTGCCCACCCGGATGTCGCCGAGTCCCGCCGCTGCGAGGGCCTGCCGGATGAGGTGCACCTGTGCGTTGTAGGCCGCGACCACCAGGATGTCCTCCTGCGTGAGCGGGCGCGGGGCAGCACCCGCATGCGGGGTCCAGGCCAGGCCGAGATGCCGACGGACCTGGTGGAGGACCTCGGCCGCTTCCTGGGGCGACGACGTCGCGTTGTCCGCATGGTCCACGAGAACGCAGCCGATGCCCGGCGCTGCTCCCTCCAGGTGCCGCCCCCGCGCCGCCGGAGCCGTGGCGAGGCGCCCGTCGTAGGCGAAGGCGGAGACCGACCGGCACAGCTCGGGATGCATCCGCCAGGTGTCCGCGAGGAAGTAGCCGAACCGCGCGGGCAGGGTGGCGTGACCGTCCGAGAGCCATCCCAGTGCCGACTCGTCGACCGGTTCGGGGTGCGTGCCCTGGCTGACCTGCGGGAGCTGCTGCGGATCACCGAGCAGCAGGAGCCTGCGGGCGGCCTGCGCGACCGCCATGGTGTTGGCGAGGGAGAACTGCCCGGCCTCGTCGATCACGAGCAGGTCGAGGGATCCTGCGGGGACCCTACTCCCGGTCAGCGTCCAGGCCGTGCCGCCGATCAGGCAGCCGCCGTCCGCCCCGATGAGCCGGGCGACGTCGTCGTCGGATCTCTGGTTCCACGGCGCGGACCCGTCGCCGGTCCGCTTGGCCACGAGCCCCGCCGGGACTCCGGCTTCCATCGCCCGGCACAACAGGTTCTCGACGACGGCGTGGGACTGCGCGACGACGCCCACCTTCCAGCCTGCGCGCACCAGCTGCTCGATCACGCCGGCGCCGACGTGGGTCTTGCCCGTGCCGGGAGGCCCCTGCACCGCGAGGTAGGAATCCGCGAGGAGGTGCAGGGCCGCCGTGATGGCTGTCACGTACCCGTTCCCGCCGGGAGGTACCGAAGGCAGGGCCACGCCGTCCGCGAGCCGGGGAGGGATCCGCCGGAGCAGGTCCAGCGCAGGGCCGGCCGGGACCTCGGGCAGCGCCCGGCCCACCCGGTCCGCCAGCGCCACCAGGGCGTCCTGCAGGGACTTCGTCATGAGCGGCTGGTCGGGGGCGAGGGCCAGCGGGAGTTCCGGGCGCGGCTCGGCTCCCCGCCTCAGCTTCTCCCGGAGCACGGCCGTGGTGAGCCCGTTCCCGTCCTCCGACAGCTCGGTCACCTCGACGCCGAACCATCCGCCGCGTCCCGTTCCGCCACTGTCGGCGATGTCGGCACCCGCGGGCACCGGGGCGTCGTAGACGGCGAAGTAGGTCGCGTCCTCGCGGAAGTCCGCACCGGGCTGCAGGTGCGCCGTGGCCCGCAGGGTTCGTGCCGGGTTCGAGCGGGGCGTCGGCTTCGCCCAGTCCTGCAGGGTCTCGAGCGTGCGGAACACCATGACGTCGCGGGACTGCTCCCACGCGTGGGCGGGGGCGGCGAGGCGGTCGAAGTGGGACCACCAGAACTGCTTCCGCTCGCGTCGGTGGTAGCCGACGGCCGCGGCGACGAGCGCGATGGCCTGCTGGTCCGGGTTCTTCGCGTCCTCCGGCGGGAGGCTCGCGAGGTGCTCCAGGAGCCGCGCCTCCTCCGGGGCCGGCCCGTAGGCGGCGACCTCGGGTTCCTCCACGGTCTCCGGGCCCGGGTCCTGGCGCGGAGGACCACCGAGGCGCCTGCCCAGTCCGAGCAGCCAGTCCCGGAGCCGGAGCGTCGAGAGGCAGTCATAGCGGTTGTAGTCGCTGATCCCGGCGAGGATCTCCGCCGCGGTGGCCTCCTCACCGGCGTCGCGCGCGGCACAGTACGCGGCATAGGCCACCACGGAGGCTCCGGCATCCTTGACGTCGCCCGAACGGAGGGTGCTGCCCATGTAGAGGGGTTCGAGCTTCTTGAGGCTGTAGGAGCGTTCGGAGATGCGGAGGCTGGAGCGCACGGTCTCGTACAGGTCCACGAGCACGCCGTCGCGCAGCAGCGTGTCCACGGCGTCCTCGCCGAGAACGTGCACGAGGGAGAGCCGCCGCAGCGCGCTCTTCTCGTACGCGGCGTAGTGGTAGACGTGCAGGTCGGGATACTGCTGCCGGCGCTGCGCCACGTAGTCGAGGAAGCGGATGAACGCCGACCGCTCCTCCGCACGGCTGTGGGCCCAGAAGGGACGGAAGGGCGGTTCACCGGCGTCGCCCGCCGGCCGTTCCACGACGCCGAACAGGTACTCGAGGCCCCAGCTTCCGTCCGACGGGTCCTGCCACAGCGGGTCGCCCTCGAAGTCGAAGAAGATGTCCCCCGGACTCGGTGCGGGCAGGGAGGACAGCGTGTGCTGCGGCAGCACACGGTAGGAGACCGTGTGCTCACCCCCGTCCGCGTCGAGGTAGGTCACGCCGCCGTCGGTCGGCGCGGTACCGACCTGCAGGCGCGCCTGCTCCTGCAGGCGGGCCAGTGACGCGTCCTCGGGCCGGGCAGGCATGGCGGCGAGCTGGTCGATGGTGGTGATGCCTTCGCTGCGGAGCCTGGCCCGGCGTTCTCCGGTCATCGAGGCGACGAGGAGGAGG
Source organism: Arthrobacter sp. NPDC092385 (assembly GCF_044755105.1). NCBI lineage: Bacteria > Bacillati > Actinomycetota > Actinomycetes > Micrococcales > Micrococcaceae > Arthrobacter > Arthrobacter sp. NPDC092385. The sequence goes on from NZ_JBIVQL010000003.1 coordinate 120,024, forward strand.
TCCCGCGTGGCCTCGACCTGCTCGGTGCAGTAGTCGCAGCGCCCGCAGGCGGCGATGCCGGGAGAGTCCCAGGCCACCGGCTTTGGCTGGGCCCGGTGGTCGGTCACCAGCTCGAGGAAGCGTGCCCGGCGTTCGCGGAACACCGGCAGGAGATCGGTCAGGCTGTGCACGCTGCGCGAGCGGTCGCCCAGGACGAGCGTCACCTCCGGGGATGTCGGGATGCCCGATGCCTGCAGCTGGTCGCCGTACGCGGCGAGCTGGAGCAGGGCGCCGACCTTCGCGTGGCGGGCGAGCTTCGTGTCCCATACGGCGTAGGAGCCGTCGGGCTGCCGGACGAGGAAATCGGAACGGCCGTGGAACGTGCCGTCGAAGAAGGCGGCCTGGAACACGACCGACGCGCCCGAGCGGAGCGCACGGAGGGACTCCTCGTGCTTGTCCGCCAGGGCCGTCCGGTTCATGGACGCAGCAGGTTCGACGTCGTACACGCCCGTGGGATTGCCCGGCGACCACAGCCCGTGCTCCGCCACCAGTTCGTCCAGCACGCGGTGCTCGTGCACGTCGCCGAGGAGGGCGGCCCGCTGCAGCATCTCGTCCGGCGCGAAGTCGGCGCGCTGCGCCCTGCCCAGCTTCTCGTCGAGGATGCGCAGCAGGCGGTAGCCGCACTCGGACGCCGTCACGAGATCGGTCGCGGAGAACACGAGGTCCGGGTGGGCCGGCGGACCGCCCACGGCGTCGAGCAGGAACATGGGCTGGAGGTACCTTTCGCCGCGTCGGGAGGAGGACCCCAGTTCATCACGTACCGCCGACGATCGTGTGACGGGGGTCTCGGCCAGCACCGGGCGGTGCCTCCGGACTCAATGGAAGAATTGGTACAACCGACCACCGAAGCAGGAGCACTCCATGAACCCCCGCACGCTTTTCCGCACCGTCGCCGTCGCGGAGGCGGTGACCTGGGCCTTCCTGCTGCTGGGCATGTTCTTCAAGTACGTCACGCGCACCACGGAGGCCCTGGTGCCGCCGGCGGGAGCCGTGCACGGATTCGTATTCCTCTGCTTCGTGGTCACCATCGGCTTCATCTGGATCAACCAGCGCTGGTCCGTCCTGACCGGGTTGCTGGGACTCGCCTCGGCGGTCGTCCCGTTCGCGACCGTCCCGTACGAACGGTGGATCGAGCGCCGCGGGCAGCTGGCCGGCGCGTGGCGCCTCGCCCCGGGCGCGGAGGCGCCGGTGAATCCGGCCGAGAAGCTCCAGGCCTGGGTGCTGCGGAGTCCGCTCGTCGCACTGCTCGTCGCGATGGTCGGCATCTCGGTCGTCTTCACCGCGTTGCTGCTCGTCGGCCCTCCCGGATCCTCGAGCTGACGGAGGCCTGACCGATGGCGGATCTGCGGAACACCACCGATGACGAACGGTTCTTCCTCCACAGCGGACGACGCTGGCGGAAGGCCGACCCGTCCCTGCCCGAGGACGTGTTGGCGCGCCTCATGTCCCACCTCGGGCGTGGGCGCTCCGGGGTCCGCAACAGCGCCAAGGGCGACGACGGCGCGGCACTGCCGCGTGCCCGGCGCACCGTGCAGCTCGCGAAGGAAGGGCTCGGCGAGCGGGGGAAGCCCTGGTGGGAGCAGTCGGAGGCCGAGAGGAAGGCGCGGTGGACCGCTGCGCTGAAGGAACTCGACGCGCTGCACCCGCCGCGACCCGACCGCCCGGCGCGGAAGCGCTCCGGCGATGGGTGAGCGATCCTCCGACGGCCTGCTGCGCACCGAGATCCTGCGCATCGCGGAGCAGCGCGGCAGCGACAAGACGCTGTGCCCGTCCGACGCCGCCCGCAGCATCGGCGGGGAGGGATGGCGGGACCTCATGCCCGCCGCACGGCGCATCGCGTTCGAGCTGGCAGGCGAGGGGCGCGTCGACGTGACCCAGCACGGCGACCGGGTGGAGCCCGACGCACGGGGGCCCATCCGGATCCGCTGGGTGACCGGCCCGGCGTAGGTTGTGGCCATGGATCGCTCTGCGCATTCCCTGCGAGTCCTCGTGGCTTCTGCCGACCGGCACGATCTGGTCGAGGTCTGGGACGCACTCATCGGTGTGGTGCAGGAGCCGGCTCCGCCGAGCACTTTGATGGGTGTGACGGTGCTCGGTCATCCGGGCCAGCTCGTCGAACTCGAGGCCGTCGCGGCCGTCGCAGTGGAGGTCACCGGGCAGCCCCCGCTCGCATAGGAGTAGCCGAGGAGTCCGCAGGAGGACCTGTAGCGCAGGGGCTTGTCCCCGCGCTCGTGATGCACATCCTCATTCCGGGAATCCTCGAAGGCATCCCCTCCAGTGCCGGCCTGGAGTCCTGCCCACCCGACGGCCGCCCGGGAACGACGACGGCGGCACCCAAGGTGGGTGCCGCCGTCGTCGTGTCCTGCGGTGCGTCCGCCGGCTACTTCTTCGCGAGTTCGGGGTGGTGGAGCTCGGTGACGTCCGGGTGGGCGCGGACGCGGCCCTTCAGGACGTTCGACCCGTAGGTGGACAGCATGGGGTTTTCCGGATCGTCCGTGATGCCGCGGGCCGCGGCCTTCAGCTCGTCCGTGAGCGGCACCGGCGTGATCACGGCGTCGAGGCGCGGCGACCAGAAGAACGGGACGGCGTAGCGGTCGACGCCCGCCGGGGGCGCGGTCACGCGGTGGATGGTGGCCGCGAGGTAGCCCTCGGTGGCCACCTCGAGCATCTCGCCCAGATTGACGACGAGCGCGCCGGGGATCGGCGTGACCGGCACCCATTCGCTCGCACTGTGCGGGAGGACCTCGAGGCCGCCCACCTGGTCCTGCAGCAGGAGCGTCACGAAGCCGTAGTCGGCGTGGGCGCCGACGCCCTGCGAGCCGGCTCCCTCGACGACCCCACCGACGTAGTGCACGAGCTTGGCCATCCAGGCGGGCGTCCGCTCGAAGGGCTCGGCGAAGTAGTCCTCGGGAAGGTGCAGGGCGACGGCGATCGCGGAGAGCAGCTCGGCACCCACCCGTGACATCAGGCCGGCCCAGGCCATGGCCTGTTCCTCGAGTTCGGGGAGGGCTTCCCGAGGCCAGAGGTTCGGACCCTGGAGCAGCCAGAACGGCTCGTTGTCCGGGTAGTCGCCGAGCGGCTCGCGCTCGGGGGAGAAGTCGATCTGCTCCCGGGCGTCGGGGCGGCCACGGGTGATCTCGGTGCCGAGGCCGGCGTAGCCGCGGAAGTGGGGCGAGGTCCGGTTGTGGATCCTCAGCCGCTCCTCGAGCGGGAGCTCGAAGAACCGTCGCGTGACGTCGAAGAGATCGTCCACCTGGGTAGGGGCGGCGCCGTAGTTGACGACGTGGAAGAAGCCGACGGTGTGGGCGGCATTGCGCAGCTCCTCGATGAACCCGGGGTTGAAGGATCCATCGGCAGAACGTGCGGTACTGAGGTCAAGGGTGGGGATCGATCCCGTGGAATGCTGCATGCGGAGGAGATTACGCCCGTTCAAAAGCGGATTATGACTTTGCGTTACTCCGTGTTGCGGCGGGCGTCGTCCGCGCCGGGATCGGCAAGCCCCGCCAGCGCGCGGACGGCCCGCAGGCCGCCGTCGGACCCCGGCCAGTGCCGCTCAAGGGCGCCCTGTCCCGCGCTGCGCACGACGGCCCGCAGGGCCAGCGCGATCAGCACGACGTCGTCCGCGTACCCGATCACCGGCAGCACGTCCGGCACGAGGTCGACGGGCAGCACGAGGTACACCACGAGCGCGCCGAGGATGATCCGGGTCCGCCGGGGGAGGGTGCGATCGGCGGCGAGGCGCCGGATGAGCCGCAGGAGGTCCGGTCCGAGGCGCAGTGCATCGGCCAGGGAGAGGATCTCCGGGTGGCGCCTCGCGTAGAAGACGAGGCCGGCGAGGAACAGCACGTAGGCGAGCAGGACCGCGAGGGCGGCCTGCAGTACCGCGTTCCACTCCATGCCGTTCCCCTTCCGCTGCCTGCTCCGTGCCTACCGTACGCATGGACCCTGGGGTTCGATGAGGACGACGGCGGCCGGCGGGAGCCGGGGTGGCCGGCCTCAGGGTGCGAGCGCGGCCCGCAGGACCGCCGCGATGCTCTCGGTGACCTGCTCCTCGGTGACGGCGTCGGGGTCGGCCGCACATTCCACGGCCATGCCGTTCACCGTGGCCAGGAGGATGGTCGCGAAGACCGTGTAGTGCTCGGGGTCCGACGGCGCTCCGAAGGTACCTGCCCGCTGGGCCAGCGTGGCGGCGAGCAGGGCCCGCCGGCTGCGCCGGTGCTCGCGGAAGACCGCGCCCACCTCGGGATCCCGCCCGGCCTGCAGTGCGAACTCGACGACGAGCGCGTGCCACCGCTGCTCCTGCAGGACGCCGCGGGCGAGATAGCGCGCGGTGTGCAGGACGGTCTCCTCGAGGGAGGTCAGGAGGTCCACCTGGCTCAGGACGTCCGCGGCCGTATCGGCGAGCCGCTCACTCAGCAGCGTGGCGAAGAGTTCCTGCTTCGATCCGAAGTTGGAGTAGACCGCACCCTTCGTGTAGCCCGCGCGTTCGGCGATCGCGTCCAGCCGCGCGGCGACGTACCCGATCTCCTCGAAGACCTCCAGGGCTGCGGCGAGCAGCCCCGCGCGGACATCCTCCCGGCGCGGCCGGCGCCGCGGGCGGCCTCCCGCCGTGCTGCCGGTCTCCGGCTGTGCTGTCGTCATTCGTCCTCCTGCAACTACGATACCATTGGTATTGAATACTTCAGGTATCGAAATCGAGGACGCCATGGACATCTCCCCGCTCGCCGCGCAGTCCGACCAGCCGACGGACCGTGCGCCGGCCGTCGCCGTCCGCGGCCTGACCCTGCGGGCCGGCAAGCGGACCATCTTCGAGGACGTCACGTTCGATGTCGGCACCGGGTCGCTCGCCGTCCTCGCCGGAGCGTCGGGCACCGGCAAGAGCGCCCTCGCACTGGCGCTCGCCGGTCGGCTCACGCCCACGGCCGGGCAGGTTTCCGTCCTCGGGCTCGCGCTGCCCCGGCAGGCAGGAGCCGCGCGGCGGAAGGTCGGCTTCACCGGCAACGCCACCGTGACGCCGCTCGACGAGACCCTCACGGTCAGGCACCACGTCGCCGAGGCGCTCGAACTCGCCGGCCCGTGGTGGCGGCGGTCCGCCACCCACGAGCAGGTCGGCCGTACCATCACCGCGGCCAACGACCTGCTGGGAGCGCTCGGGGACGCCTTCGGCGACGATCCCGCCGCCGCGCCCCTCGCCCAGGCCCGGCTCCACCGGGGAGAACTCGTCCGCGACGCATCGCCGGTGGCCCGCTTCGCGCTCGGCCTCGTCCTCGCCCTGGTCTCGGCGCCGGACATCCTCGTGGTCGACGACGTCGACCGGCTCCGCACCTCGGATGAGCGCCGCGCCGCCTGGGCCGCGCTCCTCACCCTCGAGCGCACGCGCCGGGACGGCGTTCCGCCGCTGACCGTCGTCGCCACCTGCCAGGACCGGCAGGAGCTCGACGACGTCCTCCATGCAGGCCACCGTCTCAGCGCGCTTCCCCTGCGCCCCGTCGCCGTCCATGACCTCGGGTCCGCGGCATCCCTTCCCTCGTCTCCAGCTCCCGAAATCAGGTAAACCGTGTTCTCCCTGCTCCGCACGGAGCTCTCACGCTTCCGCATCACCCTCACGTCGAAGGCCGCACTGCTGGTCATCGCCATCATCCCCGCGCTCTACGGCGGGCTGTACCTCGCGGCCAACTGGGACCCGACGGGCAGCCTCGACCACCTGACGGCCGCCGTCGTCGACGAGGACCGGCCCGCTACCGCCACCGGCCCCGACGGCACCGCCGCCACCATCTCGGCCGGCGCGGACCTCACGGCCACGCTCACCTCCTCCGACGACGCCGGCTTCACCTGGGTCGCGGTCGACCGGGAGGAAGCGCAGGCAGGGCTCGACGACGGCACCTACGCGGCGACCCTCGACATCCCGGCGGAATTCTCCTCGCAGCTCGCCTCGGTCGGCGGCGAGGCCCCTGCCCGGGCGATGCTCGACATCACCACCAACGACGCCGACAGCTACATCGTGGGTCAGGTCGGCAACACCGTGGCGGCGAACCTGCAGCGCCAGGTGCAGTCCGGCGCCACGAAGGACTACCTGGACAGCATCTACCTCGGCTTCTCCTCCCTCCACGGGAAGCTCGCCGAGGCCGGCGAGGGTGCCGGGAGGATCGCCGACGGCGCCCAGGGTGCCGACGAAGGATCGGCCTCGCTCGTCGTCGGCCTCGGGGACCTCGTGGACGGCAGCACCGAGCTCTCGGCCGGTACCGCGGACGTGGCCGCAGGGGCGGCGGACCTCTCGACGGGTGCCGGCGACCTCGCCACAGGGCTCGGGCAGCTCGATGCGGCGACGGCGGACCTCGTCCCGCAGTCGCAGCAGCTGGCCGACGGCGCCGCCTCGGCCGCCTCGGGCGGAGCGACGCTCCGGGACGGTGCCTCCCAGCTCGCTCCGGGCGCGCAGTCCGTGGCGGACGGAGCCTCCCGGCTCGCAGGATCCGCGACCGCGCTGGCGGGCGGTACGCGCAGCGTCGCCGACGGCGTCGGGCAGCTCGGAGAGGGCGCGGGCGCCCTCTCTACGGGTGCTGCCCAGCTCTCGACCGGAGCGGGGCAGTCGGCTGCCGGTTCACGCGCAGTCGCCGACGGCCTCGCCCGGCTCACCGCGGGCTACGGCTCCCTCACGGATGCCGAGCGGCTCGCGGCGCTCCAGCAGCTCGCCGCCGGCGCGGAGGCCGCCGCTGCAGGAAGCGATCAGGTCTCCGGTGGCGCCGGCACGCTCGCCACGTCCGCCATCGACCTCGCCTCGGGCGCAGCAGCGGCAGCCGCAGGCGCGTCCGCGGCGGCCGACGGCGCCGACCAGCTGGCTGCCGGAAGCGCGGGCCTGGCGACGGGTGCGCAGGACACGGCAGCCGGTGCGGCAGCGGTGGCTCAGGGCGCCGACAGCCTCGCGGGCGGGCTCGCGCAGCTGCAGGCCGGGACCTCCACGCTCGCCCAGGACACACCGGCCCTCCGGGACGGGATCGCCTCGGCCTCCGACGGCGCCGACCGGATCGCCGCGGGAGCGGCGACGCTCAGCGGCGGTGCGGGCCAGGTCGCCGGGGGAGCGGCCACGCTGGCCGACGGGTCAGGGCAGGCGTACGACGGAGCGACGCGGCTCGAGGACGGCCTCGGCACCCTCTCCAGTGGATCCCGCGACCTCGCCACGCAGCTCGACCAGGGCGCGGGACAGGTCCCGGACTACGGCGACGAGCAGCGCAGCGAACTGAGCGACGTCGCCTCCTCGCCGGTATCCATCGAGCGCACGCACGCCAACGCCGTGGACGCCTATGGCGAGGGCATGGCGCCATACTTCATCCCCCTGGCGCTCTGGGTGGGCGGCATCGTGACGTACATCGTGCTCCGTGCCCTGTCGCCGCGGGCGCTCGCCTCCGCGGCCGCGGCCTGGCGGGTCTCGGCCGCCGGGTACCTGCAGGGTGCGCTGTTCGCGGTGCTGCAGGCACTGGTGCTGCTCGGGATCCTGGTGGCCGGCGTCGGGCTGACCACGCCGCACCCCGTAGGACTCGTGGCCTTCACCATCCTCACCGCGCTGGTCTTCACGGCCATCCATCAGGCGCTCGTCGCACTCCTCGGCGGCGTCGGACGGCTGGTGGCGCTGGTGCTGCTGATGCTGCAGCTCACCTCCGCCGGTGGGACCTACCCGGTGGCCACCGAGCCGGGATTCTTCCAGTTCCTGAGCCCGCTGCTGCCGATGACGCATGCGGTCACGGGTCTGCGCCACCTCATCGCCGGCGGTGACCTCGGCGTCGTGTGGCTCTCGGCCGCCCAGCTGCTGGTGTTCTTCGTGCTCGCGGCGGGACTGTCGGTCGTCGCCTCGCACCGCGGCCGCTCGTGGTCGCTGGAGAAACTGCACCCGAGCCTCGCGATCTGACAACCCGCCCTCCACAGGCGGCAGGGGCGCATGCGGGAGGTGGCGGGAGCTTATAGGTTGGAGGAGTACCCGAGCGCGATACCTCCACCAGGAAGGCACCATCCCATGATCTTCATCGTCGTCAAGTTCAACGTGAAGCCCGAGTGGAGCGACCGCTGGATCGACCTCACGCGGGACTTCACCGAGGCCACGCGCCAGGAACCCGGCAACCTGTGGTTCGACTGGTCGCGCAGCGTCGACGATCCCCACCGCTTCGTGCTCGTCGAGGCGTTCCAGGACGACGCCGCCGAGGCCCACGTGAACAGCGACCACTTCTCCCAGGCGATGCAGGACATGCCCCAGGCACTCGTGGAGACTCCGGAGATCATCAGCGAGCGCATCGGCGCCGAGGGCTGGGGACGCATGGGCGAGCTGACGGTGGACTAGGCGCGAGGCCGGCCCTGCCGGGTTTTGTCTGCCGGGTTTTGTCCGCCGGGTTTTGCCTGCCGGCCGGGGACGTGGGCGGACGGTGTCAGGCCTGCGGTGTCAGGCCCACGGTGTCAGGCCCACGGTGTCAGGCCCGCGGTGTCAGGCCCACGGTGTCAGGCCGACCGTGCGCTCCGGCCGGCGGGGAGCGTCCGCTCCATGATGAAGTCGTCCTCGTAGCGGTCGCCGAGGCGGAACCGCTTGGTCCCCACCCTCCGGAAGCCGTTCTTCGTGTAGAAGCGGATGGCCCGGAGGTTCTCCTGGTTGACGCCGAGCCAGACGCCCGGCTGCCCGGACCGCGCGGCGAGATCCAGGGTCGCGGCCATCAGCGCCGCTGCGGACCCCCTGCCGTGGTGGTCGGGGTGGACGTAGAACTTGCTGAGCTCGACGACGGGCGCGAGGGTCAGCGCGGCCAGCACATCGGCGTCGGCGGGCTGGTCCTCGACCACCATGCTCCAGCCGGCGATCCGGCTACCGTCCCTGATGCAGAGGATCGTGCGGCCGGCAGCGGCGAGGTGCTCCCCGAACCGTTCCGCCGAGAGCTGCGTGTCGATGTGCCGCTGGATCTCCTCGGGCGGGGAGTCCGGCGGACAGGCGAGGGGGAAGGTGATGGCGGCGCACACGGCCAGTGCCGCCGCGTCGTCGGCCGTGGCCGTCGCGATGTCGATCGTCATGCCTCCAATCTAGGACGAGTTGCAGCAGGACGCGGACCCGGGGGTCCGCGTCCTGCTGGTGCTTCTGCTGCCGGTACCCGGCTCGCCGCAGCCCTACGGGGCGAGGACGCTCTTGGGCAAATGGTGCGTCGTCACCGCGCCCACGGGAGCCATGGGGTGCAGCGGGTCGGGCGCCGTGCTGCCGGTGGGGCCGCCCAGCCGCGAATGGCAGACCGCGCTGAGGAGGGCGTACGCGTCGCCGGGCGTATGGCCGTGGGTGTCCACCAGGAAGTCGAAGGCGTCCTCGTAGCCGCGCCGGACCGACTCCTGCACGGGGTCGCCCAGGCCGACGAAGATCCACTCCGACTCGGTCTCCACCCTCGGCGCCCGGAGCGGCAGATCCTTGACGACGTCCACACTGACGACGGCCACGCCCTCGGCCTCGATGGCGACGAAGGACGACTCGCCCACCGCCATGATCGCGTGGATGTCCCCGATGGACAGGTAGGCGCCCTCCGTCATGACAGGCAGGTAGACCGTGGTGCCGGGACGGCAGTCCGTGAGGTCCATGTTGCCGCCCTGCGCATAGGAGGGCATGACCGTCGAATGCGATCCCCGTGCCGGCGCCGTGCCGATGCACCCGATCATCGGGGCCGGTTCGAGGGTGTGGCGGTCCGTCACGTGGACGCCGTCGCCGTCGATGGGGACCCGGCGCGTGAACATGTCCGGCCCCATCCTCTCCTGCAGGGCGCCCACGCCCGGCAGGCTGACGGACCAGCCGCAGTCCTTCAGCCGGATCTCGTGGATGGTGACGGCGAGCGCGTCCCCGGGTTCTGCACCCTCGACGTACAGCGGACCCGTGACGGGGTTGAGCTGCGCGGTCAGCTTCCCCATGTCCTTGTGCTCATGGAGCTGTGCGTACACCTCGTCGCTCGTCTCGAAGCCGATGCGCGCCCCGGTGCCGGGAGCGATGCGCAGGGCGGGCTCCACCTCGGCCGTGAAGCCGGGGTGCCCGTGTTCCTTGCCGAGGAAGTGGTCGAGGCCGTCCGTCGGGGGAGTGGTGGATGCTGCGGTGCCGGTCATGGTCGGAGCCCTTCGCGTTCGCCGGTGGCCACCGGCTGGTAGTCCTCGTCCGGAGCGGCGGAGTCCCTCCCGGAGACGTCCGTGGTGCGTCCGGTCTTCCTGTAGTAGGCGAAGACGCAGGCGCCGATGACGAGCCAGACGATGCCGCCGATCTTCGCCTCGACCGCCGCATTGAGCAGGACGTACCCGATGATGAGGAAGCCGATCACGGGGACCACGAGGTGCAGGAGGTAGTTGGTGGACTTCTTGCGCACCACGTAGTGCACCACCACGGAGACATGGAGCATGAGGAACCCGAAGAGCGCCCCGAAGTTGACCAGCGCCGAGATGATGTCGATCTGGCCGACGAAGAACAGCACCAGGACGGCCGAGATCACGGACACCGTGATGATCGCGTACTGGGGGACCTTCCGCGAGTTGATGGCGCTGAGGAACCTGGGCAGCTGGCCCTCGCGGCTCATCGAGTAGAGCAGCCGCGAGGTGGCAGCCTGAGCGGCCATGGCGTTCGCGATGCCGAGGGCGAGGACGTTGACCACGAAGAAGGCCGTGGCCCAGGTGCTGCTCGAGGCCGCTTCCACCAGGTCGAAGAAGGCATTACCGGCAGCCTCGTCCGAGAAGGGGCCCTGGTCCGCTGCGAGGAGGCTGGCCAGCCAGGTCTGGGTCACGAAGCAGAACGCGGCGATGAAGAGGGCGATGATCATGGCCCTTCCGGCCGCGGTGCGCTTGCCGGTGGATTCCTCGGCCATGGTGGAGATGCCGTCGAACCCGAGGAAGCTGAGGACGGCGATGGAGAGGGCCGAGGCCAGCAGCGGGCCGCTCACCTTGTCCGCGTCCCAGATGGGTGCGGCGGAGAACTCGGCGCCCGGGATGGTGCCGCCGTTGAGGGCCGACGCCGCGATCACGATGAAGATCACCACGAAGGCCAGTTCCACCACGAGGAAGATGCGGTTCATCAGCTTGAGCGAGCTCACGCCCAGCAGGTTCACGGCCGTATTGATGGCGACGAACACCAGTGCCCACACCCACCGCGCCGAGCCGGGGAAGATGCCGATCATCGACTCCGCGGCGAACACGTAGAGGAGCGTCGGGATGAGGAGGTAGTCGAGGAGGATCGCCCAGCCGGCGAAGAACCCGACCGTGGGGTGGATGCCGCGGCCCACGTAGGAGAAGACGGACCCCGCGAGCGGGATGGATCTCGCCATCTGCGAGTAGGCCAGGGCGGTGAAGATCATCGCCACGAGCCCGATCAGGTAGACGAGGGGAACCATGCCGTCGGCGGCGTTGTAGACCGTACCGAAGATCGCCCAGGGGGCGATCGGCACCATGAAGATCAACCCGTAGATGAGCAGGTCGGTCGTGGAGACCGACCGTTTGAGCTCCTGCTTGTATCCGTAGGATTCGAGCTGCTGCTGCGCGCTCAACTCGCCGGAGGAGTGGGGAGTGGCCACCGATGTGCCTTTCGTTCGGACCTGCGGCGGTCCCGGTGTCCAGGAAGGGTGGAACGCGCCGCAGAAGGGGGATCGAGACCTTCAGCGGGCGAGCCCGATCGGTCTGAGCAGTATCCTTGCGCACAAAAGGTCTTTCTGGAAGACCTTTTGTTTCCGGCAGGTAAAACCTGACCTAGGGTGGGGGAATGCAGGTGTCCGACCAGGCCCAGACCCGAACGCCGCCCCTCGAAGGGCTTCTTTCAGCTCCCCTGCAGGCCCACTCCCGCGGGGACGAGATCGCGGACAGGCTGGTCACGGCGATCGCGGTGGGGGAGTACCTGCCCGGCGCCCGCCTGCCCTCGGAGCGGGACCTGGCGATCTCCCTCGGCGTCGGCAGGATGACCGTCCGTGAGGCCATCGCGCGGCTCGTGTCGCAGGGGATCCTCGAGACGAGGCGCGGCCGGAACGGCGGGTCCTTCGTCACGGGGCAACCGGAGGAATCTTCCGGACAGGCTGTGCAGCGCACGCTCGGAGCACGCTGGGAATCGATGCGGGATCTGAGGGAGACGCTGTGCCTCCTGCACGGAGCGCTCGCTCGCTCCGCCGCTGACAACCGGAGTGACGAGGACGTGGTGGTACTCCGCGCACGCCTGGAGGACTTCCGCGCAGCGGCGTCGGGCAAGGCCTCCCAGTCGGCGGACGCGGCGCTGCATGCGGCGATCAGCGCGGCGACGCACAACGCGCTGTTGGGCGCGCTCCTCGCGGAGGTCGAGGCCCGCCTGAACCTGGCCGCGCCCTCGCATCCCTGGGGGCCGGTGGACGGCGTCGAGGCCATGGAGGCCCGGGCGCTGAAGGACCACGAGCTGCTGGTGGCCGCGATCTGCTCGCAGGACTCCGATGCGGCGGAGGGCATCGCCCGGCAGCACGTGAAGATCGACTTCGAGATGATCGAGGCGGCGCTCTCCAGGACTACCGCCAGCACGTCGCCGCGGCCCGGGCCCACGTAGCCGGCCGGGTACGTGCAAGGCCCCCGGTCCCCGGCCCCGAGGGTGCCGGCGGCCGAGGACCGGACGAAAGCGACCGGGAGCGTCTCCCCACCCGCCCTGCAGGCGAGGAGACACGTGCCCTAGTCGAAGACCGGCTCGCCGTCGCGGGTCAGCTTCCAGTTCTCCACGAAGAAGTCCGCCGGGTCGATCGTGCCCTCGGCGATCAGGTAGTCGATCAGCAGCTGGCGGATCTCGGTGGTCTGGTTCACGAGCACCGGCGCCGTGGCGATGTGCGGGAAGTTCCCGCCGCCCGACTGCCGGTAGTTGTTCGTCGCCACCGCGAAGCGCTGCGTCGGGTCGATCGGCGCACCGGCGTAGCTGAGGTCGGTGATGCGCTGGCCCACCGGCTTGCTGATGTCGATGCCGTAGGAGACGCCCGACATCATGTCGTAGTTGTAGTCGGGCGTGCCCGCGGCGTTGGTCAGCGTTGCAGGATCGACAGGAGTGCCGGGTGCGCTCTGGTTGAAGTACTTCGCCGAGTACTCGAGGTAGTCCTTCACCTGGGCGCCGGTCATCTCGACCCCGAAGAGCGTGTTCGGGAAGACGTACAGCCCGGCCATGTCGCGGATGGTCACGGGGCCCTGGGGGATCACGGCTGCGCGGTTGAAGGGCGCCACGATGGACAGCACCGGGAGGTCGGCGTTGGGCGTCCCATCGAGCGCCCTGTCCACGGCTCCCGCCTGGACCTCGTTCACGAAGTCCATGACGGCGGTGTCACGGATGCGCGACTCCGCGGCCGACATGGTCGCCGTCGCCGTGCCGATGGCCGTGTTCACGTACTCGATGACACGCTGGTGCTGGCCGGCGGCGATGGCCGAGATCTTCGGGTCGGCCTCGACGGTGTTGGTGTTGAGCAGCTCCGAGTTCGCCGAGGTGACGTCCCACTGGCCACGCACCTTCGTCAGCTCGAAGTCCATGACGGACAGGCGCATGCCCCAGTTCTTCGGCTCTGTGAGGAGCACCTGTTCGCCCGTCTGCCTGTTCGTGACGAAGCGCTCCGGGATCTCCTGGTGCTCGTGCCCCGCGAGGATCGCATCGATACCCGGTACCTGCTCGGCGAGCAGCGTCGACGCGTTCTCGACCGGCAGTCCGCCGCCGTAGGAGGATGTCCCGGAGGGGCCGGAGTGCGAGCTGACGACGACGACGTCCGCGCCGGCGGCCTTCATCTCCGGCACGTATTTCTGCGCCTGCTCCACCATGCCCTCGAAGCGGAGCTCACCCTCGACGTTGTTCTTGTCCCAGATGGCGCTGCCCGGGGTGGTCAACCCGAGGATGCCCACCCTGATGGGCTTCTGGCCCTTGAGCTTCACGGTCCTGATGACGTACGGGGTGAAGGCGTCCTCTCCGGTGTCCCAGTCCTTGACGTTCGCGCCGAGCAGCGGGAAGTCGAGCTGGTCCTCGTAGGTGCGCAGGAGGGGCACGCCGTAGTTGAACTCGTGGTTGCCGAGGGTCGTGGCGTCATAGCCCATGGCATTCATGGCGGCGGCCATGGGGTGGGTCTCGCCGGTCTCGTCCACGGGTTCGACGTTCGCGTAGTAGTCGGTGAGGGAGGTGCCCTGGATGGTGTCGCCGTTGTCGATCAGCAGGGTCGATCCCTCGCCGCGGTCCGCACGGACCTGGTTGACGAGGGTGGAGACCTTGGCGAGTCCGACGTCGTTGTGTGCGGCGTCGTCGTACTCGGCGTTGGTGAAGTAGTCCCAGTTCTCGATGTAGCCGTGGAGGTCGCTGGTACCCATGACGGTGATGGTGACGGGGTCCTGCGTGCCCTGGGCACCGCCGGGTGCGGCGGTTGCTGCGGGCGCGAGTCCGAGTGCGGCGACGCAGCCGAGGGCGACGGCCGCGGCGGCACGCCGGTGGCCCCTTGGAAAACTTTGTGACACGTGAAATCAGCTCCTGTAGGAATGCGGTGGCGACAGCCTATCCGTGACCGGTGACACACTGGTGACGGTAGCCTTGCTCCGGATGAACGGAGCAGGTCCAGTGCCGGGCGTCCCCGCCAGGGATGCCCTTGACGTGATCCAGGCCCCCGGGAGGACCCGCCCATGACGACGAACGCAGAGCAGCAGGCCTATCGCCAGGACGTCCTGGGCCCCGGGTACGAGGTGCGGACGCTTCCGCTGCGACCCGACGAGGAGGGCGAGGTCGTCGCGACGCTCGTCCGCAGGGCCCTCCCCGGAGGTTCCCGCCGGGCGGTGCTGTACGTGCACGGCTTCGTGGACTACTTCTTCCAGACGAACCTCGCCGATGCCTGGCACGAGGCCGGCTTCGACTTCTACGCGCTGGACCTGCGGAAATACGGGCGGTCACTGGGCGCGCACCAGACGCCGAACTACATCACGGCGCTCGAGGAGTACGACGAGGAGCTCGACGAGGCGGCCCGCATCATCCGCGAGGACGAAGGGCACGATGTCCTCGTGGTCATGGGGCACTCCACCGGCGGGCTGATCACGTCGCTGTGGGCCCACCGCCGCCGTGGCCGCGGGATCATCGACGCGCTCGTGCTGAACAGCCCCTGGTTCGACCTCAACGCGAGCCTCTTCCAGCGCACCCTCGGAACCGCCGCGGTCCATCGGCTCGGGACGCTTCGGCCGCGCGTCGTCGTCGGCAAGCTCGGATCCTCCTACGGACGGTACCTGCACCGGGACACCGGCGGCACCTGGGAGTACGACCTCACCTGGAAGCCGCACGGCGGATTCCCCGTCGTGGCGGGCTGGCTGCGCGCCATCCGCCGGGGCCATGCAGAGCTCAACCGCGGCCTCGCGATCGACTGCCCCGTCTTCGTGGCGTGCTCCGACGCCACGTCAGATCCGGCAAGGGAACCGGGCCGCATCTCGTCGACGGACGTGGTGCTCGACGTCGCGCACATCGCCGGGCGGGCGCCCAGGCTCGGCAGGCTGGTGACCCTGGTGCGGATCGCGGGGGGCATCCACGACCTCGCACTCTCGCCCGAACCGGCGCGGTCCGCGTTCTTCGCCGAACTGGCGCGGTGGCAGGACGCCTACGTTCCCGAGCCGGGTGCCGGGGCGTGACGGACGGGTTCCCCAGGTGACTGAGGCGGACGGGCAGGCGGGTAGGCGACCCGGTCAGGCGAGTCTGCGCGCGGCCAGCCGGTCCGCGAAGGCCTGCTCCTCGCACAGAGCCGTGTGCGCGAGCGTGAAGACCCGGGCGTCGGACCGCAGCTGGCCGATGAGCGCCAGGACGGAACGGGCGTCCAGGGCGTCCGAGTCGAGCAGAAGGGACGCCGTCGCCTGGAGCCGCCCCGCTCCCGCCCTCGCCGAAGCGGTCTGAAGGCTGCGCACGGCGCTGTGCCACTCGGCGGGATCCGTGACCCGGAACGAGCGCTCGATCGTGAGGATGCGTTCATCCAGCAGGTCGACGAACCGGGAGACGAAGGAGGTGGCTGCTCGGGCCGAACCGATGTCCGCCACGAGCTCGGCGAAGGCTGCCTTGTCGATGACGGGCTGCACTTCGCTCCTTCCGTGCGTCACGGGCCGGTGGCTGGAGCGCCAACGGAAGGGTGGGAACCTGGTCCCACCGGAATCTCCAGTCTCGCCGTAGAAGATAAAGCTGGAGCGGAGAAACCCTCGGGGTTTGTTCAAGAAAGGCGCAGCACCGGCTATCCCGGGAGCCTCGGCCATCTGCTCAGGAGGGTCCGCTTCCGACGTCGTAGGTGAGGAACGCGAACTGGCCCTGCTGCTCGACGGAGCGGAGCGTGAGCCGGTCCGATTCGACGCGCAGGGGCAGGAGGGGTGCGCCGCCGGTCAGGGCGACCGGCGCGACGGACACCTGGATCCCGTCCAGCAGGCCGGCTGCGAGGAACTGCCCGGCGAGGTCCCCGCCGCCCACGATCCAGATGTCCTTGCCGCCGGCCGCCTCATGCAGGCGCTCGAACACCGCACGGACATCGCCGGCGACGAACCGCACGTCCGCGCCCTCCGGCACCGGCAGTTCGCGGGTGGTGAAGACGAAGGTCGGCCGCTCGCCGTACATCGTGCCCCAGGTGCCGGGCTCCTCCAGGAGTCCCTCGAAGTCGAGGACCCACTCGTACGTCGTCGAGCCCTCCACGAGCACGCCGACCGTGTCGAGGAACCGTACGTAGTGCTCCGGCGGCGGAGGTTCGACGGCGAAGAGCCAGTCCAGCGAGTTGTGCTCGTCTGCGATGAAGCCGTTGATGGTGGAGGCCGTGTAGAAGATGACGCGTGTCATGGTCCATCTCACCACCGGGGCGGCGCCGGGGTAAGGGGCTGGGAGGATCAGTTCCGGGTGTCGATCCCGCCGATGAAGGCCCGGACCAGGGCGTCGAACTCCTCTTCCCTCTCGATCTGCGGCATGTGCCCGCACTTCTCGAACAGGTGGAACTCGGCGTGCGGGAACACCGCGCGCGCGTGGTCCAGGTGCGACGCCGGCAGCACGCGGTCCTCGTCCCCCCACACCACGAGCATGGGCTTGTGCTGGGCCGCCACCGTGCGGATCAGCTGGGTGCGCCAGCGACGCCGGACGCCCCGGAACGTACCGAGGTGCCGGGCGACGGCGAGCAGGACGTCGTCGTACGCCGGGTTCCTGCCCACCTCCTGCGCGTGGTCCAGGCGTTCCTCGGTGACGAACCGCTTGTCGTGGAACAGTGCCCGTTCCGTGCGGTACGCGGCCTTGCGGGACTTGTCCTTCATGAGCCTCCGACCCACGGGCCGGACGGCGAGGATCCGCAGCGCGAGCGTCACCTCCCTGCCGAAACCTGCGCTGTTCGCGAGCACGAGGCTCCGGACGCGCTGCGGCTCCAACGCACTGATCTTCATGGCGACCGCGCCACCGAGGGAATTGCCCACGACGTGCAGCGGCCGGTGCTCACCCAGCGTGTCGAGCGCGGCGAGGACGAAGCGGGCCATGGACTCCATGGAGTACCGGCCCTCCGTCCGCTCGGACAGCCCGAAGCCCGGCAGGTCCACGCTGATGACCCTGTGGTCCGGGGCGAGGCGGGCGTAGAGCCCCTCCCAGTCCTCCAGGCTACGGCCGATGCCGTGCAGCAGGAGGACGGGCGGCTTCTCCCGGGCGCCCTCATCGCGGTAGCGCACGCGGATGCCACCGACCAGCATGAAACCCTCGGGCACGGAACCCGGAGGGGCGGAGAGTCCGGTGCCGGAACGCGCCCCGCTCATCGGCGCACCTTCGCCGCGAGGCGGACGAGGGCCGTGGCGCGGCGTTCCAGCGTGCCGAAGGACATCGGGGCGATGCGCGCGACGACGTCGGGCACCTTCGCACTCAGCCCGATCAGCAGGCGCGGCCTGCGCGCCTTCACGGCCTCGAGCATGAGCTCGGCGGCCCGATCGGCTGGAAAGGTGAGGAGCCTGTTGAACTCCTCCTTCGCCTTTCCCACCTCGGCCTCGCTGAGGTTCCCGCCGATGCGCGCGTTGAGCGCGATGCCGGTCCGGATGCCGCCGGGGTGCACGGAGGTGGTGCCGATGCCGCGCGGCAGCAGCTCGTTGCGGAGCGCTTCGGTGAAGCCGCGCAGGGCGAACTTGCTGGCGGAGTACGCCGTCTGGCCCTTGGGCCCCACGAGCCCGAACAGGCTGGAGACGTTCACGATGTGCCCGCCCGGGCCGATCCTCGGCAGCAGCAGGTGGGTGAGCAGCACCGGAGCGGAGAAGTTGATGGCCATGACCCAGTCGAAGTCCTCCATGCTGATCTGGTCGAACCGCCCGGCGAGGGCCACGCCGGCGTTGTTGACGAGCAGATCCACGCGGTCGGTGGCGGCGAGCAGGTCGTCGGCCAGGCGCTCGATGGCGGCCCGGTCCGCGAGGTCGGCGGTGAACGTCGTGACGCCGGCGGTCGGGTAGGCGGCGCGGATCGACGCGGCGACGGCGTCGAGCCCCACCTCGTCCCGGTCCACGAGCAGCAGGGTGCTCCCGCGCTCCGCGAGGCCGCGGGCCAGGTGCTCGCCCATGCCGCCTGCTGCACCGGTGACGACGGCGGTGGCGCCGGCGAACCGGAAGGGGCGGATTCTCATGCGTGGATCTCCTGGAGTTCGGGGGCGGGGGAGGACGGCGGGGCGGGGGCGTCGAAGACCATGTTCCGCGCCAGGTTGCCGCGCAGGGCGGTCGGGGCATCGAGCAGGTAGTTCTGGCGCATGGTCCACGGCTGCCGGTCGCCCTGCTTCGGGAAGGCCGCGACGGCGCGCTGCACGTACCCGGAGGTCAGGTCGAGGAGCGGGCGTGGCGCCATGTCGCCGTCGGCTGCCGGTGCTCCGTAGCGGTAGCCGTGGCGGTCCATGTACCGGACGAGGCGGCAGACGTAGCGGGAGCTGAGGTCCGCCCGGAGCGTCCACGAGGCGTTGGTGTACCCGACGCACAGGGCGAGGTTGGGGACGCCGCTGATCATCAGGCCCCGGTACACCCAGGAGTTCCCGAGGTCCACCGGCCGCCCGTCCACGGTGAAGGTGGCTCCGCCGAGAGGCAGCATCGAGAGGCCGGTGGCGGTCACGACGACGTCCGCCTCGAGCTCCTTCCCGGACGCGAGGCGGATGCCGTGCGGCGTGAACGTGTCGATCGTGTCCGTGACCACGGAGGCGCTGCCGGACCTGAGTGCCTTGAACAGGTCGGCGCTCGGGGCGACGCAGAGCCGCTGGTCCCACGGGTTGTAGGCGGGCGTGAAGTTCTCGCTGACCAGCTTCTCGTCGCCGAGGATCCGCGCCGTCTGGGTGCGGATGAGCTTCTTGGCAAGCTCCGGGCGGCGCCGGCACAACTGGTAGAACGCCTGCGTGAAGAGCACGTTCTTGGCGCGGGCCACATGATGTGCCAGGCCGGCGGGCAGGTGGCGTCGTGCCGCGTCGGAGAACCTGTCCCGGCTCGGGACGGCGGTGATGTAGGTGGGGGAGCGCTGGAGCATGGTCACGTGCGCCGCGTCCTTCGCCATGGAGGGCACGAGGGTGACGGCGGTGGCACCGCTGCCGATCACCACGACGCGCTTGCCTGCGTAGTCCAGTCCCTCGGGCCAGAACTGGGGGCGGACGATCTCCCCCTCGTACGCATCGAGGCCGGGGAAGGACGGCTCGTGCCCTTGCTCGTAGTTGTAGTAGCCGCTGCACAGGTAGAGGAACCCGCACGTGAGCCGGCGGCGCTCCACCTGGACCCGCCCGGCGCCGTCGTCCTCCGTCACGTCCAGCTCCAGGGTCCACCGGGCGTCGTCGGAGGACCACGCCGCGCTGACCAGCTTCGTGTGGAACCGGATCCGCTCCTGGATCCGCGGGTCCTCGGCGGTCTCCCGGATGTACATGAGGATGGACATGCCGTCCGCGATCGCCTCGGCCTCGGTCCACGGGCGGAAGGGGTAGCCGAGGGTGAACATGTCGCTGTCGGAGCGGACGCCCGGATAACGGAAGAGGTCCCACGTGCCACCGATGGCGTCGCGGGCCTCCAGGACCGCGAAGCTCCTGCCGGGGAGTTCGGTGGAGACGCGGTAGGCAGCGCCGATGCCGGAGAGGCCGGCCCCGACGATCACGACGTCGAGGTGTTCGAGGGAGGAGTCCATAGCTCCATTATTCGATGGCCGCCCGCCCTGGCGCTTGACTTGACGCGACACCTCTTTACCCTTGGACGACATGGGGTCCATCATCCGGTCCGCCGGCATGCGCGGCTTCCGCGACGTCGTCGAACAGTTCGGCGGCGACGCCGAGGCGCTCGCGGCGCAGTACCGTGTGCCCATAGAAGCCATCGACAGCGACGACATCCTGGTGTCCGACATCGCGATGGCCAAGCTCCTCGAGGGTGCGGCGCGAGACCTGCCCTGCCCGGACCTCGGCCTGCGCATCTCGGCGTACCAGGACATCGGCATCCTCGGGCCGCTCGCCGTCGCCGTGCAGAACTCGCCCACGGTCGGCGCAGCCCTGGAGTGCGCGTCCCAGTTCCTCTTCCTCCACAGCCCGGTGCTGCGCTTCACCATCGTGCCGGACCCCGAGGGCAGGCCCGGGGACGTCGGCCTCTGCTACGGATCCTCCGAGGGCCCTCCGCCCCGACAGGCCACCGACGCGATCCTCGCCTTCGCACACCGCATGATCCGCTTCCTGGTGGACGGGCCGTACGGGCTGCACTCGGTCCACCTCTCGCACCTGCCGAAGGCGCCGGCCGCGCGGTACACGGAGTTCTTCGGTGCGGACGTCCGCTTCGGGCAGGCCGCATCGCTGCTGCGCGTGCCCCGGAGCCTCCTCGACCGACCGCTGGCGGGAGTGGACGCCACGCTGCGGGAGATCGCCCTCGACTACCTCCACAGCCACTTCCCGGAACCCGGCCGCGTCGTCGCGCCGCAGGTCCGCAACGCCATCGACCGCATGCTCGGCACCTCGCCGCCGCGCATCGACTCCGCGGCGCGGCTCCTCGGCATGCACGCCCGGACGATGCAGCGACGGCTCGCCGCGGAGAGCACCACCTTCGAGGCACTGCTCGACGACGCCCGGCGGGACGCGGCGCTCCGCCTGCTGACCCGCACCGACCTGCCTCTGCAGCAGGTGGCGGGGCTCGTGGGGCTGTCCGAGCAGTCGGCACTCACGCGGTGCGTGCGCCGATGGTGCGGGACGACGCCCCGTGCGGTCCGGGCGCTCGGCCAGGTCAGGGCCGGGTGAGCTTGTCGGGGTTGCGGACGAGGTAGACGCCGGTGATCCGGCTCCGGTCGTCCAGGGCGATGGCCAGGGTCAGTTCCAGCCGGGCCCCTGCATGGATCAGCACGCCCGGGCCGCCATTGAGGGTGCCGATGTCCACCCGCATCTGCGGAACCGGCGTCCGGGCGACCCTCAGGAGGAAGGCCGCGATGGGTTCGGCTCCGATGATCGGCTTGCGTGCGGCCACGACCTTGCCGCCGCCGTCGGAGAGCAGCACCGCATCGGGGGCCAGTCCGTCGATCAGTGCCCGGAGGTCCCCGGTGGCGAGGGCGGCCAGGAAGGCCTCGAGTACTTCGGCACTGCGCTGGGGGGTCGTCGCGACGTGGTGTGCGGCGTTGATGCGGGTGCGGGCCCGGTGCGCGATCTGGCGTACCGCTGTCGGGGTCTTGCCCATGGCATCGGCGACGACGTCGTAGGGCAGGGTGAAGACGTCGTGGAGCATGAAGACCGCCCGTTGCTCGGGGGTGGCCTGCTGCAGCACGACGGACAGCGCGTAGCTGAGTTGCTCCTTGAGGAGGAGCTGGTGCTCCGGGCCGTCGTCGTCGGTCACCAACGGCTCGGGCAGCCACGGCCCCGGGTAGTCCTCCCGGCGTCGGCTCGCGGCCCGCACCGCGTTCAGGGCGACGCGCGTGGCCGCCGTGGCGAGGTACGCGCGCGGATCGCGGACGGTGGACGCATCGACGGCGGCCCAGCGCAGGTAGGTCTCCTGGACGATGTCCTCGGCGTCGGCCCGGGAGCCGATGATCTCGTAGGCGATGGTGAAGACGAGGGGCCGGTGGGCCGTGAACAGCTCGTCCTGTTCCGTTCTGGAGGTCACGGCCTCAGTGTACGGACACCGCGGGTCCGGACGGCCACGTGAAGGACCCCGGGGTGCGGGCCTCCCCGGCCAGCCAGGCCACGGTCATCCGGCATACCCGCTCCTTGGCCCAGCCGCCGGCCCGCCCGGTCAGCGCCCAGCGCCGGGCGGTGTCATCGGGATGCACCACCTGGACGTGCCCCTGCCCTGACCCGAGGTCCAGGCACTGCAGCAGATAGCCGATATCGATGGCGGCGGGCGTCGTACCGGCCAGGCGGGCGAGCACGGTGTCGGCGGCGTGGGCTCCCAGGGGAAGGGCGGTCGCGCACGAGGCCCGCAGGTGCGCCCCGGCCGGGCCCTGCACGGCGACGGCATCCCCGGCACCGACGACACGCTCGTGCCCGGGCACCGTGAGGGTCGCGTCCACCGTCAGCCGGCCGTCCGCCCCGACGGGCAGGCCGCTGTCGGCGGCCAGGGCAGGTACGGCGAACCCGGCCGTCCAGACCGTCGTGCGAGCCGCGGGTCGGACCGCTTCGTGCCCGATGTCCCCGAGCCCGGTTCCTTCGTGCCCGGTTCCTTCGTGCCCGGTGATGCTTCCGGTGACCGGGTTTACGGCTCCCGCCTCCACCGCGATGCCGAGACGCCGCAGGCGCCCGGCGATCGTCGGGCGCGCGGTCAGCGGATGCGCCGGGCCGGAGGGGGCCACGATCGTGATCCCGAGGTCCGGCCGGGCAACAGCGAGAGCACATGCCAGCTCCACCCCGGTCGGTCCCGCACCCGCGACCGTCAGTGCTGATCCTGTCGGCAGGTCCGCCACTGCTCTCCGCGTGGCCTCCGCGGCGTCGGGGTTCGTGATCGACAGCAGTGCTGTCGATCGCTCGCCGCTGCCCACCGCATACACCAGCCAGTCGAAGTGGAGCGGATCCTGCTGTTCGAGGGCGACCAGCCGTTGTGCCGGGTCGATCCTGAC
This sequence comes from Arthrobacter sp. NPDC092385, assembly GCF_044755105.1. Lineage (NCBI taxonomy): Bacteria > Bacillati > Actinomycetota > Actinomycetes > Micrococcales > Micrococcaceae > Arthrobacter > Arthrobacter sp. NPDC092385. Next base: position 143,047 of record NZ_JBIVQL010000003.1, read on the forward strand.
CGCCCGGGCTCGCAGGTGCCGCACGCGCGGGTGCAGCACGTCCGCCCAGTCCACGGCCGCCGAGTCCCGTGCCCCGGCGGCGAGCGCGTGCAGCCGGATCCGCTGGGTGAACGCCGCTCCAGGATCCACCAGCGTCACCTCCACCGGCGACGCGCTCCTGCTCCTGCTCCCGGCGAGGCGATTGGCCGCCATGACCCCCGCGTACCCGCCACCGACGACCACTACCCGCACCGATCCAGCCATCATGCTCTCCTCCTCGAAACGTCCTGACACCATCAAGACACCGCCCGAGGGGGAAGTGTGACACTCCGCCCGGTCAGGTCCGAGCCGGCTGACCTCCGGCCGACCTCCGGCCGACCTCCCGCCGGTCGACGGCGGTCGACAGCGGTCGACCTACACTGGCAGGCAGGACTCGAGCGCAGGAAAGGGGAGCGGTGGCGGGGATCACCAGCACCGACGTGGCCCGCGAGAGCGGCGTCTCGCGCACCACCGTCAGCTACGTGCTGACCGGCCGGGACGGCGTGAACATCTCCGAGGAGACCCGCAGGCGTGTGCGCGAGACAGCAGCGCGGCTGGGGTACGCGCCGTCGGCCGCGGCCCGTGCCCTGCGCACCGGCCGCAGCGACCTGGTGCTGTGTATCCTGCCCGACTGGCCCGTCGGGCCCGTGATCGAGACGCTGCTGGACGAGCTCGCCGACGGGCTGTCGGGCCGAGGGCTGTCGGTCCTCGTGCATCACGGGCGGCGGACGCGTCCGCTCGCCGAGCTGTGGCGGGCCGTGACCCCGCGGGCGGTGATCGGGTTCGCCCCCTTCGCGGACGAGGACCTGCTCATGATGCGGCAGGCCGGGATCCAGGTGCTCGGCACCCTCGGCGAGGAGGATCAGCCCGACCCGGCCCTCCCGTCCCAGAGCCAGCTCGCCGTCGGCGCCCTGCAGGCCCGGCGACTCGCTGCGCGCGGTGTCCGGCGCCTCGGCTACGCGTGGCCCGCGGATGCCCGGCTCGAGGTCTTCGCGCGCGACCGCCTGCTGGGCGTCGAGCGTGCCTGTGCCGACCTCGGCCTCCCGGATCCGGTGGTGCGTCCCGTCGCGCTCGACGCTCCGACCGCCGCGGGAGCCGGGCGGTCCTGGCGGGAGCACGGGGTCACGGGCGTCGCCGCCTACAACGACGACGTCGCGCTCGCCGTCCTCGCGGGACTGCGCGCCGAGGGGCTGTCCTGCCCGGAGGACGTCGCTGTAGTGGGGGTCGACGACGTCCCCGCGGCGGCTCTCGCAGCGCCTCCTCTCACGACGGTGTCGCAGTCGATCGAGGTGCAGGCCCGCTATCTCGCCGCCCTCGTCCTCGCGGACCTCGACGGCACGAAGGAGAAGCCCGAGCATCCCGGCCACGGATTGCGGCTCGTTGAGCGGGAGTCGGCCTGACGGGAGATCCGCAGCGCCGACGCGAGGAGGGCCGGAGCTTGCGAACTGCTCCGGCCCTCCTGTCACTGCGGGTCCGGTACTGGTCTATTGCCCAGCCCTTGCTACGGCGCGGGGTACCGCACCACGTAGCTCGGCGTCCCGGTATTGGCATTGCTGACCGGGGCTCCCGTGTCGTTCACGACGTGGTCGATCGTGCCCGCACCCAGGTTCACGGTCAGAAGGTGGTTGAGCACCACGCCGGGGGTTTCCGGCACCTCGAAGCCGCGGGTGGCGTGGATGCTCGGGTCCACGTTGGTGAAGATGTAGGAGCCTCCTCCCCACAGGGTGTGGTCCTTGACGCCGTCGGCCACCTTGTAGCCGGCCCAGCCGAGGACGCCGTCGTGCTGCCAGGCGGCCTGGTTCGGGGCGTCGTACGGCAGCTCGTTCTGGAAGAAGACCGTGCGGCCCCTCTCGCCGTTCCAGATGACGTTGTACTCCTGGTAGTGCTCCACGAAGAGGCCGGTCGCGGTGACGTCGTCGCCGTTGACGATCACGCCGTTGCGTCCGGTGCTGACGTCCCAGCCGAAGGCGCCCTCGTTGCCGTGGTCGGCGCGCCACACCCAGGTGTGGTCGATCAGCACGTTGTCGCTATTGACCTCCAGGCTGACGTCGGCCCTGCCCACGTGCGGGCCGCCGATCCGGAAGTAGACGTCGCTCAGCGTCGTCGGGTTCGCGGGGTCGTTGTGCTTCGCGCCGTTGTTGCCGTTCTTCGTTCCTACCTGCAGCAGGACGGGGGAGTTCACGGTGCCGCCGTCGATCGTGACGCCGGCGATGACGACGCCGGGCACGTCGGCGACGCGCATCGGCGTGGCCCCGTTCACAGCGGTGAGGGTGGCGTGGCCGAGGCCGAGGACCACGGTGTCCGCCCGCTTCACCGCGATGGTCTGCGCGATGTCGTAGACGCCCGGGGTGAGGAGGAGGTGCTTGCCGCGGGCGAGTGCGTTGTTGATCGCCTGGACGGAATCGCCCGGGCGTGCCACGAAGAACTCGGACAGCGGGACGGTGCGCCCGGCCGTCAGGCCGTCACCCCACGAGATACCGCGCGAATCGGTCTGCGCGGCGGGCACGCGCACGCTGTAGGTGCCGGAGGCGTCGGCGAAGAGGTAGGGCTTCTCGCGACTGACCAGGGTGCGGTCGAGGGTGGTGTACGGGGGAGTGGGGAAGGAGCTGTCCGCGGGGGCGCCCTCGGTGCCCGAGAAGACGGCGTTCCAGACGCCGTTGGACCAGCTGCCGATCTCCGCGTTGCGGGTGAACCACTGCTGCTGGGACCCGTTGACGATGTCGCCGGCCTTCGAATCGGCGAGATAGCCGCCGCTCGCGTACTGGGGGCCTGCGGTGCAGTAGTCCATCAGCGAGAGCGTGCCGCCCGTGACGTTGACGCGCCGCAGCGACACGGCCTGGGACACGGCCCAGAAGTTCGCCGTCGCCCGGCAGTCGTCCTGGCCTGCACCGTTGACCTCGAGGGTGAGGTTGGAGAGCGTGCGCCAGAAGTTGTTGAGCGCGATGCAGTTGGCCGTGCCGTTGTCCTCGAGGCAGCGGTTGTAGACCTCGATCTTGCCGTTGATGGTGACGTCCGACGGGGAGGCCCCGAGGCCCGCGACCTCCGTGTAGTAGCCGACCTTGAACTGCAGGGGCTCGGCGTCCGTGCCGTAGGTGCCGGGCAGGAAGAGCAGGGCTTCGCGCTCCGTGCCCATCTCGTTGTCGATCTGCCGCGCGTTGACGGCGTCGACAGCCGCCTGGATCTCGCTGACGGGCATGCCGGGATCGAAGATGGTGACGTTGGGGCCGAGATCCGGCATCGGGGGCGGTGCCTTCTTCGTGGCGACCGGCGCCGTGCGCGAGGAATCCACGGGCGGTGCTGCGACGGCCGATGCTCCCGTGCCGGCAGCCAGGAGTGCCGTCACTCCGATCGCTGCTGCCAGCCGGGTGCGCCCGGTCCTGGTGGGGTGGGGGATTGTCATGCTGAACGGTTCCTCTCCGTCGAGGTGGTCCTACTCTGGTGATGGCGGCTGGTGAATCGTGTCACTAGTCCGTTCAGGAAGTACATCCCCGGAGCAGGACGAAGTCAAGGAGTGGAGGACGTCGGAGGGAATTCCTTGATGGGCTCCGGTGCCGGTGATAGAGCTTGGGGGAGCGCCGCCGGTATGGCCCGGCAGCCAGGCCCGCACCCGACCCGAGGAGACACCATGGCAACGCCCGACGACGAAGAGCGCACCCTCAGCGAGTGGAGCCGGACCCTGGCCCAGGCGCTGCAGATCCTGGACCTCGAGGTGGACCACCCGAGGATCGTCGAACTGGCCGAGCGGTCCTCCGGACTCGTGTCGCCGCACGCAGGCGCCATCAGCGCGTTCCTGGTGGGCTATGCGGCGGGCACCGTCACCACGGACGGCCGGGAGGAGACGAGCGCCGCGGTCGAGAAGGCCGTGAAGACCGTCCTGACCGTCATCCACAAGGACGAGGAGACGCAGGAGGAGAAGGGCTGGACGGGGTCGGCGCAGTAGCTCCGCAGTCCTAGGCCACCACCGGCATCCGCGTCCGCGCCTGCCGGAGGCGCACGAGCGTCCAGGCCAGCACGACGACGATCAGCACGGCTGCGGCCAGGCCGAGGCCCGAGTAGCCCAGCAGCACGAGGGCCGGGCCGGCGAGGGCGCCGCCCGTGGCCCCGGCGAGGTTCATGACGAGGTCCGACGAGCCCTGGACCGGTGCGCGCTCGGCGACCTCGACGGCGCCCGCGAGCAGGGCTGATGCGCACACGATGCAGGCGGACCAGCCGAGGCCCAGCAGGACCAGGCTCACCGTCACCCACACCTCCGACCCGGAACCCTGCCAGGCGGTGAGCAGTGCCGCGAGCAGGAGCACCTGTCCGCAGAGGACGCCCTCGGTCTTGCCGGCCCTGTCGGCGATCCAGCCGAAGACGGGGGACAGTGCATACATTCCGGCCACGTGCAGGCTGATGGTCAGTCCGACCACCGCGAGCCCTGCCCCGTGGTCGTGCAGGTGCACCGGCGTCATGGCCATGAGGGAGACCATGGCGGCGTGGCTCGCCGCGATGGTGACGACGGCGAAGCGGGCCCTGGGATTGCGGGCAAGGATGGCGAGCCCACGCCGCCTCTGCGGCGGAACGCCGTCGTCCGTGCGGGCGGCGGCCTGGTGCCGCAGGGCGGTCAGCAGGGGATCGGGGCGCAGCCCGAGTGCGTACACGGCCGCGGCAGCGGCCTGGGCCGCCGCGGAGAAGACGAATCCGCCGCTGAGCGGCGGGATGCCGAGCACGCCCGCCACGGCCTGGCCCGGTTCGAAGAGATTGGGGCCGAGGACGGCGCCGATGGTGGTGGACCAGACCACGACGGCGAGGCTCCGCCCGCGCGTCTCCTCGGTGGCGAGGTCCGTCGCGGCGAAACGGGCCTGCAGTCCCGTGGCCGAGCCGGCGCCGAGCAGCACCAGGGCTACGAGCAGGAGCGGGAAGAGCGCGAGCGAGGCCGCAGTGATGGCGAGCAGCGCACCCAGGCCGGCGACGACGGCGCCGGTACTCAGCGAGATGCGGCGCCCGCTGCGCTGGGCGAGCGTGGCGAGGGGGACGGCTGCGGCCGCCGCGCCGAGCGTGGCCATGGTCGCGGCCATCCCTGACCATGCGCTCGAACCCGATGTTTCGGCTGCGAGCAGGGCTCCCAGCGACAGCGTGGCGCCGGCGCCGACTCCACCGAGGATCTGGGCGACGACGAGGATCCGGATGACCCGGCGCTGCTGGTCCTGCTGCTGGTCCTGCTGCTGATCCATCGGCCCCGCCCTCGTGCTCGCTGTGACCGGAGCAGTCTACAAGCGGGGCGGGGCGGCCGGAGGCCTAGGCGTTCGAGGCCTCCGCTTCCTTCGCCGGTACGCCGGTGCCGGCGACGGGGAAGCCGTCCGGCTCGGCGTCGGGCATCTGCGCGCTCGCTTCGGCGTCGTGCTTCGAGGGCGGCGTGTGCGTGCTCGGCTCGAACCGGACGATGATCTGCTTGGAGGTCGGCGTGTTGCTGCCCTGCGCCACGTGCTCGAGGGGCACCAGGACGTTCGCCTCGGGATAGTACGAGGCGGCGCACCCGCGCGCCGTGGGGTACGAGACCACGCGGTAGGCGCGGAGCACGCGCTGCACGCCGTCGTCGTACACGCCGTGGATGTCCACGTTCTGGCCGTCCTTCAGGCCCAGTTCGGCGATGTCCTCCGGGTTGATGAACACCACGTGCCGGCCCCCCTTGATGCCGCGGTAGCGATCGTTGTTGCCGTAGATGGTGGTGTTCCACTGATCGTGGGCCCGCAGCGACTGGAGGATCAGCGTGCCCTCGGGGCGCTCGAGGTACTCGAGGTCGTTGACCGTGAGGACGGCCTTGCCCGTGGGGGTGTTGAAGGTGCGCGAGTCGCGCGGGCCGTTGGCCAGGATGAAACCGCCGTCCTGCCGGATCTTCCGGTTGTAGTCCTCGCAGCCCTCGACCACGCGCGAGATGTGCTCGCGGATGAGGTCGTAGTCCTTCTCGAACCCCTCCCAGTCGGCGTCGATCTTCCCGTCGATCGTGGCGCGGGCGAGCCGGCTGATGATCGCCGGCTCGGAGAGCAGGTTCTCGGAGACGGGTTCCACGCTGCCCCACGAGGGGTGCACGGCGCACACGGTGTCCTCCACGGAGACGAACTGCACGCCGGTGGCCTGGCGGTCGATCTCCGTGCGGCCCCTGCACGGCAGGATCAGCGCCTCCTTGCCCGTCACGAGGTGCGAGCGGTTCAGCTTGATCGAGATCTGCACCGTCATGTCGGTGTTCTCGAACGCCTTCTCCGCCACCTGGGTGTCCGAGATGGCCGCGACCAGGTTGCCACCGAGGGCGACCATGACCTTGACCTTGCCGTCCCGCATGCGCCGGATCGATTCGACGGCGTCCGCGCCGTGCTCGCGCGGGGGTTCGAACCCGAACTCCTTGCCGAGAGCGTCCATGAAGGTGGGCGGCATCTGCTCCCAGATGCCCATTGTGCGGTCCCCCTGGACGTTGCTGTGGCCGCGGATCGGGGACGCGCCTGCACCCTTCTTGCCCATGTTGCCGCGCAGCAGCAGGAGGTTGATCATCTCCTTGATCGTCGCGACACCCTTCTTCTGCTGCGTGATGCCCATCGCCCACGTGATGATGACCTTGTCCGCGGCGATGTACCGCGCGGCGAGCTCATCGATCTCCTCCGTGCGGAGTCCCGTGGCTTCGAGGACGGTGGCCTCGTCGAGCTCGAGCAGGTACTCCCGCAGTTCGTCGAGGCCCTCGCAGTGCTCCTCGAGGAACGCGTGGTCCAGCACCGTGCCCGGGTTCTTCGCTTCGGCCTCGAACACGCGCTTGGACACCGCCTGCAGGAGGGCCATGTCCCCGCCGAGCCGGACCTGGAGGTACTGGTCCGCGATCTCGGTGCCCTTGCCGAGAACACCGCGGACCAGTTGTGGGTTCTTGTAGCGCTTGAGGGACGCTTCGGGGAGGGGGTTGACGGCGACGATCTGCCCGCCGTTGCGCTTGCAGGCCTCGAGCTCGGTGAGCATGCGGGGGTGGTTGGTGCCCGGGTTCTGGCCCATGACCATGATCAGGTCCGCGTCGGCGTAGTCGTCGAACGTGACGGTCGCCTTGCCGATGCCGATCGTCTGGCCCATGGCCCAGCCGGAGGACTCGTGGCACATGTTGGAGCAGTCCGGCAGGTTGTTGGTGCCGTAGCCGCGGGCGAACAGCTGGTAGAGGAACGCCGCCTCGTTGGAGGTGCGGCCGCTGGTGTAGAACGCGGCCTCATCCGGCGAGTCAAGGCTCTTGAGCTTGTTCCCCACGATCTCGAAGGCCTCGTCCCAGCTCACGGGCCGGTAGTGGTCCTCACCGGCGGGCTTGTACACGGGCTCCACGAGCCGGCCCTGCATGCCCAGCCAGTAGTCGGAGTGCGTGCGCAGGTGGCTGATGGAGTTCTCGGCCCAGAAGTCGGACGAGATCACCACCGGCGCCGCCTCCCAGGTGACGGCCTTCGCCCCGTTCTCGCAGAACTCGAAGGTCTTGCGCTTGTGCGGGTCCGGCCAGGCGCAGCTCGGGCAGTCGAAGCCGTCCTTGTGGTTCATCTTGAGGACGGTCTTCAGTGTCCGCTCCACGCCCATGTGCTCGATCGCAGGCTTCATGGAGTGGTACACGCCGGGGATCCCTGCCGCCCATTCCTTCGGCCGCTTCTCGACCTTGAGGTCCTTCTCGTCGGCTTCTTCTACACGGGGTTCCTTGCGCGTCATGATGAACGTCCTCTTCCGCGGCCCGGGGTGGGCACTCCTCGACAGGTGATCCAACTGCCCTTGTGTATCAGGCCTAGCAGGGCTGCGGGCGTGACCGCAAGCATTCCGTGGCCCGTACTCCTCCGCTTGACGGCAAATCGCGCCGCCGTGCGGTGAGTGGCAGATCGAAGGCTGTGGAGTATGCGGAAGAGTGCGGCGGGGGTCCAGCGGTGCGAGCACGGAGGAGGGGGTTGGGGAACGACGTCGTAGGCGGGTTTATTTAGTTGACCTAACGAAACGGCAGGAGTACAGTTACTTAGAGCAACGAAGTATACGAGGCCAGGAGTTTTTGATGTCAGTAGCGCAGCACACCGCTGCAGAGCTGGTGCACAACATCTTCGACCTGCAGCGCGCCCTGCGGGGAGTCACCGCCGCGGGCATGAAGTACTCGGAGCTGGGGCCGGCACACACCGGCGTCCTCTTCTTCATCGGAGAGGGCGGGCCCATGCGTGCCTCTGCGCTCGCGGCCAGGCTCGGCATCGGACCGTCGGCCCTCAGCCGGCAGCTGGCCGACCTCGAGCAGTACGGCTTCGTGATCCGCACGCCTGACCCGCTCGACGGGCGGGCCTGCCTGCTCTCGCTCTCGGCGCAGGGGCAGACGTACCTGGCGGAGACCTACGAGCGCAGGGCCGAGACGCTGCGGGAGATCCTCTCCGACTGGACCGAGAGCGAGGCCGAGGCGGCGTCGTCGTCGGTCCAGCAGCTCACCGCCGCCCTGCGCTCCGCCGCCTCGCCCCCGAACGGGGCACCATCCGGAACACCACGCACCACCGCACACCGCACGGGCAACGACGGCCGTCACCACCTGGACCCCGCGTCCGAGATCCCGAAGGAAGAACGCTGATGGCCACCCATTCCACCGCGTCGACGACAGTCGATGCGCCCACGCCGCACGCGGCCGCGGCACCCCACCGGCCGGCCGCCGAGCCCATGAGCCACAAGCAGATCCTGCAGGCGCTCACGGGCCTGCTCGCCGGTCTGTTCACGGCGATCCTGAGCAGCACCATCGTGGCGAACGCCCTGCCCACGATCATGAGCGACCTCAACGGCTCCCAGACGGACTTCGCGTGGGTCATCACCGCAGCGCTGCTCGCGAATGCCGCGACCACCCCCATCTGGGGGAAGTTCTCGGACCTGTTCGACAAGAAGATGCTGGTGCAGGTCAGCATCGTGATCTTCGTGGCCGGTTCGGTCCTCGCGGGCTTCGCGCAGACCATCCCGCTGCTGCTCACGGCGCGCGTCATCCAGGGTGTCGCCATGGGTGGCCTGACCGCGCTGGCCCAGGCCATCATCGGCACCATCATCGCTCCGCGCGAGCGTGGCCGGTATTCCGGCTACATGGGCGGCGTCATGGCCGTCGCGACGGCGGGCGGTCCGCTCCTCGGCGGTTTCATCGTGGACTCACCCCTCGGGTGGCGCTGGACGTTCTTCGTCTGCGTCCCGCTCGCCATCATCGCCCTGGTTCTGCTGCAGGTCACCCTCAAGCTCCCCGACACGCGCCGCAAGGCCCGCATCGACTGGCTCGGGTCCATCCTGCTGACCGCGGGCGTGAGCCTGCTCCTCATCTGGGTCTCCTTCGCCGGCAAGGAGGGCTACTACGAGTGGTTCTCCCGCGAGAGCGCCCTGATGGTCGGCGGCAGCGTGATCCTGCTGGCACTCCTCCTCGTGGTCGAGGCCAAGGTGGCCGAGCCCATGATCCCGCTCAAGATCATCTCCGAGCGGACCACGGCCCTGGCCATCATTGCCTCGATCGCCGTCGGTATCGCACTGTTCGCCAGTTCGAGCTACCTCGGCCAGTACTACCAGGTGGCCCGGGGCGCCACGCCCACCGAGGCGGGCCTGCTCACGCTGCCGATGATCGCCGGCAACCTGCTCGGCTCCATCGGCGCCGGCCAGCTCGTCACCAAGTACGGCAAGTGGAAGCGGTACCTGATCGCGGGTGCCCTGTTCCTCATCGCCGGCCTCGGCCTCGCCGGGACCATCGACCACCTGACCGAGCTCTGGCTCGTCGGCATCTACACCTTCGTCTTCGGCCTGGGCCTCGGCCTGATGCTGCAGAACCTCGTCCTCGCCGTCCAGAACACCGTGGCCGTCAAGGACATCGGTTCGGCCAGCGCCTCCGTCGCGTTCTTCCGTTCGCTGGGCGGTGCCGCGGGCGTCGCCGTCCTCGGTGCCATCCTCGGCACGCAGGTGGAGGACAAGACCACCGAGGGGCTCGCCGCTGCGGGTGTCCCCACCACGGGCGGCGCGGCCGGCGGGTCCCTCGACCTCGTCGACCTCCCCACTCCGATCGCCGACATCGTTCGGGCCGCCTACGGCGACAGCACAGCCATGATCTTCCTGATCACGGCGGTCATCGCGGTCATCGGCCTCGCCTGTGTCCTGTTCATCAAGGAGACCCCGCTGCGCCGGACGGTCGACTTCGCCCAGGCCGCTCCCGCCGGTCCGGCCGCCTCTCTGTCGCCCGCGGCAACGGGGGCCACGCCCGCCGTCGCCGGCGCACAGTCGGGTGCCCAGTCGGGTTCACCGTCGGCTTCGCAGTCGGGCTCGCAGCCCGGCGCCGGTCGCGGGCGGGACGGCGACACGCAGGCCCTGAAGGCGTCCGACGTCGTCGCGGTGCAGCCCTCCCACGGCCGGCACAGCGCCGGTCCGGTCGAGATCCGCAAGGCCGACCTCGACCGCGCCGCACAGGAGCTGTCAGCGCTGGACGCCGATGTGCGGGACCGCGCTGGAGCGGACAGCTAGGCAGATCCCTCAGTGAGCAGGCCATCGGGAGTTCCCGGTGGCCTGCTCGCGTTGCGGGGTATGTTCCCGCATTCCACAAACCCCTTGTCCATCGGCGGAATGTGACGTAGCGTACTGCCCAGTGGTCGTCGAAACGTTTAGACGACCACGACGGCGGAGGACCACCTCGGGCCGTGATCCCGCAGACATCGGAGTCGGCATGGCCAATATCCACGACGTAGCACGCGTCGCAGGTGTGTCCATCAGTACGGTCTCCTATGCCCTGAGCGGCAAGCGTCCGATCGGGGAGAAGACCCGCCTGCGGATCGACGAGGCCGTGCGGCAACTCGACTACATGCCGAACGCGGCCGGCCGCATGCTCGCCGGGACGCGGACCCGCATCTTCGCCCTGACCGCCCCGCTGAGGAGTGATACCTACGCACCCGCGCACATGGCGTTCGTCCTGGCGGTCGCGACGGCGGCGCGGAAGTACGACTACGACGTCCTGCTCCTGACCGAGGACGAGGCCACCGACGGGCTCCGCCGGGTCTCCTCGAGCAGGCTCGTGGACGGCATCATCGTGCTGGACGTCTCCGTCCAGGACGAGCGTGCGGAGCTCGTGCGCTCGCTCGGTGTTCCTGCCGCACTCATCGGGGTGCCGGGCGACGCCGAAGGCCTCGTGTGCGTGGACCTCGACTTCGAGGCCGCGGCGGCACTCGCGGTCGACCGGCTCGTCGACGCAGGCCATGCCTCGATCGCACTGCTCGGGCACCCGGAGGTGGTCTACGAGCGAGGCTCGAACTTCCCGATGCGCTTTCGCGACGGCTTCCTCCGCCGCGCGGCGGAGCGGGGGGTCGCGGCGTCGTTCTCGATGGTGGAGAAGGACCCCGCGCAGGTGCGCGCTGCCCTGGCACGCGTCCTCGACGCCGCCCCGGCGCCCACCGGCCTCGTCGTGCATGCGGAGGAGGGTGTCCATAAGGTCATCCTCGAGGCGGTTGCAGCTCGCGGGCTGTCCGTCCCGCAGGACCTCTCGGTGATCGCCGGAGTACCGACGTTCGACACCTCCTCGTTCACGCCGCCCCTCGATGCCATCCCGCTCATCCCCGCGGATTCCTGCACCCGTGCCGTGGAGTTGGCGGTCCAGCAGCTCGATTCGACCGTCGAACCCCGTATCGAACTCATTCCACCCAAATACCACGACCACGGTTCGGTCGCGGCACCCAGCCCGGGCACGTAGCGCCGGCTCTCCATCCACCGACCAGTTCCACCCCGGCGACGGCAATCCATTGCCCCTCGTCGAAACGTTTCGATTACCGCAGGCCGTCACGCGACGACCGACGAACACTACAAGGGAGTAGGCATGAACAAGAGCAGATTGATCCTGGGGGCGGCTTTCACCGCCGCTGCACTCGCCCTGTCGGGATGCTCCGGCTCGGACTCCGGTTCGGGTGGCGAAGGCGGCCAGGGCGACACCCTCAAGCTCTGGCACTTCGAGAGTGAGACGAGCGCCATGGGCATCGCCTGGACCGAGGCCATCAAGGTCTTCGAGGAGGAGACGGGTGCAACCGTCGAGTTCGAGGAGCGCAGCTTCGAGCAGATCCGTTCGACGGCGAGCCAGGTGCTGAACTCGGACGAGGCGCCCGACCTCCTCGAGTACAACAAAGGCAATGCCACGGCCGGACTGCTGTCCAGCCAGGGCCTGCTGAGCAACCTCGACGACGCCGTGGAGGAGTACGGCTGGGACGACAAGCTGGCGCCGTCCCTGCAGACGACTGCGAAGTACGACGAACAGGGCATCATGGGCTCGGGCAGCTGGTTCGGCGTCCCGAACTACGGCGAGTTCGTCGAGGTGTACTACAACAAGGACATGTTCGCGGCCGCGGGCCTCGAGGTGCCCACCACGCTCGACGAGTTCGAGGACGTGATGCAGGCGTTCACCGACCAGGGCGTCACCCCCATGGCGGAGTCCGCGGCGGAGTACCCGCTCGGCCAGCTCTGGTACCAGCTCGCGCTGACGCAGGCCGACCGCGAGTGGGTCGAGGACTACCAGCTGTACAAGAACCCGGTGGACTGGCAGGGCGAGGAAGTGTCCTTCGCCACCGAGACGGTCAAGGACTGGACGGACAAGGGCTACATCTCCACCAACGCCACGGGCTCGACGGCGGAGGACGCCGGAACCGCGTTCATCAACGGCACGAACCCGATCTTCTTCTCGGGCAGCTGGTGGCACAACCGGTTCACCACCGAGGCGACGGGCTTCGAGTGGGGCACGTTCCTCTTCCCCGAGGCCGAACTCGCGCCAGGGTCCGCCGGCAACATGTGGGCGGTGCCGGAGAAGGCCGCCAACAAGGAACTCGCCTACAAGTTCATCGACATCACGATGCGCCCCGAGATCCAGAACCTGATCGGCAACAACGGCGGCGTCCCCGTCGCCGCCGATCCTGCGGACATCACCGATGAGAAGAGCTCGGAGCTCATCGCGAACTTCAACCAGCTCACCGAGAAGGACGGGATCGCCTTCTACCCGGACTGGCCCACGCCCACCTTCTACGACGAGCTGAACGCGGGCCTCCAGGAGCTCCTGAACGGCACCGTCTCGCCGGAGGAGTTCCAGGAGCAGGTCGGCGAGCAGTACCAGAGCGGCGTCGACGACATCGTCGGCTAGTTCCCCGCATCCGTCCGTGCCGCCGGTATCCCCTCCGGACCGGCGGCACGGACGGCATCCCCTGCCTGTCCCCGCACTCGGAAGGTGCAAGCCCATGGCGATCGCAACCCGGTCGAAGGAGCGCGCCCAGCGCGCCAGCGCCACCCCCAGTCTCATCCCCGGCTCCCGCAGCAGTTCCTTCTGGTTCTACCTGCTGCCCGGCCTCGCCCTGCTCATGCTCATCATCGTGGTCCCGCTGCTGTGGAACGTCTACCTGACCTTCACCTCGTACCGCGGTATCCGCCCACCGGAGTTCATCGGCCTGGAGAACTGGGTCGAGCTCTTCGGAGACACCACGTTCTGGACCTCGTTCCGCAACTCCGTGGCCATGATCGTCGCGATGGTGGTGGTGCCCACGCTGCTGGGCCTCGTCCTCGCCGCGATGCTGTTCGACCTGATCGGCCGGAAGTTCGGCGGCCGCATGGCGAGCTTCCTCCGCGCCACCTACTACCTGCCGCAGATCCTGCCCGGTGTCATCGCGGCCATCGTGATCGGCTGGATCCTCCGGCCCGAGAACGGCGCTCTCAACCAGGTGCTCGCCGCCGTCGGACTGGGCAACCTCCAGAGCAACTGGCTGGGGAGCCCGGAGACGGCCCTGCCCAGCATCATGGTGATCATGGTCTGGGTGCAGCTGGGCTATCCCGTGGTCATCTTCATGGCGGCGCTGCAGCGCGTGGACCCGGAGCTGTACGAGGCCGCGGAGCTCGACGGTGCCAACTGGTTCCAGCGCTTCCGTGCCATCACGGTCAGCATCATCCGGCCCGAGATCTTCGTGGTCACCCTCACGTGCGCCATCGCGGCGCTCAAGGTCTTCGGTCCCATCTACGCGCTGACCGGTGGCGGACCCGGCACCTCGACGATCGTCCCCGCGTACTACGCCTACAGCGAGTTCTTCCAGTCCCAGCAGGTGGGCTACGGCGCGACCATCGCCACCGCGCTGACGGTGGTCATCGCCGTCGTCAGCATCATCTTCGTCCTCGTGCAGACGAGGCTCGAGCGCAGCGAGGAGGCACGCTGATGGCCATCACCGAGACCACGGCCGAGAAGACCGCACGTGATGCGGTCCAGGAACCGCCCCGGCAACGACGGCGCAGCGGGCGGGCACGCAAGACCGCCGGGGACTGGGTGATCCTTGCGGTGGCCGTGCTGATCGGGCTGCTCATCGCGGTCCCGTTCCTGCTCATCCTCGCCAACTCGTTCAAGTCGCCCACGGACTACGCCTCGGGCGGGCCGCTCTCCCTTCCGTCGGCGCTCTACTTCGACGGGATCACCGCCTTCTGGGAGCGCGTCGACTTCCCGCGCAAGCTCTGGAACAGCTTCTTCATCAGTTCCGTGGTGGCCGTGCTCGCCGTCGGGATCTCGATGTTCAACGCCTTCGCCCTCGGCATCGGGCGCGTGCGCGGCCGGACCTGGCTGGTGCTGCTGATCCTGCTCGCCAACATGCTGCCGCAGGAGGTGCTGCTGTACCCGCTGTACTTCATGTTCCGGCAGGTGGGCCTCTACGACAGCGTGTGGGCCGTGATCATCATCTTCACCGTCATCCAGAGCGCCTTCGGGACCTATCTCCTGGCCTCGGTATACGGCACGTTCCCGAAGGAACTGCTGGAGGCGGCGTCGCTCGACGGCGCGAGCCGCTGGCAGATCCTGTGGCGCGTGATCTTCCCGATCTCGCGGCCCACGTTGAGCGTGCTGCTCATCTTCTTCTTCATCTGGACGTGGAACGAGTTCCTGATCCCGCTGACGTTCCTCGTGGGCAACGACAACCAGACAGTCCCCGTGGCCATCACGGTCCTGCAGGGCGATCGCCTCATGGATGTCACCACCACCAGCGCCTCCGCCCTCCTCGGGCTCCTCCCCACCCTCATCTTCTTCCTCATCTTCCAGCGCACCCTCACCCGGGGCATCACGGCAGGAGCAGTCAAGTAACCATGAAATTCACCGACGGATTCTGGCATGTCCGCCCCGGCGTCGATGCGCAGTACGCGCAGGAGGCCTACGACATCGAGGCGGTGGACTACCGGCGCCTCGTCGTCTCGGCCCCGACGAAGGTCATCGGGCGGCGGGGCGACACGCTCAATCGGGCCCTGCTGACGGTCACCCTCAGCAGCCCGCTCGAGGGGATCGTCGGTGTGCGGATCGAGAACCACCGCGGCGACACCCCGCACCGGGGCTTCGACCTCGTGGGAGCCGTGGAGGGGCTCGGCGCAGCGAAGGCTGACGACGACGGCGGCGTACTGACCGCAGGCCCGCTCACGGCGCGCATCAGCAAGGGTGCGCCGTGGAACCTCACCTTCGAGGCGGACGGCCGCACGCTCACCTCCAGCGGACACAAGTCCGTGGGGCGGATGGGCCTCGCCCCGGACGCGCCCGTGGCCGCGGAACCCGCCGGCGTCGCGGGGGTGTCGACGACGGGACGTGCGCCGTCGCCGTCGTACCTCCACGCCCAACTCTCCCTCGGCGTCGGCGAACTGGTGTACGGCCTGGGCGAGCGCTTCGGCCCGCTGGTGAAGAACGGCCAGACGGTCGACATCTGGAACGCCGACGGCGGCACCTCCAGCGAGCAGTCGTACAAGAACGTCCCGTTCTACCTGACCAACCGCGGCTACGGGATCTTCGTCAACCATCCCGAGCACGTCTCCTTCGAGGTGGGGTCGGAGTCCGTGGAGCGCGTGCAGTTCTCGGTGCCTGGGGAGTCGCTCGAGTACTTCGTCATCTACGGCCCCACGCCGGCGGACATCCTCGAGCGGTACACGCGCCTGACCGGCCGCCCCGCCCGGGTGCCCGCCTGGTCCTACGGCCTGTGGCTGTCCACGAGCTTCACCACGGACTACGACGAGGCGACCGTGGCTCACTTCGTCGACGGCATGGCGGAACGCGACCTCCCGCTGAGCGTCTTTCATTTCGACTGCTTCTGGATGCGCGAGTTCAACTGGACGGACTTCGAGTGGGACGCCCGGGTCTTCCCGGATCCCGAGGGCATGCTGGAGCGCATGCACGGCAAGGGCCTGCGGATCAGCGTCTGGCTCAACCCGTACATCGGCCAGCGATCGAAGCTCTTCGACGAGGCCGCGACGGCCGGGTACCTCGTGCGGCGGGAGGACGGCACGGTCTGGCAGTGGGACATGTGGCAGGCGGGCATGGGCCTGGTCGACTTCACGAACCCTGAGGCGACGGCCTGGTTCCAGGACAAGGTGCGCACGCTGCTCGGGCAGGGTGTCGACGCCATCAAGACCGACTTCGGGGAGCGCATCCCGCTGGGTGTCCGCTGGCATGATGGAACGCCTGCGGAGACGATGCACAACCTCTACCCGCAGCTCTACAACCGCGCGGTCTTCGACGTCCTCGAAGAGGTCCGGGGCGAGGGCGAGGCCGTCCTGTTCGCCCGCTCCGCCACCGCCGGCGGGCAGCAGATGCCCGTGCACTGGGGAGGCGACAACTCGTCCTCCTTCGAGTCGATGGCCGAGACGCTGCGCGGCGGCCTCTCGCTGGCGCTCAGTGGATTCGGCTACTGGAGCCACGACATCGGCGGCTTCGAGGGCTCACCCGATCCCGCGGTGTTCAAGCGGTGGGTCGCTTTCGGCCTGCTCTCCAGCCACTCGCGCCTGCACGGCTCCACCAGCTACCGCGTCCCGTGGGCGTTCGACACCGGCGACGAGCCCGAAGGCCAGAGCGCCGTGGACGTCACACGGACCTTCGCGCGGCTGAAACTGTTCCTCATGCCCTACCTGTACGCCGTCGGGCTGCAGGCCCACGCAACGGGAACGCCCTTCATGCGGCCCCTCCAGCTGGCGTTCCCGGAGGATCCCGCCGTAGCGCACCTGGACCGGCAGTACATGCTCGGGCCGGACCTGCTCGTGGCCCCGGTGTTCTCCGCCGACGGCGCGGTGGAGTACTACCTGCCTGCCGGCACGTGGACTCACCTGCTGACGGGGGAGACCGTCGCGGGAGGCGGCTGGCGGCGGGAGGTGCACGGCTTCGACAGCCTGCCGCTCTGGGTGCGGGAGGGCGCCGTCCTCGTCACCGGAAGCATCGTGGACCGGCCCGACTACGACTACCTCGACGACCCGCTGCTCACGGTCTACCCCGGTACTGCGGACGGCAGCACGGTGCGCGTGGTCACCCCCTCGGGGACGGAGGGTGGGTTCCGGGTCTCCCGCTCCCCGGCTGGCTACCGCATCACGGGGCCGGACGGCGTCAGCTTCCGCGCGCGCGTCGCGGGAGGCGCCGAGGTGGCATCCGACGGCGGGGTGGTCGAGCTGACGGCGGCGGGCGGCCAGTAGCATCGAGGGGTGAAACCGTTCCTCCTCCTGGCCACCCGCGCCGAGAACTACGCGGCCGACGCCGAGTACGCGAGCTTCCTGCGCTACGGTGGCCTCGCCGAGGGTGAGCTGCGGCGCATCCGGCTGGAAGCGGAGCCGCTGCCCGAGCTCGACCTCGCCGATTACTCGGGGATCTTCCTCGGCGGCAGCCCCTTCAACTCGTCGGATCCGGAGGAGTCGAAGAGTGCGGTGCAGCGGAGGGTCGAGGGCGAGCTCGCCTCGCTGCTCGACCGCGTGGTCGAGCAGGACTTTCCCTTCTTCGGCGCCTGTTACGGGGTCGGCACCCTCGGGCGGCACCAGGGCGCCGTCATCGACACCACGTACGCGGAACCGATCGGCGCCGTCGAGGTCACGCTGACTCCGGACGGCGCCGCCGATCCGCTGCTCGCCGCCCTGCCGCCGTCGTTCGCCGCCTACGTGGGACACAAGGAGGCGTGCAGGGCGCTGCCGGGATCGGCCGTGCTGCTGGCCTCGTCGGCAACCTGCCCCGTGCAGATGTTCCGCGTGGGGGAGAACGTGTACGCCACGCAGTTCCACCCCGAGCTCGACGTCGAGGCGCTCGTGGGGCGCATCAGCACCTACCGCCACGCAGGGTACTTCCCGCCCGAGCAGGCCGACGAGTACATCGAGCGGGCCCGCGCCTCGGTGGTGGACCAGCCCGAAGCCATCCTGCGCGCGTTCGTCACGCGGTACGCGCGGGACTGACGGGCGCCGCGGTCGCGGCACCGGCGCGCCGGCGTCGTGCGGGCGGTCGCCCCGTCGGCTGCCCGAGGCATTGATTCCTGGGCTCCCTGTCCAGTGTCGGCGCCGGGCGGTACTGTCGAAGGACAGGCCGCGCAGGGCGACTCAGAAGAGGTAGCTGTCATCCGTTCCAGCACGAGCACCGCACCGGCAGGCCGCACGGTCCCCGTCATCCCCGCCCCCGGCGAGAAGCGCCACTATCAGGTGCTTATCATCGGCGGTGGCAACGCCGGCGTGTCACTCGCCGGGCGCCTTCGCCGGTACCGCATGAAGGACATCGCGGTGATCGAGCCCCGGAGCCGCCATTTCTACCAGCCCCTGTTCTCGCATATCGCCGGGGGGACCGCCGATGCCCTCGAGGCCGTCCGGCTGCAGTCCGCGGTGATGCCCAAGGGTGTCACCTGGATCCAGGACAAGGCCACCGATGTCAGCACCAGCTCCAGGACGGTGCTGCTGGAGTCGGGTTCGGCGGTCACCTACGACCACCTCGTCGTCTGTCCCGGGATCCAGAACGACTGGACGGCCATCCCGGGCCTGAAGGAGGCGATGGAGGGGCCGTACGGAGCGTCGAACTACGAGTACGAGCTCGCTCCGAAGGCCTGGAAGCTCTTCCGCACCATGACCGGCGGCACCGTGGTGTTCACGCAGCCGCCCGGACCCGCCTCCTGCGACGGTGCGGCCCAGAAACCCATGTACCTGGCGTGCGACTACTGGCGGCGGCAGGGAGTGCTCGAGGACATCCGGGTGGTCCTCGCCGTCTCCACGCCCACGATCTTCGGCATGGAGATCATCGATGAGGAGCTGAACCGGAAGATCGAGGAGTACGGAATCGAGGTCCGGTACAGTACCGAGCTCGCAGCCGTCGATCCCGAGGGCAGGACGGTCAGCCTGGTGAACACCGGAACCGGAGCGGACGAGACCCTCGGGTACGACGTCCTCCACGCCGTGCCGCCGCAGTCCGCGCCGGAGTGGCTGAAGACCACGGACCTCCCGGCGCCGGGTAACCGCGGGGGATTCGTCGAGGTGGACCCCGTCATCCTGCGGCACACGCGCTTCCCCACGGTCTGGTCCCTGGGCGACGCGGCGTCGACGCTGAACTCGAAATCGGGTGCGGCGCTGCGCATGCAGACGAAGGTGCTCGCCAAGAACCTCAAGGCCGTGCTCAAGGGCAAGAAGCCCACCGCCGAGTACAACCACTATTCGGCCTGCCCCTTCGTGGTCAGCCGCAATACCGTGGTGTTCTCCGAGTTCGACGACAAGTACGCGCCGATGCCCACCGTGCCGGGCTGGAACAACCTCGCACGCGAGCGGAGGCTGACGTTCGTCGCGGAGCGCATCGTGCTGCCGAAGGTCTACTGGAACCTCATCCTGAAGGGCCGCGCCTGAGCGCAGGGGGACGCCACAGCCGCCCCCGGTGCACACGGTCCTCGGACGGTTCTGGACCTTGTCCGGTCGGGAGGCGCCCCGTAGCATCCGGTCATGGAGATCATCGAGTACCACCCCCGGCGTGACCAACTCGTGTACACCTTCGGCGGCAGCGCCCCCGTGCTGACCGTCCAGCCCGGCACGGCGCTGAAGCTCTGGTCCGAGGACGCGTTCAACAATGCGCTCACCTCCATCGAGGACGTGTCGGGCGAGAAGGTGGACCTGAACTTCATCAACCCGCAGACCGGCCCGTTCCACGTGGAGGGCGCCGAGCCGGGGGACACCCTCGCGCTGCACATCGTGGACCTCACGCCGGCGCGCTCGTACGGGGCCTCGGCCACCATCCCGTTCTTCGGCGGGCTCACCAGCACGGACCGCACCGCCACGCTGCAGGAGCCCCTGCCGGACATCACCTGGATCTACGACGTCGACACCGAGCGCCGGACGGTCGGCTTCCAGTCCCGGCTCGGGGACTTCGAGGTCGCGCTCCCGCTCGAGCCGATGCTCGGCACCGTCGGTGTCGCCCCGCCCGGCGGCGAGGTGCGCTCGGCCCTGGTTCCCGAGCGGTTCGGCGGGAACATGGACGCGCCCGACGTGAAGCCCGGCACCACCGTCTACCTCGGCGTGAACGTGGAGGGCGCCCTCTTCTCCGTCGGCGACGGACACTACCGGCAGGGTGAGGGCGAGGCGTGCGGCACCGCCGTCGAGGGCGCCATGCACTCCACCATCATCGTCGAACTCATCAAGGGCGGCGCTCCGGCGTGGCCGCGGCTCGAGACGGACTACCACTGGATGGCGGTCGGATCCTCGCGTCCCATGGAGGATTCGTGGCGCATCGGCCAGCTGGAGATGGTCCGGTGGTTCGGCGATCTCTTCGGGCTCCATCGGCTCGACGCCTACCAGCTCCTGACGCAGACGGCGCTCGCCCCGATCGCCAACGCCGTCGACGCCAACTACAGCGTGGTGGTGAAGGCGCCGAAGGCGCTCTTCCCCGCCGTCGACGCCTACGGCGGACTCCACGCGCACCTCCGGCGACAGGGCGCCGAGCTCCACTGAATCCACTCGAGGCACCGCCCCGCGGCGCCGGACTTCGCTCGATAACCGACTTCTGACGAAAGGACCCCAATGGACCTGCACCTCGACGGCACCACTGCCCTCGTGACCGGCGGCACGAAGGGTATCGGCCGCGCCATCGTCGAGTCGTTCGTCCAGGAAGGAGCGAACGTGGCGTTCTGCGCGCGGAATGCCGTGGAGGTGGCGGCGACCGAGGCGGCGTTCGCCTCCTCCCCGGCGCGGGTCACGGGGTACGTCCTCGACGTCGGTGACGGCCCGGCTGTCGCAGCCTGGGTGGAGACCGTGGCCTCGGAGTTCGGTGGCATCGACGCCGTTGTCAGCAACGTCAGCGCCCTGGCCATCGACGACACCGAGGAGAACTGGGAAGCCGGCCTGCGCGTCGACCTTCTGGGAACGGTGCGCCTCGTGAAGGCGTCGCTCCCACATCTCGCGCGGAGTTCGACGCCGTCGATCACCGCGATCTCCAGCGTCTCCGGGCGCGAGGTGGACTTCGCCTCAGGGCCCTACGGAACCGTGAAGTCCGCGCTCATCGCCTATATGGCGGGACTGGCGTTCCAGCTCGCAGGGCAGGGCATTAGGGCCAACACCGTCTCGCCGGGCAACACCTATCACGAGGGCGGCGTCTGGGAGGGCATCGAGGGCGGGAACCCGGAGTTGTTCTCCACGGCGATGGGCCTCAACCCGACCGGCCGCATGGGCACGCCGCAGGAGGTGGCGGACGCCGTCGTCTTCCTCGCCAGCCCTCGCTCCAGCCGCACCACGGGAGCGAACTTCCTGATCGACGGCGGTCTCACCCGCGGTATCCAGTTCTAGGAGTGACCGCCACGGTGACGCGGGGCGCCGGGAGTCCGGTGCCCCGCGTCACCTGGTGCTACTTGGCGAGGAAGCCGAGCAGGACCTCGTTGATCTCGGCGCCGTGCGTCCAGAGCATGCCGTGCGGTGCGTCGTCGATCTCCACATACTCGGCGGAGGGCAGGCGCTTGGCGAACTCCCGGCCGGTTGAGTCGATCGGGAGGATGCGGTCGTCGGTGCCGTGGACGATCAGGGCCGGGACGGTCACCTTCTCGACGTCGGAGCGGAAGTCGGTCAGCCAGGTATCGACGACGGCGAAGGATGCGTACCAGGAGGAGCCGGCGGCCACGTTCCAGGCGTTGCGCAGGGCTTCCTCGCTGAGGCGGTTGCCGAGGAAGTTGTCGGTGTTGAAGAAGTCGTTGTAGAAGTTCGTGAACCAGGCGTAGCGGTCCTCGATCGCGGCGCTGCGGATGCCGTCGAACACCGTGGAGGGGACGCCGGCGGGGTTGTCGTCGGTCTGGAGGAGGAACGGTTCCAGCGAGGCGAGGAAGGCGGCCTTCGCTACGCGGGCTTCGCCGTAGGTGCCGATGTAGCGGCCAACCTCACCGGTGCCCATCGAGAATCCGACGAGCACGACGTCGCTGAGGTCGAGGGTCTCGAGGACGGTGTTGAGGTCGGCGGCGAAGGTGTCGTAGTCATAGCCGGTGGTGGGCTTGCTGGATTTGCCGAAGCCGCGGCGGTCGTAGGTGATGACGCGGTAACCGGCGTTCAGGAGGGCAGCGGTCTGCTTCTCCCAGGAGCCGCCGTCGAGGGGATAGCCGTGGATCAGGACGACGGGCTGGCCCGTGCCGTGGTCCTCGTAGTAGAGCTCGATGTCCGTGGTGTTCTCCGTACCGACCTTGATGAAACCCATGACCATGTCCTTGTCTCGAAGGGAGAGAACGTTCGTTCTCTCTCGGTTCCCACAGCGTATAGAACGATCGTTCTCTTTTCAAGTAGCATGGCTGCATGAGTTTTTCCGAGGCCCGCACCCGCATCGTCGAGACCGCCGACGAGCTGTACAACGCGAAGGGGATCCAGGTGGTCGGCATGGACGAGCTGCGCGCCGCGGCGGGCGTCTCGCTCAAGAAGCTCTACCAGGAGTTCCCCTCGAAGAGCAGCATCGTGATGGCAGTCCTCGAGCGGCGGCACGCGTCCTGGACGGAGGGCCTCGATGCGAGGGTCCGCCAGGCCGGGACGCCACGGGATCGGCTCCTGGCGATCTTCGACTTCCTCGCCCAGTGGTTCGGCGAGGATTCCTTCCGCGGGTGCGGGTTCATCAACAGCTTCGCGGAGCTGGGCGCCGTCAGCCACGAGGTGGCGGACTACGCCCGGGAGCACAAGGCATCCTTCCAGGAGTACGTCGGGCAGCTCGCGGCGGACGCCGGCGCGCCGGCCTACCTCGCACCGCAGCTCTCGATCCTCGCGGAGGGAGCGCAGACCACGGCGGCGATCGCGGGGACGCCCGAGGCGGCGGGTCAGGCCCGGCGTGCCGCCGAGGTGCTGATCGATGCGGCACTGGGCGGGCGGGCCCGCGGCGCAGCCTAGCCCACGAGGTCCCGGTATTCGGGGTGGTCCTCGATGAAGGCCGCCACGAACTCGCACTGCGGCACCACCGTGAGGTGCTGTCCGCGGGCGTCGTCGAGCGCATGCCGGATCAGGGTGCTGCCCACACCGTGGCCCTCGACCTCCTCGTCCACCACGGTGTGCGTGAAGACGATCGTGTCGCCCGAGCGCTCGTAGGCCGCGATGCCGGCCTCGTCGCCGTCGAGCATTGCGACGTAGCGGCTCTTCGCCTCGTTGTTGCTGACCTGGACTCCGGTGTTCCCGGTGCTATCCGTGTTCTCGGTGCTCATCCTGTCACTGTGGCACCCCGTGCGGAGAAGGGTCAACGGGAGCCTGGCGCCCCCGCGCAGCCTCAGTCGTGCTGGGTTGCGGGCAGTGCGCTCTGCTCGGCCGGGCTGGTGTCCGCCAGCCACGCGAGCGCCTCGGCCTCGGAAGTGAAGTAGCGGGTGACGGTGGGGGACCGGTGGGAGAAGCCGGACATCACCTCGTCGACGGCGTCCTCACCCACGAGTGCCACCTTGGAGAAACCTCGGTAGGCGGCCATGCCCACGCGTGCCTCGGGCGTGACGCCGGCGATGCCGTGCATGTGGACCAGGAGCGGCAGTGCCGCGGGACCGTGGAATTCGGCCAGGGCGCGGGCGGCGGCGACCCCGTTCGCATGGGTGATCTCGACGCCCCGCCTCCACGTGAGCCTCAGGATCCCCATGTCGAAGTCCGTGGTGAATGGGTCCATCAGAGTCCTTTACCGGAAGGGCATGGCCATGGTCAGTGATTTGACAGCCTAGCAAGGCGGTCTCCCAGAATTCACGTGTAGTCCACCCCCGGCACGCGTGGTCCGCTGCGGTCATCGAGGAGGTAGCGTCATGCTCCATGACGTTGAGCATTCTGGTGACAGGGGCGAGCCGGGGGATCGGTGCCGCCATAGCCCACGACCTCGCAGGGCGGGGGCACCGCGTCGGCGTGCATGCGGGCCGTGACGCTGCGGCGGCAGAGGCGGTCCGAGCTACCCTTCCCGGCGCCGGCCACGCGGTCGTCGTAGGGGATGTCGGCGACGCCGGGGCGTGCCGGCGCATCGTCGACGAGACGGTCCGGGAACTCGGAGGCATCGACGTGCTGGTGAACAACGCCGGCATCTTCGAGGCGCATCCCGTCGGCACGACCAGCTTCGAGGACTGGCAGCAGGCCTGGCGCCGCACGCTCGACGTCAACCTGCTCGGCCCGGCGAACCTGGCCTGGCTCGTGGCCCGCCATCTCCTCGACCGCCCGTCAGGACCGGAGGGCGGGCGCCTCGTCAGCGTCGGATCACGCGGCGCCTATCGCGGCGAGCCGCTCACTCCCGCCTATGGGGCCAGCAAGGCCGCGCTGCACTCCATGACCCAGTCCCTCGCCGTCGCGCTCGCGCCACACGGCATCCTCGCGGCCGCCGTCGCGCCGGGCTTCGTGGAGACGGACATGGGGAGGTCGGTGCTCGATGGCCCGGATGGCGACGCCGTCCGGGCGCAGAGCCCGTTCAACCGCGTGGCGACGCCGGCGGACGTCGCGCAGGCCGTCGCGTGGCTCGCCACGGAGGCGCCGCTGTGGGTCAGCGGCACCGTGGTCGACGCCAACGGCGCGTCGTACCTGCGGTAGCCCTCGCATCGAACGGCCCTGTCGCTCGACGCGAGCGGGTGCAGTCGAACAGGCGCGCCGCGGCGACCTTCCATCAGGGCGTTACCTCATGGCGGGTGTCAGCCGAATGGGTGGGCCGATTCCGAGGACGGCATCGCGCAGGTCGTCGGGGAGCTCGTGGGCGCGCTCGGCCCCGGGGTGCCAGTGTTCCACCCAGCGGCGGAGGGCTTCCAGGCGGCCTGCGGACTCCAGCCCGCCGAGCCAGACGGACGGTCCCGTGGAATCGGCCGTACCGGCGCTGAGGGCGACGGCGCCGACAGCACCCTCCGCGCATCGCTGGAGGCAGGGCGCCGAGATGAGCATGCCGCCGGAGGAGCGGGCGACGGCGGCCGCGAGACCGCCGTCGCGCCGTGTCCTGGTGAGTGCGGCGCACCGATGGCCCGCGCAGAGGGCGATGACGACGCCGCCCGGTTGCCCTGGTGCGTTGCTGCCGCCCATGGCGCTAGCCCTGGCGCGCCTTCATGCGCGGGTTCTTCTTGTTGATGACGAAGGTCTTCCCGCGGCGCCGGACGATCTGAGCTCCGGGGACCTTCTTCAGTGAGCGGAGGGAGTTGCGGACTTTCATGGTGCTCCTTCAGTTGTGGGTGGATTGCTGGAGTGTGGCCGACGAGCCCAGTTCCTCGTCCGTGAGGGCGCAGGCGTCGAGCAGGCGCGTGATGTCGTCGTCGTCGAGTTCGTCTCCGGTGAGGGCGAGGTGCGTGCCCCGGCACCACTCGCCGTGCTTGGTCCAGGTGCCGCCGTTGCCCAGGGAGATGCGCGGGCCCACGCCGTGGACGGCGATCCGGGTGTCCGGCATGCCGGCGATCCACACGCTGCCTCGGACGAAGCAGCAGCCTTCGGCGATGGCGCCGAGGGCTGTCCGGAAGCGCTGCGGGTGCAGCGGTCTCGCAATCCGATGCTCGACGGTGCGGAAGGGCGCCGAGGGGGCAGCCGGCATCAGGACCACCCCGGGGCGGCTCCGCGCCTGGGCAGACGCGTAGTCGTGCGTGCCGAGAGTGGCGTCCCCGATCGGCGAGAGGGGAGCGTGGGGAGCGAGTTCGCCGATGAGCTGGCGGCCCCTGGCGGCGAGGACGGCGTCGCTCGGCAGTACATCGCTGGTGGTGGCCAGAACTGTGTCGGCGAACAGTAATTCGCCCATCACGAACTCACCGGGCGTTCGCGAATCCTCCGGCACGGCGGTGTAGCCGGACGCGAAGAGGGTGTGGTGGTCCCACACCTGGTCCTCCACGTCTTCGGGACGCAGGGCGAACGCAACCGTCCCGACGGTGAAGGCCCCTGGCGCTGTGGCGTGGAGCCCGTCGATCGCGTTCTCCGCCGTCGTGCCCGGCGGCAGTGCGACGACCGCACGGTCGGCGCCGTCCCGCGCCAGACGCAGGAGGGCGGGTGCGAGGTCGAACCGCACCGTGCAGCTCAGGCACCCGTGTTCGAGCATCGTCGACTCGCGCTCGATCAGCTGCTCGCCGAGGTGGATCCGGCGCGTGACCAGCCCACCGTCGAGGAGGTCGTGCAGGACCACGGGGGTGCCGGGAGAGCGCCCCGCCAGCAGCGAGGCGGCGTTGTTGCGACTGAGCGCGTCCAGGGACGTGATGATGACGAGGTGCATGACCCTACTATATGAGAATCATTCTCAAATATAAAACGGGTCCTGTGCATGTCCGGGCCGAACCGGGAATAGGGCTGCGCTGGGGGCGGAACACCTTCTGGCGGGTGGCCGGCATCCGCAGCCGGGGACTAGCGTCGAGACCAAGAGATCCGACCGACCAGAAGGAGTTCCCATGTCACGCGTAGCCATCATCGGTGGGCACGGCAAAGTAGCGCTGCACCTCACCAAGATCCTGACCAGCCAGGGCCACCAGGTCAGCTCGATCTTCCGCAACCCGGACCACGCCGGCGACGTCGAGCAGGCGGGTGCGACTCCCGTGGTCGCAGACCTCGCCGACCTGTCGGTGGAGCAGATGGCGGACCTCTTCCGTGGGCACGACGCCGTCGTCTGGTCCGCCGGTGCCGGCGGCAGCAGCCCCGAGGCCACCTATGACGTGGACCGGGACGCAGCGATCCGCTCGATGGACGCCGCGCAGGAGGCATCGGTGGGCCGGTACGTCATGGTGTCCTACCTCGGTGCCCGCAAGGACCACGGCGTGCCCGAGGACAACGGGTTCTTCCACTACGCCGAAGCCAAGGCCGCGGCCGACGAGCACCTGCGCAACTCCGAACTCGCCTGGACCATCCTCGGCCCCGGCGCCCTGACCACCGATCCCGGGACGGGGATGATCGAGGTCTCGGACAAGCCGCAGCGGGATTCCGTGCCGCGTGAGGACGTAGCCCTCGTGGCCGCCGTCGTCCTCGGCAACCTCGGCACCGTGGACAAGACCATCCAGTTCAACTCCGGCGAGACCCCGGTCGCGGAGGCCATCGAGACCGCCCTGTAGTACTCGTTCGACGAGAGAGGCGACGCCCCCAGGGGTGTCGCCTCTCTTTCGCGTCCCGCCGTACCGGTGAGGACGGCGCGCGAGCACCGCTCTGCCCGGGGCTACAGGCCCTCGGCGGCGTGGAACGTGCGCAGGGCCTCGACCACGAGCTTGTGGTCCTCGAGCTGCGGCAGCCCGGACACCGTCACGGTGGCGACGGGACCCACGCCGCGGATGTACAGCGGGAACGAGCCGCCGTGGGCCGCGTGCGTCGAGGCGTCGAACATCGGGTTGTCCTCGGCGCGGCCGCCGTTGCGCCGCCCGCGCAGGCCGACGAGGAGGGACGGCACGAGGTAGCGGGCAGCAGTCCGGCTCTTCGCATCGAGCCAGTAGTCGTTGTCGGGGGTGGCGCCCTCGAGCGCAGCTCGGAATAGGATGTGGTTCGGCTTGCAGATGCTCACGGCGATCGGCAGGTTCCGCCCGACGCCGAGCTGGACGAGGAGCTGCCCGAGGGCCACGGCGTCGTCATTGGTGAAGCGGGTGAACTGGAGCTCGGCGACCTCGGCCTCGACACTCGCTATGAGCGCCTCCAGCGCTTCGGCGGGCTGGTCGTTCCCCCCGTCCGGGTCGTACGGGACGAGGATCCTGGTGGCGGCATCATTGCTCATTGGATAAATCTACGTGGTCGAGTCGTTCGACGGAATCTACTTCGGTTGTTTAGCAGATCGACGTTTGCACTAGAATCACGCCTCTTCGTCCTACTTCTTGGTACGCCGGCTCCCGCCGTGCCAGTCCTCCTGCAGGCCCGCTTCGCCGTCGTCGACCCCGAAGCTGCGCAACTGCGGGCGTTCCCGCAGGCTCCGCTTGAGTTCGGCGAACCCGGGGAAGCGCGCCAACCCGACGACGTGATCCCACAGCTCCGCGGCCTCGCCCGGGCCGGGCAGGCGGCTGATGACGGGACCGAAGAAGGCGACCCCCTCCGGCGGATCGAAGTGGATGATCGGCGTGCCGACATCCTTGCCCGTCAGTGAGAGCGCCTCATCGGTCTCCGTCTGGATGACGGCGTCCCGAGAGGTCTCCTCCAGTGCCTCGGCGAGTGCTTGAGGCAGTCCGAGCTCGGCGAGGATCGGCAGCAGGAACTCGGCAGTGCCGCGGTGTCCGCCGTCGGAGTCGTCCTTGCGTGTGTCGAAGATCCGGGTACCGAGCCGCTCGTACAGACGGCCGACGGCGTCGGGCCCGTGCTCCTCGCGGGTCCGCGCGGCGACGCGGAGCAGGCGGAGCCCCGCGGTGTGGCCGGCCTCGTAGCCGGCGGGGAAGTGGGCGTCGTAGTCGATGGAACTGTTGAGCAGACGCAGCGAGATGAAGCGCCACTCCACGGCGTAGTCGCGCTGCCGGGCGACCATCCGTACCCACTTGCTGGTCATCCACGCGAACGGGCAGACGGGATCGAAGTAGAACCTGATATCCGGGGAGGTCATGGACTCACGCTAGGGAGCGGGCGGTGGAGGGGTCAAGGTCAGAGTTCGGGCACGCAGGGACCGGTGCCGAGGAGTGCGAGGCCGGCGCGATCGCCGTCGCCGAACGAGGTCACTCCGACGTTCCTCTCGTAGAGGAGCTCGCCGGGATCATCGACGTGGTCGAGCCCGACGACGTGCGCGAGTTCGTGCATGATGATCGCCCTGAGGTAGGCGCGGCCGTCCGGGAAGAGGAGGGTCTCGACGGCGTCCGGTGCGTCGAGCTGGACCTGCCCGCCCACGTAGACGAGCGGCTTTCCGGGCGTCTGGGCATAGTCGCTCCCGCCGAGTCCGGCGACGTCCCCCACCAGCTCCGGTATCTCGGCCGGGCTCGTCCAGGTGATGAGCACGGGCACCCAGGTCTTCCCGTACAGCTCCGGCTGGTACAGGTCGCGATCCTCGCTGGGCGCTTCCGTGGTGGTGCCGTCGTCGATGAACTGCAGGCCGGTGGCGGCAGATACCTCGGCGACGGCCTCCTGGACCAGGCCCTCCGACCCCACGGGTGCACCGTTCGGGCGGACGACGTAGTGCACGGGACGGCAGGGGTCGTAGGCCACCCATTCCTGCGACTCGACCGGCGAGTCGAGCAGTCTGTACGCCGTCGAGGCCGGTGCCGCCGGCGGAATGCCGAGCGGGACGTCGCCGGCTTCGACGCCGCGGGGCGGCACGTCGGCGCCGGGCAGGTGAGGCAGGGCGACGGGCAGCACGAAGCGGTCGAACAGGGTCGGGGTCAGGTAGAGGAGAGCGACGAGTGCGAGGGCCCCCACGATTCCGAGGCGCAGCCTGCGGCGCGGGCCCACCCGGCGCCTGTTCCCCTTCGCCGGTGCGCGCCAGGGCTGCGGAGCGGCGGGCCGGCCGAGGGCCTCGTCGAGGGACCACTGCGGAATACGGCCCGACGGCGACCGGCGCACTGCCTCCAGTCGCGCGTCGCGGCCCTCGTGGTACCACTCGCGATCCATTGCCCCCATGTGCCCTGCACTTCCCCCGTAGCGACGATCCCGCTCCATCCTGCTGCACGTCCACTGCTCGCGGAGGAATCCTCTGGCAAAGCTGCGCGAAGACTGACGGGTGCGGCTTCGCGTGCGGGCTTCGCCGGCGGATAGCCCGGTTTCTCGGCGTGTCGCCGATCGACGCGCACTTTTCCGCCGAAGCGCGTGCAGGAAGCCGCAGCGGCACTCGCCGTCGTTCCTGGTCCGTGTCTTCACAGGTGCGCTCAACCGGGCATGTTCCGCCGTGACACGCACTGCATGTCACAAAAGGCGGGAACGACGACGGCCCCGCCTCCCGGTGAAAATACCAGCGGGCGGGGCCGACGATCGGGTGGACCTAGGAGGTCTCGATGTCCTTCGAGGCGTAGTCGAACCGGAAGGTCACCGAGGTGTCGGAGAGCAGGTGCAGCTCGTGGTTGTCGCCGTCGCGCACGCCGAACCGGCCGTAGTTCTCGTCCCACGAACCGTTGACGAGGATCTTGAACTGGTAGGTTCCGGCGGGCAGCTGGTGGGTCTGCTTCCAGGCGTTCTCCGTCGGCTCCCAGACGAACTGCAACTCGCGCAGGTCCGTGCTCCAGTGGCCTGCCTCGCCGAACAGCGGGTCGAAGTCGCCGGAGAGGGCGACCGACTGCGGCTGGTCCTGCCACGCTTCGTCGGCGGGGGTGTCGGACGGGGCGTGCTCGGGCGCGGTGTCGGACACCTCGAGGGTCGCCGGGACTTCCGGGGGAGTGGGATCCTCGGCCGTCGACGAGGAGGCGGCATCGGACGGCGCCAGGTCGGCCATCGTCTCCGAGACCTCGGACGTCTCGGCCGTCTCGGGGGCGGAATCCTCGGCCTGGTCGGCCTGCGACTCCTCGCCCAGCTGCTCGGGCGCCTGCGGTGCGTGCGGCGGCGCGTCGACCTGTTCCGGCACCGGGGCTCCACTGATCATGGCGTTGACGAACTGGTCGGGATCGGTGAAGGCCTTGACGGCCCGGACGCCTTCCTCGGTGGCGGTCCAGCCGCTGCGGCCCTTCACGAGCCAGCCGGCCTTCACGAGCTTCGCCGTCGCCGTCGTCAGGGCCTTGTAGCCGCGGGGGACGCCGCCGGCGAGGAGCTCGGCTTCCTTGTCGTCGAAGGGCTCCTCGGCCACGGCCTGCGACAACAGCTCGCTGGGCGCGACGACGGTGCCGGACGCCTGGTGGTCGGCCAGCAGGGCGAGGGTGGTGCGCAGTCGGGCGTTGGTGCGATTCCGGGGGCTAATGGCGGTCTCCTTCGTGGTGTTCATGCGATTGGCTGCGGTCCATCATCACCGTGCTCCTGCCCTTTCGGGGAAGAAATAGCCTGAGGCGTATTACTACCCAGGCCGGGTCACGGATGCTAGGGCTGCGGATGACAGCACACTGATGTTATCGGAGGCGGGCGGTTCCCTGTGCTGGGTTCCACCGAATGACGGACACCGGCACCGGGAAGGGGTCAGCTCCCTGCGGTGACCGTGACGAGCTTGATGCACTGGCCCTGGTTACGGAAAGCGGGGGACGAGTACGTCGACCAACCTCCGTCCTTGCAGTTCTCGGCCGTCTGCGGTGCGACGACCTTCTCGTTGGTCCGCTGATCCCAGGCGGACATGTTGTTGTTGGCGGAACTGAGGGCGGGCATGGACGGGTAGCGGTCCGGGGAGGTCGTGGCGAAGACGACGAAGCCCCATTCGCTGGGTTGCGCTGCCGGTCCGCGCCGGTTGTCCTCGAAGGTGAAGTCCGCGTTGTCGATGAGGAAGTCGCCCTTGGTGTTGTACACCGTGTTGCCGGCGATGGTCCCTGAGCCGTTCGGGTTGAGGTACGCCCCGCTGCGCAGCGAGTGGAAGGTGTTGCCCGTCATTGAGAGGCCGCTGATGCCGCCCTGCGTGACGACGGCGCGGTTGCCTACCCAACCGCTCATGGGCAGGGCCTGCGCCGGGCCGGAGATGGTGGAGCCTTCGACGGTGACGTCATTCGCGCCGATCTGGACGAATTCCCTGGGGTACGGCGCATCGCTCGTCACGGTCAGACCGCTGAGGCTCGAGCCCGGGGCGGACATCAGGAAAGTGACAGCAGACGCGGTCTGTGTCACCGTCACGCCGGCCGTACCCGTGATGGTGACGTCCTTGTGCACGGTCGTGGTGCCCGCGACCGTGAGGTTGCCCTGGAGGTGGATGGTGTCGCCGGGCTGCGCTGCATCGACGGCGGACTGCAGGGTCGGGTAGGCGCAGCCCGTCTCGCACACCGACAGGGTGTTCGCGGCGGACGCCGCAGGCGCGACGAACACTGCGCCGGCAAGGCCGGCGGCAAAGGCAGCAGCAAGTACGGACTTCTTCATGGATATCTCCCCAGTTCACGGGCGGCTGCTCCTCATGGGGCCGCTCCACCGCGCGCGGCGGCTGATTGCAACAGTAGGAGAAGCCCGGGCGGGAGGAGATACGGGTGAATACTCGAATTCCCGTGCGGGCTACTTGCCCGGTCGGTCAGACCAACGGCGGGATGACCTTGTTGGAGGCCAGTCGGTCGAAGAGGTCGAGGAACCTGTCCTCGGTGTCGAGGCAGTCGGCGAACCCGTGCTGCCGGGCCTTGATGGTCGACGTGACGTTGTCGAAGCCCGAGCGGAAAAGGAAGTCGCCGAAGGCCCAGCCGGCGAGGTCCTGGTACGGGGTCTGAACGAGGTCGTATTCCGTCACCATCTGCTGCCAGAGGTCCTGGTGCTGGGGCATTGCCTCGGCGAGCAGGACGGGCTGCGGTTCGGCGTAGTCCATCTGGAAGTGACGGGCGAAGATCGGCCACAGCTGGCGCCACCGGATCTGGTCACCGTTGGTGATGTTGTAGACCTCCCCGGCCGCTCGTGGTTCCGCCCCTGCCCAGACGGTCGCCCGGGCCAGAAGTGAGGCGTCGGTCACCTGGTAGAGCGCGTCGTAGGCGGCGTGGGTGCCGGGGAACCGCAGGGGCTGGCCCAGTTCCCGGCAGATGCTCGCGTACACGGCGATGACCATGAGGATGTTCATCGGGTTGCCGACGGCGTACCCCACCACACCCTCCGGCCGCAGCATGGTGGCGTCGAAGCCGTGCTTCGCTGCGGCAGCGCGGAGGATGTCCTCCTGCTCGTAGTAGAAGTTGGGCTGGATCAGCCGCGGGTCCCGTTCCTTCGCGGGGGTGTTGAAGTAGCCCAGGTGCGCGCCGTAAGCCTTTCCACCCTGGTACAGGGTGACGTGGCGCAGCGGCGCGCCGGCTTCTTCCAGACCCTGCAGGGTGTTGGCGAGCAGGGCGCTGTTGACCTCGATCTGCTCCGCGGTCGTGGGCCGCTCGATGTAGGCGCCGAAGACCAGGTGGGTGGTGTCCCGAGCGCTCTCCAGTCCGGTCCGTGCTGCTTCCCGGTCGAGCAGGTCCACGGGCAGGTGCTCCCACTGGGCTCCGGTGACCGGCCGGCGGCTCAGCCCGCGGACCCGCGCCCCACGGCTGAGGTATTCGTCCGCTGCGTGCCGGCCGATGACCCCACCGGCGCCGGCAACCAGGACGACGGGGGAGTTTCCCGCTGTGGTCGGTTCTGTCTGGGCATCGGTCATGGTGAGCTCCTTCGAGGGTGGTCGACCAGGGCCGGCAGTCCTCATCGCGGTCCGGCTTCCAGGGTCAGCGTCAACCCTATCGATGACGACGGCCGAGGAGACGGCGAGCAGCCGGGATGCGCGCGGGTCGGGATCTGGTGTATCAGGCGGATCAGGGTGCAGGTCCGGTGCTAGGCTCCGCCGGATGATGCCTCTCGCCCGCACCTCGCTGCCCCGAAGGATCGCCCGCGTGGTGCTCGGAGCCTTTCTCGTCTTCGCCGGCACCGCCCACCTGACGGTGGCGCGGTCCGAGTTCGCCGCGCAGGTTCCATCGTGGCTGCCGCTGGGCGCGGATCTCGTGGTCGTTGTGTCCGGCGTCGTCGAACTGCTGCTCGGCGCCGCGCTGGTGTTCCCCGGCCGGTACCGCGTCCCGGTCGGCTGGGTGGTGGCGGCGTTCTTCGTCGCGATCTTCCCGGGCAACATCGCCCAGTACGTCGACGGCGTGAGCGCCTTCGGGCTCGACACCGACGGCGCTCGGCTCGCCCGCCTGTTCTTCCAGCCCGTGCTGGTGCTGTGGGCGCTGTGGTCCACCGGCGCGTGGCGGGACCGGCGGACGCCGAAAGAGCCCTAGCTGAACGAAGCAGCGCACAACGATGCCCGGCACGGAGACCGTGCCGGGCGCCGTCGTCGGGCGGCCGAGCTAGTTCGCGGCTACCCGGCGCCGGACCACGTAGGCGCCGCCGAGCACCGCGAGCACCAACCCGCCGCCGAGCGCGAGGGCACCGGCGTCGTCGCCCTTGGGCGTCTGGGCCACGCCGGTGTCGGCGCCGCCGACCGGCATCTGCCTCATCTGCGGAGGCTGCGGAGCGACGGGCGGGGTGACGACGACGGTGTTCTCCGCGACGATCCGGTCCACGATCGACGCGTCGTAGGGCGGGTTGCCGGCTGCGTCGCAGCCGAATCCGTCCTTGTCCGCATCGAGGCCGAGCTGATAGCCGGGTGTTCCCGCCGGGATGTTGTAGACGCCGGCGTTGGCGGCTTC
Organism: Arthrobacter sp. NPDC092385; assembly: GCF_044755105.1. Lineage (NCBI taxonomy): Bacteria > Bacillati > Actinomycetota > Actinomycetes > Micrococcales > Micrococcaceae > Arthrobacter > Arthrobacter sp. NPDC092385. The sequence continues at coordinate 177,351 of NZ_JBIVQL010000003.1, forward strand.
CGTGCAGTTGTTGAACGGCAGGCCGACGGCGAGGGCCGGCGACGCCGAGAGCAGGGAGACACCGGCGACAGCCGATGTAGCCAGTGCGATGGAAAGCTTTTTCATGGAGAACTCCTGAGACCTCGGAAGGGATGGTCGTCCGACCGTACGGCTCAGGGGAAGGGTGCGGCGGAGAAGTCCCCGATCAAGGATCAGGTTGCGCGGCGCAACTAACTGCCCTACCGCACGCGGAACTACTTCGTGTCGGCGATCGGGTACAGGTCCGTGCCCTCGAGCATCACGGACTCGATCTTCGCCGTCAGGGCGCCGTCGGCCTCGGATGCCGCCTTCGCGTCGATCCACCGCTGGTCCGCGGCGAACGCCGCCCAGTTCGCCGTCGGATCGCCGTCGTGTTCGAGGATGTAGACGAGGACGTCGTCGGTGCCCACAGGCGTCCAGTAGCCCAGGCTCTTCATGTTGTGCTCGATGAACAGGTTGATGGTGTTGTCCCGGAAGCGGGCCATCAGGGCGTCCATCCTGCCGGGGTTGGCGGTGTAGGTGCGTAGTTCGTAGGTCATGGTTCTCCTGGGTGCGTGAGGCGGCTTCAGGATCAGCCTAGGCCCGGGCAGCCTCTGCCCGCACGGAGCCGTGCAGCCCGCGGCTCCCTTGGCTCGGCGCCGAACGGGTGAACGTCGGGCGAATTCTGTGCCAGGAACGTGCCTGAGGCCACCGATGAGGCATTTCGTCAGGGTGTAATCGGCGTATGACCTCCCTGACCCGCCGTACCGTCCTGACCGCTGCCGGCACCCTCGCCGTCGCCGGTGCCGCCGTGACCCCTGTCGCCACCGCACGCAACAGCCCCGCCGCGGCCACCACCGGCACCTTCGCCCATGGCGTCGCCTCTGGCGATCCGCTGCCGGACGGCGTCCTGCTGTGGACCAGGGTCACACCCGGCAGGGACGTGGTGCCCGGTTCGGGCAAGGGCCCGGCCGTGCCGGTCCGCTGGGAGGTGTCGACGACGGCGGACTTCCGGCGGGTCGTGGCGCGTGGCACCACGAAGACCGGCCCCGAACGGGACCACACCGTGAAGGTCGACGTGCGGGGGCTGCAGCCGGCCACGAGCTACTGGTACCGGTTCACGAACGGCAAGGACCAGTCGCCGATCGGCCGGACCCGCACGGCTCCCGCGGAGGGCGCCGCCGTCGATCTCCTGCGGGTCGGCGTCGTGTCCTGCGCCAACCTCCAGGCGGGGTGGTTCTCCTCCTACCGGCACCTGGCAGCACGCGATGACCTCGACCTCGTGCTGCACCTCGGCGACTACCTCTACGAGTACGCGCCCGGCGAGTACCAGGCGCGCGACGTCGTCGTCCGTCCCCATGACCCGGCCGTGGAGATGACGACCCTCGAGCACTACCGACGCCGGCACGCCCAGTACAAGGAGGACGCCGACCTGCAGGCCCTGCATGCCGCTGTTCCCTTCGTGGTGACGTGGGACGATCACGAGTCGACGAACGACGCGTGGTCCGGTGGCGCCGAGAACCACACGGAGGGAGTGGAGGGCGCGTGGGCGGACCGTCGGGCGGCCGCGATGCAGGCCTACGCCGAGTGGATGCCGGTGCGGTACGAGGCCGGCGGGCAGCTCTACCGACGGCTGAGTTTCGGATCGCTGGCGAGCATCTCGATGCTCGACCTCCGCTCCTACCGCGACCAGCAGGCCCCGTCGACCACGGACCCGGCCATCGGCAGCCCCGACCGCAGCATCACGGGCGAGGCGCAGATGGAGTGGCTCCTCGACGGGCTGTCGACGCAGCAGGCCCAGTGGAAGCTCGTCGGGAATCCCGTCATGATCACGCCCATCCTCTTCCCGCCCGCGCTCCCGACCGCAGCAGTGGAGGGCATGGAGAAACTGATGGGCACCGCGACGCTCGACGGCGTGCCCTACAACATCGACCAGTGGGACGGGTATACCGCCGACCAGTCGCGCGTGCTGAGGCACCTCGGCGACAACGGGATCACCGACATCGTGTTCCTGACCGGTGACATCCACTCTGGCTGGGCGTGCGACCTGCCGGCGGATCGGGCCACGTACCCGACGACGGGTGCGTCGGTCGGGACCGAGCTGGTCTGCACCTCGGTGACGAGCGACAACCTGGACGACATCCTCGGGGTGCCGCCGCGGACCGCGTCGCTGTCCGTCGAGGCGCGGTTCCGGACGAACAACCCGCACGTGAAGTACCTCGACTTCGACTCCCACGGCTACTCGGTGCTCGAGGTGCGCCCGCAGGGGGTGCGGATGGACTGGTACGTGCTGTCGGACCGGACGGACCCGGCGGCCACCGCCGGCCTGTCGCAGTCCTTCCAGGTGCTCGCGGGGACGCAGAAGGTGACGCGGGCGTAGTTCGCACTGGCTCGCACTGGCTCGCACTGGCTCGCACTGGCTCGCACTGGCTCGCACTGGCTCGCACTGCGAGGTGGCAGTCCGCGTGGAGGAGTAGTGCTACCGCGTCGGGGGAGTCGTGCCGGCTGCGTTCCGCTCCGCGTCCTCGACAGCCCAGGCGTCTGCGTAGAACTCCAGCGAGAGCGCTTCCAGCAGTTCGTTGTAGGGGCCGGTGTCCATCGCCTGCGCAGAACCGTTCGGGAATCTCGTGGCGAAGGCTGACACGCCCAACCCTGCCGCACCGTCCTTCAACGTCAGACCGGCGGCTTCCAGGATGGTCGGGTACATGCTCAGCTGGTCCAAGCGGGGGCGCAGAGTGCCGGCGCCGTCTCCGCCAGGAACCCAGATCCGGTTGAAGATGGTGCGGTTCGGGTGGTTGTCCAGCTGCTCGTGGAAAGGGTCACCTGCGGGCATGTGCTTGAGGTGATCGCCCATGATCACGACGGCGGTGTCGTCGAGGTAGCCCCTGTCCTTCATATGGTTCACGAATCCTGCGACCTGGGCCATCGAGCACGAGAACACCGACGTGATGTCGTGCTCGGTGTCCACCGAGCAGTAGTCGAAGACATACGCCGGCTCGTGGGTGTCCAGGGTCAGCATGGAAAGGTTGAAGGGCCGACCGGTTCTCTTCGCTTCGGCGTGCAGCTCATCGATCCTGTCCTTGGCATGGTCCATGAGACGTTCGTCGCTCAGGCCCCAGTCGCTGCGGAAGTTCTCCTCCGGCTCGCCGGCGGCACGCCAGTCCGCGAGGCCTTTCACCTCGGAGTAGCCGTGGCTGCGCAGGAAGGACTCCTTTGCGGCGAAGGAGGAGTTGGCACCGCCGAGGAACACGTTGGTGTATCCGTGTTCTTCGAGGACATCACCCGCGCAGGTCAGTCCGCCCAGGTAGGTGGGGGTGTCGCTGCCGAGGTCGTTGGAGGGGGCTGCGCCTGCGGCGGAGCCGGTACCCTTCAGCGGGACGCCGCACTCCGTCCCGCTGATGCCCGCGATGGTCCAGCCCCCACCCGTGTACTGCTGGAGGTTCTCCACGTTCTGCCAGCCCTCCGAAGCCCTGGTGACGTCCTTCAGGGGAGTGAAGGCGTCCTTCTCGAAGAGCTGGTCGTCCTCGAGTGTGGCTTCGCCGGACTCGAGGTAGATCAGCACCAGGTTGCGTGCGTTCTCGTCGCTGGTGATGGTGGGCTCCACGTAGTAGTCGCCGAGGTCGAAGTCGGAGTTCGCAGCCCTGATGTAGTTGCCCACGCCCACCGTGGTGGCGAAGGCGGTGGTGCCACCGATGACCACCGCACCCACCAGGGCCGTTGCAATGGATCGTGCGAACCACGTCGTGCGAGGTGGGCGCACGTCGTCGCCGGAGTGGCGACGGTTGCGGCGCCTGACAAAGTGGGCCGCTGCGATCGCGGCAGTGATGAGCACCGGAGCGACCCCGATTCCGAGGATGCCCACCCAGATGATGGAGCCGCCCCCACCGTCGATCTCCACGGACACGAGGTTCGAGAGCATCTGACCGACGGAGATCTCGCCCCAGTAGTAGCGGATGCCGGCGGCCGCGATGAGCAAAGCGAGGCCCATCCAGACCAGGACGTAGACCAGGACGTAGCCCACGACGACAGCCACTCGTCGGAGCACGTGCAGAATCCGGTCGGACATGGCGCTGCCTCACTTTTGAGGTGCCCGAGGGTGATCGAATGCTCTTGACATGCGATCCCGTGGGACTTTCGCAGCCTAGTGCCGGCGAACCGACCGTTCAATACCCGTTCACCTTGCGTTAACGAGTTGTTAGCCGAGGAGCCCGCCCGATGCGGCGCACCCCCGCGTGGCTCATTCCGGTGAAGGCGGGAGCGGTATGTTGGCGTACGCGCTACGGACGCCGCCAGTGCGGCGTCGTGCGTCGACATAACGGTTAGGGTCAGCGGACAACCAGCGCGCGGTCGGTGATCTCGCTCGGGGTCACCGGGAGGGTGGACGCATGCATATTGCCTCAGCTCAGGAGGACGTACGGCGGCTCTACCGTCGTGGGTCGGTGGGGCAACTCGTCACGGCGCTCGTGTGGGCAGGGTCCGCGATCGTCGCGTCGCAGGAGTCCACGGTGGCTGCCTCTATGGCCCTGTTCCTCGGGGGAACGCTGATCTTCCCGCTGACGACCGTCGGGCTCCGGCTGCGTGGCGGTCCCGCGTCCCTGCCGAAGGGCCACCCGATGTCCGCCCTGGCATTCCAGCTGGCGATGCAGGCCCCACTCGGCCTCGTCGTCGTTCTCGCGCTCGCGGCGCTCCAGCCGAGCCTCCTCTTTCCGGCCGCGATGGTCATCGTGGGCGCCCACTACCTCCCGTTCGTGTACCTCTACGGCATGCGCTCATTCCTGTTCCTGTCAGTGCCGCTGATCGTCGTCGGCGTCCTGATCGCCTCGGTGATGCCGGAGTGGTCGCTCGTGGGAGCATGGTTCACCGTCGCGGCGCTCCTGGCGTTCAGCGTCGTCGAATTCTTCCGCGACCGGCAGGTGTCCGATGCGGATCTCGCGAGGACGGGCGCCTGACATTGGCCGGGGACGGCCGGCTCATGACGGCGGGACACGAGACGAACTGACGACGCCGGGCTGGTGATGCCGGCGATGGCAGGCTACGACGGCGGCGTCCGGACGAGCACCGTGTCCCGCAGATAGGCGACGAACTCGTCGGGCTGTTCGAACAGCGGACGGTGGCCCGACGTCGAAAGCTCGGTGGTCTCCTTGACCGGTGCCTCGAGCAGCGGGAACCACTCCTCGAACGGTTCGGCCCGGCCGCGCGCCTCGTGAGCGCCCTGCACGAAGTAGACGGGAACCTCGAGGCGGGTGACGGAGGTCCGGAAGTCGATGTCCTGGAGCTGGGGGTAGATCACCGAGAACGTGTCCATGAACGAGCCGAGGAGGTGGATCTGGTCGGTGAGGGTGTATTCGGGGACGAGGAAGTTCTCCGAGAACCCGCCCTCGCCTTCGGAGTTGCCGGTGTGGTCGTAGGGGTACACCTGGTGTTCGTAAGACAGTGCGGTCTCGTAGTCGAGCATGTCCGCGTAGGGTGGCGGGCCGATCTGCTGCAGTCTGTCCGCCAGTGCTGTATCGCCCGACCGCTCGGCCCAGGCGAGAGTGTCCTCGTAGAAGATGGTGTCCGTCTCCAGCGTGCTGACCATCTGCCCGATGCCGATGAACGCGTGGTAGAGCTCCGGCTGCCTTTGCACTGCGAGGATCCCCTGGATCGTCCCGCCCGACTGTCCCATCAGGTAGATCCTGTCCTCGTCGAAGCGCTCCCGCAGATGATCGGTCACAGTGATCGCGTCCTCGACCGAGCTCTCGAGGGTGAGCGTGGACGCCGGGTCCAGCTCCGGGTAGGACGTCCCGGTTCCGCGCTGGTCCAGGGTCGCGACGACGAAGTACTCCTCCAGCTGTTGCAGATGGTTCCGCATGGCGCCCAGTTCGGAGCCGCCCGGTCCGCCCGCGAGGAACAGCAGGACGGGCTTCTCGACGTCGACGCCGCGCAGCATGAGGCCAAGGTCCTTGCCTCCGGTCTCCACCGTGGTGAGTTCGGCGATGCTCCCGGCGACGGGGTCGCCGTCGGCGGTCCGGATGGGGGCTGTGCTGGCCGGCCGGGCGATGACCACCGCGAGCCCGATGAGCGCCACCGCCGTGAGGGCGGCGACGGCGCGGCGAAGGTAGGTGGCGGCGCCGGCCCGGCCGGGCCTCTGGGACAGCCGTCGTGCCACTCCGGCGCCGATCGCCGCCCCCAGGACCAGCGGGGTCAGGGCGAGGAGGGCGTGGAAGCCGCGCCCGACGATGAAGGTGAGGACGCCGTACGTGGTGGTGTGGATTCCGTCCACGGTGGGCCCATCGGTGCCGATACGAGTGAGCTCGAAGACGACGGCGACCGCCACCGGGGCGAGCAGCATGGCCCACCGCGACCGGAGGACGAGCCCGGCGCCGGCGCCGACCAGCAGGCAGAGAAGCATCGTGCCGAGCACCTCGGCCGTGGTGAGGGGCCCGCGGGGAGTCCACAAGCCCAGCACGACGCCACAGCCGACGGTGATTACCAGGGCAATGCCGACGCCGAGACGCCGGTCCGCCCAGATGCTTCCCAGAACGCTCCGCACTGGAGTGGAGGGGGTGGAGCCGGTGGCGTGGTGAGCGGACATCGTGCGTCAACTGCCTTCCGGGCGGGGAGAGAACGTGCCGTGCATTCCCGTCCCAGCATTCCGGAAGGGTCCTGGCCCCACTAGGGCCGAAGGTCCACCGGAAGTGGTCAGGCGGCCTCCCGGTGGGGGACCAATGGCCCTGTCCCTGCCACCCGGGGACAAGACAATGGAGGAGGAGACGATTCAGCCCGTTGAGCGGGCCGACCTGGAAGCCGGGCAAACATGAGAACGCTCACGAAGAACCAGTCACCGTCCGCGCCGGACCATCCCGATGGCAGGAAACGGACGGGCCTCCGCCGGACGATCGTCGGTGGATTCTTCCTCTTCACGGGAGGAATCCACCTGGGGATCGTCATGACCGATCCGCAGCTGTATGCGGACTTCGCGCAGGAGTCGTTCATCCCGCTGGTCCAGACGGCCTGGACCAGTATCTTCATGGCCGCTCCGGCGCGTTGGGGGCTCGCGCTCTCCCTGGGTGAGGCCACCCTGGGCGTTCTGCTCCTGCGTGGCGGTCAGTGGGCCAAGGCCGGCTGGATCGGCGTCATCGCCTTCCACCTGGGGCTCATGCTGTTCGGCTGGGGCTTCTGGTTGTGGAGCGTCCCGGCGCTCGCCTTTTTGATCTGGGCCGCCCGGGAGGACTGGCGGTCCTCCACGCGGGGGTGACGCCGTCGGCCGCCGGTGCGGGGTGAGACCGGGTGACGCCGTCGGACGCCGGGCGGACCCTTGACAGTCCCCGTCGACCTGAGGATCGTCGGTGTCCAGGCAGTAGCTCCTCTTCTTGAACGAGGTGTGCATCATGGGTACTCCTGGCGACGACGGCAGGCTTCCCGTCATCTATGTCCGCGGTTTTGCCGGCACGAGTTCGGCCATCAATTCCGCGGTGGATGACCCGTTCTACGGCTTCAGCCAGGGCTCGGTGCATGTCCGCGCGAGCAGCAGCGGGAGGCCCCGGTTCCACCAGTTCGAATCCCCGATGCTCCGGCTCGTCACCGACCACAAGTACGAGGTGCCGGTCCACGGCGACCAGCGGTCATTCCTCACCCGGGTAGGGGTCGGGGACGTCAGCCCCGCATCGATCTGGATCCACCGTTACTACGACGATTCCGCCGGCACCTTCGCCGAGGACCCGCAGAGCTTCTCCTTCGAAGAGGCGGCCCGGGACCTGTTCGACCTGATCAAGCTGGTGCTCGCCAAGACCGGTGCGCCGAAGGTGTTCCTCGTCGCTCATTCCATGGGTGGGCTGATCTGCCGGGCGCTGCTGCAGCGCGTCATCCCCGAGGGTCTCGCCGACGCCGAGGGAGGGCTGGACCCGGCGGCGGGCACACGGTACGTGGCGCGGGTGTTCACCTACGCCACCCCGCACGGCGGCATCCGCTTCGCGGTAGGTCTCGGGCTGCTGGAGCGGCTCCGGGATGCCGCGGGCACGAACGAGGCGGACGTCTTCGGTCCTGACCGGATGTACGACTACCTCACGCCGCCGGCGCTGCGGCAGCAACACCCCCGCGATGATTTCGACCCGACCGTCATGCCGACGGACGGCTTCCCCACGGAGGAGCTGTTCTGCCTGATCGGCTCGAACCCCGGGGATTACGACGTCGCCTTCGGGTTGTCCTCGGCAGCTGTCGGAGCGCGCAGCGACGGGCTGGTGCAGATCGACAACGCAGCCGTCCACGGGGCTCCCCTGGCGATCGTGCACCGCAGCCACAGCGGACGTTACGGCATCGTCAATTCCGAGGAGGGGTACCAGAACCTCCAGCGGTTCCTGTTCGGCGACCTGAAGATCGAAGTGGAACTGGCCGGATTCACCGTCGGCAAGAAGGCTCCGGCCAGCGTCGAGTTCCAGCTCGATGTAGCCCTGGCGATCCGCGGCCTGCCGGTCCTGGTGCACGAGCAGAGTGCCGCCCACTACTGCCCGGTGCAGATCGAGCGGTGGAAGGAGGGGGATCCGATCGATTCCCCCGTGCCCCTGCTGACGACGTTCCTCTCGTCGAGCGCCCCACGCCCTGACACCGGGACGGGCCAGGAACCCAGGCTCCGCCACGCACTCAAGCTCCGGCTGATGTCCATCACGGAAGTGGAGGGACACTTCTTCTTCGAGGACCACCTCGAGCAGACGGAGGACTGGCAGGACACCCTGCTCATCGACATCGAACCGCCCTCGGCCACCTCGGTGCTGCCCCGGGCGTGGGCCGCGTGGAACTCCACCATCCCCACGGCCCTGCGTGACTGGAACCCCGGCCCCGAAGATTCCCTCCGCGACACCGACCAGGCCAACCCCCAGCACTGGGTGGGCCGTGTGTACGTCCCGGAGATCGCCCGGGACCTGCTCGGTGCCGACGCCGGACTCCGCATCACGGTCACTCCGCGGTCGCTGGCGACCTCGGGGGAGTGATCCACCGCCTACTTCCACGCTGGCGGTCCTCGGCGCTGGCCATGCCGCGTGCGCCTCCTCGACCTCATGCAGTCGCTCGGTGTGGGGCACGGTCGGTCATGGTCCGCTGTCGATTGAGGCCGGCGCCGCGACGGCGCACGTCGCCCGGACACGCCCTGCGGCGAGGGCAATGCTCCATCAGGTCGGGGGTCAGCGCTTCCCTGACGACATGCCCGCGATCGCTCCGACGACGAGGCCCACGCCTGCCCCGATGCCCGCGCCGATCGCTATGCCGGGTCCACCGGCGATCGCCACCCCGATGGCACATCCAACCCCCGCGCCGAGGGCGATCCCGATTCCCGGGTACGAGTCTTTCAGGGATTCATCCGCGCTTCGCTGTTCCATCGCTCGATTGTGGTGGGCCCCGCACCAGCAGGCAAGGGTCGTAGGTCCCGTTCTGCAGTTTCGAGCGCTGAAATCCTTCTTCACTCCTGCGCTTTTCCTTCCGACCATGGGATCCGGGCTCTCCTACCCTTTGAGGAGCGAAGCTATTGGGGGAAGACGTGGAAGCAGGACAGGGCGCTGCCGAGCAGGCTCAGCGTATAGGTGAACAGGTGTCCCGGCTGGAGGCCGAGCTCGAGCGAGTCGAGGCCGACCTCGCGCTGGTCGAGAAGACCTCCACCGGCCGCCCGTCCTGGTCGAAGCTCGTGCCTTCCAGCAGCAGCTCGGGCGACGACGCCTCGAGTCGTAACAGCCGCAGCAGGTCACCGTCACCCGGCACTGCCCGGACTTGCCGCTTCCCGGAGGTGATCTGCACCCCGAACTGCTCGCCGAGCACCGCATGCAGGGACGCATCGTGCAGCTCTTCCGCCGTCAGGCAGGCGAACGTCGGTGCCGGCAGCCACAAGTGGATGACAGCAATAGGTACGCCGTCGGACGGGCTCACGGACGAGATCACAGCAATCACGGGGGGAGGCGCCGCTTAAGCCTTCGAGGCGATCGGGCGCGTGCAGACCATCGAGTCCCTTCCGTCGCTCATCGCCCCGGGCGGGAAGGCCGTCATCGTGTTCTAGGGATGGTGACGACGGCTGAGGTGGCTGGGACGGCCGTCGGCGAGTAGAGCAGCGGGGCGCTTGCAGCAGATCGTTCACGTCCGGCGTCACGAAGCTGCTCGTGGACGGCATCCTCCACCTGCCAGTAGGTATTTCTTCGGGGACTCCGATTCGGGTCAAGGTGTACCGGTGGAGTGAACCAGGGGATGCCGTACTTCGATTCGACGTTCCACTTCCCCTCGTGGATCACATGATGATGCCGCGAGCACAGGAGGACGCCCTGGTTGATACTCGTTGTTCCACCTTTGGCCCAGGGCGCTATGTGGTGGGCCTCGCACCAGGTTGCCGGAATGGAGCAGTCCGGGAACGCGCAGCCCTTGTCCCTCGCAACGAGTGCCCGCCGCAGATGCGCGGGGAAGAGGCGTTGTGCCCGCCCGATGTCGAGGATCTGACCCTGCCCGCCGAGGACCATCGGAATGATGTCTGCATCACAGGCCAGCGTGCGGATGCTTCGTGCGCTCATCTGCTGCCCGAACACAGCGTGGCCGGCACGTTCCATCTCGCCCACGAGGTCGGTATAGCTGATGGTCACCATGACCTGGGGCCGGTGTCCGCCCGCTGCGGGAAGCCTGTCGGTCGACAAAGCGATCCTGCAGGCGGCGACCAAGCCGTCGAGGAGGTTCTGCGGACGTGTCGGCCGGTGTGTATCGCCCCCACCGGCGTCAGACACACCAGCGTCACCCTCTTCGTTCTCGGCGGCCATCACGTCGGCTCGGTCTCCGCCGATGGTCGAGTCCCCGGTGTTCTGAAGGGTCAGCGGATCCCTCCTCGGATTCGTCGCGGAGTTCATGACGGTGACCAGATGCTCGAACTGCTCGTCGGTGGCGCCGATCTCCAGAAAATGCAGACCGTTGCGTCTGCCCTTGAGGAAGACGCCCTGTCGTGCCTTGAGGACCTTCTCGGTGGGTTCCAGCCCGTCCTGGTTGAGCACACCCTCCCAGCGTCGCGCGAGGACCCGCAGGAGGTCTTCATCCGATTCGACTGCTTGCCGCGTGAGGTGCTGCTCCATCGAATCGAGTTGCACCGGCGTTGCGAAGGACCGCACCCGCTGCACGGCCTCATGGATGATCGAAACAGCGCGTCCGCTGACCTCGCCCGCGCTTGCTGCAGCACCGAGGGTGCTCATCGACGCGGGAGTGGCAGAGCCGATTGCAGTGACCCCGGGCAGGAGGCTTGCCGCGATCCTCAATCGACGGTTTGCCTCGGTGCGGCTGATGCCGAGCCCGGCCCGCAGAAAGTCGGCACAGGTCCTGAATTCGGGACGGAACCCATTATTGTTCCACTGTTCGGCGCCTGCTGAAGTGCTCCCGCCGCCGCCCCCGGCGCCGTCGTCCTGCACTGTCGACAGGCTTTGCTGCGCCCGCACAAGGAGGGATCCAGGGGCCTCCTGCTCCCCGGTGCCGGCGACGCCGTGTTCCTGCGCAGCTCGAGCGGCAACGATCTGGAGATGATCGATGACCTTCGAAAGCTCTTCGATGTCCACGAGTGCTCGTACGACGTCGTGCTTGCTGAGAAGAAGGTGGCGCCCATTCAGGTCCTGCCCGAAAGCGAGCAATTCCGACCGCATCGACTCCAAGGAGGTACCTGTTCCCTCGGGATGCTCGAGCGGTGCGATGTCCATACCTTATTTTATCGAACACGCGTACTATTTCAGAGGGTTCGGACTCTTTGTGGAGGAGAAGTCGAGCACTATTCCTCCACAGCCGTCGGCTGTCATCGCCGGTCACGCCATCGAGTTGGCGTACCGGAAACCATCAGGTGCGGATTCGACGTGAGGTCGATCATTCACGGCATGGTCCCGCCCTCGTTCAGGGAGAAGAACTCGTGCATGGTGTAGGCAGGCCGCGTGCTGATTGAAGAGTGGCATCTTGGCCCTGCCACCCAAGAGCCTCGACGCGGGACACCCGAGCGGACTTGCCAGCCAGGCGGTTGCGGCTTGTAGTTTCTGGTAGGTGGACCAGCGACACGGGAGGGCTGCAAAGCTGGGCCGACGATCAGCGCTCAGCGTTCGAGAGACCGTCCGCGAAGCGGAGCAGGTCGGCGCCGAGCCGGCGGGCCCGGTCCGCCACCGCGTCAGGGGCGTCAACAGCAGACGACGACGGCGGGCCGCCTGCCGAGGTCTGCACTGCGGGCTCCCGCTGGATGTCGATGTCGAACACCACATGGTCCGGGTGGTGCCAGGTCGAGAAGACCTCCACGGGCCGCCCGTCCTGGTCGAAGCTCGTGCCTTCCAGCAGCAGGACGGGCGACGACGCCTCCAGCTTCAGGAGCCGCAGCAGGTCCTGGTCACCCGGGACAGCGCGGATCTGCCGCTTCCCGGAGGTGATCTGCACCCCGAACTGCTCACCGAGCACCGCGTGCAGGGACGCGTCGCGCAGGGACTCCGCTGTCAAGTCAGCGAAGACAGGCACCGGAAGCCAGGTGTGGATGACGGCGATGGGCTCGCCGTCGGCCGTCCGCAGCCGCTCGAGCGCGAGCACCTGAGGAGTCCCGAGGACCGCCGTCGACGCATCGGCGTCCTGCAGCGTCAGCGACAGCACCTCGGTGCCGACATTCGCTCCGGCGCTCCCCAGCTGCGCCGAGAGCCCCGACGTGCGGTGCACCAGACGGTGGTGTTCCTGCCGGGGAGCCACGGTGCTGCCGCGCCCGCGGCCACGCTCGATCAGCCCCTCATCGGCGAGTGCACCGAGGGCCTGACGCACCACGGACCGGGACACCCCGTACCGCACCTGGAGCTGCGCCTCACTGGGTAGCGAGGTGCCCGGCGGCAGCGAGTGATTCAGGATCTGTGCCCGCAGGTGCCCGCGGAGCTGCAAGTGCAGCGGCTCGCTGCTCCCGGTGTCGAGCAGGCGTCCGGGGGCGTCAGGGGTGTCCATTCCAGCCATTATTCCGACCCGGCCTCAGGGCGCGGAGTCGGACTCGTCCGCTGGCGCCGGACCGTCGTCGTCCTGCTCCTCGAGGACCTTTCCATCGTGGACGCGCTTCAGTGTGATGCCCTCGAGGTAGCTGGGGACGGGAGGGTCGAGGTCTTCGTCGCTTGTCATGATTCCGATCCTAGGTGCCGACGGTACGGGAGCAGCTACTCCTTCTGCGCGGTCCGCCAGACGACGTCCCAGCCCGGCGCCAACTGAGCGGCCCGGCGCAGGGACAGGACGAGGCTGGCCTCGCGGGCGATGCCCTGGCCTGCGATGTCGAACGCCGTCCCGTGGTCCACCGAGACGCGGACGACGGGCAGGCCGACGGTGATGTTCACGCCGTCGTCGCCGTAGACCGCCTTGAAGGGTGCGTGGCCCTGGTCGTGGTAGCAGGCGATGACCATGTTCCAGTTGCCCTTGACCGCGGCGGGGATGAGCGCGTCCGCGGGGATGGGCCCGTGCACGTTGATGCCCTTCTCGCGGGCGGCGGCGACGGCGGGGGCGAGGATGTCGGCGTCCTCGTTCCCGAACAGGCGGTTCTCGCCGGCGTGCGGGTTGAGCCCGGCGAGGCCGATCGGCTCGTCCGGGTTGCCGAGTGCCTTCGTGAACGCGCTGACGAGTTCGATGACGTTGCCGGTGCGTTCCGGCGTGACGTCCTCGATGGCCTGCCGCAGGGAGACGTGGGTGGTGAGGTGGAAGAAGTAGAGGTCGCCCGCGGAGAGGACGAGGCTGAAGTTCTCCACGCCGAACTCGTGCGCGAGCAGCTCCGTGTGGCCGGGCCACTTGTGCCCGCCGGCGTGCATCGCGGCCTTGTTGAGCGGCGCGGTGACGATGCCCTGGACTGTGCCCTCGCGGGCCAGGCGGCAGGCCTCGACGACGAAGCGGTAGGAGCCGTCGCCCGCGGCGGGGCTGAGCTCGCCGAGCTTCACGTCGGCCAGCGACGGGCCGGTCTGCAGGAGTTCGATGATGCCGGGCTCGTTCGTCGCGTCCCCGATCGAGGACAGCACGCGGACCCTGTCCGGATCGCCGCCCACGTTGGACACGCCCTGGCGCATGGCGGCCTCGTCGCCGATGACGACGGGCACGCATTCCTGCCGGACGTCGTCGTGCCCGAGCAGTGACTTCGCGGTGATCTCCGGTCCGATGCCGGCGACGTCGCCGAGGGTGACGGCGAGGGTGGGGATGCTCATGAGGATGCCTCCGTTGAGTGGGCGAGGGGGGTCAGGGTTCGGGTGAGTTCGGCGACGGTGTCGAGCAAGGCGGTGACCGGCCCGAAGCCACCGGCCTTCGTGACGACAATCTTTCCAGCGGCGGTGCCGCCTTCGACGACGCTGACCGGGATGCCCTCCTGGATGGCGCCGGTGATACGCAGCGCCTGGGCGCGGGTGGCGTCGAGGACGGCGCGGGCGCCGTCGCCGCCGACGAGCACGAGGGCGCCGACCGACGCGCGGGCCAGGGTCTGCTGCACCACCGACGCGAGACTGCCCGCGATGGCGGTGCCGCTGAGGGTCTCGGAACCGCCGACCGCTTCGGGGGAGGTTATGACGACGACCCGCGGCAACGTCTCCGGGGACTCGAGTTCTCCGGCGGCCCATTGCGCGAGCCGGTTCGGCTGGTCGAGCAGGGACTCGTCGGGCTGCAGGATGCGGAGGTCGGCGGAGTCCAGCCGGGCGCGCAGGTGGTCGGTCTGGGCGCGGGCGACGTCGTGCAGCGAACTGACGACGACGACGATCCGTTGCCCCTGAGCGGCAGGCGCCGGCTCCGGGGGCGTCAGTTCGGCGGCAGCATCTGCCCACGCAGTCGCCAGGGCGGCGGCGAGTCCGGCCGATCCGGCCGGGATCGCCGTCGGGCCGGCGACGACGAGCGCGGCCGCGAGGGTGCGGAGGTCGCTATCGGACGCCGCATTCACCACGACGACGCCGCCACCCGCCGCGTCCCGCAGCGCCTGGGCGTCTGCCGCGGGTGAGCTGCCGAGGCTGATCGTCGTCGTGCCGGGGAGGAGGTGCGAGAACTCGCTCGTCGGGACCGGGGTGACAGGATCCCGGCCTGCGGGGGAGTCCTCGACGGGTCCGCCGTGCACGCGCAGCAGGCCGTCTTCTACGGTCCGCCCCATCGCCGGGTAGGCCGGGCAGACGACGGCGAAGCAGCCGGGGTGCTGTTCCTGCCAGGCGTCGAGGGCCCCGGCCACCTGCGCCGGGACGCTGCCGCGCATGGTGGAGTCGATCTTCAGGTACAGGCGATTCGCCCCGGCGATGACCAGATCGGCGACGGCGCCTGCGGTGGCCGTTCGGGCGGTCGCAGGGTCCATCGCCCGGGCGTCGGAGTTCAGGGCGAGGGCGCTGCCGGGCTCCACCGAGTTCGGGAGCAGTCCGCCCAGCAGCAGCCGGGAGGACCAGCCGGTGCGGGAGAACTGGACCACGGAGTCGGTGGCGCCGGTGACGTCGTCGGCCGCTATGCCGACGATCGGTGCGGACGGTGTCACGGCCGGTCGTCGTCCTGCGCTCGGCGGGGACGGGTGGTCGGCGCCGAGGGGTCACCAGCGGGCGGGAGCTCGGAGGCGGACGTCGAGGCGACCGCGACGGCGTCGTCCGTATCCAGACCGCCCTGGCGCTTGAGCACCCAGGTGGCGAGGAGCGGAGCGAAGATCGCGGTGACCAGGACGGCCGAGGCGACCTGCGCCGTCGCGACCTCCACGAACGGGGAGAAGCTCGGATCCGCTGCCGCAACGATCGCCGGGGTGGCGATCGAGTTGCCCGCCGTGGTCGCCGATGCGATACCGATGCCGGACTTCCCGCCGCGGCGGAGGATGAAGCGGTAGCCGATGTAGACCAGGGCGCCGGTGATGAGGGTGGCGGCGATGCCGACGAAGATGCCGCTGATGCCGCCGGTGATGACGTTGCGGAGGTCGATGCCGGTGCCGAGGGCGAAGGCGAAGAACGGGATGACGATGTTCGGCACGGGCCGCATGACCTCGGTCCACTTGGCGTCGAGGTTGCCGACGATGAAGCCGAGGATCAGGGGGATGACGGCGGCGAGGAGGGTGAGGAACGGGATGTTGCCGAGACCCGAGATGCCGAGGAAGAGCAGGGTGAAGAAGGGGCCGTCGTTGACGGCGGAGGCCATGTAGGCGCCGCGGTCGCGGTAGTCGCCGTAGCGGCCGGTGAAGGCGAGCCAGAGTCCGCCGTTGCTGTTGTCGAAGCTGGCCAGGAGGGCGAGGATCGAGATCCCGAGGATGCCGTCGATGCCGACAACCAGGCCGAGGCCTGCGACGAGGGCGGCAGGGATGATCGTCTTGAAGAGCAGGACGACGCCGGTCGTCGCGAGGACGGGGCCCGACGCCTTCGCGGTGATCTGCATGCCGGTGGCAAAGATGAGGATAGCAATGAGCGGCAGGGCGGACTCGGCGAACAGGGCGGTGGTGAAGCTGCCGAGTTCGAGGAAGCCGGGGGCGAACGTCCCGACGATCGAGCCGAGGATCAGGGGGATCAGCATGAGTCCGCCGGGGATGCGGTTCATGCCGTCGAACAGGGGGATGCGGGACTTCGGAAGCGATTCGGCTGCCATAGCGAATCTTCTCTCTGTACGGGAGGTCTCTGTGCGGACGGAGGCGTGCGGGAGGCGTGCGTACAACTAGTACGGACACGATGTACCTACTGTAGGGCGCGTGGGGCACGTCACACAAGAAGTGGCTGCGAGGAGCAATCCTTCCGCTGGGCCGTACAGAAGACCTTGTGTACTTCGCTGCCGTGGCGCACGTCCACCTGATCCGACGGGAACCGATGTTGATCATTACCTTCAACGGCGACCGCGCGGGCCGCGCCGCCCGCGCCGAGCAGTGACCGCTTCAGCAGCCGCCGCGTCGGCACTGGTGGTCATCCCCGCGTTCGGTTCGCCGGAGCTGACCGATGCGGTGGTGCGTGACCTGTGCCGCGACGGGAGCGACCTCGACCCGGCCCTGCGCATCGTGGTGGTCGACAACGCCGGGAACTACGTCCTCCCCGAGGGGAACATCGAGGTCTACCGCCCCGGGCGCAACCTGCGGTGGATCGGCGCCGCGAACTGGGCCCTGCAGACGGCGTCACGCGATGGACAGGCGGTCTGCGTGGTGCTGAACAACGACATCCGGCTGTCGCCCGGGTTCCTCGACGGATTGCTCGCGCCCTTCTCGACGGCGGACGACATCGCGCTCGCAGCGGCCTGCTACGACGATTTCTGGCTCCACCAGCGGGCCCCTGCTATTCCGGGCACCGCTGCGGAGTACGTCCCGCGCGACGTGCTGCGCGACGTCGACTTCTGTGACGGCACGGCGATCGCGTTCGCGGTGCCCCCCGTCGTCGAGCTGGGGGGCCTGGACGAGGCCACCTTCCCGCGGCACGGCTACGGCGCGGACATCGACCTGGCCATCCGCGTGCGGGCGGCCGGCCTGCGGTGCGTGGTCACGGAGGGCGCCTACGTCTCGCACCTTCGGCGGCAGACGATGAACCGGACCGGTCAGAGCTCCGAGGGAAACCGGGCGGAGATCCTCCACGGACTGGACGCCAAGTGGGGCGAGGGGTGGCGGGCCGACGTCGGGCTCGGCCCGGACTCGTTCCCCGCCCACAACACCGGGAGCGGCGCGTCCTGGTACCTGACGGCTCCGGCATGGTGAGCACTCCCGGACGGTCTCCGGGGCGGATCGTCTACGCAGGTTTCGCCACGCGCCACCACAGCGGCGGCGTGCACGTGATGACCCAGCACGTCCGGCTGCTGCGGAAGCTCGGCCACGAGGCCTGGTTGTGGCTGCCTGATCCGGACGACCGCACCGACTGGATCGCCGACGACGTGCCGATGGTGTTCGGCGCCACCACTGCGATCGGCGCCGACGACCTCCTGGTGCTGCCGGAGACACCGACCGTCCAGGGCCGCGATCCGGCACCCGGAGCCCGCAAGGTCATCTTCAACCAGAACCACTTCTACACCTTCGCCGCAGGCACCCCCGGCGAGGACTTCCCCGGGTGGACGCCGGCGCCCGCGGTCTGGGTGGTGTCCGCGGAGAGCCGCGACGTGCTGTCCGCCGCGCTGCCCGGCCTGCCGGTGAGCGTGGTGCCCAACCCGGTCGACGGCGAGCTGTTCACCCCCGGCGCCGCCGGGCAGCTCCGGGTGAGCTGGTTCCCCAAGAAGCGGCCGCGGGAGGCCTCGCTGCTGAAGCGGCTGCTCGCGGACGAGCCACGGCTCTCGGGGGTGGAGCTGGTGGAACTGGTCCAGGCCCCGCGGGCGCAGGTGGCCGCCACCCTGGCGAGCTCGGCGGTCTTCGTCGCCCTCGGGCACACCGAGAGCTTCGGTCTGCCGGTCGCCGAGGCGCTGGCGTCAGGCTGTCTCGTCGTCGGGTACGACGGCGGCGGCGGGCACGAGCTGTTCGAGGCGCCCGGCGCGTGGCGGGTGCCGGACCAGCGACCGCTGCTGATCCGCGACCGGGTGGCGTCCCTGATCCAGGACCTCGACGCCCTGGCGCCGGTCCGCGCGGCGAACCGCCGCTGGGTGCTCGACCGCTACCCGTTCGCCCGGACCGGCGCGGCGCTGCAGGAGGCGGTCGCGGCCGCGTGGGCCCGGCCCGGCGCTGACGCCGTGGCCGTGCATCCGGCCGCCTGGCTCGACACCCTCGGTCCGAACTTCACAGCGTATGCGTGAGGACTCAGTGGGCGCCCTTCACGACGTTGACGAGGTCCTCGCCGGCCACGTAGCGGCGCACCTGCGCGTTGACCAGAGCGAAAGCCCGTGGGCCGGACTGCGCAATCGAGCCGGCCGCGTGCGGGGTGATGATCAGGTTCGGCGCGTTCCACAGCGGGTGGTCGGCAGGCAGGGGCTCCGGCTCCATCACGTCGAGGGCGGCGCGCAGCCTCCCGGACGTCAGTTCCGCGAGCAGTGCCGAGGTGTCCACGACCCTGCCGCGCGCCACGTTGACCAGCAGGGCGCCGTCGGGCATCCGGGAGAGGAACTCCGCGTCGACGAGACCTGTCGTGGCCTCCGTGAGCGGAACGGTCAGCACCACCACGTCGGCTTCGGGCAGCAGGCCCGCCAGCTCCGAGGTGGCGTGGATGCCGTCCCGTGCCGTGTGCGCCACGAGCACGGGAACGGCGTCGAAGCTCCGCAGGCGGCGCGCGGTCTGCTCTCCGAGGTCACCGGCGCCGATGACCAGGACGCGCTTGCCGCGCAGGTCGTCGGCCTCCATCGGGTCCCACCGGCCCTGTCGCTGCGCCTCACCGAAGTGGGGCAGCCGACGCAGCGTGGCCAGGACGACGGCCAGAACCAGCTCGGCGACAGCCGGGCCGTGGACGCCACGCGCGCTGCACAGGGTCACACCGTCCGGGACGTGCTCGAGGATGTCCTCGACGCCGGCACTGGTCAGCTGGGTGACCTCGAGCTTCGGCATGGCGGCGAACTTCCCGGGGAGGTTGGTGGAGTCCTCGACCTGCGGCACCCAGAAGACGGTCTCCGCCAGGCGTGCGGGCTTCTCTCCCTCGCCATCCCAGACGATCACCTCGACCTCGTCGGGAAGGGCTCCGAGAAGATCGCGGGCATGGGGATCGGGTACGCATACAACAGTCATTTTGTCAGTGTAAACATTCCCTTGACGAGGCAGGGCTATGGTGTCAGCAGGACTTCTACAGAACTGAGAAATTCATTTCCGGCGGCGGGGAACACCCGTGCCCGATGGATCAGCCGCGCCCGTCGGTGCGGCTTCGAAGGCAGAACCGAACTTCTACAGGAGACGCGTCATGGCCATCACACAGCTCACCTACCCGCACCAGGAGCCGGAGCTCGCCGGCGAGGACACCCGGCTCCGCAACTGGGCCAGGAACTCCCGGCTGGGCCTGCCCGGCTCGGTCGTCGCGCCGGCCACCGAGGCGGAGCTGTGCGACTTCCTGTCCACCAGTGACGGCCGGGTCCGGATGATCGGGAGCCGGATGTCGCCCGGCAGGATGATCGAGGTCGCGGACGGGGCCGGAACGCTCCTGGACCTGAGCAGGCTGAGCGGCCTGATCTCCAGCACGGAGGACACCGCGACCTTCGCCGGCTCGACGTCGTTGGCCGAGGTGTACGCGTTCCTCACCGCGCGAGGGCAGATGCTGGACGCCTCACCCGGGGTGATCGCCGAGCAGACGCTGGCCGGCGCCCTGTCCACCGGAACCCACGGTCAGGGCCTGCAGCAGAGCTCGATCGCCGGCGCCGCGCTGGCCATCCGCATGGTGCTGGCCGACGGCACGGTCGCGGAGTACGGCCGTGACCACCCGGACTTCCCCGCCGTCCAGCTCGGCCTCGGCTCACTGGGCGTGATCACCGCCGTGACACTGCGCGCACGGGAGTCGATGATCTACACCTGCGTGAAGAAGGCCGTCGACGCCGGCACGCTCGAGACGGACCTGGAGACCTGGAACCGGGAGAACATCCTGGTCAAGGCGTGGTGGTTCCCGCAGGAGAACCAGGTCCAGGTGTGGACCGCCAACGAGGCGTCCGACGACGAGGTGTCGCGGTACCGGGCCGGCGGCAGCCGGCTCGTGGAGTACGCAACGACCGACACGTCCATGAACAGCACGATCGAGTCCACGCTGCAGCACCTCCGCGACGACAGCAAGGGTGTCGCCGACAACGGCAAGTCGCTCCGCACGGTGTCACGCTTCCGGGACTTCACCGACGTCACGGGTGACATCTACCAGGTGTTCTGCAAGGGGATCGCGACCCCCCAGATCAACGTCGAGATCGGCATCCCGCTCGCGCGGGCCGGAGCGGTGATCAGGAAGATCAAGGACTGGCATGCGGAGACCCGCCCCCGCATGCACTACCCGGTGATCCTCCGCTGCACGGGCGCGTCCGAGGGATGGCTGAGCCCGTCCAACGGCCAGGACACCTGCTACTTCGGCTTCGTGGTCTACTACGCGGCGGACGGTTCGCTGTCCGAGGAGGGGAACAGCTTCCTCCGGGCCGTGGAGCGGGCCCTGGCCGAGGAGGGCGGCCGTCCCCACTGGGGCAAGTACTTCGACGAGTCCCTCTACGACTGGCCGGCGCTGTACCCGCAGTGGGAGGCCTTCCGCCGGGTACGCGAGACGCTGGACCCCGAGCACAGGTTCGCGAACGCATTCACCGATGCGCTCCTCGACTGACCCGACCCGCCCACCCTCGATTTCCTGGACAGGAGCACCACCGATGAATGCCTGGGTGACCTTGCTGACTCAACCCGACTACCTGATCGGGGTCCGGACGCTGCGGGCCTCGCTGGCGGCCTCCGGCAGCACTATCCCCCTCGTGGTTATGGTGACCGAGGGGATCGACGAGCAGGCCCGGCGCGTCCTGCAGGACGACGGGTGCCTCTTGCGCGACGTGGCACCGTTGCGTCCGGCCGGTGGGTCGGCGGACAGCTACGCCAACTCCCGGTTCGCGGAGGTGTGGACCAAGCTGGCCGTCTGGGGCCTCACGGAGTTCGAGCGCGTCGTGTTCCTGGATGCCGACATGCTGGTGACCCGGAACATGGACGAGCTGTTCTCGCTGGACCTGGCCGACGGCGCCATCGCCGCCTGCCACGCCTGCCGGTGCAACCCCAACCGGATTGCGAGCTATCCGCCGAGCTGGACACCCGAGACCTGCTTCTACACGCAGTGCCGGGGCGGGGACCACGTCACCGAACCGGGTGCGACGGACAACTACCTGAACGGCGGCTTCCTCGTGCTGTCGCCCGACGAGGCCGTCCTCGCCGACATGGTGGGGCGGCTGGCAGGCGTGGACGACCTGTCGCACTACCCGTTCGCCGAACAGGACTTCCTCAACGAGTTCTACCGCGACCGCTGGCGTCCGCTGCCCTACGTGTACAACGCGCTGAAAACCTTGCAGCACCAGCACCCATCGGTCTGGGATCCGGCGCAGGTGAAGAATATCCACTACATCATCGACAAGCCGTGGGCGAAGCCGCTCGACCCCACCGACCGGTACGTCGAGGTGAACCGGCTCTGGTGGAAGATCGCCGACACCCTGGGCGCACCCGTCGGCTTCTAACCCTGCAGGTGAAGGCGCTCGGTCTCGACCTCGCTACCCCGTGGAGGGGTTTGCACCTGCTGCGTTCCGTGCCACCAGGATGTGCGTCCGCACGGCGGTATCCGGTCCTCTTGGTGTTGTCGCCGATAACAGCGCGCATATGGCGCGATCAGGCAGCGGCGAGTGCAATCGGCTCCAAGGAGAAGCGTTGTTCGAGGGCCGCTCCAAGCGGTTATAGCCGACGGGTGGCGCCGGACACTGATCTTATCTACGTTTACCTCCTGCCGACCACGAGCGGAGAACGGGGATACGACGCTATTCCAATCCCCGAATTCCCTTTAATCATCGACGGAGCTTCTCTCGGTAACGACTGATTTGTCAACGACACTGTTGGTCCTTCCTAGTTTTCGGGGCTGGCTCGATGTGCTGTTTAGGTGAGGTCACCTACCGCTACACCTACGAAGAACGCATGTGCTTGCACTTCGTAGGTTCAAATTCCAATTGAATTTATATACAAAGCGAATACATGTTAGTGAAAATCAACTGAACGAAGCGGCCGAGGTTGGCTCAACTACCGGAGCGGCTAAGTCCCCAAAAATTGCCGCAAACAACAGCTGCAACTCCTCAATCACGTTTTCTGCATTGTCGCCATGTCGAGCACGAAACTGATCGAGATTCTTTGTGGCATCGCGGAACCTCCCCGCAGCAAGAACTTTATCTGATCCCAGCGAAGGCTGACCGTAGTAATGCTCGATAGCGCCACGTTCTAGGATGTGCGTCCCCGAAGAATGTAACTGAAGATTGAGCTTTCGCTTTTGTTCACCAAGATCACCCTGAATAGAAGACAGGACTGTCAAGCGCTCACGACCACGCGATAGGTCAAATAACTGTCCTAGGATTGATTCAAGAGCCTGAAGGTCCCCGCGGTCTGGATTCTCGTCCAGTTCTCCAAAGGCCTTATGTGCTTCTTCCCAAAGCTTACGAGCACTTGCCTTTCGGCGAAAGCTTTCGACTGCTTTACCTCCTAGGGGGATTGGCTCGGAGGCAAGAAACACTTCGACACTTTGAAGAATTGATTGTCGGATTTGGTCAGCTTCGGCATCGCTTGATACTTTCGAGAAACCATCAAGTAAAACATCCAGGTCTCCTATAGCGAATACCGGTACCTCAAAACGACCGAAAAAATCTCGGTATCTTTGAATGCTAGACTTCCCGCCCGTGCGAATAAAAACCACTCCGTGTTCTACGTGGTCCCAATCCTTATCGATGAGTTGAGCTAGATGCGGAAGTACGACGGCATCACTGTCGCCTTCCACGAGCACGACTGCGCGTGCAAAGAGAGCAGCTTCGTTGTTTTCATGGCAAATTAGTTGAAGAGCATCCCTCTCTGACATGTTGGAACGCAGATCTACATCTACAACCGCAACGCCTGCAGAAGAATGGCGCTTTCGGAGACAGGCGAAAGTCGCCGTAGCGTTCGCATTAAGGAACACTGGAGAGTGTGTGGTTACAAGGACTGGATGATCCTTCGAGAATCTAGCCAGGGTATCGAACAACTGCCGTTGCGCTCGGGGGTGAAGGTAGAGTTCCGGTTCTTCAAACAATAGGAGATAGCTTGACTGTGTGTTTGGGGGTCCGTCACTACCTCGAAGTCCATTGTCCTTCAACGCGGTGTAGGCGCGCAAGATAGCGAAAGCGACAGTGCGCTTCAGCCCGTCTCCTTTGCTAGCTATCGAACCTTTATGGCCGTCGTCAATGTCAATCTCGGCACTGCCGAGAATTGATCGTAGTTCGGGTGCTGGAACTCTGACTTCAAGACCCACACCAGGAAAACTCTCCCGCACGAATTCCTGAATGGTGCTTTCTATCAGTTGCACTTCAGCCAGACGACTATCGATTGGCTCTCCGTCGTCGCCTAGGTGGCGACTTAGGCGCTGGTGAATCTCACGAAAAGAGTTTTCGATATCCTGAAACTCGTCTGAAACGGCGTCAAGCAAAATCTTTAGTAGTTTACCAAAAGTAGCTGTTTCGGAGGTCTTTGTTTCTGCGGTAGCATCTTTAACTGCCTCGATATAGATAACCTCTGGTAATAGTGGTTTCAGTCCCGCCTCGATGCCTGTCTTCAGTGGAACAACTGTTCTCTCGAAATCCTCTGCAGGTAAAATTTGTACAATCTCGGCAAGCTTTGTACGAGTTGGTGTTCGGATTGTGGCGTCCGCGCAGTCTTCACTGGATTGCGCTTGGCGCGGTTCTGCTCTTCGCCGCGTTCAACGCAGCGGCCGGGATCTACGTCCTGAGTACCTTCAGCGATTCGCGGTGGTCCCCGGATGGAGAGGCACCGCTGAGTGCTCCGACACTCTCCGAAACGCCTCTTGTGGGGGAGTTCCTGGAGCCGCTCGACTCCGCTATGGAAGGAGTAGTGGGAGGGGTGAATGACTTCCGCTCATTCCAGCAGGCACTTCCCATCGCTCTGGGCTTCCTTGCTACTTCTGGGTGGGCATTGCTGGTGTCATTCCCGCTCGTCATTCTTGCCGCTGGTCTTAGCTTCCTCACCGCGCAGCGCCGAAAGGCGGACTTCAGGAAGTACCGCGCGACTGTCGATTCGCTCAAGGAGGAGCTGGAGCAGATCAAGCGGCAGATCTCATCAGGGAGTGTCGGTGCTACGGCGCTCCCTATGGGGGATGCCGGTATGGGTACGCAGCCAGGAGTGACGCGCAGGTGACGCGGTGAAGGGCCGCATGATCGCCGCGCTGTGACCCCTTCTGCTTTTCAAGCACTTCGCACTTGCCGTTCATCTCAACCGGAACGTAGACGCCACGGTCGCCAACGGGACCGAGCTGGTACCACAACACCTCTCTGAGTGGTGGGCCTCATAACGATCAGCTCAGTTCTCGCCGGCGAGCACATCCACGTGAACGTGGTCGAGGTGACGCAGAATCTCATTCGCAGGCGCCGGTGCCTCGTAGGGGTGCCACCCGCCCCGCGCGATGCGGACGCTCCAAAATTGGTCATCGAAGATGACGTACTGGATGTCGAGGTCCTCGGCATGAGCCACCAGCCAGTGGGACAGGATCCATCCCTCGCGCCGGTTCTCCTCCGTCACCGGCCGGAAGAAGACGTCGATAGCCCGGCCGTCGTAGTGGGTGGAATCACCGCCATGCCCGGAGCCGACGCCGCCTGGCTCGAAGCCGCCGAGGCTCTGCTCGCCGAACACCTCGGTCATCGCCGTCCGCACCAGCTCGGCGCGCGGCGTCAGGCCCGTCGCGGTGAGCTCCTCTGTCTGGAGTTCGCCGTCCACGAAACCCCTGCAACTCAGGACAGGCCCGGCATCGTCAGCCGGTCCGCCTGCCAGCGATTGGAGCGCGGCGTCGTCCAGACCAGTTGTGTCCGGAGCGTCGGCTCCGCTGGATTGAAGCGCCACCGCCGTCGTCGCGCTCTTTGCCTGGTCACGGGTCAGCCCGACATCTCCGTCCGGCGTTTGAACGACGCATTCCGGCCTCGAGAAAAGCGAGCCGCCTCCGACGCGCGAATCGCCGAAAAGACCAGGTCCCAGGAGCACCAGCGCTGATCCGAGCACGCCGAGGATGACTGCACTGACGAGCAATCGAACCGGACGGCTCCGACGGCGGGGTGTGACGCTCGCCGTCATGAGTAGTCCTTGTCAGCGGACAGCTGAGGGACAATGTGCGGAGTATCAGGGGTCGACGCGCATATGCCAGAGATCATCGCCGCGCACCTGCTCACCATGACCGATCCTCCCGTTGTGGTGGTGCATCTCCTCGTAGGGCGATGCGCCACCGCTCAGGGAGTTAATTGACAGCGGGCGTCAGTAGTTCCCTCGACAGTTCCCGCGACGTCGGATCCGAGCGCCGTTCAGCAGGGCCGCCAGCTCTTTCCACCCGGTGCGTAGCAACGAGGACCGTTGTAGCCCGGGTACGGGTTCTGTGCCGCAGGGGGAGCCGGTGCGATGTACGGCGCAGCGGGCGGGATGTAGGGCGCTGGAACGGGCGGAAGGTTCCGAATCCGCTCACGCTCGGCGGCTGCTGCAGCTTCAGCTGCCAGGCGGTCGGCCTCAGCACGAGCGTTGGCTTCTGCCTAGAGCCGCTCGGATTCGACACGGGCAGCCTCCGCGGCTTCCGCCTGGATCCGCTCGGCCTCGACGCGGGCAGCCTCCGCGGCTTCTGCCTGGAGTCGTTCGGTCTCGATGCGGGCAGCTTCTGCCACCCTGGCTGCTTCCGCTTCAGCTGCCGCAGCCTGGGCTGCCTTCTCTGCGTCGTCGAGGGCGGTGGCCCTGGTGTTGGCGGTCGTCAGCGACTGCTCGCCCTTGGCAATCTGGGTGTCGAGGTCACGCAGCATCGCCGCCGCGCGATCGGCGCCGACCGCGAGGACCCGAACCGTGTCCTTGCCTGCTGCCAGCGCTTCCCGGGCGGATTTCGCGGTTGCGAGGGCGGCGAGGATGCCGGCTGCAGTTGCGGCGACGGCTGCCGCCGTCTCGCCCATGGGAGCGTCGGTCGCCGCAGCAAGGGTTTCCACGGCATCAGTCACTTCCGCCGGCAGGGTGCAGCCCGCAGCGGGGTCCAGCAGCCCGACGCCCTGTGCGGTGGCTTCGTTGTATGCCGCTTGCACCTCGTCGTAGTACTTACGGTTGGGCTCGATGAGGATGGGAACGCCCAGACCGATGCGTGCAAGTTCCGCATTGACCAGGGTCTGGTCCTCGATGAATACCGCGGCCAACACGCGGTCATACTTGTCGGTCCGCTCGACGTCGAAATCCAGGGCAACCTTCGTACCGGGCGGGGTCAGCGATTCAAGCTTCTCGGTGGCCTCCAGTCCGAGGCACTCGACAGGCTTGTCGGGGTGCTTCGTCTCGGGCGTATCCACGTTGAGCAGGCGGACGGTCTGGTCCTCGTCATCGAAGTTGATAACAAGGGTGTCGCCGTCGATGACCCGCACCACAGTGCCTGCCTGGTAGTCGGACGGCGTCCCACCCGACGCATCGGAGCCGGTGCAGGCCGTCAGGGTCGAGGCGAGAACAGTCGCGGTAAGAATGATCGCCGGTGCGAGGCGGCGGAAGTGAGCAGGATTCATCGGTCTTCTTCTACGGGTACGAATATGCGTGCTGGAGCGTCGGAAAGTCCCACCGGTGCCGCGGGCTTCGAGTGTCATTTTTGATGCAAACCATCGACCTTGATGCTCGGTGCCTGAAACACGGTTTGGCGAAGTCAATGACTTCAAAGATGTAGCACAGATCAATACTCCTGCTCATACAGGCAGTGATCGTGACAACCGGTCGCGAGCCTTCTTCAGACGCTTCCTTCGGCCAGCCGGAAAGCGGATCATGCCGCGAGATACCTCTGGTACTGGGGCCGACGCGATGCACAGGCCTGATTCGTCGTCCCGGAATGACGTCGCGAATCCTGAGCCAATGCTGAGCCCGAACTGAGTCATGAATCAATTGATCAGCGCCAGGTACAGGGCCCTTCGAATCGTTGTAGATCCACAAGGGTATGCTTCCCGAGAAGCAAGATCATCAACCCTGGGGGCCTTCCATTTCTTCGTCATCCCGTCCGCCTGCGCGCACTCCGTCGTCAACGATCAAACTGGAGGTGCGGCGCTCGACGGCGATCGTTGCCGGTCTCGGCCTGTTCCTCGTCGTCATCGGTCTCATCGCCGGTGGACTCAGCGGCGCGATCATCATGGCCGCACTCTTCGGCCTCTTCACGGGCCTCTACACGCTCCTGACCAACCGCCCGTCCTGGGCGCGGCTCGGCGGGCGCAGGGCCGGGGCCATCACGGCAGGAGCGGCCGTCGTCGCGCTCCTCGTCGGTGGTGCCATCGCGCCCGCATCCGACACGGTCCCGACAGCCGTGGCCGAGCAGGCCGCCGAGCCGACCAGTGCGCCAAGCACGAGCGCCCCGTCCGCAACAGCGACAGCGACGGCGACGGCGACGGCGACGGCAAAGCCGACGGCTTCCTCGAAACCGACGCCATCACCGACGCCCACGCCCACGGCGTCGGACGTCGCACCGCTGGATTCCGACGCCGTCGCCGATGTCACCGGAACGCCTCGCGCGCCGTCGGACCAGCCGGCCTTCAACACCACCGCGCTCGCGGTGCTCGAGACGCTGCCCATCAAGGGCCGTGCCCCGAAGACGGGGTACGACCGCGAGCAGTTCGGGCAGGCCTGGGCCGACGTCGACCGCAACGGGTGCGATACGCGCAACGACATGCTGAACCGGGACCTGACGGAGATCGCCTACGTGAACTCTGTGCCCTGCAAGGTGCAGTCCGGCGTGCTCGACGACCCGTACACCGGCACCCAGATCCCGTTCCTGCGCGGTCAGGCGACGAGCAGCGATGTGCAGATCGACCACGTCGTCGCCCTCTCCGATGCCTGGCAGAAGGGTGCGCAGCAGCTCACCGCCGACCAGCGCGTCGCCTTCGCGAACGACCCGCTGAACCTGCAGTCCACGGACGGCCCCACCAACCAGCAGAAGAGCGACGGCGACGCCGCCACCTGGCTGCCGCCGAACAAGGCCTACCGCTGCGAGTACGTGGCACGGCAGGTCTCCGTCAAGGCAACCTACGCGCTGTGGGTCACGCAGGCGGAGCGCGACGCCATGGCCGGCATCCTGTCCGACTGCAACGGCATCCTCGCGCCGACCAACCAGATGGCGCCGTCCATCGCCCCGCCCGTTGAGACCGAGGCGCCGATCGTCGCGCCCGCGCCGCCCGTCGTCGTCGTTCCCGAGCCCGTCGCGCCAGCCCCGGTAGCACCAGCGCCGGCGCCAGTGCCTGCACCGGTAGCTCCGGCACCTGCACCGGTAGCCCCTGTCCCGGCACCGGCTGCTCCCTTCTACCAGAACTGCGACGCCGTTCGGGCGGCAGGCGCTGCCCCGATCGCCGCAGGCTCACCCGGCTTCCAGCCGAAGTTCGATCGCGACGGCGATGGATGGGGCTGCGACAGCTAGCCGCACCACAACGGATGAACGGCGGGGCAGTCACGCGTGGTGGCTGCCCCGCCGTCGTCTTCGCCAGCTACAGGACATCGACGTCACCGGCTTGCTGTCCGTCCGCGGACGAGGGCCGGAGCGGGCGTGGGAACGACGCAGGGATTGGGGCCTTTCCTCGATCAGGGCTGATCCGGCTCGGAGCCCCAACGCCCGGTTCCTGCGGTGCGGCACATCATGCCGTCCTCGATGGCAGGTGGAGCAGCGCTCCTTCTGCCCAGTTCCATCGGATCAGCTCCTGCTCCAGCCGGACCGAGGGCCCATAGACGTCCTGCTGCAGTGCCCGGTACATCTCCGCCTCCGCCGCGGTGAGGCGCGTCAGATCGACGCGCGACGGCGTCGGCTCCGTCCCCCAGCGGTCCCGGTGCGCCAGCAGGGTCTCCTCGTCCATAAGCATGCTGCCCACCTGTGGGTGCACCGCGCGGAGTTGATCCAGGATCCGGAAGCCATGCGTGTCCAGGTCTCCCCAGTAGTGCACCGCACAGGATCGCAGCCACCCGGCGTCCCTCAGCGACGAGAAACCGTACCCGCCTCCGAACAGCGCCAGGGTCATTGGCCGATCGGGCAGGGACAGGAAGTTCACCAGGTTCTCCGTGACGATCACCTCGTCCACCGGCAGGCGGAGCGAGGCAAAAGCGTCCGCCGTGACCGTAAGATCGCGCGCGGACCCGAGTACCGACAGCTCTGGATCCAGCACCCGGAACCGAACCCGTTCCGGAGCATGCAGGAAGCCGTGCCGCGCAGCGAACCGTGCCCCCGGGGGTGAGTCCTGTGCGACGACGACGGACGAGGGCACTTCATCCACACGTACAGAGGGCGCCAGTTCAACCGCCGGCATCGGGTCCTCCGGCCGCAGCACCGACAGCATCTCGGTGATGGTTCTCCGGTGGCCTTCGACGAACTTGGTATGCACGCCGGGCAGGCTGAGCTGCCGGACATAGATGGCTGGCGAACGGTGTTCACGTAGCCAGAGCGCCACCCGCGACGCCGTCACTGCGTCCTCGCCCAGTTCGAGGAGTTGCATCGGCCGGGCGATGACCCAGGCTCTCAGCGCAGGGTCCACTTCCGTCAATTCCGCAGTCAGGGCCACGGCGCGCGCGGTGTCACGATCCTTGCCGACGAAGGCGATCTCGTCGTCGACGTTTGCGAACACCGCCGCCGCGGGCACTTGATTGGCGCCGATGGTGGTGCGACCCACCTCGATGAGTTCAAGGCTGAACGCACCCGCGGCCGCCGTGAGCTCACCGGACCAGGACCGGGCGGCAGCGTAGTGGTCGCGCAGCTCGGCGGCGGTTGGCTTCTTCAGGGCACGACGCCGGGGATAGGCTCCCGACGGCTCCAGCACCTCCCGTAGCAGCGAGCCTCGCTGCCACGCCGTCGCGGACAGCGTGCGAAGATTCGCGAGGGTCGTCCAGCGGGCGGAGGCATCAGCCGGCACGTCTATTTCTTTCCTCGCGGTATTCCTGGATCGTCATGTTCCGTAGCTGGGAATCGTCACCGTTGGTATTGGCCACGAAGCCCACATGGGAGACGAAGGGTTCGATGACGTGGATCTTCTGAAGCGGGGTGACGATCAACAGTTGCAGCTTCATGCGCCGGAACAACTCCAGGCCGTAGCGTGCCGACTCGTCCGAGCCACGGCCGAAGGCCTCGTCGATGACCACGAAGCGGAAGCTGCGGCCCTTGGAGCGCGACGTCGACCGGGCGGCGTCCTGCGCGGAACCGAGGCCGAACTGGAAGGCGAGCGCCGCGGCGAGGATCGTGTAGGCGAGCTTCTCCTTCTGGCCGCCGGATTTTCCGCCGGAGTCGGTGAAGTGCTCGAATTCCTCGCCGGTCTCGGTCCATTTCTCCGACGCCGAGAACGTGAACCAGTTCCGTACATCGGTGACCTTGGCCGTCCACCGTTCGTCCAATGCCGTCAGGCCCTCGCGCCCACGGAAGCGCTCGATCAGCCCTGCCACCTGCAGGTACTTCTGCTCCGAGTACTGCTCCGTGTCGCCGAGGCTTCCCTCCGAACAGGCGCGCAGGTCACTGCCGAACTGGCGCACATCCGCGTCGGAGGTGTTCTGGTGCTCCAGTTGGATGTGGCGGCCCGGGTTGTAGTCGATGCCCGCGAGGGACACGTTGATCTCGTTGATCCGGCCGATGATGTCCTGCCGGCGGCTGTCCAGGAACGCGTTGAACGCCACCACCTCGTGGATGGTGTTCTGGTTGAGTGATTCCTTGAAGTGGGCCTCGAACCGGGGGAGGTCGTTGCTGGTCAGCTGGTCCAGCATGCGGCTGAACTCGTCGGCCGATTCCAGCGATGCGTCGATGTCCGCGGTCTCGTTCGGGTACTTGTTCCGGAAGTCCGCCATCTGCCGCACGGTGGAGGCTGCGGCCGTGACGATGCGCTTGTTCCGCGCATCGATGGTGTCGGTGAGACTGGCTCGTACAGCGGATTCGACCGTGGCGGTGTTCCTGTGCGTCAGGGCCTTCCCGTCAAGGGCTGCCGCCGTGAGCTGAGCGACGGCGGCGCGGACATCGTCGTCGTCGGTGAGCGGTTTCTCGAGCAGGAGTTCTTCACATTCGACGATGGCGTCGGCGATGTCCCGGGCATCCTTGTCATTGGCCCCGATCCGCTGCTGAAGAACGCTGCTCTTCTGCTCGAGCTTCTCCAGCCGCCCGCGCAGCTCGGTTTCGGTCCGGGTGAGCTGCTGAAGGACATCGCTCGCGGCCTCCAGCTCCGCCCGTTCCGCCGTGAGGTCCGCGATCCGGCGCGCCGTGACCTGCCAGCTGATCTCGCTGAAGCTCGTCACGGCACGTACGGTGCCGAGGTGCTGATTCTTGCGGCCGACCTCACCGAGAGACGCGGCGATACGGCCCACCCGTCCGGTGATCCCGTCGAGCTCGCCCTGGAGTTCGTCGCGCTCGGCGTGGAAGCGGCCGATCTTGTCATGGTTGTCCCAACCGAGCACGAAGGTGCGGCGGTCGGTGAGGCCTTGGCGGTCGTCCTTCTCGTGGCGTCCGCGGCCGCCCTTGAGCTGACCGTTGAGGGTCAGTGCCTTGGGGTAACGGCGGAAGTCCTCGAGGGATTCGCAGCACACGTAGTCGAAGCGGCTGCTGAGCTCGTCGAGCAGGAAGTCACGGTGAGGCGTGCCGGCCTTGATGGCGATCTTCGCGGCCAGCGTCCCGGGCCCCGGCGGTTGCGGTGAGTAGGAGTCCGCGATGCGCCGATACACCAGGCGCCCGCGGAGGTTGTTGCCGTCCACCCAGGCGCTGACGGCCGGATAGTGCTCGTTCGGCACCAGCAGGGAGAGCGCGAAACCGCGCAGGGTGCGCTCGGCAGCGCCTTCCCATGCCCCTTCGCCGTCGCGCACGCGTAGCAGCTCGCCTGCATACGGCAGGGCGGTCTCGGCGATACCGGTTCCCTCGCACAGGCGACGGCGCAGCTCGAGCTGGGCGAGGGGGAGCAGATTGGGGCGGGACTGCAGGGAGACCAGTTCGGCGGTGATGGCCGCCAGTTGCTCGGCGTAGCTGGAGCGCTGGACCGTGAGGGCTGTGTGCTGTTCCTGCAACTGGCCTGATTGTTCCTTCAGGTCGGTCTCGACGTCGGCCAGCTGTGCCCGGTTGGCATCGAACAGCACGCGGTCCTCGGGAAGCTGGAGTCCGAGTTCCTTCGCTGCGCTGCGGTAGTTCTCGAACCGTGCACGCTGCGCCCGCGACTCCTCCTCGAGGCGGGCGAGGTCGACGTCGATCGCGGCGAGTCGCCCGCCTCCGTTGGTGCGGATGTCCTCCTGCACCGCGGACAGCTCGTGACGTGCGCCGGCGATCTCGGCTGCCAGCGCAGTGCCGTCCTCAGCGAGCCGGACTGCGGTGCGCTCGAGTTCGGCCTGGTGCTCGGTGCTGAGTTCGAGGCGCTGCTGCGAGAACCACGGATGCAGCTGGTCCCGCTGGGTGCGCGCTTGCTCGTCCTCGCTGCTCAGCTTCGCGTGCAGTGCGGAACCTCCCCGGATCGGGGCCAGCAGCGCGATCTGGTCCTTGGCGCGCAGCACGGCATCGTGCGCTCGCTTCAGGTCGTCGAAGTGGTGGATCAGGTTGCCGATCCGCGCCGCGACGTCGTCCTCCTCCAGCATGTTGGTCCGCACGAAGGAGGTGATGTTCTCCACCTGCTTCATGGAGATGGTCCGGTGGAAGAGTTCCATGGCCTGGTTGCCGCTGATCCCGAACTGGCGTTTGAAGGCGGCGGCGTAGGGGTCGAAGGAGTCATGCACGGCGACGCCGGCGCCACGCAGCTTCTTCTTGAGCTTCGCAGGATCCTGTCCGAAGTCGGAGAAGTCCGCGGCGATGCTCTGGTCGCTTTCCGCGAGCGAGTAGAAGCGGGTGGGCTGGCCTGCCTCCTGTGTGGCCCACAGCGTGATCGCGAGGGTCACCGACTTGCCCAGCTGCGCGTTGTGGAAGACGCCGAGCACCACGGTCAGCATGCCTGTCTTGCGTAGCGCCACGGGCCTGGAGTATTCGCCACTCGTGCTGCGCGTGCTCTTGTGGAATCCGCGCACGTAGGACATCAGGCTGCGTTCCTTCTTCTGCGCGCCTGCGGCCTTGTTGTAGTCGATGCGGTTGGCCGGCAGCAGCAGCGTGGTGATGGCGTCAACCACCGTGGACTTGCCCGAACCGATGTCACCGGTGAGGAGGCTGTTGACGCCGTCGAGCGTGAAACTCCTGACGCCGCCGTGGAAGGTGCCCCAATTGAGCAGTTCGAGGCGGTGCAGCCGGAAGCCGGGCAGCGCGCCGTCGTCGTCTCCTGGTCCCTCTAGGGCGAAGAGGGCGTCCTGGATCTCGGTGCTCATCTACTGTTCCCCCGTGGTGTTCGTGGTGGCGCCCGACAGCGTGGCGCGGTAGTCGGCGAGGCGCGCGTCGAACTCCTCGAGCCACTGCGCGTCCACGAAGGCCTTGAGGATGCGCATCACCTCATACGTGCCCGGCTGCCCGCGAAGTCTCCGCAGGAATCCCAGCTCCACCACTCTCTTGATATCGGCACCGAGACGGTCCAGGACGCGGGCCTCGTTGCTGCTGTCCGGCAGGAAGACCGAGACCATGTCCGCGATGTCCTGGTCCGTCATGATGAGGCGTAGTTCGCTGCTGTTGGTGTCGAACTCGAGCATGCGTCCGCGGAGCAGGGCCAGCAGCAGGCTGACGTTGAAGGTCAGCTGGCGGCGCGGGATCAGCCGGGGGAGGGAGCCGTCCTCGTCCTCGCGGGAACGGAGGAACGCGTAGCCCTCGGGCTCGTCGAGAATGAGCTCCAGCCCGAGCACTGCGACGTAATCCTGCACCTGGGATGCGAGCCCGAGCAGGGCCTGCCACGTCTTCTCATCCGCCTCTGCGTACATCACGCCCTTGAAGAGCCGGGTGATGACACCGGGGAGCTCCGGCGGGGTCGTGGCATTGTTCTCCGGGTTCAGGACTGTCATGAGGGCCTCACGAAGATGATCTGGTCGATGGTCGCTTCACGGATACTGCCGTCCGGCAGGGTCCAGGCGAGTTGTTCCGTCCGATCCGCGGTGATGGATGCCCACGGCGAGTCTGTGGCCAGCTGGTAATAGGCCACCAGTTCAGCCAGCCCCTGGGAGAGCGGATACGCCGCAGTGACCTCCGCGAGGGTGGCCTGTTCCACATCCGAGAGCACGGCCTCGATCTGCGCCGTGAGCCGGTCTCTGTCCACATGGAACTGGTTGAACAGCGCGCTGGCGTCAACGGTTGTGTCATCGGCCAGCTCGACGACGTCGTCCACCATCACGCGTCGGCTCGGCTCGTACAGAGGGCGTTCGAACGGCAACGCGACCTCGACGTCCGGGGCGGGGATGTCCATGAACACGCCTGACGGCGGCTGCGCACGCGTGGCGAGGGCACCGCCCTCGATCTGCCGGATGAGTTGCATGATGCGCTTGTTCTCGAGGAACACCTTGTCATCGAGCAGCCGGCGCATTTGCTGGGAGAGCTGGCGCACGGTGGCCTGGGTCTGCTCGACCGCGGGCAGCCAGTCCTGGTGCAGCGTGCCGAGGCCCTGCAGCTCGTCGCGCTCGGCAAGGGCTTTGATCTCGGTGGCGCGCTGCAGCAGGTCCCGCAGCTCGGTCCGCAGCTGGGGCGACATGAGGTAATCCCAGAACCCCTGGAATGTGCGGCCCTGCAGAGAGCTGGTGATGCCCTGCTGGTTGGCGAAGATCGAGGTGAGCAGTTCGCCCTGGGTGCCGTCCCAGGTGGTGATGTGCTCGCGCACCTCGCGGTCGAGCGTGCGGAAGTTCTGTTCGACCTCGCGAAAGTCGGAGAGCAGGTCCTTCGCCAGGGCGGTGAGCTGCTGCAAGTGGTCCAGTGCCTCAGGCGCGCTCATCACGCGAAGGTGGCCCTCGCGCAGGCGCTGCATCTCGGCGTCGATGCCGTCCCGCTGCCGTTGAAGCTCGGCGAGACGAACGTCCGGGTCCGTCTCCGATCCCTGGACCAATGCCTTCAGGACCGCGAAGATGCTGGTCAGCCGCGATTGCGTGGCCACGAAGGCGCGCCCCTGCAGGTTCTCGACCCACCGCACCACATCCTCGGAGGTAGCCGTGAGGTCATAGCGCGGTTCGTCCTGACCCGGCACGTAGTACTTGCGCAGCCACGCTTTCTCGGGCGCAGCCCAGTCGTCGAGATAGTCGGCGGCAGGCTTGGGGAAGGAATCCTCGCCCAAGGTGTCCCGCACGCCGAACAGCACGTCATCGAGGACGTCGATGAGCTGCTGCCGCCCGAGGTTGCGCTGGTTCGGACCCGTGAAGGCAGTCATGAAGAAGGCGAGTGCGAGCGGTGCATGGTGGGCACGCAGGAGCGACCACCCAGGGTGGTTCTCGCGCAGGGCCGCGACGCCGTAAAAGTCCACTTCTTCCCCAAAAGCCTCTGCGTGTCCTGATTGTTCTCCATGGTAAGCGCAGGGTGGTGTGCCGTGATGCTGCGCCGCGGGATAGGAGCTGGCGTCACATCGACGGTCTGAGATTCTGTGGAAGTTGGTCAAGCAGGGGCGCGAAGAGTTCCATCTCGGCTCGGGGGATGCCGCATGCGTCGGCCGCCGTCCGCCAGGTGCTCACGGCGTGCACGACCGTATCCACAATGACTTTCCGCTGGTCGCGGTTCACGAAGTAGTCGGCTACCCCCAGGGCGGCAGCCATCGCATCCTCACGTGTCACTGCGCCGTCAATGGCAGTACCTCGCTCGGCGTTCAGATCCGGTGTGGGATTGACATCGAATGCGGGGGAGAGTCGCCATCCGTTGCCTCCTCTGAGGAAACCGTGGTTCCTCAAATGATCGTCCGTATTGTTGACGAGGATGTTGAAGCAGATCCGTCGAAACAGTTCCGCTCGGTCGGCGCCCGGATCCTCGGAGTTCTCATCGATGACGTCCAGGAGATCCAGGTAGTCCCCGCCTGTACCGTCGCGCTGCCGTAGCATCGTCATCGCCGAGACGTACCCGGTTCGTCGAGGCCCATCCCGGTCGAATCGATCAAGGACGAGAACCGGGTCGGAGGCTGAGAGACGGAGTAGTTGGTGTGAGGGAGTGCCGATACCAGCCCGTTCGGCCAGTATGAGCGTGGCCGCTTCCCAGGCGATCACCTGCCACTGGTCGCCCGCGTGAGTGAATTTGGCAAGGGCAAGACGGTCGCCATCCTGAACAGAAGCCTTCGGACGTGCGCCACCAAGGCTGCCGGTGCCGGCGTCGAGAAGCATCTTCAGCGCGGAAAGATCCTCCGGATTCCGTTCGACGTCCTTCGCGGCCTGCCGCAACTCCGGTAACCGCACGAGCTTAGGTACGTCGGTACCTTGGCTCAGGTGGGGGCCCTCGGCCATGCGAAATCTCAGTGCCCCCTGTCGCGTCTTGTCCGATACTCCCAGGAGGAAATCGCGATCTGTCAGTGTTCTGGGGCTCACTGCGAGGCGTCGAGCCTCTGCCTGAAGCCGCTTGCTGATGATGTGCCGACCCCAACGGTCGGGAGACGCATCCGCGAAGGCACCGGGGATGCCCTTCACGGCGTGATTGCCACGTGTGATAGGTAACTCGGGATCGATCGCATACGAGGTCGGTAGGGCAAGATAGGCGCCGTCATACGCGAAGTTCGTGGTGGTGGTGCCCCGTCGGGACTCTATATAGGCTCGGCCGACGTTGACAGTGCCGCCCGTCGTCTCCAGATCCACTTCAATGTGTGCACTCAACGGCGCACCCTCTGGGGTAGCTTCTGTTCAGCGCGTGCGCGCCCGAAATCGGTCTCATAGGGATCGAAAGCGGCCTCGAGTTGCTCGCTCAACCCGAGTACCCTCGCCACGTTGAGGAAGGCCTCGAATCCGACGCCCAGTTCCCCCTTCTCAAGCTTCCGGA
This sequence comes from Arthrobacter sp. NPDC092385, assembly GCF_044755105.1. Lineage (NCBI taxonomy): Bacteria > Bacillati > Actinomycetota > Actinomycetes > Micrococcales > Micrococcaceae > Arthrobacter > Arthrobacter sp. NPDC092385. Next base: position 214,709 of record NZ_JBIVQL010000003.1, read on the forward strand.
GCGTATTTCGACTGATCCCGGCACGATCTGCGACCTGCTCGGCAGTGAGGCCCAGAAGTTTGCGCCAGGTCAACAGCTGACCGCCGATCGTCCCCGCGATGCGTTGAGTGGTCACTGACGTTCTTTTGGTCATACCTGAATATAAGGCTAATGGTCCCATTCGGTGCACTTAACCCTGGTTGGGGTCACTCTGATAATCTTTACTACATCGCAGGCTCTCGCTTGCCTACTTGGCCGCCAACTCAGGCCGGAACCTCGATGCTGACGATGCGGTCGTCGCCCGGTTGCGGCTCGCCGCGTCCGCTGGTGTTGTTGGTGAGCACCCAGAGGCGTCCATCCGGCGCCTCGATGACCGCCCGGAGCCGGCCGTACTCACCCACCAGGTAATCGGTGCCTGCGGTGGGATCGCCCACGGGAACGGCGCGCAGCCTCTCCCCGCGGAGGTTGGCGATGAAGACCGTGCCGTCGACCACCGTGATGCCGCTCGGGCTCGCCTCGGACGGACTCCACTGCTGGACCGGATCGACGAATCCCTCCTCCCCGGCGATGCCCTCGACGACCGGCCAGCCGTAGTTCCTGCCGGCCTCGATGACGTTCAGTTCGTCCCACGTGTTCTGCCCGAATTCACTGGCGAACAGAGTGCCGTCCGCCGCCCAGGCAAGGCCCTGGACGTTGCGGTGGCCGTGGCTGAAGACGAGGGATCCGGGGTAGGGGTTGTCCGCGGGGACCTCACCGTCCGGCGTCATGCGGAGGATCTTCCCTGCCAGCGAGTCGAGGTCCTGTGCCCGGCCCGGGTCGCCGGCGTCGCCGACCCCGGCGTACAGCATGCCGTCGGGTCCGAAGGCGATGCGTCCACCGTTGTGGATGCTGTTCGACGGCAGCTCGTCGACGAGGGTTTCCGCGTCGCCCAGGACCAGGGAGCCGGGAGCGCCGTCGAGCGTCAGGCGCTGGATCCGGTTTCCATCCGTGCCGGTCGAGTAGGCATACAGGCGGTCCTGGTCGTCGACGGCGAGACCGAGCAGGCCGCCCTCCCCGCCGGGACGGACGCCCTCGACCGTGCCGACCTCCCGGCGATTGCCCGCGTCGTCGAGCTCGAAGATCCGTGCGGTGTCCCGCTCGCTGATGAGGAGGGTGCCGTCGCGGAACGCCATGGACCAGGGCAGGGCCAGGCCCGTCGCGATGTCCTGCGCGCCGACCGCCGCGTTCACGCCGGCGTCGGATTCCGACGTCGCGTCGGTGGTCCCGCCCGGACCGGCACTGCTGTCCGCTGTGCAGCCGGTGGCCAGGGCGACGACCACCAGGCCGACGATGCCGGTGAGGGGGATCCGTCTCGACATGGCTCGGCTCTCTTTCCGATGGCGTGCCCGATGGCACAGGAACGACGGCGCCGCAGCCAGCGTGGCTGCCCCGTCGTCGTCCGCTGTGGTTCCGCTACATGCTCCAGTCCTCCGCGTGGATGTCTGTCTCGTCAGACCAACGCCGCTGGAGCGCGAAAAGTTCGGACACGATGTCCTGCGGCAGCGGCTCGAGCGCCTGGCTGCAGGCGAGCAGTTCCCGCAGGTTCTCCTCACGACTGGCAGACCCGACAGTGCTGACCACCTGCGGGGTGCTGTGCGCGAAGCGCATGCAGAACTCGGCCCAGCTCGCGACGCCGGAGCGCTCGAAGATGGGTGCGACCTCGACGGCGCGTTCCTGAAGATAGGGCTTCCACGCAGCACCCGGGACGTCGCGCAGGTCGTGGACGGGGGCACCGGCCACCGTGCGCATCGAGATGATGGCCTTGTCCTGCGCCAACAGTTCGTCCCAGAGCTCGTTGGACGCGAACCGCTGCAGCGGGTTGAGGTAGAAGATGTAGCCGTCGATCAGCCCGTCGAGGTGCCCGGCCCGCAGCGCCTGGATCGGTGCATCCGACGTCCAGGGGAAGACCTCGAGGACGAACCGCCCCACGAGGCCGTCCTCCTTGATGCGCTGCAGGTCGGCGAGGATCGGCCCGCCCGTGGCCATGTCGTCCGCGAAAGCGCCGACGCCGCTGAGCTGGCCGATGTCGATGGAGCTGATGCCGAGCGGCTCGCTGTTCTCGGCGATCGTGGCGCGGACATCCTCGGCCGTTCCGCCGCCCAGCTTCACGATGACCGGCGGGACCCTGCCGGGATCTTCGGCGAAGGCGGCTCCGAGTACCTCGAGCGCGTGGTCGTACTGCCGTGACGTGTGCAGCCAGAGACCGGCGTCGATCGCCGTACGCGCCATGGAGGCCTGCTGCTCGCGGGGGACGTCGTCGTGCCCGAGCCGCGTGGTGCCATAGATGTACGGGGGAAGATCTGCCAGGGGTTTCATTGCCTCAGGCTAGCGGAGGGGAGTGCGCCGTCGGTCTACAGCGCGGCGACCGACTCATGACGCCGACGTGCCTGCTCCACAGGATCCGGAACGGGAGCGGCCGCGAGCAGGCGTTGGGTATAGGGATGCTCGGGGGCAGTCAATACTGTGTGGCGGTCACCCTGCTCGACGATTTTTCCGCGATGCAGCACCACCACGCGGTCGCAGAGCTCGTCCACGACCGCGAGGTCGTGACTGATGAACAGGCAGGCGAAACGGAGATTGCCTTGGATGGTGCGCAGCAACTCGAGCACTGTCGCTTGCACTGAGACATCCAGCGCCGAGGTCGGCTCATCTGCAATGAGCAGCATCGGCTCGAGCGATACCGCGCGGGCTATCGCTATGCGCTGGCGCTGGCCACCCGAGAGCTCGTGCGGGTAGCGCCCAGCCCACGAGGCAGGCAGCTCGACAGCCTCGAGCAGGCGATCGACACGCGCAGAAAGTGCGCCACCGCGCAGGCGTTCGTGGACCCGGATGGGTTCGCCGATCGACTGGCCGATAGTCCGTCGGGGGTCGAGCGCGGCAGTAGGGTTCTGGAACACCACGCCGATGCGCTTCTTGAGCGCTCGCGCCTGGGAGCGCGACGCTGTGGCCAGATCGACACCATCGATGACGATATGACCTTCGGTCAGCGGGGCGAGGCCGGGCGCGCTCTTGCCGATCGTCGACTTGCCTGAGCCCGATTCGCCGACGAGAGCGATCATCTCCCCAGCGCGGATGTCCATGGAGACGCCGTCGACCGCGCGCATCGCACGCCCGCGTCGATTGCGGTACTCCACCACCAGATCGGCGATCTCGAGAACCGGACGTTCGTGAGGTACAGCTGTCGATGCTCGGTGGGCGGATCCGAGCCGTGGGACCGCCGCGAGCAAGGCCTTCGTGTACTCCGCCTCGGGGGATTCGAAGATGCGCTGGACGGGCGCGGTCTCCTCGACCCGTCCCCGCCGCATGACGACGACCCGGTCTGCAAGGTCCGCCACGACGCCCATGTCGTGCGTGATGAGAAGGATCGCCGCGGCGGTGCGCTGCTGCAGCCTCCGCAGGACGTCGAGGATCTCCCGCTGCACGGTGACGTCGAGCGCCGTCGTCGGTTCGTCGGCGATGAGGACCTCCGGGTCACACGCGAGAGCCATGGCGATCATGATGCGCTGCGCCTGCCCACCGGACAGCTGGTGCGGGTAGTAGTCGAGCCGGTCCTCGGGATCGGGCAGCTCCACCATCCGCAGCAGCTCCACGGCACGTTCGCGACGCTGAGCTGCGGTCAGCTGTGGGCGATGGCGCTTCAGCATCTCCAGGATCTGGTATCCGACGGTGAAGACCGGGTCGAGCGCGTTCGACGGGTCCTGGAAGATCATCGAGACCTTCCGGCCCCGGATCCCGGACAACACCTTCTCGGAGGCGCCGAGAACGTTCTGGCCGTCGACGAGAATCTCGCCGGATGCGCGCGCATTGCCGGGGAGCAGCCCGAGCACGGCCAGGGAGGTCACGCTCTTTCCCGAACCCGACTCACCGACGATGGCGAGCACCTCACCGGCATGGAGGTCGAAGTCGACGACGTGCACGGCCGGCACACGATCTCCCCCCACGAGGAAATCGATGGCGAGGTTCCGGACGGTGAGCACGGGAGTTGTCATGGCGTTTCGTCCCTCGTTGTCGTGTGGTCGTTCTCATGGGCATCGCGGTACGCCTCCCAGTCGAGGAGCATCTTGCGGTGGTACCCCTCGAGCCAGGTCATGTAGCGCTCGGCGTTGCGCAGCCGCGTGCGCGGGCTGGCCGCTTCGCTGTCAAGGATCCCGAGGCCGCCGGTGATCGCGCCCTTCATCCGGCGCAGGTACTCGCGCTCGCCACTGAGGAACGTGCCCCACACGTCGTCCTCGACCCGGAAGTAGTGGGCACGATCCCCGGGGATGTTGTGCCGCTTGAGGAAGCCGACGATCACGAGCGAGCGGGTGGCCATCGATACCGCGCCGGTACTCGCCTGCAGGAGCTGGCCGATCTGCGCGGATGACAGGTAGGGCTCGTCCACGATCATGAGCAGACCGAGGACGCGGCCCTCCATGCGGGCGTTGTTCGCGAGTTCCCATGAGGAGGCGAAGTCCTCGATGAAGGTCCGGGTTTTGTCGTCCAGCTCGCCCGAGAAGGACCGCGAACCGCTCTGCTTGTCTGTCATAGGGACATCTTGCCAAGCGTGTCGACAGGGCGTCCCGTCGCGAGCGCCGCGCGGTAGGTGTCGATCGGCCAGAGCGTCATCCCGCCCAGGGCTACGGACAGGATCCGCCCCGCCCCATCGCGCGTGAAGTATGCGGGCTCACCCGTCGCACCGAAGCCCGGGATGCGTTCGGCGAGGAGCTCGTCGTCACCGACGACGTCGAGGAACTGGTGGGCGAGGGCCGGCTCGGGGGACCGGGGGTTGATCGAGACAAGATGCCCGCCGAGTTCCACGATGTCGGTGACGCCCCACATGTTGGCGAAGCGGCCGGTATACCGCGCGAGGACCGCCGGGTCGTGCGCCTGGGCCGCCGTGGTGGGGGAGAGGGCGATCTCGATGATCTGCAGCAGGCCGGTCGCGAGGGAATCGGCGGGTCCGTCGACCGAATTGGTGAGCACGCTGAGCACGAACGCGTCGTCCGGGTCGATCCAGGTGCGCGTGATATGACCGGGGTAGCCACCGCTGTGCCCGACGAGCTTGCGCTCTCCCACGGTGCGAATCTCGAAGCCCAGCCCGTAGCGGCCGAGTTCCCGTCCGCGGACCTTGACGATGGTCTCCTCGCGCTGCAGCAACCGTTTCGAGGAATCCGACACGAGGGTTTCGTTGCCGAACCAGTGCGCGGCGCCATAGCTCGTCAGTTCGGCGGCGGTCGAGAACCAGCCGGTCGCGGCCGCCATCGCGCGGGTGTCGACGTGTCCGATCCGCCAGCGCCGGTCATCGGCTTGCGTGAGACCCGTGTGCCCGGCCGCGTACTCGGCGGCGCGGTCGGCGTCGTACTCCGGCCCGGAATCGACGAGGCGCAGTCGGTCGACGATGTTCACACGCACGTAGTCGTTGTACGGCAGCCCGCTCGCGGCCTCGATGGCGAGCCCCAGCAGGGAGTAGCCGACGTTCGAGTACTTGAAGTACTCGTCCGTCTCGTACACGGCTCCGTTGAGCCGCGACTCTTCGAGCAGGGCCTCCCGGTCGAGGAACTCCCCGCCGCGCTGCCAGAAGTCGTTGTCGACGCCGTCACGGATCACGCCTGCGTTGTGACCGAGCAGGGCGCGCAGGGTGACCGTGGCGAGGCGGGTCTCCGCCAGTTCCGGGACCCAGGTGACGACGGCGTCGTCGAGCCGGAGGAAGCCCTGCTCGACGAGCTGCAGCACCGCCGTGGCCGTCATGGTCTTCGAGTGCGAGGCGATGCGGAACAGGTGTCCGGGGGTGAGCGTTTCCCCGGTGTCGACGTCCGCGGTTCCCCAGGCATAGTTCAGCACGACGTCGTCGTCGACCCGCATCGCCGCCTGGACCCCCACCGCTCCCCGGAAGGCGCCCTGGAAGGCGATCCAGCTCTCGAGGTAGGGGGCGATGCGAATGAGGACGGCGGTCCGGTCCGTTGCGGTGATGGTCATGAACGTCCCTTCGGGTCGAGGGCGTCCCGAAGGATGTCGCCCAGCGTGATGAGGCTCAACACCGTGACGGTGAGGAACAGGCTCGGGAAGACGAGCAGGTGGGGGTCGCTCTGGAAGTACGACTGCGCCGTGGAGAGCTGCAGTCCCCAGGAGATCGAGGGTTGACGCAGGCCCACGCCGAGGAACGTCAGCGTCGACTCGGCGACGATGACGGAGCCCACCATGGTGGTGGCGATGGCGAGCACCGGCCCGAGCGAATTGGGCACGACATGTCCGAGCAGGATACGACGGTCGGTCAGTCCCATCGCCGACGCAGCCTGCACGTACTCCGCCCCACGTACGGTCCGCACGGAACTGCGCACCAGCCGCGAGAGCGTAGGCCACGAGAAGAACGCGAGCACGAGGGAGACGGTGAGGGCCGAGCGCGTGCCCGCACTGTTGAGGACCACGATCGCTCCGAGCAGGAACGGGAACCCGAGGAACACATCGGTGAGCCGCGAGACGATCCGGTCGGCGACGCCTCCGTAGTAGCCGGCGATCGTTCCCAGCACCATCGCGATGACCAGGCACAGGATGGTGGTGAGCAGGCCGATGAAGAGTGAGGTCTGGGTCCCGTGGACCACGTTCGCGAAGATGTCGCACCCCTGGAGGTCGGTGCCGAAGACATGGGTGGGGCTGGGTTCCTGCGCGCTACGGGACAGGTCGCACGCTCGGGGGTCGGGCTGTCCGAACAGTCCCGCGATCGGGCCGGGCAGAACGGCGATGACCGCGAGCACGCCCAATGCCGCTGAGCAGATCCAGAAGAGAGGCCGCTTGCGGAGGGTGGTCCAGACGCTTCGGTCGCCGGGGGTGACGAGGGGTGCCTGCTGGGACGCGAGTTGCTCACTCATGGCGGATCCTGGGGTCGAGGAGGGAGTTGATGAGATCGACGACGACGCTGGTCATCAGGAAGATGAGGATGAGTGCGGTCGCCACGCCGACGACCGTCGGCCCCTCGTGTGTCCGGATGGCGTCGAACAGGAGAGCTCCGATGCCGGGCAGGTTGAAGATGGCCTCGATGACGACGGTCCCGCCGAGGAGGTAGCCGAGGTCGATCGCGAGGAACGTCAGCACCGGGGTCACCGAGTTGCGCATGACATGGACGCCGACGACGTTGCGGCGCGGCATCCCCTTGGCGGTGAGGGTCCTGACGAAGTCCGACCGCAGGGTGTCGACGACGCTGCCCCGCATGAGCCGCGTGACGCTGGCGAGCCCGAACAGCGCGATCACGGTAGCCGGCAGCAGGTACGCCGTCGGCCATCCGGCTCCGGCCCCGGCGATGGGGAACCAGCCGAGTTGCAGTCCGAAGACCAGCTGGGCAGAGACGCCGAGGACGAAAACCGGTACCGAGGTCGCGAGGATCGTGCCGATCAGCAGGGTGCGATCGAGGATGCCGCCGTTGCGCAGGCCGGAGACGAGGCCGAGGATCACGCCCACGACGACCTCGATCGCGAAGGCGGTCAGGGCGAGCGTGATGGTGATGGGCCATCGCGCGGCCATCCGGTCGCCCACGGGCCGGCCGTCGAACGTGGTGCCGAGGTCCCCGGTGAACAGCCCCCCGATGTAGCGCAGGTATTGCAACCACACGGGTTCATCCAGGTGGTACTCGGCGCGTAGTTGCGCCTGTACGTTCTCGGGCAGCGGACGGTCGCCTCCGAGCGCTGCGATCGGGTCCCCGGGGAGCGTGAACACCATCGCGTAGATGATGAACGTGACCCCGATGAACACGATCGCGAGTTCGATGAAGCGCCGGCCGATGTAGCGGGTCATGAAGCGTCCTCCGCCAGGAGCCGGGCCGCGACGGCGAGCGTCGAGGCGTATTGCACGCCCACCAGTTTCTCGATCGGCAGCACGGTGATGCCCGGTACGGATTCGGACTCCGCGATCCACCCGTCGTAGACCCGGGCCAGCTCCGTGCCGATGAGGCGCAACTCGGCTGGGGCGACGCCGGCGTTGACCTCGGCATCGATGGCACGCAGGAGCATCCCGCCGAAGCGCAGGCGGAAGCAGCGCACCGTGTCCTCATTGGTGAAGACCTCGGCCGTGGTGGCCATGCGTGAACTCTCGGGAAGCTCGGCCCTGCGGGCCTCGGCGTCACCGACTCCCGCCATCATGGGGATGAACGCGCGCGAGGCCCGGAGAAACGGTGAGTCGAGCACGAGGTGCGGCAGCGCCGACGACAACGCGTGCTGCAGCACGCGGCTGAGGTCACCGAGACCGGCAGCCTTCTTCCGGAGGACAGCTGCGTAATCGGTGCCGCCCGGGCGCGTGTCGAAGGCGTCGGGATGGGTCCAGTACGGCAACTCGGCCACGAAGGTGACCGACCCGTAGCGGCGCGCATAGTCGGCCGACCCGCCCCCGCCCACCTCCGCCACGGGATCGAGGCCGAGCGATTCGAGGTAGTCGTAGTGTTCTGTTGCGAGGGGGGCCAGGAACACCGCAGGCGCGAGCGCCGTGAGATCGGCGGATTCGGGTTCGCCTGCGTCGAGGGGGAGACCGAGAGCCTCAGGGATGGCGTGGAGGTCTGCGACGGCTCCCGCGATGTCGCGCCCCAGATAGTAGTAGACGCCCCCTAGCTCCGCATTGTGCAACCCGACGAGCAGCGCGGGTCGCGTCTCGTCGATCAGGCGCATGAGTGCCTGCGTCTCCGGCATCGACCGATCGAAATACGCCTTCTTGTAGCTGAGGGGGAACGACCACTCGACCTGCTCCTGCGGTGCCGGGCGGTAGAAGTTGCGGGCGTAGTGCGAACGGCTCGACGGCGCGCCGAACCATCCCTCGTTGAGCCGCGTTCCGTCGGGATCGATGCACGGGATCAGATGCCAGGTTGCGTCGACCGCGGCGAGCAGGGCGTCGTCGGCGGTGAGATCCTCTGCCAACCGCTCGATGGTGTGGAAACCGATGGGTTCATTGGGGTGCACCCCTGCGTACACCAGGATGTGTGCGGAGCCGGTGCCGACGGCGTAGTCGTGGATCGGGTCACCAGCCCGGGAGGTTCCGATGCGGCGTCGGGTGACGCGTCCGGGATGCGCAACGGCGATGGCGTCGAAGCGGGCCAGGAGGTCGTCGACGCAGGGGAAGTCATGCAGGGGTGCCATTCTGGTGGCCCGGTCGAGGATGTCGCCGATCGAGCCGGTGACGACGTCGGCCGTTCGGGTGCTGGTGGCGGTACTGGTCATGCGGGGACGTTCCTCCCTGATCGAACGGGTGCAGCTCGGTGGCGGGCCGCCGGATCCACGGGAATCCGGCGGCCCGGTTCCACTAGCCTGCGAGCTCGATGTGCGTCAGTCGCGGGTTCCCGACGGGGGACGTCACCAGCTCACTCACCTTGTCCGAGACCACGTACGAATAGGTTTCGAAGAAGAGGGGCGGTGCGGGGAACTCGGCAAGAATCAGTTCCTGCACGGCGGCGTAGGCTTCGCCGTCCTCGGTGGCCTCGGCGTCGGCGGTGTCGATCGCAGCTTTCACCTCGGGGTCGTACCAGGGGATGCAGTTGGCGCAGCCACCGTTCTCGACGAAGAACGGACGCATCGTTGCCTGCTGGCTCGGGTACAGGGCGCCCCAGCGGGAGAAGAACGGTCCGTCGATGGTACCGGCGGTCCGGTTGTCCGAGAACTCGGCCCAGTCAGCGCTCGGCACCGCCGAGGCATCGATGCCGAGGTTCTGGCGGAGATTGTTCGCTATGGCGTTGTAGAACTCGTCCAGTCCGCCGCCGCCGGGGAAGGAGATCTCCATGGTGCCCTCGAAGCCACCCGCCTCGTCGAGCAGGGCGGCCGCAGCCTCGGGGTCGTACTCGCAGAACTTCCCGCAGATGCCCTCGGGAGTCCCGGGCTCGATGGCCGGCGTGAAAGCGGTGGCGGGCGTGTTGGCACCGCCATAGATGACCTCGTTGATCGTCTCTCGGTCGATGGCCATCGAGATGGCCTGGCGGACCCGGATGTCCTGGTATCGCTCGTCCCACAGCGGAAGGCCGAGGTAGGAGATGCCGGGTGCCTCGAAGGAGTAGAAGGCGTCCCCGAAATCCTTACTCGCCTGAGGCAGGCGGCTGGCGGGCACGCTGGCGACGTCGAGGTTGCCGGCCTGCACATCCGTGTACGCGGTCACTTCGTCCGTGTAGGGCACGAAGCTGATCTGGTCGGTCGTCGGGGCGTCCCCGGCGTAATCCTCGAAGGCCGTGACCACGATGGTCTCGTTCTCGACGTAGTCGTCGACCATCTCGAACGGCCCATTGCCGACCGGGTGGCTGTTGTAGGCGTCGAGGTCCTCGAACGCCGACGGGGGCATCGGATACATGGCGGTCTGCGCCTGGCTGAGCTGCAGCGGGAACTGGCTGTCGGGGCCGATGAGTTCGACCGTGAACGTGAGATCGTCGACGACGGTCAGCCCGGACATCTCTTCCGTGGCGGGCTCGCCCTCCGCGGGGTTGAGGTCGGTATAGCCGACGATGTTCGCCACCTGGCCGGAGTTCTCGAAGGCGTTCGGGCCATAGGCGACGGTGTTCCAGGAGTCGACGTAGGACTGCGCCGTCACCGGAGTTCCGTCGTGGAAGGTCCAGCCGTCCTTGAGCGTGATCGTCCAGGTGGTGTTGTCGTCGGATTCGACCGACTCGGCCTGCACGTAATTGAGGGTGCCGTCCGACTCGAGGAACGTGAGCGGAGCGAATACGGCCATGGAGAAGTCGTAGGCGACCAGCTGGCGACCGGGCGTGAGGGTGCCGGGATCGGTGACACCCATCGTGATGGAGCGGTCTTCGGAATCAGAGGCTTCACTTCCTCCTGACGAACACGCTGACAGGGCAAGCAGAGCGACCGTAGTGGTCGCCGCCATGGTGAGCAGTTTCTTTCTCATCGTTCTCCTGTTTCGGGGGCAGAACCCGGTGCTGGACGGGAGCTGAAGCGGGAAGTATCCGTCGGCACGGGGGTCGGCGGTATCGCCAGCAAACTCGGCACCGGGCGTCGGGTCAATGCATTCCGCGTCGAAGTTTCATTACTTAATGAAACCTGAACAAGATGGAAACAAACCAAAAAACAGTTTCGTGGCAGAGTGACGAGCATGCGCCACACGCCACACTTCGTCCTGTCCGACGTCGGCGAGGTCAAGCGACTCGTCCGCGAGAATCCCTGGGCGACGATCGTGTCCTCACCGGCCGGCGGACTCGTGGCGTCCCACTATCCGGTGATGCTCGAGGAGACGTCCGACGACAGCATCAGCATCATCAGTCATGTGGGGCGCCCCGACGAGCAGCTGCACGACCTCGGGAACCACGAGGTACTGGTGATCATCCAGGGCCCGCACGGCTACATCTCACCCGGCTGGTACCCCGAGGACCAGATCATCCCGACCTGGAACCACGTCACGGCCCACCTGTACGCGACGCCGGAGATCCTGTCCGAGGAGGAGAACTTCCGGGTGCTGGGGAGGCTCGTCGATCACTTCGAGGGCGTCATGCCGGAGCCCAGCTCACTGACCCTGGACCCCGAGGCATCGCGCCGCGTCGCCCGGGGAACGGTGGGCATCCGCCTGCGCGTGACGCGCTTCGACGCGAGGCTGAAGCTCAGCCAGGACAAGGCTCCCGCGGTGGTCGAACGGATCGTCGACGAGCTCGAGCACGGCGAGCACTACGCGAACCCTGCCCTCGCTCGCGAGATGCGGCGCGTCCACGGATGAAGAGCGAGACGGGTGACGTCCTGCTCCGCTCCGCCCGGCTCGTTGGGACGGCGGGAGATCCGCTCGACATCCTCGTCGAGGACGGCGTCATCTCGGCGATCGGCGGATCCATCGGTTCCCGCAGGGCCCGGGTGGTGGAGGTCGATGGGCGGTGGGTGTCACCGGGTCTCTGGGACTCGCACGTGCACATGGGCCAGTGGGCCCTTCTGCGACAGCGGCTCGACCTGTCCTCGGCGACATCCGCCGCTGGTGTGGCAAGGCTGGTGGCCGAACGGCTGCGGGCGGCGCCACCGCCCGCCGGACAGCCCCTGATCGGCTACGGCTTCCAGGACGGGTTGTGGCCTGATGCACCGTCGGCACAGCTGCTCGATGCCGTCAGCGCCGACGTCCCAGTTGTCCTGGTGAGCAAGGACCTCCATGCTGCGTGGCTCAATTCGAGGGCCCTCGCCCACCACGGTTCCGCCGGCCATCCCACGGGATTGCTGCGCGAACAGGCCGCGTTCGACGTCAACACCCGCATCAGCGCGGTTCCCGACGATCACCTCGACGCCTGCGTGGCAGAGGCTGTCGACGCGGCGGCCGCCCGCGGCGTCGTCGGCATCGTCGACCTCGAGATGACGCTGTCCATCGACCGGTGGGTGCACCGTGTCGCCGGCGGCACGCGCGGCCTGAGGGTGCGGGCGTGTGTGTACCCGCAGGATCTCGACGCCGTCATCGCGCGGGGCCTGCGCACAGGGGACGTCATCGACGGCACCGAGGGCCTGGTCACGATGGGACCCTTCAAGATCATCACGGACGGGTCGCTGAACACCCGCACCGCGTTCTGTCACGACCCGTATCCCGGACTCGAGGAAGCAGACGGAGGGCACGGGATCTCCACCGTGGACGGGCCCGGCCTCGTCGATTATCTGCGCCGCGCGTCGTCGGCCGGGCTCGTGCCCGCGGTCCACGCGATCGGCGATGCCGCGAATACCCTCGCACTCGACGCGTTCGAGGAGGTCGGCTGCGGCGGCAGCATCGAGCACGCCCAGCTCGTCCACGCGGACGACGTCGGGCGGTTCGCACGGCTGGGCATCACGGCCAGCGTCCAGCCCGAGCACGCGATGGATGACCGCGACGTCGCGGACCGCTACTGGCCCGGGCGGACGCACCGGGCCTTCGCCTTCGCGAGCCTGGCGGCAGCAGGGGCGAGGATCACCCTCGGCTCGGATGCACCCGTCGCCCAGCTGGACCCGTGGGTCTCGATGGCCGCTGCCGTCTCCCGGGCGCGGGACGGGCGGGAAGCCTGGCACCCGGAGCAACGCGTGCTGTCATCGGTGGCCCTCGCAGCATCCACCGACGGGCGCGCGACGCTCCGAACAGGGTCGGTCGCCGACCTCGTGATCACCGAGCTGGACCCGCTCGTCGCCAGCGACGCTCAGCTGCGGAGCTTCGACGTGTCGGCGACGATGCTCGGCGGGCGCTGGACGCACTTCGCCCTCGACTGACAGCCGGAGCGGCCCCGGGATAGATGCCGGAGTCCGGCCGACGTCCCGGGTACGGCAAAATGGAAGGCATGGACCGGGCCGCAGAGATCTCCGCTTTCCTGCGCTCGCGACGCGCACGGCTATCCCCAACCGAGCTCGGAGCACCGTTCGACGGCAGGGTGCGCCGCGTGCCCGGGCTCCGCCGGGAGGAGGTGGCCCGGCTCGCCGGGATGAGCCCGGACTACTACATGCGGATCGAGCAGGGCCGCGGTGGCGCGGTGTCGCTGGAGATCATCGATTCCATCGCCCTGGCCCTCCGCCTGGACACGGTGGAACGAAATCACCTGCTGAACCTCTGCGGCACGCCCACTCCACACCACACGCCGGGCCTGGAGCCCCAGCGCGTGCGTCCCGGGCTGTACGACCTGCTCGCCGTCATGGAGTCGGTTCCCGCGATCATCCTCGGACGACGCACCGACGTGCTGGCCAGCAACCGCCTGGCGAGGGCCCTGATGACCGACTTCGAGGCGATTCCCGCCTCGCGCCGCAACTACGCCCGCTTCATCCTCCTCGACCCGAAGGCCCGCGAGCTCTACCAGGACTGGGAGCAAGTCAGCGAGCAGACCACCGCGATGCTCCACCTCGACGTCGGACGCTTCCCGGAGGACCGCCAGCTCGCAGAGCTCATCGCCGATCTCCGGAAGGGCTGCCCGGAGTTCACCCGGTTCTGGGACGACCAGAACGTGCACGAGAAGGACCAGGGCGAGATCCGCTTCAACCACCCGGTCGGTGGGGAGTTCGTGCTGCACTACCAGACCCTCCTGGTTCCGGGGGAGGCGGACCAGAGCGTCTGCACCTACTACGGGGCGCCGGGATCCAGCAGTGAAGCGGCGCTCGCGCGCCTGGCCGGAATGACGACGTCGTCCCCTGCACCTGCCTGACCGGTCCGCCGCTGTGGCACAGACCACGGTCCAGGCTAGCCCTGCGAAAACTAGGTCCAGCGGGGTAGGTCTTGCGCGCTGGGACGCTCCGGGGGAGTGATGGACTGGAGTCCGGACCAATCCCCACAGGCAGGAGCACCACCCGTGACGAAAACATCGGATACACCGTCGGTTGCAGCCGGCCTCCGACTGATCCAGGACGAGCTCGCCGGAGCGGCGGACGGACTGCAGGAGGACCAGGTCGCAGCGCTGGCTACCGAGATCCAGCGGGCCCGGCGCGTGTTCGTCACCGGGGGAGGCCGTAGCGGTCTCGCCCTGCGGATGCACGCGATGCGCCTCATGCACCTCGGACTCACGGTGCACGTGGTGGGCGAGACGACGACGCCGGCCATCGCCTCCGGTGACCTCCTGATCGTCGCTTCGGGCTCCGGTACCACCGCCGGTGCAGTGGCCGCCGCCGAGACGGCAGTGTCCGTGGAGGCACGCGTCGTGGCGCTGACCACCGACGGCGAGTCGAAGCTCGCGGGCCTCGCCCACCACGTGGTGGTCATCCCCGCTGCGCAGAAGACGGACCATCGCGGCACCGCATCCCGCCAGTACTCCGGCAGTCTCTTCGAGCAGGCACTGCTCCTGGTCCTCGACGCCACGTTCCACACCCTCTGGAAGGCCGACGGCACCTCCGCCGAAGACCTGTGGCCCCGGCACGCCAACCTCGAATAGGCGCGCCCCTCCCTCTCATCCGCAGCTAGCAAAGGAAACACCATGAAACTGCAACTCGCCATGGACGTACTGACCGTCGAAGACGCCCTCGAGCTCTCCGGGAAGGTCGCCGAGTACGTCGACATCATCGAGCTCGGCACCCCGCTGGTCAAGAACGCCGGACTTTCCGCCGTGACCGCCATCAAGGAAGCCCACCCGGACAAGATCGTCTTCGCGGACCTGAAGACCATGGACGCCGGCGAGCTCGAAGCCGACATCGCCTTCAAGGCCGGCGCCGACCTCGTGACCGTCCTCGGTGTCGCGGACGACTCCACCATCGCCGGAGCCATCAAGGCCGGCAAGGCCCACGGCAAGGGCGTGGTCGTGGACCTCATCGGCGTCGACGACAAGGCAGCACGCGCCAAGGAGGTCACCGACCTCGGCGCCGAGTTCGTGGAGTTCCACGCCGGACTCGACGAGCAGGCCCAGGACGGCTACGACCTCAACACCCTCCTGGCCTCGGGCAAGGAGGCCGGCGTCGCCTTCTCCGTGGCCGGAGGCGTGAAGCTCGCCACCGTCAGGGATGTGCAGGCATCGGGTGCGGACGTCGCCGTCGTGGGCGGCGGCATCTACAGTGCCGACGACCCGGCCCAGGCCGCGAAGAAACTGCGCGCAGCGATCAGCTGACCGACCTGGTTGCACCCAAAAGGCCCGTCCCGACGACGTCGGGGCCGGCCTTTCGGCTCCCACGGCTGTGCCGGCAGGTGCCGGGTTTTTCGCCATTGCCTCGTCGAATCTGTAATGTGCCGAGCACGCGTGTGATCACAAGGGGGTAGTGAGCATGGGGCACGGAGTGACAGTATCGCGGTCGGCGCCGGCTGGAACGCCAGGGCTGGCGGCGGAGACGGAGCCGTTCACGGCGGCGATGCGTGACGGCGTCCTGTGGGTGAGCTGGAACCGGAGCACGAGCGTCACCGACGAGGACGCACGGGCGCTGGTGCGGCGCGCCGATGCGGTCTGCCCGGGCCTCTGCCCGCCCATGCTGGTCCAACTCAACGGCATGGTCTCCCTGAGCCGCTGCGCACTCCAGACCTTCGCGACCGAGCTGAACATCGCGGCGATGGCGATCGTCGGGCCGTCTGCCGTCGATGAGACCCTCGCCGAGTTCTTCATCCAGGTCCACGAGCCGCCCTACCCGACGTCCCACTTCACCTCGACCGACGAGGCGCGAACCTGGCTCACCGAGCATCCGCACGCCCCCTGACGAGGGCCGAGCGGGCCACCTGGCGGTCCTGTGCATCCTCTCCGCCGGAGGCCGACCTATCCGGCGATGAGCGTCGCGTAGACCACGTAGTTGTCGTCGAAACGACCCGACTCGGGGTCGAAACCGTCGCAGGTGATCAGGCGCAGCTCGGCGCCGGCGGTGTTGCCGTACACCTCCTGCGTGGGGAAGGCGTCCTTGGCATACTGCTCGCCGCGCTGGAAGGCGAATATCGCCGTCGTGCCGTCCTCCCTGGTCACCGAGACGGTGTCACCCTCGCCCAGGTCCCGCAGGTCCGCGAAAACACCAGGGCCGCCGTCGGTCGCGTTCACATGCCCCAGGAGGACCGCTGGTCCACGCTCGCCGGGCGTGGGGGAGAGGTTGTACCAGCCGGACGGAGCGCCCGGATCACCCGGCGGCACGTCGAGCGTGCCGTCGTCCCGCAGTCCGAGGGAGATGAGCTCCGACGTCGTGCCCGTCGACGGGATGTGGACGGAGACCGGGCGGGACGCCGGCAGGACCTCCGGAAGGTGCTCCACGGGCTGCTGCGACGAGGCCTGAGGAAGCCCGGTGGGTGCTGGACCCGCCGTTGCGGAAGGTTGTCGGAACGCAGGATCGGGTGCCGCGGCGCACCCTGCCAGCAGGCCGACGGCGATCGCCACAGCAGCGACAAGGCTCCTGCGGCGATCGCCTCGCCTGATCGTCATGGGCAGTGCGTTTCTGTGC
The DNA here is from genome assembly GCF_044755105.1 of Arthrobacter sp. NPDC092385. NCBI lineage: Bacteria > Bacillati > Actinomycetota > Actinomycetes > Micrococcales > Micrococcaceae > Arthrobacter > Arthrobacter sp. NPDC092385. The sequence goes on from NZ_JBIVQL010000003.1 coordinate 231,481, forward strand.
TGTGGTCCTGGTCCTGCAGGTCAGGCCCCGGTTCCGCGGCGGCGGACGACGAAGGTGCCGCCGGCCACGGCTGCGAGCAGGAGTCCGGCGCCGAGGGCCAGCGGCGCAGTCCCGGTAGCAGGATCCTGGGCTACACCGGTGTCCGCTCCGCCGACGGGCATCTGGCCCACCTGCGTGGGTTCCGCTCCCCGGATCTCCGTGGTGCCGCCCGGGACGAACTCGGGACGGTAGTCGTAGAGATCGCTCTCGCAGGCAATACCGTCGCCGTCGACGTCGAGCGCCGCGCTGTAGGCCGGCGATCCGACCGGGATGTTGTAGACAGCCGCAGCGGCTGCCTGGTCACAGTTCTGGTAGGGGAAGGCGTGGGCCGGCGCTGCCGACAGTGCGGTGAATGCCGCTGCTGCTCCCAGGGTGATCGTCGCGGTGCTCTTCTTCATGATTGCCCCTTTGCACTCGAGAAATCGCTCCTGGCATCGCCGGAGCGGATGACAGCAAAAGGTATAGCACATGGACTATCTCGATGGTCCTCTGTCTGGAACTGTGACAGCTCTCGCATCGGCTGGTTCACACCCGAGCACCATCAGCAGAGCGGTCGCCCACAGAAGATACTGTGCAACGGACGAAGGCAGCCCAACGCTCGGCGGTGTCTTCGCGGTGCAGAGACTCAGGCGCTCTCTTCGCCCTTGTCGTCGACTTCCTCGACCCACGACGGCGGGTCGTCGCGGCCCTGCTCCTCATCCTTCTCGGCGTCCTCCGGTGTCTCCTGCACTATGCCCTGCGCGTGATGCGTGGGTGCATAGATGGTGTACAGGCGCAGTGGTTCGTCCCCGATGTTCTCGACGTCGTGCCATGTGCCGGCGGGAACCTGAATGCTCCAGCCGTCCTCGACGTCCTGCCGGAACGGGAGGTCGTCCTTCGAGGGGCCCATTTTCACGCGGCCCCTCCCGGCATCGATGCGCAGGAACTGGTCGGTACCGTGATGCACCTCGAGGCCGATCGCGCTGCCGGGCTCGATCGACATGAGCGTCACCTGCAGGTGCTTGCCCGTCCAGGCAACGCGGCGGTAATCGGCGTTCTGCGTGGTAGCACTCTCGATGTGGAACGCATTCGGGTTCGGTCCGTTGTCGGTGATGTCCATGAACGCATTCTGTACCACTCCCCGCCGGGGTCGCCAGATCGGGACCACGGGGCCGAGCCGGTTCGCCCAGCGAAGGGATCAGGGGTATGCGGTGGGGCATCGAGAATTCGGACATCGATGACGGCGAAACCATCGCCCCTCCCACCCGGCGGGTGAGAACCGGGATGGTCAGTGGAGGCCCGGGGTGAGCTACCGGACCATGAGCTCGAAGGGCGACTCCGCCGCACCGGTCCAGCGGTAGAGATCGAGCACGGCGGTCTGCTGGGTGACGCCGTCCTCGACGACCCTGCCCTGGGTCGCGATGTAGAAGTAGCCGCCACCGAGGGACTCGAGTCCGACGTCGGCCGTGAAGTTCCAGCCGCGGATGCCCGTGGGCTCGTGCTGGAGGCCCTGCTGGAGGAGGGGCAGGAGCAGGCCTTCCTCGTGGGTCGGCTGACCCTCGAGGAGGCCCCGGGCGGGACGCGACGAACCGTCGATCGCGTACAGCGAGTAGTTCGGGAACTGCTCCTTCACGCCCTTGTAGACGCCGAGGAGCCAGGTATGGGTGGAGGCGTCGTAGTCGAGGTTCTGCACGCCGTAGGTGGTGTTGCCGGTGTAGACGAAGTACTTGCCGTCGGTGCTGGCGGGCCCGCTGGTGTGGGGGGCGGCCTGCGTGAGGGGCCGCTCGTACTTCTTCCAGCGCGTGACGTCGTACTGCAGCAGCACCTGGTGGTCGTTGTCGGTGCGCTCCGTGTTCGAGTAGACGCCGTAGGCAACCGTCAGGAGCTGCTTGCCGCTCTTGCGGCCGAACGCCGGGCCGAAGGAGACGCCGTCGATCCCGCTGCTGCCGTACCGGTGGTCCGGGGTGTCGGCGATGTTGCCGTCGAAGACGCCGTTCCCGTCCAGGTCCGCGGTGAAGTCCTGCACCACTTCGTCGAGGTAGACGGCGGTGACGATGCCGTCGGTCTCGGCGTCCATGTCCAGCCCGGTGATCCTGTCCACGTCGAAGATCGCGATGTAGAAGGACTCCGCCTCCTTGTACTCGAGCGACCCGTAGACGCGGCCGTCCTTCTCGTTGAAGTCGAGGTCGCCGAGGTGCCCGGTGAAGCCGGTGACGGTGCCGAGGACGGTTCCGTCGAGGTCGGTCTTCACGAGCATCGAGGTGAAGGAGTAGTAGACGACCTCGTTCTCCGTGTCGACGGCGATCCCCTGGACGTGGCCGGCGGGCCAGGCGCCGCCGTCGATCGTGGCGGGGAAGTCCTCGACGGCCGGCTTGGCGGCCCCGGTGACCAGGACGGCGGACAGCAGGACGGTGAAGGCGCGGAGAAAAGGGTTCACGGGTGGCTCCTCGTCGGGCAGCGGTGGTGTCGGTTCCACGCTGTCGAGGGGGAGTCACGGGCGGGTGGCCCCTACCGGGACTGGAGGTGAACAGCCTACGAAGGCTGTGGTCTCAACCGGCCGACGCGCCGCCCGAGGGGAACCGGCGGCGCCTTGATGAAGCTCCGGTCTCAGGAGAGCTCTCGACGCCGCCGATCCACTCGAGAACAGCCTTACCGCTGGGGAACGAAGGCTGCCTCACGCCAGCTTCTTCTGGTCTCAAGAGAAGAGCAGCGATTGGGCGGGACGACATCAGCCCGAAAGAGAGGGCGTATCGTCGCCCCCGATACACGATATGGGAACCGCTGAAGCGAGGCGCGAGTACTGCATACCTAAGGTTGGATGCTCAGACACTGGTTCCCCTCGCGCTACTACTCGCAGTAGGCGAACCACCACAAGTAGTACCTGCTTCAGGTTCTGGTCCCGCCGTTCATCCGATGGTTGCAGATCGCGCCGGGACGCTGAGGGTTTTACCGTACGCGGTGACGGAGCGGGTGATGGTCGTGGTGTTGACCGCGACGACGCTCCCGTTGGACAGTTTCACCACGTTCACCCCGGCGAACCTGAGCGGTGCTGCGGTGGCATAAGCGCCGGAGTTCGCTGCCCGGGTCAACGCAGTCACCTGCGAGTCGGGCAGAGTGACCGACGCTGTGGTGACGGTTTCGAAGTTGGCGTCGTCGTCCCAGGCGTTGTCCTGGCATGTGGGCTCGGCCTGAGAATGCGTCACTGTCATTCCCTTGGCTGCCGCCGTCCGTGTCTGCAGCAGGTGTCCGAGGGTCATGCGGTGATCGAGTGTGCGGCGATTCTTCGCAGCGGCGACGACCGCGGCCCGCGCTCCGAATGAGTCGCGGAGGCACGGCGCCACATTGCCGATGTCGGCTCCCTGGCGGTATGCCGTCGTCGGCAGTTCTCGCAAGGGCACGGAGTAGTCGTGCTCGACCACGGGCATGCCGGCGGCGGTGATGGCCTGGTATGCGGCGCTGGCTTGTTCCAGGTCCACGAGCGGCAGCGGACTGCCCGTGCCGCTGGCCACGACGTGCTCGCGGAGGGCGAAGTCGACGCTGCGGGTAGCGGCCAGTTCCTTCGCGAGGTTCACCTGGTTGCTCCACGCGGGGTAGACACCCAGGTTGAGTGCGACGGGGACATCGCGGCCCATGGCGCGCGTGAGGGTCGCGTCGAAGCGCTGCACGGCTGCGATCAGCGCTCGGCCATAGGCGTCGTCGTTCACCCACGGACCCCACTGACCGACATCGACCATGTCCTGTCCGTGGGATGGTGACATCGAAGCGTCGTCCAGGAAGATGCCGTCGAAGCGGGCCGGAGCGGCGTTCGTCGTTCCACGCTGGGCGTCGGTCGTGAGGATGGTATGCGCCGTGGCTGCGCATGCGTCCGCGTAGGCCGGTGACAGGTCGGCGACGGTGAGGTACGAGAAGCCGGGATAGCTCGCGAATCCATCCTCGTTACGGGCGACTCTCGGGTTGGTCGTGGTGACGGCGAACTGTCGGCCGGCAGCCGTGGCGGTGTCCGCGCACGAGTTCTGGAAGACGCCGTTCCACGACTCGAAGTCCCTCATGGCGCCGATATTGAGATAGGCGAGGAACCTGGTGCCCGGATTGGCCGCTTTCATGTCGGGGAGTGTGCAGTCTCCTGGTGCATCCGTGGTGGCCATCATGGGGTCGACGATCGCGACGGAGACCTTGCCGGTCAGGGCTGCTCCGGGGCACAGGAGCTGGCCTTGCCGGTAGCCCTGGAGGTAGGCGGGTAATTGCTGCCCGGTACTCGTTGTCAGGCTGCCGGCACTCGCAGGAGATGCGAGTGAACCGACAGCGAAGACGGCGGCAAGTGCCATGGAAACGAAAGTTGCCCCGACGGCATTCAGCTTCATATCCACATAGTGGGTCACAGCGCTCGGCAGAAGCTGCCCCCAAGGTGGATTCTGAGGAATCCTGCGGAGATCCTGACGATTAACCCTGCCAGGACCTCCCGTGTCAGGGGGAGCGGCGGAACAGGACACCGCGTTGCGGGGGCAATACCATCGTCGATGGTGCCGGGTGTCCGTCCGCATCCACCATGCCCGCAGGGATCCGCACCTTCCGGCGGCGCCGGCCGTCGCGGTTGAAGTTCACTGCCGCGAAACCACCGTCGAACTCACGCCACCATGCATGATTCTTCCCCTTCGGCTCAGTGCGTGGTGAGCCGAACTGCCAGTCGAGTTCCGGAGCGTACTGGGTGCGACTGTAGTCGTCATGCGCTGTGGCGGAATAGGCGCCCCTGCCTCCGCCGAAGATCCAGAAGGCGGACAGTCCGTAGGAGAAGTTGGGGTGTCGGTCATCGCCGTCAGTGGGTACGCGCAGGATCGACAGCCCGGGCCCGGCCGCTTGCGGCAGCTGTGCTTCCGCGGTCACCGGGTCGAACAGGTCCACTGGGCTGTAGCCGAGCCAGACCTCCTCGAATCCTCCTCCGAATGCTGAATGCGCGTCCCACCTTCCCGGCTCGCGTCGAGACTCCGCGATGTTGGGCACCAGGATCTTGCCTGCTGCATTCAGTGCCGCACCGGCAGCACGCACGAGTTCACTGAGAGCGGCTCGCACGTCGGCCATGTCCGCGGCACCGTCGATCGGCAGACGCAGACCGTAGTAGTCCTCGAAGACGTCATTGTCTGCCATCACCCCGTCGAACGGCGACTCTCGCAGTTCCTGGACGACGTTCTCAACCCAGCGGCGCTGGTACTCGCGGTCCCATACCCGCAGCTGCCAGTGCCCAGGGTAGCGTTCCCACTCGATGCGGGAACCGTCCAGCCGGGTGGCAAACCAGTGCGCGCCGTCGCCTGACCCCTCCTCCGCTTCAAGGTAGGAGACCCCGGAGGTGAAGATCGGACCGGGTTCGTAACTCCTGGTCGAGGACAGGCACTTGTAGCAGAGCACCGTCATGTCGGGCCGGAGCCGCTTGAGCTCCTCGGCAGCATCCGTCTCCCAGGGTTGCAGGATCGCTACCCGGTAATGTTCCGCAGCAAAACCCAGTTGCCCGGCCTCGAGCGGGTCACCGTACCTGATCCAGGCGCCGACCCCCGTCATGAGCTCGCACGGGTGAAATCGTCGAAATCGCTCGCCGAGAGCGCACGGAGATCGGTGATGTCACCGACCGTCCGGTAGATCTCGTTGTAGGAGGACATGATCTCGTGCATCTGGAAGAACTCCTGCACCCGGATGCGCGCATTCGCTGCGTACTCGGCGTAGCGTTCACGGTCGCCGATGACAGCGCGGACGTTGTCCGCCATCTGCTGCACGTCACCGGCGAGGACGAGTTCACCACAGGATCCGATCTTCCGCCCGTCAGACGTGAGGAGCTCGTCACCGATCAGCTGGCGCATCCCGCCCACATCCGTTCCGACAGTGGGGATGCCGGCTGCCATGGCCTCGAGCACCACGATGGGCTGGCCCTCGTTGTAGCTGGGCAGGACCAGCAGATCGAACTGGTCGAGCATGTCGCGGACATTGACCGTGCCATGGATCGTGACGTGGTCCTGCAAGCCGAGGCTTTCAATCTTGGCGAGACAGGCCTCGTAGTACTCGGGCACGTGCTCGGTGGGGCCGAGGACGTCCAGATGCAGGTTCGGGAAGCCTTTGCGAACCAGGATGTCCATACTGGAGACCAGGTCGAGAAGCCCCTTGATGGGCACCACGCGGGCAATGTAGACGAGCTTCCATGTGTGGTCATCGCCGATCTGCGCCAACTGCTGCTGGGCCTCGAGCCGTGCGCGGTACTTGTCCTCGAACTCCTCGATCACCATGGCGTTGGGTACCACGACCGCCTTATCGATGTCCGTGCCCAGGCGGGCGGCTTCCGTGATCGCCGTCGGGTACAAGTAGGTGATGATCGCCGCACTCGGGTAGCAGAAGTGGCCCATTTCGATCCACCATGCCATCCACGCGCGCTGCTCCGGGGTGACGTCGAACGTGCGGTAATCCTCGGAGGTGATGGAGAGCGCCATGTTGCGGTCCAGCAGGGTGTTGACGGTGTCCCGCACATACAGGTTGTGCTCCGTCAGCAGGAACGAGGTGTCGTGGTCGCGGGCTGCGGATGCCCCGAGGAGGGACGCGTAGCCGGTGGTGTGCGCGTGATAGACGCGTGCTTTCGGCATCGTTTCGCCGAGAATCGCGAAGGCGAGGGACAGGAAGTTGCGTAGCGTCCAGAACGAGTTCGCAAGGGACAGATTCAGCTGCGGCATCCGGATCGAGAGGGCTTCCATGAATTCGCGTGTCCCCAGCAGCGCCCACAGTGGGTAAGTACGGGTGCGCTCGTTGAACCCCTCGTCGATGAGCTCCCACAGCGGTTCCACCTCACGCCGTTCGGATAGAGCGTAGAGAGCGTCGAAGAGGCGGTTGGCAAGTGCCGCGCGTTCCACAGCATCCATGTTGAGGTCCTTGGCGGATACGGCCATGAAGTCGTGCCGGTGCTCCTGCATGCTGAGATACACCGGACGCACCCATACGACGTTGTCCGGCATTCCGTACAGATCCTCGTGCGGAGCATCGGAGTCCCAGGTGATGTGAATGATTCCGTAGGTGAGGTCGGGGTTGTGGGTCACGATGTCGTGCACCACGGCGGATACCCCTCCCTTGAGGTAGGGGTAGGTGGATTCCATGACGATCGCGACGTCGACATCCTCGTAGTGTCGCAACGCTGCGGTCTGGGCCGGCGGGACGATGACAGCAGACTGCTCGAGCGCTGCGCGGCGGGCCTTCGGGGTCTTGAACACGTACATGGTTCTTCCTTGTCAGGTGGTGAGACGGTGCAACGAATGGGAGGTGGAGGCCGGACGCCCGAAACCTGGGCGACTGAAGCCCGGGGGACTACCAGGAGGTGGCATGCCGCCAGAAAAGCGTGTATTCGGGCTGTGTCCAGTGGCGCTTGTAAAGCACCCAGGCCACGGCCACAAGGACGAGGTCCGCCACGACGAGAGCACCATAGGCGAGTGCAGCGCCGCCAGAGGTTTGCGTAACACCAATCAGCAGGAAGGCCGCCACGCACAGAGCGAGGTGGATACCGCCGAGAACCTGTGGGAGTGCCTTCTCACCGATGTAATCCAGTTCGTAGCTGAGCAGAGTGAGAATCATGAAAGCCCACGAGGCAACACCGACGGAGACGGCCAGGAGCACGTTCACCGGTGCGATGCCCTCGAGGAGCAGTGAGATCACGAGTGTGAGGACCATGCCCACTGCTCCGGTGCTGAGGATTGCGCGATCCACGGTCCGGCTGAGTCTCTTTGACCGCGTGGCCAGAACGGTGAGCGGCTCCTCCGCGATGGTTCGATGCAGGGAAGTAATGGCTTTGTCTACCCGCGGGGCGAGATTCACGAAGTAGTAGTTGTAGGCGACGACGGCGGGCAGCATCGCCAGGAACACGATCACCACCTGGAAGTCGCCGTCCGTGACGAGGAACAACACGAACTTGTCGGCCCAGAGCACCGCTCCGAGCAGCAAACCGCGGACCAGGTCGGTCGAGAAGTCACGGGCTCCGAGTCGACGGCGGAAGCTGACCGCACCCAGCCCGCGGCCCATGGCCGCGATCTGCGTGAGCGCACCGAGTAGCGGCGGAAGCCACCAGATGGTGGGAGCCACGAACAGAGCGGCAGCGTATGCGACCCAGGCGATGGCCCAGAGTCCGCGGCGGTCTCCGACATTGGCGAGCACGAGGGACTGGACGAACAGCAGGTGAAGGGCACAGAGCGCGGCATAGGTTGCCAAGGCGGTGAAGGACCAGCGTGTGGCGAGCCAGAGCGGAAGCGCGAAGACGATCACGAGCGGCAGGGCCTGCACGAACATGGCAGGCCATGTGGTGCAGAAACGACGGGTGATGGCCGTCATGTCTCTTTCCGCCATGAGGTCTCCGATGGCGCGGTACGCCGGCAGGCACGCAGCTTGCGCGAGCCACGGCACGGTGATCGACGAGGCCAGCACCACCAATGTCAGTTGGACACCACCCACGTTGACTGCTGCCATCGTCGGGCTGACCAGCGGGTAGACCAGGTTCAGCAGGATGACGGGCGAGAGATATAGCAGCAGGCCAGCACCGGGACGGGCGCCGCCCCCGCGCTCTGCCCGCTCACCTCCCGAGGTTGATGCGTCGGGGCGCGCGAGTATCAGCAATGCCAACATCAGCAGGAGGACACCGGCTGCGAGAAGGGCATAGGACCACCCGGTCGGCAGGATGGTGTCAGCCAGTGGCACGAGGGCGGTGAGGATCAGCGCCACGACGATGACGATCGTCCGACGTCGGGCAAAGGAGTCCTGAAGGAGAGACTGCAGAGAGGTCATTGTTCTTCCCCTGGCCGCTCGTATCCCGGCATTCCAGCGGGGAAGGCGACTTCGTGTGAGACGTGAATGAGAGACGGTTTGTCCAGCAGCGCCGTAGCCGAAGCCGGGTATGGCGCACCTGAGTGCTCATGAACAAGCAGTACCGGTCGAAGTCACGCCCAAAGGGCAAGGGTGCGTCATCGCCGGCTCTACCAGCGAGCACCGCAATCAACCTATGACCTGAGCAATCTCGTGGCATGCGTAGGTACTACGCAACCAAGAGGTCCAACTACTCGTACTGCCAACTCCGGGTACTTGGTTTCCATAGAAGGCCCAGTGCTGACGGCGATGTCCAGAAGTCGTCTGTGATCAACATCACTGCGAGCGAGAGGCTCATCGTAGTCGGGTGAGTGGCCGGGGCTGAAGCCGTCCGGGACGCAAGGTTCACGACAACCAGCCGCACGGGAACTGCGGTGGACGAATCAGGGTGCGAGGTCGGCGACGATGTCGGCGGCCGGCCCGGTCCGGGCGGAGCGGTAGCCGGTACCCGCCCAGAGGTGTAGGGCCTGCAGGTCGTTGGCGGCTGCCGCAGCTGCTCGCAGTGGTGCCGTGATGTAGTGGATCTGCGGGTACGCGTGACCGGCGCGGTCGTGGCGGTCCATGAACCTGTTGCGCAACCCGCGGGCCGGCCTGCCGGTGAAGGCCCGGGTGACCCTGGTTTCGGTGAAGGCCGGGTCCTGCAGGGCGGAGCGATGGGCCGGGTTGGTGCCTGCTTCGTCCGCCAGGAGCAGGGCGGTTCCGACCTGGACGGCGGCGGCACCGGCATCGAGCATCGCGCGGACCTGATCGCGGGTGCTGATGCCGCCTCCTGCAATGAGTGGGAGGTCGACCGTGTTCCTGATGGCGCTGATGAGTTCGGGGAGCGGCTCGGTGCCGGGTTCGGCGGCGGGGTCGAAGGTCGCCCGGTGGCCGCCAGCCTCGGGGCCCTGCACAACCAGGATCCGTGCGCCGCGATCGGCCGCGGTGCGTGCTTCGTCCGGAGAGGTGACGGTGACGGCGGTGTGGACGCCGAGCGCGTTCAGCTCGTGCAGCACGTCGGCCGGCGGACAGTCGAAGGTGAAGGATACGACGTCGGGTCTCAACTCCCGGACGACGTCGAGCTTGCCGTGCCAGGCGTCGTCGTCCCACCTCGCTCGGCCGACCTCGATGCCGTGCCGGTCGGCGTAGTACTTCAGTTCCTGCCGGTACGCCTCGAGCTCGTCCTCGTCCACGTTGTTCGCGGACACGACGAAGAGATTCACCCCGATCGGGCCCCGGGTGAGTGCCCTGGTGGTGGTGATCTGATCCGCGAGCTGCTGCGGCGTCTTGTACCCGCCGGCGAGGAACCCCAGACCGCCGGCGTTGGTGACGGCGGCGGCGAGGTCGGGGGTGGAGGGCCCGCCGGCCATGGGCGCGCCGACCACCGGCCGCTCCAGGTCGAAGGGCAGGGAAACAGGACCGGACAGGGTCACGCGCATGCTCCTCTCATCAACGACCACAACCTACCCCTGATCCACGCTGGGTCGTGCTGCTCGAAAGCCAGCAGGCGGGGCACGAGTCGCGCTACCGTCATTCCAGTGCTCCGTCAGCCACCCCGAAAGGACACCATGACCATCGATACCGCCGTCTTCGATCTCTCCGACGCCGACACCACCGCCATGCACGAGCTCTACCGACACCTGCACGCCCACCCGGAACTCTCGATGCAGGAAACCCACACCGCGGCATTCATCCTCGAGAAGCTGACCCACCTCGGGCTGGAGACGTTTCTGTGCGGCGGCACCGGCGTCGTCGGGATCCTGCGCAATGGCGACGGACCGGTGGTCGGCTACCGCGCCGACACGGACGGCCTGCCGATCGCGGAGGACACCGGCCTCGACTACGCGAGCACGACGTCGGGCACCCTCGCCGACGGGACCGGCGTCCCGGTGATGCACGGCTGCGGCCACGACACCCACATGACCGTCGGCCTCACCGCCGCACAGCTGCTGGTGGAGAGCCGAGAGGCGTGGTCCGGCACCGTGGTGTTCATCTTCCAGCCGGGGGAGGAGACCGGCGAGGGTGCGGAGGCCATGGTCGAAGACGGCTTGTGGGACAAGGCGCCGAAGCCTTCGATCATCTACGGGCAGCACGTCTGGCCCGGGCTGGCCGGCACTGTGAACATCAGCAAGGGCACCGCCATGGCGATGGCCGACTCCTGGAAAGTGACAGTGCTCGGCAAGCAGGCGCACGGCTCGCAGCCGGAGCAGTCGATCGACCCCATCGTGCTCGGCGCCCACATGGTCGTCCGGATCCAGACGATCGTCTCCCGCGAGGTGCACCCCATGAAGTCCGCGGTCGTCACGATCGGCACGTTCCACGGAGGCCTGAAGGAGAACATCATCCCGGCGTCCGCGGAGTTCACGCTCAACGTGCGGACGTTCGACGTCGATGTGCGCGAGTGCGTGCTCGGCTCGCTGCGGCGCATCATCAGTGCGGAGGCCGCGGCGTCGGGTGCGCCGGAGCCGACCATCGAGGAGATCACCAGCTTCCCGCAGTGCTACAACGACCCGTCCTCGACGGAGGACCTCATGGCGGTTCTGGGCGAGGTGCTGGGGGAAGACGCCGTCGTCGAGGCCCCGCCGGTGATGGGCAGCGAGGACTTCGGCCTCCTCGCCGAGGCCATCGGGGTGCCGAGCGTCTACTGGTTCTTCGGCGGGCACCCGCAGGAACTGCTCGACGGCGACGGCCAGGTTCCGGGCAACCACTCGCCGTACTTCGCGCCGGTGATCGAGCCGACGCTCACCACCGGCGTCCGCGCGGCCATGGCGGCGTTGCTCTCGAAGCTGGGGAATGCCGCGTGAGCACTGCGCTCTCCGACCTGTCCGCCGTCGAGCTGACCGGGGCCATCCGCCGTCGTGAGCTGTCAGCGCGTGAAGCGCTCGAGGCGCACTTCGATCGCATCGATGCCGTCAACGGGACGATCAACGCCGTCATCACGGAGGACCGGCAGGGCGCGGCAGCGCTCGCGGATGCGGCCGACGATCTCACGGCGTCAGGCGCTGACCTGCCGCCGCTGCACGGCCTGCCGATGACGCACAAGGACACGCACAACACCAGGGGGTTGCGGACCACGCAGGGCTCGCGCGTGATCAGGGACTTCGTGCCGACGTTCGACGACCTGATCATCGGCCGCCTCAAGAAGGCCGGCGTCGTCACGACGGGGAAGACCAACGTGCCGGAGTTCGCCGCCGGCGCGCACACCTTCAACGAGCTGTTCGGGACGACGGTCAACCCCTATGACACCTCCCTGAGTGCGGGCGGCAGCAGCGGGGGAGTGGCGGCGTCGATCGCCGCGCGAATCCAGCCACTTGGAGACGGCAGCGACATGGGCGGCTCGCTCCGGAACCCGGCGTCGTTCTGCAACATCGTGGGCTACCGGCCGTCGATCGGCGTCGTTCCGTCCCTGCCCACCCGCAACGCCTGGGCGTGGCTGAACCGCAATGGCCTGATGGCGCGTGACGTCGAGGACATCGCCCTGGGGATGACGGCGATCGCGGGTGCCGACCCCGCTGTTCCGTACCCGTACCCCGTCCCGGGATCGTTCGGATCGTCGCTGCAGCGGGACCTGACCGGGCTGCGGATCGGCTGGTCCTCCGACTTCGGGCTGGGCGTGCCGGTCGACCGTGAGGTGCTGCGGGTCCTCGAGGGCCAGTTGCAGGTCTTCATCGACCTCGGCGCGATCGTGGAGGAAGCGGCGCCGGACCTGCGGGGCGCGGACCAGGTGTTCGGGACGACGCGTGCGTTCGACTTCGTGCTCGGTCTGGGTGATCTCGTGAAGAAGCACGGCGACGCGATCAAGCCCGAGATCCGCTGGAACGTGGAGCAGGGACTGCGGCTGACGGCACAGGACATGATCGACGCCGCCCTCGCCCGGACCCGTCTCGACACCAGTGTGCGGCGCTACTTCGGGAAGTATGACGTCTTCGCGAGTCCGACCGCGCAGGTGCTGCCGTTCGATGCGTCCGAGCGGTATCCGACGTCGGTCAATGGCGTCGAGTTCGAGACGTACCTGGATTGGATGCGCTCGGCCACCCTGGTCTCGGCGACCGGCCTGCCCGCGGTGTCGGTGCCCGCGGGCTTCAGCGACGACGGCCTGCCGGTGGGCCTGCAGCTGGCGATGCCGCACGGGAGCGACGTCGAACTGCTGCAGGTGGCGTATGCGTTCGAGCAGGCGACGGGGTGGGCGAAGCGGGCACCGGAGCTTTAGAGGGCACCAAGGAGTCTATGCGCCGGATCCTTTCCGCACCCTGACGACGGACGGATCAGCGCCATCCTTCACCGCAGCTATCCCTGCTGCGGTCGCCTGCGCCAGGCACCACTTCCCGAGACTGCCCAGCGACAGACTCGCGAGAGTGCGATCACCTTTGAGGCGTTGTCCCACAAGAGCGCCGAATTGGCCCACATGGACGCCGCTCGTACGCAACTGCCCGTCCTGCAGTGCAGCGAGGAAGGCAGCCCGCACATGCTCCGGTCCTGCGGAAGACAAAGGGACGTGCTGAGTCACGTGCCGCTGTAGGTGCCCGTTGTTCGACTGCGTCATTTTTGCTGATTGGGCAAGGGGTAGTGCTGCCGTCCGATTGACCGCGGGTGCAGCGGCTGGTGCTACTGCCGGGGGCTTACCTATCGCGGCAACCGGCGCTACGACCGTCAGCCTGACGGAAGGTTCCAGCGCCTGCGTTACGGGTGCCGCTGCGGACGGGAGCCCCTGGTCGATGAGTGCGGCGAGCTCGAGATGGAGCGCGGACAGTTCGCGGTGGATCGCCGCAATTCTCACCTGCGGACTCAGTGCAACGGGAGCGGGCGGTGCGATCTTCTTGCGCACCGTGTGGCTGACCGAACACCGGAAGAGCTCGGCCAGCGCCTCGGCGAGAGCGATCTGCGCAGTGCCGCCGGCAGCCATCAGGGGCACCGTGACGGCCCTGCGCTCGACCATGAGGGCGACGTCCTCCAGGGACCCGTGCACCACGCCGTAGCGCAACCGCTCCCGCCGCGTGGCCTCGCTGATCTGCGGGGAATAGACGCTCGGGTACACATTGATCGAGTGCTGGTCGGCCGACGGGAAGTGGTTGTCGCAGATGCCCAGACGCAGCGCGCGACGGACGGCGTCGAGTTGCTTGCCGACCTGCTCGAGAGGATTGGGCACGACAGACCGGTTTCCGAGCGTCCACGCTTCCCCGGCGTCCTTCACCCAGGCCACTGCCGCCGGAAATCCCTTCCACTCGCTGAGGATGAAGGTGCCTTTGATCGCGTTGTAGAAGAGCCAGTCCACCTCAGCGATCGGCAGTCCTGGCGCATCGACCCGGCAGTTGCTGAAAGCCCAGACGTGATCGCCCAGCAGTTGGTGCAGGCGGTTCACCTCACGGGGGTCCGCCGTATGCGCGGCGCTGTTCTTCGAAGGAAAGTGGAGCACTGGTGATCTTCCTGTACGGAAAGGAGCTGACTACTGCTGGTCAGAAGGGCGGCAGGATGCCCGCGGCCGACGCGAAGAACGTCGCGGGCACCGCGAGGAGCCAGCCGATCCGCCGTCGTCGTGCCTGCTCCACCAGCCGGTGCAGCGCCTCGAAGGGCCCGACGACGTCGGTCGGGTCGCGCAGTACGGGCGGGGTGCGCCGCCACGTCGAGGGCTGCGCTGCGGCCGCTGACAGGAGGGCGACCTGCTGCTCGGTGTACAGGACCGGCCGCCGTGTCAGCCACCGGAGCAGCTGACCTTCGGTGAGCACCGCGACGGTCCGGTGCTTTTCCTTCACGGTGACCTGGCGTGCGCCGACGACCACGATCGCGGCCGAAACGGAGACCGAACTGAGGACAGCGGCGGAGAGCAGCTTCCCTGCCCGTGCTGCCTCATGCTCCGAGTTCCGCACGTAGGGGTACCGCGTCCCGGCGACCAGAAAGGTGCCCTTCGCCGTCCAGATGGTCTGGCCCGCATGGCGCTTGGTGTTGATCGTGAAGATGCCGGTCGGGCCGATCACCACGTGGTCGATGTCGGACGACTTCTCGCCGACCGGAACGGCGTGGAGGACCGTCCACTCCGGACCGAGGGAGGCGAGGGTGCGACCGACGGCGCGTTCGCCGAGTGCACCCCAGTACCAGGGCAGGCTGTCAGGACCCAGTGGCCGGACCCCGAACACCCGTGCCAGCGGCCCGCGAGCGTCGCCCGAACCGTGGACGTCGAGCAGTTCCTCCATGACCGACTGGCCGGGTACACGCCGCTTGAGCAGGCCCAGTGTCTCGGGTTCCACGTACGCCGCGTCGCCGTCGAGCGGGGCGGCCGCACTCACGTTCTGATTCCCGAATCCATGCGAGCCCCCCTGGGCATGAGACCCGGGCGAGCTGAGCCTCGCCCGGGGTAGGACGAATCTATCGCCCGACCTGCAACGACCGCGCCGGTCGACGCGCCGATTGGCAGCAGGATTACCTCAGCATTTCCGCACCACGAGGAAGACCGCGTGACGGCCACGAAACGGGCAACGCGACGGAAGGCGCGGGGCGGGGCGGGGCGAGGGGGCCGGTAGGCTGTCCAAGGCCGCGGATAGGCGGCGACAGTCTCAGGGGGAACAGTGCAGGGTCTCGACTTCACCGCGATCGACTTCGAGACGGCGAACAGCAAGCGTGGCTCGGTCTGCGCAGTAGGCCTGGCGAAGGTGAGGAACGGCGTCGTCGTCGACAGCGCGTCGTGGCTGATCAAGCCCCCTCCGTCCGTCAGCGACTTCGCTTCGATGAACATCGCCGTCCACGGCATCCGACCCGGTGATGTGCGCACCGCTCCGGGATGGGCCGAGAGCCTGCAGCGCATCCTGGTATTCGCCGGGACCGATCGGTTCGTCGCCCACAATGCGCCCTTCGACCGCTCGGTGCTGCGCGGTGCGTGCGCGGAGACGGGCCTGGCGGTGCCCGAGAACTCCTTCTCCTGCTCCGTCGACCTGGCCCGTCGCCTTCTCGGCCTCGAGCAGAACAGACTGCCGGACGTCGCGAGAGCTCTGGGGCTCGGCGCATTCAAGCACCACGATGCCGGCAGCGATGCCGAGATCTGCGCGGCGGCCGTCGTCGCCATCGCGCAGAAGCACGCACTTCACTCGCTGGACCTGCTCTGGCCGGCGAAGAAGCCGACGTCGTCGAGCGGTTCGCACCGCTACGCCAGGACCCCGACCCTCGCCGAACTGCCCCGGGCCAACCGTCAGGCCGACCCCTCGAACCCCCTCCATCATCAGGTGGTGGTCTTCACCGGGAACCTAACCACCATGACACGGGAAGAAGCGATGGACCGGGTTGCTGCCCTCGGAGCGACGCCGGCCAACAATGTCACGAAGAAGACGACCATGGTCGTGGTCGGTCAGGAGGATGCCAGCCGGCGCACTGTCTTTCTGACACCGGGTAGCGGCAAGGAACGGAAGGCGCTCCAGTACATCGGTGCGGGCCAGACCATCCGCGCCGTCAGCGAGCGCGAGCTGCGCGAGTGGCTCGGCCTGGACCGGCCCGAGGACCCGATCGGGGAGACACCGGCGGACGTGCTGGGAACACTCGAGTCGGCGGTCACCGGCCTGCTCGCCTGGGTCGGACGACGCAGGGTGACGTAGGGCTCAGGCGCCAGGCGCCTTCAGCAGCGCGATCGCCTGCCGCAACCCCTCCTGCATGCTCACGCCCTTGTCGTAGAGCCACTGCACCTGGATGCCGTCGAACACTCCGATGAGCAGGCGGCCGGCCCATTCCGGATCGACGTCCGTACGGTATTCGCCCGACCGCTGGCGCTCCGCCACCTCCCGGGCCATTTCGCGTACCAGCATCTCGTAGCGCTCACGGAAGTACCGATGGGACGCGTGGGACGCGTCATGGGCGGTCGCCGATGCCACCGCATAGAGCGCCGTCAGCCCCGGCTGCTGCTCGTTCCGCTCGGCGACCACCGGGAGGTCGTCCACGCTGACCCGTGTCTCGCCCATCAGCTCACGCGCCCGTTCGTCGCGCTCGGCGAGCACGGCCTGCTGCAGCTCCTGCTTGCTGCTGAAGTAGTGGAAGAGCGTTGCCTCCCGCACGCCGACGAGCTCCGCCACCTGCTTGAGCGCCGCACCCTCGAAGCCCTCCGTGGCGAACACGTCTGTCGCCGTCTGCACGATCGTGCGTCGGCGCTCTTCGCCTTTTGCGTACGGTCCCCGGAGTCCTCGTGTAGTCACCGACCCAGTCTAGGAGGGGCAGGGGCGCACCGGACGTCAAAATCTAGTAACACTCAGTTTTAGCGTGTACTCTCGATCCAATCCCAACGACGGGCCCTTACAAGGAGGCAACGTGGCCAACCTTCCAACTTTCGTCCAGGACGCACAGTCCACCCAGCGCGCAAGCCGCGCGTTCATGATCGGACTCCCGATCGCGAGCGCAGGCCTGTGGATGGCGGTCCTCGCACCGGCACTCGTTGTCCTGGCGATCAAGATCGCAGAACTCACCACTCCCGACACCCGCGCCGGCGCCTACAGCCTCGTGGCCGGCGTCGGAGCCCTGATCGCCCTCCTGGCCAACCCGGTGTTCGGCCGCCTCAGCGACCGGACGACGTCACGGTTCGGCATGCGGAAACCCTGGATCGTCGGCGGTTCCCTCGCAGGGCTGGTCGGCCTGTTCATCCTCGGCTCCGCCACCGGCGTCACCGGCGTGCTGATCGGCTGGATCGTCGCGCAACTCTCGTTCAACGCCGCGCTCGCGGCCCTGGTCGCCGCACTGCCGGACCAGGCTGCTGCCGACCAGCGCGGCAAGATCTCCGGCCTCGTCGGCATGACGCTCCCCATCGGCCTCGTCGCCGCGGCCTTCTTCGCCCAGCTGTTCGACACCGCCTTCCTGATGGCCGTCGTCCCCGGTGCGGTCGGCGTGGTGATCGCCCTGGCCTTCGCGTTCACCTTCAAGGACCGCGTGCTCACCGAGAAGCCCAGGGACAAATACACGATCAAGGACTTCCTCGGCTCGTTCTACTTCAACCCGGTCCAGCACCCCGGCCTCGGCTGGGCCTGGTTCACCAAGTTCCTCGTCTACATGGCCTACTGCTGCGGCCTGCTCTACATGCCCTACTTCCTCAGCGACCACCTCGGCGTCGCACAGGACGACGTAGCCACCCTGGTCTTCCAGTTGACCCTTGTCAGCGCCGCCGGCACCGTCGCCACCAGCTTCCTCGGCGGCTGGATCAGCGACCGCATCGGGCGCCGCAAGAACCTGGTGATCCTCTCCGCCGTCGTCATCATGGCCGGGCTGATCATCATCGCCACCAGCAGCGACTTCAGCCAGGTCCTTCTCGGCCAGGCCGTCGCGGGCATCGGCCTCGGCTGCTTCACGGCGGTCGACGTCGCCCTCATCGCCGACCTGCTGCCCGCGGACCAGTCCGAGAACGCCAAGACCTTCGGCGTCTTCAACATCGCCCAGGCGCTGCCCCAGTCCCTCGTTCCCGCCATTGCCGCACCGGTCATCGCCCTCGCCGGCTACCCCGGCCTGTTCCTCGGAGGAGCGGTGGTCGGACTCATCGGCGCCGCCCTCGTCACCCGCATCAAAGGAGTCCAGTAAATGACTGTCACCGCAACGGCACGCGTCGCCGTCGACCCCCGCATCCGCGAGCTCGCCGAGAGCCTGACCCTCGAGCAGCAGGTGAGCCTGCTGACCGGCGCGGACGTGTGGAGCACCGTCGAGATCCCCGAGATCGGCCTCCGCCGCGTGGTCCTCAGCGACGGCCCCGCAGGTGTCCGCGGTGAGGACTTCGACGAGCGCCACGACTCGATCAGCCTGCCGTCGTCGTCCTCCCTCTCCGCCGCGTGGTCCGTGGACCTCGCGCGCCGGTACGGGCAGGTGCTCGGTCAGGAGGCACACCGCAAGGGCGTCCACGTGGTCCTCGGACCCACGATCAACCTGCACCGCTCACCGCTGGGCGGCCGGCACTTCGAGTGCATGAGCGAGGACCCGGTGCTCACCGCGCAGCTCGCCGCGGGCTACGTGACCGGCGTGCAGTCGATGGGTATCGGCGCCACCCCGAAGCACTACATCGCCAACGACGCCGAGACCGACCGCTTCACGGCCGATTCCGTCGTCGCCGAGCGGCCCCTGCGCGAGCTCTACCTCGCGGCGTTCGAGCAGGCGGTCACCGAGGCGAAGGCCTGGCTCGTGATGAGCTCCTACAACTCCGTCAACGGCACGACGGCGAGCGAGAACCCGCTTCTCGAGACCCCGCTGTCCACCGAGTGGGGCTTCGACGGCGTCGTGGTCTCCGACTGGACCGGTGTGCGCTCCATCGACGCCGCCGAGGCCCACCAGGACCTCGAGATGCCCGGCCCGGTAGGACACTGGGGCCCGAAGCTCGTCGCCGCCGCCGAGTCCGGCGAGGTCTCCCGCGAGGCGATCCTCGAGAAGGTCACCCGGATCCTGCGCCTCGCCGCGAGGGTCGGCGTCCTCGACGGGTTCGAGCCCGCCGTCACCGATGTGCCTGCGGAGATCGACGGGCGCGCGTTCGCCCGTGAGGCCGCGATCCGCGGCTCGGTGCTCGTGCGCAACGAGGGCAACGTGCTGCCGCTGGACCCCTCGACCCTGAAGCGCGTCGCCGTGATCGGCCACAACGCCTCCGAGGCCCGCACGCAGGGCGGCGGCAGCGCCACCGTCATGCCGCTGCGCATCGTCTCGCCGCTCGAGGGCCTGCGGGAGGCACTGCCCGACGACGTCGAGCTCACCTACTCGCGCGGCGCGAAGGTGGCCGACGGCCTGCAGGAGTTCCCGCGCGCGTCGCTGCACAACCCCGTCGCCGGCGTCCCGGGCCTCCGCGTGACGTTCCTGGACGCGGCCGGCGTCGAGCTCTCCGCCGAGGACCGCCTGGCCTCGCACCTCATCTGGTTCGGCAAGGGCATCCCCGACGGCACCGCGAGCATCCGCATCGAGACCGAATGGGCCGCGCCCGACGACGGCGTGCACCACCTCGGCGTCGGCACCGTGGGGCAGGTCAGCCTGGCCCTCGACGGCGAGACCGTGTTCGACGGCGAACTCGTCGACGAGCACGACGTCCTCGGCGCCGCGCTGTTCTCCCCGCCGCAGAAGACCTTCCCGGTGACCACGACGGCGGGCCGGCGCGTGTCCGTGGAAGCGGTCTTCACACTGCCTGCGAGCCAGGTCATCCCGTTCTCGGCCATCCTGCTCGGTGAGGAGGCCGTGGTGGACGACGCCGAGGCCGAGATCGCGGCTGCGGTGGAAGCCGCCCGCGAGGCCGACGTCGCCGTCGTCGTCGTGGGCACCAGCGCAGCCATCGAGTCCGAGGGCTTCGACCGGAAGGACCTCGACCTGCCCGGGCACCAGGACCGCCTCGTCGCAGCCGTGGCCGCCGTGAACCCGCGCACCGTCGTCGTCGTGAACTCCGGTTCACCCGTGCTGATGCCCTGGCGGAACGAGGTCAGCGCGATCCTGCTGGGCTGGTTCGGCGGCCAGGAGTTCGGCGCGGCCATCGCCGACGTCCTCCTCGGGGCCGAGGAACCCGGCGGGCGCCTCCCGACCTCCTGGCCCGCAGCGCTGGAGGACGTGCCCGTCCTCAGCACGACGCCGGTGGACGGCAAGGTGCACTACGAGGAAGGCATCCACGTCGGCTACCGCGCCTGGCTGAAGCAGGCCGCCGACGGCGGCGCGAGCCCGGCCTACCCCTTCGGCTTCGGCCTCGGGTACACCACCTTCGATCTCGGGACGGCGTCGGCTGACGCGTCGGTCGCGGCGGGCGAGGGCCTCACCGTGCGCGTCCCCGTGACGAACACCGGCTCACGCTCCGGTCGCGAGGTCGTGCAGGTGTACGCCGCACGGCCAGACTCCGCGATCGAGCGTCCCGTGCGCTGGCTCGCCGGGTTCGGCTCGGTGGAACTCGAGCCGGGTGCGTCGGGCACGGTCGAGGTCGCCGTTCCCGCCCGTGCCTTCGAGCACTACGAGGACGGCTGGCAGTACGAGCCGGGCACGTTCCAGCTCCTCGTCGGACGCTCGGCGGAGGGCGACTTCCAGGAGCTCACGGTCCTCGTCGGGTAGTTCGACGAGGAACGGCCCCCGACGTGACGTCGGGGGCCGTTGCCCGTTGTGGGCATGCTGCGTGAGGAGCGGGCACGCCCTGGCGAGGAGTGCGAGGCGGAACCGGTGGCCCTCAGGCGTCGATCGGTTCCCGCGCAGTCGCTCCACGGCGTCCGCGCCCCACTCCCGCGACCGCGCCGGGCAGCCACCGGCAGAACGCCCAATAGGCGACACCCACGGGGAGGCACCCGACGACCGCCACGACCTGGCCGAGGGGAAGCAGCACCGGGTAGACGAGCCAGTGCGTGAGGTAGATGTACAGCGACGAGGCGGCGAGCCAGCCCGTCACCCGGCGCAGGACCGAGGGCACCGGCAGCGCCGGCACCCAGGTGATCAGCAGGAGGCCGGCGATGATCGTCGCTTCACGGAGCGGATGGTCGAAGAACCCCGGCACGGTCAGCGCCGCGAGGGCGGACACGGCCCACCGCTGGTAGGTGCCGTTGGCCCGGCCCACCGCCCACCCGAGGGCGAAGAGCCAGAACACGGGCAGGGGCTTCGGCAGGCCCGGGTCCACGATGTCATACCGGCTGAGCAGTGCGACGGCCACGAGGCCCAGGGCGAAGACGAACGGGGCGCGGCGCTCGAGGCGGTCCACCCAGGGGACGGCCAGCAGGGCGGTCACGCCGACGAGCACGTAGACGAGCATCTCCACGAACCAGAAGTGCCACTCGCTGGTTACCTCCTGGGGGCCGATCATCCCGTTGAGCAGGAAGATGTTCGCCACGCTGTAGTTGTCGGTGAGGACATAGGCCACGGCGATGAATGCGACCGACGGGACGATCACCCGCCCCAGGCTCCGCACCTGCCGCCGGAGCCGTGCACGCCGGTCCCCGGAGAGCTGGAACCGCGCGAAATTGAAGCCGGCGACGACGAAGAGGAGATGCGCGGTGTGGAACGTGAAGAGTTCGACGTGGGCGGCCACGATGCAGACCGTGGCCACAGCCCGCAGCACGATCGACGGCTCCAGGAAGGAGACGAGCCGACGGCCCCGTGGCTTCCCGGGAACGGACAGCTCGCCCACGGTCCGCAGGTGCCAGTCCTCGGGCAGCCGGCCCAGGGCCGCCTCCAGCCGGACGGAGAGGGCCACATAGGAGAGGGAATCGCCGTCGAGCGAGACGAAGGTGTCCGTCGCCCGCACGTCGGCGCGGTCCAGGCACTCGGCGAAGATGCGCGCGACGTCGTCGGGCCCCTCCCGCTCGGGACGCCTGGCAGAGGCCTTCGGCGCGGCCAGGTCACGGACGGCCGGGTAGTCGATCTTGCCCGTGGCCAAGCGGGGCAGGCTGTCCGCGGCGTGTACCTCGACCGACGCCCGGGGGAGCCCGAGGTCGGCGGCGAGGACCTTGGCCAACAGGCCCGTATCGTGATCGCCCTCGACGGCGATCACGAGCCCGTCGTCGGAGCCGGTCGCGGCAGCGACGGCGCCCAACTCGGCCAGGATCCGCTCGACCTGCCCGAGGTCCACCCGCAGCCCGGCGATCTTCACGAAACGGCTCCGCCGGCCCATCACCTCGTACAGGCCGTCGGCGTGCCGGCGGGCGAGGTCCCCGGTCCGTAGCTCGTGCACCTCGCGGCCCAGCGCGAGGTCCTCCGGGCCCTCGGCGTAGCCCAGCATCACGTTCGGCCCGGAGTAGACCAGCTCGCCGTACTCCAGCCCCTCGACCGGCTCGAGCCGGAAGGAGCCACCCGGCACCGGGATGCCGATGGTTGAAGGATGCTGCGCTGCCAGGTCCGGTGGGAGGTAGGCCATGCGGGCGGTGGCCTCCGTGGCCCCGTACATGACGAAGAGGTCCCAGCCGCGGCGCTGGCCGACCTCCGCCCAGGAGCGGACCTTCTCGGGTGCGAGGCGGCCCCCGGCCTGGGTGACGTACCGCAGGCTCGGCAGATCCAGCTCCGCGAAACCCACCCGGTCGAGCAGGTCGAAGGTGTAGGGAACCGCGGCGAAGGAGGTGGCACGGCGGTCACGGAACACGTCCCAGAAACAGGGGTCGACGACGGACAGATCCGTGAGCACGAGCCCGGCCCCTCGGGAGAGGTGGCTGTTCACGACCGAGAGCCCGTAACAGTAGGAGAGAGGCAGGGTCGTGGCGGCGCGGTCGTCGACGCCGATGCCCAGGTATTCGGCGATCGACCTCGCGTTCGCCTCGAGGTTCGCACGGGACAGCCGCACCAGTTTCGGTGAGCCGGTGGAGCCGGAGGTGCTGAGCAGCAGCGCCAGGTCCGGATGCAGGTCATGGCGGGTGCCGGGCCAGCGTTCCTCGAGATCGAGCGATCCGGAGCCGGTCCGGAGCACGACGTCGGGTTCATAGGCTTCGACGAGGGTGTCCAGCGCGGCCGGCTTGTCCGCCGGCACCACCAGGAGGGGATGGCCGGCTGTCAGGGCCGCGAGGTAGGCGACGATCGACTCGACGTCGTTGCGTGCGGCGAGCAGCACGAGCCGGCGCTCCGGCCCCAGACGGGACACGACGTCGTCGACCCTGCCTGCGAGCTCCCGGTACGACAGCACGCCGTCGGCGGTGAGGACGGCCGGGCGCTCGCCGTGGCGGGCGAGGTCCGTGAAGGTGGCCTCGGACGGGCTGGACAGGCTGGACGGGCCGGACGGGCCGGACAGATCGGATTCAAGGGTCATCGCGGTACCTCGGAGGAGACGGTGTGGTGGCGCGGCCGGCCCGTTCCCGCAGGATTCGGACCGAGCTTGATGCTGTTGCTGGGCGGGGAGGTGACGGCGTGGTTGCCCACGAGCAGGGTGGGGGAGATGCCCGCTGCCACCGACACGGCCACGGCGGTGCCGACGGGATAGCGCACGTCGTGGGGCTGCCAGGACCGCACGGTCCGCCCGGAGGCGAGCCGGACATGGTGCAGGACGAACGCACCGTGGTACTCGACGGACGAGACCCTCGCCGTGGCGTCCGCCGCGGGACGGAGAGCGACCTCGTGCGGACGCAGCACGACGTCGACGTCGACGTCGCTGTCCGCCCACCCCGGCACCGTGGATACGATGCCGATCTCGCACGTGAGCAGGGCCCGGTGCACGTGCGCGGGCAGGAAGTCCGCGTCACCCATGAACGAGGCGACGAACCGGGTGGCGGGCTGCTCGAAGACCTTCTCGGGCACGTCCGCCTGCTCGATGACGCCGTTGTTCATGACCACCACGCGGGCGCCCACCGACAGGGCCTCGGTCTGGTCATGGGTGACCAGCACGCCCGTGGTGCCGGTCTCCTGCAGTGTGGCGACGGTGTCCCGGCGCACCTGGGCCCGCAGGGACTCGTCGAGGCTGGAGAACGGTTCGTCGAGGAGGACGACGGCGGGCCGCGGCGCCAGGGCGCGGGCCAGGGCCACCCTCTGCTGCTCGCCGCCCGAGAGCTCGTGCGGATACCGGTTCGCCAGGTGAGCCAGCCGGACGAGGTCCAGGAGGTCCCCGACGCGCGCCCGGCGCTCGCCCCGGGGCAGCCGGTCGAGGCCGAACTCGATGTTCCGGCCCACCGTCAGGTGCGGGAACAGGGCGTGGTCCTGGAACACGAGTCCGACCCGGCGCCGCTCCGGGTTCACGAAGAGCCCCGCGTCCGCGACGACACCGCCGGCCACGGTGATCCTGCCGGCGTCCGGCCGCTCGAGTCCCGCCACGAGCCGCAGCGTCGTGGACTTCCCGCACCCCGAGGGTCCGATGAGTGTGACCAGTTCGCCGGCGGCGACGGAGAGCGTCAGGGCCTCCACGCCCCGGGTGGGGCCGTAGTGCTTGGTGACGCCCTCGAGTCCGAGCGCCGGTGGTGCCTCCGGGCCGAACCCGGCCTCGGCGCTCGCGGTGGGTGATGTCACTGCCGTACCTTTCCTGGGACGGTGCCTCGTGCCTCGTGCCGGCGCGTGGACCGGACGAGCACGAAGACCGGGATGATGGCGACCGCCACGATGACCAGCGCAGGGAGGGAGGCCTTCTCCCAGAAGTTCTCGCGCGCGAGCTCGTACACCCAGACGGACGCCGTGGTGAAACCGAAGGGCCGCAGCAGCAGCACGATCGGCAGCTCCTTCACGGCGTCGATCACCACGAGCATGAGGGCGACGGCGACACCCGGCCGGGCGAGGGGCAGGTGCACGCGGGCGAGGATGCGCCGCGGCGCGGCCCCGAGGCTGAGGGCCGAGGACGTGACGGTCGGCGAGATCTTCTCGAGGCTCGCGCTGACGGACTGGTAGGCCGGGGCGAGGAACCGGATCACGTAGGCGTAGAGGATGCCGATCACCGAGCCCGTCACGATCAGTCCCGTGCCACCCGGGACGCCGGCCCACTCGAGGGCGGAGTCGGCTGCCGCGAAGGACAGGAGGACCCCGATCCCCACCACCGCGCCGGGGACGGCGTACCCGAAGGTCGTCAGCTGCGCTGCCGAGGAGATTACCCGGCCGCCGCCCATGCGCACCGCATGCCCGACGGTCAGGGACAGGATGACACAGGCGGTGGCGGTGATCGCCGCCACCGCCAGGCTGTTGCCCAGGTATTGGGCGAATCTCGGGTCCGTCAGGAAGGAGGCATCGGCGAAGGCCTGGCCGACCGCCCAGAGGAGCAGCCGTACCACCGGAATGATGAAGCCGGCTGCGAGGGCTGCCAGGCAGAGGGCGGTGGCGGCCCACCCGCGCATCCCGTGCAGCCGCTCGGGCGTCAGGCCCTGGCCACGGCTGCCGTGCTGGTGGTAGCGGGCCCTGCCGCGCAGCGCGCGTTCGGCGGCCAGCACCGCGACCGCGAAGAGCAGGACCAGTACCGCGAGCTGCGTGGCGGCATGGAAGTCGAACGTGCCCTTCCACACGAGGTACACGCCCACCGAGACGGTCTGGACGTTGAAGTACTGCACCGTGGCGAAGTCCGTGAGGGTCTCCATCATCACCAGGGCCAGCCCGGCGGCCAGCGAGGGCCGAGCCAGCGGCAGCAGGACCCGTCGCAGGGCCCGCCCCCGGCTCGCACCGAGGGTGCGGGCGGCGTCGTAGGTGGCGGGTGACTGCTCGATGAGCGCCGAGCGTGCGAGCAGGTAGACGTAGGGATACAGGGAGAGCGTCATCACCAGGATCGCCATGGGCAGGGAACGGACCTCGGGTACCCAGACGTCCGTGCCGAAGACGGCCCGCAGGAGCGACTGCACCGGACCTGCGACGTCGAAGACGGAGAGGAAGACGAACCCGAGGACATACGCGGGCATCGCGAGGGGCAGGACCAGCAGCCAGACCAGGAGGTTGCGCAGCGGGAACCGGTAGGCGGTGACGAGCCAGGCCAGTCCTCCTCCGACCACGAGCGAGCCCGCGCCTACGCCCAGCATCAGGGCCAGGGTCGTGAGCACCATTCCCGAGAGCCCGCGCGGCGGTGCCGTATCTCCCAGGCTTCCCAGTCCGTCGAGCACCACTGCCAGCACGGGGGTGACGACGACGACGGCGACCACGATGACCGCCGTCGACCACGCCGGCCGGCCGACGCCGTGCGCGCGGTAGCGACGCTCCGGGGCCCGGGCCTCGGCCAGGGCCGCCGTCCCCGTCACTGGTATCCGGCCTCGGCGAGCAGGTCGACGGCGTCGGCGTTGAGCGTTCCGTAGGCCTCGGCGTTGAGCGGCATGCGCTTGAATTCCCCGAAGCCGGCGATGACCGGCTCGGGCTGCACGGCCGGGTTGACCGGATATTCGTGGTTGGCGTCGACGAAGGCGTTCTGCCCGTCGGTGGCCAGCCATTCGATGAGCTTCTGCGCGTCCTCCGGGTTGTCCGCCCCCTCCACGACTCCCGCGCCCGAGATGTTCACGTGGGTGCCGGCTCCCTCCTGGCTCGCCCAGAACAGGTCGACGTTCAGTTCGGGCTTCTCCACGAGGGTGCGGGCGAGGTAGTAGTGGTTGTTGATGCCGACGTCGCACGTGCCGGCGTCGATCGCCTCGAGCAGCAGGATGTCGTTGCTCATGATGGCCACGTCATTGGCAACCCACCCCTTGACGATCTCGAGCGCGCGGTCCCGGCCGTGCAGTTCGATCAGGCTTGCCACGAGTGACTGGGTGTAGGCGGAGGTCGCATCCCGCATGCAGAGCCGGCCCTTCCACTGGGGGTCGGCAAGGCCCGCGTAGGTGTCCGCCGGGTCGAAGGCGGCGGGGTCCACGGCGTCGGGGTTGTAGGTGACGGTCCGGGCGCGCATCGCCAGCCCGTACCACCGGCCCTCCGCGTCGCGGAGATCCTCGGGGACGGCGTCGTCGAGTACGGAGGAGTCGATCGAGGCGAGTTCGCCCTGGCGCGCACCGTTCCACAGGTTGCCCGCATCGACGGTCAGGAAGACGTCGGCCGGAGTGTCCTCACCCTCCGCCTTGAGCCGTTCGAGCAGCTCCGCGTCATCCCCGCTGATGAACTCGACGGTGATGCCGGTCTCCTCCGTGAACTGCCCGAAGGCGCCCTCGAGGTCGTAGTGGCGCGCCGAGTAGATCTGGAGGTCGGCGGATTCGGTGCCGATGGCACTGCACCCGGTGAGGGTCGATGCGACGGCGGTCAGGCCGGCGAAGGTGGTCAGTAGCGGGCGCGGGTGCATCCGGATCTCTTCTCAGCAGGGGCGGATTGTCCGTCGAGCGTGCGGCAATCGACGTGCAAAGAGCAAGGATAGCCTAACTTAACTCGTCCTCGGATAGGTCATCGGCCGTCATCCGCACGGCCGGCGGGACCCGGAATCAGCTCAGGATGTCCTTCGTGCTGAACCGGCCGTACGCCAGGGTCCCGAACACGGCGATGTACCCGAGCTGCAGCAGTGCGTTGTCGGCGAACGAATTCCAGACGATCGGCTGCCGCAGCAGGTCCGCGAAGCCCAGCCAGTAATTGGTGAACAGCCACGGGTGCAGCCATTCGAGCTGGGGGAGTGCACCGAGGATCTGCGCGACGGCGGCCAGTGCAGCCGTCGCGGCCATGGCGCCGACGGGGATGGTGGTCAGCGTCGAGATGAACAGGCCGATCGCGCTGAGGCCCAGGAGCGAGACGGTGACGTAGAGGGCGAGCAGCAGCAACCGCACGAAGTACCCGGGGATGCCCACGGTATCGCCGGAGAGCAGCGTGACGGGCCCGACCGGGAACAGCAGTGCGCCGATGATCGCGCCGGTGACGACGACGGTCAGGGTGGCGACGAAGCAGAACAGCGCCGCCCCCGCGTACTTCACGAGCAGCAGGCGGATCCGACCGGCCGGCGCCACGAGCAGGTAGCGCAGCGTGCCGAGGTTCGCCTCGCCGGCGATCGTGTCACCCGCCACGACGCCGATGGTCAGCGGCAGGAACAGGGGAATGGCCACCGTCAGCGCCGTCAGCGAGACGAACAGTCCGTTCTGGGTGATGCTGTTGAGGAAGGCAGGGCCGCGACCACTGTCAGCGCCGTCGGACGAGACCCGCACGACGACGGCGATGAGGATGGGGATCAGCGCCAGCGCGCCGATCATCGCCCAGGTGCGGAGCCGCCGGAACAGGACGCTGATCTCGGAGAGGACGAGGGTGAGGCCGAGACCTCCTCCTGCGCGGGGCGGGCGGGCCACTGCGGATTCAACCGGCAACGTCGAACCCCTCTCCGGTCAGTGCGACGAAACGGTCCTCGAGGGAAGCGCCGCTCGCCACGAATCCGCGCACGCGCACATCGGCGCGGACCAGGGCGGCGTTGACGGTCTCGGGCTGCAGCCCGGGTACCGAGAGCTCGGCGGTGACGACGTCGTCGCGCCCGTGGAGTTCGGGCCTGAGGCCGAGGCCCGTGAGCACGCGGTGGGCATCGGCGGAATCGGGCGTGGTGACGCGGACGCGGGAGGTTCCTCCGGAGCGGAGCTCGTCGAGGGTGCCCTGCGCCACGAGGCGGCCGGCGCTCATGACCGCGATCATCGTGCACATCTGCTCCACCTCGGCGAGCAGGTGGCTGGAGACGAAGACCGTGGTGCCGTCGTCGGACAGGGACTTGATGAGGTTGCGGACCTCGCGTGTTCCCTGCGGGTCGAGGCCGTTGGTGGGTTCGTCGAGGATCAGCAGGTCGCGTGGGGCGAGCAGGGCGTTCGCGATGCCGAGGCGCTGTTTCATGCCGAGCGAGTAGGCGTGCGCGCGCTTCTTCGCGGCGTGGCCGAGGCCCACGCGCTCCAGGGCGGCATCGACCCGGGCGTTCCGGGTGGCAGGCTCCGTGTGGCGGTCGGCGGCGTCGAACCGCTGGAGGTTCGCCCGTCCGGAGAGGAACGGGTAGATGGCCGGCCCTTCCACGAGGGCGCCGACCCGCGGCAGCACCGCGCGTGCGTCCTTCGGCATCGCGCCGTCGAGCAGCCGGATCTCGCCGCTGGACGCCGAGGCGAGGCCGAGGAGCATGCGGATGGTGGTGGTCTTCCCCGATCCGTTGGGACCGAGGAAGCCGAACACGGTTCCGCGGGGGACGGCGAGGTCCACGCCGTCGACGGCCTTCTGGCGGCCGAAGACCTTGGTCAGCCCGCGCGTCTCGATCGCGAACCCGTCTCCAGCCGGACGAGGACCCGCACGCTCGGTGCGGGTCCTCGGGGGAACTTCGTTGATCACCGCTGCGACGCGGCGACGAGCTGGTCGACGCCGACGGCACCGGCCAGGATGCGGCCGTCGTCGGTGATCAGGACCGAGACGAGGGACGTCTGCAGGGCGCGGCCGCCGTCGACCTCGGTGAGCGCCTGCTCCAGGAGTGCCTCCGCGCCTGCGACCTGCTCAGGGTCCATGCCGGGCTTGATGTCCATGATCTCCCCCATGCCCGTCTCGGCCGGGCCGGCACCGAGTCCGAGGTGCGCGGCGCTGCCTGCGGGCAGCTCGACGATGGTGCTCCAGCCCTCGCCGATCACGGTGGGCTGCTGCTCGGGAGCGACGGGCTGGTCCTTGGCGTCGACGTCGTTCCTGGCGTCGACGCGGGCCTTCACCTCGTCGGCGGAGGGGACTTCCGTGACCGTGGCCCCTGCGGGCGGGGTGAACTCGAAGATGCCGGCGTCGGGGGTGCTGAAGTCCACGGAACTGAAGCCGGCCGCGAAGGCCGCTTCCTCCTGGCCCCTGGCTTCGACCGTCACGTTCAGCGGGACGCCCGTCTCGGAATCGACGCTCACCGCGATGGAGCCGATCAGGGTAGCGGCGTCCTCCGGCGTGAGCACGAGCTGGTAGGCGCTGCGGCCCGCGACCCGGCTGGTGCCGTCGACGGTCACCTCGGTGCTGGGATCGATCGCTGCGAGGAACACCTCGGCGAGCTCGGCAGGCGTGCGGGGCACGTCCTGCAGCTCGGGGTACTCGGCGATCTTCTCCTGCAGCTTCGCCTCGAGCTCCGCCTTCGCCGCCTCCCTGTCGGGCAGGGTGGCGTGGGTGGCCTCGTTGGACTGGGAGTCGTAGTACCAGGCGTCGCTGCCGTTCACGACGACGTCGCGCTGGGCCAGCTGGTCGAGCACCTGGACGCGCGCCTTGTCCGTCCCGTCGACGTAGACCTGGGCAGTGTGCTCGCCGGTCAGGAGTTCCAGGGCTGTGGAGGTGGGATCGGAGCTGGACGTGCCGCCGGGGGGAGTGGCGATGCCTGCCATGTCGGGGAGGCCGAGATCGGAGGACTGCTCCACGGTGCCGGAGTAGGCGTCATCGGAGCTTGTGGCGACGAATTCGAGGAGTTCCTGTGCGGTCTTCGCTGGGAGTTGCGATTGGGCCTCGGCGACGGCTGAACCGCTGACGGCGGCCGTGACGATGACGACCGGGACGATGCCGGCGGGAAGCCAGCGCCAGTTCTTGTTCATGATTGAGCCTTCCGAACGAATCTGTGCCCCATCTGGCGCCAACGCTACACCTGCAAGCTGGGAGTCGTGGGGGCACGCGTACCGGGTGAACGAGCGGGAGGCCCGAGGCGTGCCATGGCGCGGAAGTGGGATGAACGACGTCGTGCTGCACGGATCGCCGGGTACGCAGGAGGGGCGGCCGAAGCCGCCCCTCCTGCCCTGCTTGTGGGCCTAGCGCGTGACGCGACGGCGCCCGGCAACCGACTCGGCGACGCCGATCAGCAGCACGGCGGCGATGACGGACACGATGAAGCCGAAGATGTTCAGTTCCCACATGTTGCCGGTTCCGACAACGCTGGCGATGGCACCGCCGATGACGGACCCGACGAGGCCGAGCAGCAGCGTGGCAAGGAGCCCGAGGTTCTGCTTGCCGGGCTTGATGAGGCGGGCGAGCGCTCCGATGATGAGCCCTGCGACGATGAAACCGATCATGGTGAATCTCCTTCTGGTTGACCCGCTGCGCGCGGGAAGCCTGCGGTTCCGGTGGTGGCGCCGTCGGAGCTGCGCTTGTCCCCGTAACGCAAGGGCACGCGCGCAGGTAGTCCGGTGTTGCCACCACCGCCGATCAGTTCAACGATAGAGGAATGCGAAGCCTGCTGAGGAATTTCTGATGCTGAGAACCGATAGACGGCGGCGCCCCCACGGTGCACGCTTCGCCGGACGGACCCGGCCGCGCGGTGCGAGCCGCATCATCGGGCTGGTGGTCGGATGGCTGCTCGTGCTGGTCGGACTGGCGGCCCTGGTGCTGCCCGGTCCCGGGCTGCTGGCCCTCGTGGCGGGCCTCGCCGTCCTGGCCCAGCAGTACGAGTGGGCACGGCGGTGGCTCCAGCCGGTGAAACGGAAGGCCTTCGCAGCGGCCGCCCGGGGTGTGAAGAGCACGCGCAACATCGTCCTGAGTTTCGCGGGCGCCCTGGTCCTGGTGCTGCTGGGCGTGCTGTGGGGTGTCCATCCAGCCACTCCCGGCTGGTGGCCGCTCGATGCGCGCTGGTGGCTGCCCGGTGGCTGGAGCGTGGGATCGGGGCTCATCGTCTCCGGGCTCCTCGCCGCGGCCTTCATCGTCTACAGCATCCGACGGTTCCGCCCCAGCCCCGAGCCTGTGAACCCCTGACACCCGCACGTCCCGCCCAGCCGCACCAGAAGGAGCACGCCATGTCCAACGCCCGTTCCATGCTCGACACCTACCCGCAGGATCGCGACGGGTTCGACAGCACCCTGCTGGCCGAGTGCATCGACGCGTGCTTCGACTGCGCGCAGACCTGCACCGCATGCGCGGACGCATGCCTCGCGGAGGACATGGTGGCCGAGCTGCGGAAATGCATCCGGACGAACCTCGACTGCGCGGATATCTGCGACACGACAGGGAGGGTGCTGTCCCGTCACACCGGGTACGACGCCAACCTGACGCGAGCGGTCCTGGAGGCCTGCCGGACCGCCTGCAGGGCGTGCGGGGACGAGTGCTCGCAGCATGCCTCCATGCATGAGCACTGCCGGGTCTGCGCCGACGCCTGCCGTCGGTGCGAAGAGGCGTGTGGCTCGCTCCTCGCCGCGCTCGTGGAGTAGGACGGCCGACGCGCTTCTTCCCGCTCACGCACGAGCACGAAGGAAGGTGGCAGCTGATGGCTCAGGCGGTGAGGGCGCGTACCTGGTCCATCAGTTCACGGGCCTTCTCATCGGCGCCGGCCTCGGAGTAGAGCTGCGCCGCCTGCGTCAGGTGGTGCGCGGCCTGCGTCGAGGATCCCTTCGCCGCGTAGTACTGGCCCAGGCTGTCCTCGAGTTCGGTCGCAGCCTCGAAGCCGAGGAGCTCGCGGTGGCCGACGACGGTCCGGAGGAGCTCCTCCGCGGACACGAGGTCGGCTGTCATGATCGCGAATCGGGCCTTCGCGAGCGTGAGTTCGAGCCGCTGGCCCTGGGTACCGACGAGCTTCAGGCCGACGTCGGCGTTGCTGATCGACTCACGGACGGAGTCGTCGATGACGCCGGCCTGCAGTTTGAGTGAGGCGCTCGACATATGGAAATCGGCCCACAGCTCGAAGTCCGTCTGGGGCAGGAGCAGCCTGGCCGCGAGGGCGTGCTGCTCACGACCGATCTCCACCTCCCCGCGTCGGAAAGCGACGTTGCCGATCGCCCATGCACCTCGGGCGATGAGGAGCGATGGCACCGCGGGCGCATCCTCGCTGATGGTGAGGCTGGTCGCGACGTCCCACGCCTCGTCGAGGTCCCCTTTGACCGACAGCGCGGCGATGAGGATGAAAGCCGCCTGCAGGCGGGCAGGTGCATGGTCGGGAAGGTCGACCGCGGAGGCTACGGCCCGGCGGGCGAGGTCGAGGGCTTCCCGCAGCCGACCCGTATTGCGGGCGATGGTGGAGAGCAGGCCCTCGACGACGGACCGGAGCTCGGCCGTAGCAACCATCAGCGACGAGTTCGCCATGCGCTGCAGGACGTTCTCGGCATCCTCCAGTCGACGCAGTGCGATCAGCGACTGCGCCTGCAGCATCGACATGTCCCACCAGGCAGGAGCGTTCCGCTGCTCATGGGCGATGCAGGCGGCATATTCGGCTTCCGATGCCGCCAGGGCGTCGTCCTGCATGTCCCGCGCGTAGTTCGCCGCGAACATGGCGATGGTCAAGGCCGGCTGGTCATCGGCCGACGGCGGCTCGACCCACCAGTTCAGAGTCTGCACATCCATGCCCAGGCGGCTCGCAAAATGCTGCACCATCTCGGGTGTCGGCTGGCGCTGGCCCCGCTCGAGGAGGGAGATGTAGTGGATGGAATACAAGCCCGCGCCCAGTTCGGCCTGCGTCAAGCCCTTGGCGATGCGTGCCTGCCGCAGCATCTCACCGAATCGCATGTTGTCCCCATCCGCATGTGTCGCCACGCCGACCCGCTCCCCAGACAGGGTTCGATTCGTGACTGCTCATGTCTAACAGATGCCCGGGACAATATAGAAAACGACGGAGGGGAACCTGCTGCTCAGCGGTGACGGATCCGCTTCGGCAGCACCGGCGACGCCAGCAGCGTGAGGATGGATGGTGGGGGAGGATGTTCGCGAACATCGCCCCGTCGGTCAGGAACAGCGCACGGACGGCGAAGCGCGCCCGGCCGAGCCGATGCGCCGGGTGCTCCATCGGCTGTTGCATGGAGGCACGGCTGCTCATGGTCGGACGATCCTCTCGCGAAGCGGCCGGAGGCGGCGCCCGGGCCTCAGGCCTCCGGAGGCAGTGCCTCGTGGTGCTTCCTGCCCTTGGTCCGGCGGTCTTCCTTCATCTCCGCTTCGAAGAGGTGCCGCTTGCCCTCGACGAGGGTGTCACGCGCTTCCTTCTCGAAGGACTTGAACTCGGAGTAGTAGTTGTCGTCGTAATCCTCCATGATCTGGAAGGTCCACCGTCCCTCGATCACGTTGCGCCCGATGATGTCACTCACGAGCCTGTCGGCGATCTCCGTGTGGCCGGCCTTGCGGAACAGCTCTTCGGCCTCCGAGAGGTTGAGGTCCGCCGTGCCGGTGAGGCGGTGGAAGTTGTACAGGAAGCCGCGCGCGTTCTCCACGACCTCGAGGGCTTCGGAGAGTTTGCCGAGCGCTTCGACGGTGAGGTCGGAGACGCCCTCGGGGCGCTGGTGGGTTGCGTCGGGACCGGGAGTATCAAGGTTAGCCATACAGGAGTACGTACCCAGATGTCCCGGCGCTCACACAGGCCGCCGTCGACTAGCCGAATGCTGCTCCGGCTTCGCCTACCTGCGCCTACCTGCGCCTACCCGAGCTCCGGCTTCGCGATCACGGCGATGTCGTCATCGCCCGAGCCGGCACGCTGCGCGTCGGTGAGGGACTGCAGGACAGCCGTCACAGCGGGCAGGGGATCGGGGGTTGAGCGCAGCATGAGCCGTGCGTCCTTGGCGAGCAGGTCGGCGGAGAACTGGGTGTCCCCGAACGAGCCTCCGGTGATCACCGGACCCTTCATCCCGGCGATCACGCCGAGCCCGGTGCCCTTCAGCAGGTCGAGCACCGCTGCGGCGTCCAGCCCGTTCGCCTTGCCCAGGCGCAGGGCCTCGACGAGGCCCTGCAGGGAGACCCCGAGGGCGAGGTTCGCGAGGAGCTTCCCCGTCGCCGCGTCCGACGGCGTTGCGACGCGGCGGAGGCGGTCGCCGTCGCCCCACAGGGCGGCAAGGGGTTCGACGACGTCGACATCTTCGGGCGCGCCTCCCAGCAGGACGCCGAGCTTGCCCTCCCGTGCCGGGGCGAGGCTCCCGATCACGGGGCCGTGGACGTACCGGACGCCGGCGGCGGACGCGTAGTCGGCGAATTCGCGGGCATCCTCCGGCGACACCGTGGTGACGTCGAACCACACGGCCTCGGCGGGGATCTCCAACCCGGAGAGCACCACCTCACGCACGGTGTCCGGCCCGAAGAGCACGGTCATCACGACGTCGGCGTCCCGGACGGCGTCCTCCGCGGAGCCGGCCTGCGTGGCCCCGGCGTCCGTCAGGCGTTCGACGGCGCTCGCCGTGCGGTTCCAGGCCGTCAGCTCGTGGCCGGCACTCAGCAGGTGTACGCCGAGTTCGTAGCCCATGCGTCCGACGCCGAGCAGTGCGATCTTCATGAATCCTCCATAGGTGGTGGGTGTCCTCAAGCTATTGTCCGTGGACGATCAGGCCCGTGCCCGGGTGCTGTCAGTCCCTGCCGCCGTGCGCCTCGAGGGCCACCGGCTGCCACTGTTCCCACGAGGCCAGTCGCGATTCGTAGTCGGCCTTCGCGATGCCCAGCGGAGCCTCGCCGAAGAAGGCCCTCAGCGGTGGCTCCTCGGAGTCGACGATCGTGAGGATGGGCCCGCGGGTCGCCGCCGGGTCCCCTGGCGTGCCGACACGGCTCGGCCGGTTCGCCGCCTGTTCCCTCACGCCGTCGTAGGCGGGGATGGCCGTGGCGCGCTGGGCCGAGCTGCCGCCCCAGTCGGTCGAGAAGCCGCCCGGCTCGATCAGGGTGACCTTGATGCCGAAGCCGGCGACCTCCTGCGAGAGCGCCTGGCTCAGTCCCTCGAGGGCCCACTTCGACGCGTGGTAAGCACCGACCGTCGGGAAGGCGGAGATCCCGCCGATCGAGGACACCTGGATGATGTGGCCGCTGCCCTGTTCGCGCAGGTACGGCAGTGCCGCCTGGGTGACCCAGACCGCCCCGAAGAGGTTCGTCTCGAGCTGGTCGCGCAGTTCGGACTCCGCCAGTTCCTCGACCATGCCGAACTGGCCGTAGCCTGCGTTGTTGATGACGACGTCGAGCCGGCCGAAGCGTTCCTGCGCCCGCTGGACCGCGGCGAAGACGGCAGCCCGGTCGGTGACGTCGAGTGCGATGGGCAGCACCCGGTCGCCGTACTGCTCGACGAGCGCCGTCAGGCTGTCGGTGCTGCGCGCGGTGGCGGCGACCGAATCGCCGCGCTCGAGGGCTGCCTCAGCCCACTCGCGGCCGAACCCGCGCGACGTCCCCGTGATGAACCAGACCTTGCCCATGCTGTGCTCCTTGCTGCTGCTGCTGCTGATGGCGGCGCTGAGGCCGTTGTCGATGAGGAGGGTCAGTCCGCGCTGATCTGGCGGCGGAACGTGTCCCGTGCGGTGTGCAGGTCCCAGAGGACGTCGGCGAGGACATCGGGCCCCTTCTCCGGATCGCCCTCGATGATGCGGCCACCGATGATGAGCTGCGACACGTGGATGCCCTCCTCGCCCAGCACCTCGTGCAGCAGCTGGGCATAGGCGGCCTGGCCTGCGAAGGCCACCGATGTTCCCGTGACGCCCCGGCCGGGCTTGACGGCGGACCCGCCGTTGACGAACAGGATGGTCCCGCGGTTCTCGCCGAGGAACCGCATGCCGGGCAGGACCTGGTGGACCGCGGCCACGGGGCCGTAGATGGAGAACTCGACCGGGCCTTTGAGGTCCGCCGGCGTCGTCTCGAGGACCGGCCGCATGAAGTCCTTCTGCGGCAGCGGGCTGTACTGAAGCACCTCGATGGGGCCGAGTGTCTCGGTCGCGGCCTCGAGCGCGGCGGCGATGGATGCGGGGTCGCGGACGTCCGCGGCGAAGCCCCGGGCATGGACCCCTGCCGCACCGAGCTCCTCGGCGAGGGCGTCCAGCTTGCCCTGGCTGCGGGAGATGAGGGCCACGGAGAACCCCTCGGCTCCGAAACGGCGTGCTACGGCGGCCCCGAGGCCGCGTCCTGCTCCGATGATTGCGAGAGTTGTCATACTCCGTGCAATTCATCAGGCGGCTTCATAATTCCTGCTGCGGTGTTTTTCCTACTGCAGGGTCCCGAGGATGGTGCGCTGGATGACGACGGCGGCAGCGCCGCGGGCCCACTGTGCGAAGTCCGACGGCTGGCGGCTCAGCCGGACGGGCGCCGCCTCGGGATCACGGTGGTATTCGATAGAGCGCCGCAGGGGCTCGGACGCGACGTCCGCGAGGTCCATGCCCTCACCGGACAGCACCACGAGTTCCACCATGGTCAGGTTCGCGACCGCCGACACCAGGAGGCCGAGCGCCTCGCCCGCCGCCTGGACGACGGCTCCGGCCACGGGATGCCCCTCCCCGGCGAGCCCGAGGATCTCGTCATACGTGCGCTGCTCGCCCGTGGAGGCGGCGAACTGGGAGCAGATTGCAGGGATGGTGAGCACGGCCGAGGAGCACCCGCGGTGGCCCTCCCTGCACCGCGGCCCGGTGGGGTCCAGGGGATAGTGCCCCACGAGGCCGAGGCCGGCATCGGGAGGTGCGATGACGGTGTCGTTGATGACCAGTCCGTAGCCGACGCCCGCGCCGACTGTCAGGACCGCGAAGTCCTTCTCCCCGCGCCCCGCGCCGAACCACTGCTCCGCGATGGTCAGGGCGACGACGTCGTTCTCGACGACGGCGGGCAGCCCGGTCCGTTCCTGCACGAGCCCTGCGAGGGGAACGTCGCGCCACCCGAGGAACGGGGCCCGCAGCACCGTGGCATCGGAGTCCACCTTGCCGCCGATGCTGATGCCGATGCCGCTGAATTCCTCGAGGGGCCCCAGATCGGCCAGCGCGCCGACGATGGCGTCGATGACATCCTCAACGTCGTGGCTCGGCAGCGCGCGCTCGCTCGAGCCGACGACGTCCGCCTTGAGGTTGGTGGCTACCGCCGAGGCGGCCCCCCCGGTGAGTTTGACGCCCACGAACCGGTGGGCGTCGGGGCTGACCTCGAGGGGGCGCACGGGCCGTCCGATCGCGGCCGCGGTCACCTCGTCCGATTCGCGGAGGACACCGGCATCGAGCAGGGGCTTGCTCAACCGGGTGAGGCTGGCCACGGAGAGGCCGAGGCGGGCCGCGAGGTCGGCGCGGGAGATGGGTCCGCGGATCAGGACTTCGCGCGCGAGCGCCCGGGCGGGGCTGGAGGGTGCGAGCGAGGTGACCGCGTCCATGATGTTCCGTTCGCAGGGGGTACTTATTTTCAGAGTATCGCTAATGGTGGGTCTCCTGCACGCTTCGCCTCCTGTTCGACTCGAGAATGGGCTGTCGATGTGATGGTTGACACGGCTGTTATTTCTGCCGTAAAAATAACAAGTGCCCAGATCGACGACGAGGCGTCCAGGCACGCCATCACATCGCACGAAGGAGAGCCCGTTGTGAAGCTTCCCCCCGGCCCCGCGAGGCGAGCCGTCCGATTTGTTGCCGGAGGAGCTGTCCTGGCGCTCGCCCTCTCGGGATGCGCTGCCCAGGACGACGTCGT
The DNA here is from genome assembly GCF_044755105.1 of Arthrobacter sp. NPDC092385. Classification (NCBI taxonomy): domain Bacteria; kingdom Bacillati; phylum Actinomycetota; class Actinomycetes; order Micrococcales; family Micrococcaceae; genus Arthrobacter; species Arthrobacter sp. NPDC092385. The sequence continues at coordinate 269,881 of NZ_JBIVQL010000003.1, forward strand.
CACGCTCGACTTCTTCCAGTTCAAGCCCGAAGCGGTGGCGAACTTCAGCTCCATCATCGACGAGTTCGAAGCCGCCAACCCCGGCATCCGCGTGGTGCAGAACCATGTGCCGGACGCCGACACCGCCATCCGGACGCTGCTTGTCAAGGACAAGACGCCCGACGTCCTGACGCTCAACGGCAACGGCCGCTACGGCGACCTCGCCAAGGCCTGCGTCTTCGCGGACCTTTCGGACCTGCCCGTCGTCGAGCAGGTCCGCCCGGCTGTCACCGACATCATCGACGACCTCGGCTCGTGCGACGAAGGTGAGGTCAACGCCCTGCCGTTCTCGAGCAACGCGAGCGGCATCCTCTACAACAGGGACCTCTTCGCGCAGTACGGCGTCGAGGTGCCTCTCACATGGGACGGGTTGCTGGAGGTGGCAGAGACCTTCGAGGCGGCCGGGGTCACGCCCTTCTACACCACCATCAAGGACGCCTGGACCATGGGCCCGGCGTTCGTGAACCTCGGCGGCGCGCTCCAGCCCGACGGGTTCTACGACCGACTGCGCGCCGCGGGACCGGACGTCGCATCGGGGGAGGTGTCCTTCTCGAAGGACTATCCCGAGGCGGTGGAGAAACTCACCACCCTGTACGGCTTCGGGCAGGACGACGCCGCCAGCCGCGACTACAACGCCGGTAACGCGGCCTTCGGTGCGGGTGAGGCGGCCATGTACATGCAGGGCAGCTACGCCATCCCCGCCATCCGGGCCGCCAATCCCGATGCCAACATCGGATCCTTCCCCTACCCGGCCACCAACTCCCCCGAGGAGACCGTGGTGGTGTCCGGCGTCGATGTCGCGGTGTCCGTCGGGCGCGACACGGAGCATCCGGAGGAGGCGAGGCGGTTCGTCGAGTTCCTGATGTCGCCCGACGTCGTCGAACGCTATGCGCAGGAGCAGAGTGCGTTCTCTCCGCTCGCCACGGGCGCCGAGACCACGGACCCGGCCCTCGCGGGCCTCGCCCCCTACTTCGAGGACAACCGCATCATCGGCTTCATCGACCACCAACTGCCGGCGAGCCTTCCCCTGCCCCAGTACCTGCAGGAGCTGGTGCTCGGCGGCCGGCCCGAGGACTTCCTGTCCACCATGGACCGCGAGTGGAGCAAGATCGCCGCACGCACCATCCCGAACGAGAAGGACTGACATGAGCACTCCAGTGAGCAGCCCGGCTCGGCCGGGCACACCGCCCCCGCGGGCGTTGCGGCAGGATCGGCGCGTGCCACGGGTCTTCTACCTGATGGTGCTCCCCGCCCTCGCCCTCTTCGCCGTGTTCCACACCGTGCCCCTCCTCACCGGCATGTTTTTCAGCCTGACGAACTACGCAGGGTACGGCGAATGGTCCTTCGTGGGACTGAGGAACTACGCCAACCTCTTCGGCGACGATCGCATCTACGGGGCGTATGGATTCACCTTCCTGTTCGCGATCGTCTCCACCGTGGCGGTGAACATCGTCGCGCTCGCGGTCGCCATCGCGCTCAACGGGCGCATCCGCTTCAAGACCGGTTTCCGGGGCGTCTTCTTCATCCCGAACATCCTGTCGATCCTGATCGTCGGCTACGTGTTCAACTATCTGTTCTCGAACTCCGTCCCGGCGATCGCCGAGGCCCTGGGCATCACGTCGCTGACCACGAGCATCCTCGCCAGCCCCGACACGGCGTGGATCGGCGTGGTCATCCTCTCCGTCTGGCAGGCCGCCGCCTTCAACATCATCATCTACCTCGCCGGCCTCCAGACCATCCCGGCCGAACTCTACGAGGCTGCCTCCCTCGACGGAGCCTCGCCGTGGAAGCAGTTCACATCGATCACGTTCCCCCTGATCGGAGCGTTCTTCACCATCAACATGGTGCTGAGCCTCAAGAACTTCCTGCAGGTGTTCGACCAGATCGTGTCCCTGACGGCCGGTGGCCCCGGGACATCCACAGAGTCGATCTCCCTGCTCATCTACCGCGGAGGGTTCCAGGGCGGGGAGTACGGCTACCAGACAGCCAACGCCGTGATCTACCTCTTCGTGATCATCGCCATCTCATTCATCCAGCTGCGGGTGCTGCAGCGCAGGGAGGCTTCGTTCTGATGACCACCACATCCTCCTCCGCGGCCCGCCGCGTGCTGGCGAACGAACCCTTGCACGACGGCGTCGCTACCCGTGCCTTCCGCCCGGACCGCCGACGCGTCAACTGGTGGCTGACGGCCCTCGTGGCCGTGTGCGCACTGACGGTGCTGGTCCCGCTCTACCTGACCGTGGTGACGGCACTGAAGACCCCGGACCAGCTCGGAGGTACGGGCTTCGGGCTGCCGACGTCGGCCCGCTGGGAGAACTTCGCCGAAGCGTGGACCCTTACGAGCTTCCCCCGGGCACTGCTCAACACCGGCCTGATCACGGTGGGCACGGTGCTGCTGACCCTCGTCACCAACTCGATGGTCGCCTACGCCATCGCGCGGAACATGCACCGCAGGTTCTTCAAGGGGCTGTACTTCTACTTCATCGCCGCCCTGTTCGTCCCGTTCCCGATCATCATGCTGCCCGTGGTGAAGCAGACCGCCATCCTCGGACTCGATAACCAGCTCGGACTGATCCTGCTCTACACGGTGTACGGGCTCTCGTTCAACATCTTCGTGTACGTCGCGTACATCCGCTCCATACCGCTCGAACTCGAGGAAGCAGCCCTCACCGACGGCGCCACCACCTGGACCGTGTTCTGGCGGATCATCTTCCCGCTGCTCGGCCCCATGAACGCCACAGTCGGCATCCTCACCTGCCTCTGGGCCTGGAACGACTTCATGCTGCCGCTGGTCATCCTCTCCGATCCGTCAGCGCAGACCCTGCCGCTCGCACAGTTCGTCTTCCAGGGGCAATTCAATACGAACTACCCGGTGGCATTCGCGTCCTACCTCATGGCGATGGCACCGTTGCTGATCGTGTACCTCTTCGCGCAGCGCTGGGTCATCTCCGGCGTGATGCGCGGATCCTCCAAATAACGCCAGCCCGACCCATCGAAAGGGACCACTTCGTGACTTCCACCGTCAACCCCGACGTCGAATCCGCCGTCGACGCCTCGACCGAGCTGTCCGCCGAAGCGTTCGCCGCCCGCATGCAGGACCCGGACTGGTGGCGCCAGGCCGCCGTCTACCAGATCTACCCGCGCAGTTTCGCCGATTCCAACGGTGACGGCATCGGCGACCTGAAGGGCATCACCTCCCGGATCCCGTACCTGAAGTCCCTCGGCGTGGACGCCGTGTGGCTCAGCCCGTTCTACCCGTCGGCTCTCGCCGACGGCGGGTACGACGTCGACGACTACCGCGACGTCGACCCCAAACTCGGCACGCTCGAGGACTTCGACGAGATGATCGCCGCCCTGCACGAGGCCGGCATCAAGCTCGTGGCGGACATCGTGCCCAACCACACCTCCAACCGCCACGCCTGGTTCCAGGAGGCGCTGGCCTCGCCCAAGGGCTCGGCGGCACGGAACCGCTACATCTTCCGCGACGGCAAGGGCCCCGACGGCGCCGAACCGCCCTCGGACTGGGAGTCCGTCTTCGGCGGTCCGGCCTGGGAGCGCACGGAGGACGGCCAGTGGTACATGCACATCTTCGCCAGGGAACAGCCCGACCTGAACTGGGACAACCGCGAGGTCCGCGACGATTTCCTCACGACCCTGCGCTTCTGGTCCGACCGCGGCGTGGACGGCTTCCGCGTGGACGTGGCGCACGCGCTGACGAAGGACATGACCGAGCCGCTGCCCTCGAAGGCCGAGCTCGGGCCCGAGGGTGGCAACAACAACGGCCGACACCCTTTCTGGGACCGCGACGAGGTCCACGAGGTCTTCGCAGAATGGCGCAGGGTGTTCGACGAATACACGCCGCCGCGCACCGCCGTCGCCGAGGCCTGGGTGCACGCCGACCGTCGGGCCCGCTACGCCAGCCCCGAGGGACTCGGCCAGGCGTTCAACTTCGACCTCCTCAAGGCGGACTGGAACCCGCACCAGTTCCGCGACATCATCACGAAGAACCTCGTCGAGGCTACGTCCTCCGGTGCGTCGTCGACCTGGGTCTTCTCCAATCACGACGTCGTGCGGCATGCCACGCGCTACGGACTGCCGCCGGCAGGACCGGACGGCACGAGCAAGCCGGGCCAGGGCGGAGAGGGTGGCCAGGACGGTTCGGCCTGGCTGATGAGCGGCGGTACGGAACCGGTGCTCGACCGTGAGCTGGGGGAGCGCCGGGCCCGCGCCGTCTCGCAGCTCATGCTCGCGCTGCCCGGCTCCGCGTACCTGTACCAGGGCGAGGAGCTCGGCCTGCACGAGGTCGCCGACATCGCCGACGAGGACCGCCAGGATCCCACCTTCTTCCGCAACAGGGGAGTGGACGTGGGCCGTGACGGCTGCCGCGTGCCGCTGCCCTGGACGAAGGACGGCCGGTCCTTCGGCTTCGGCTTCGAGGGGGCGCACCTGCCGCAGCCCGAGTGGTTCGGTGAGTACGCGGTGGAGGTGCAGGAGGGCGATCCCGCCTCCCACCTCAGCTTCTACCGCCGGGCGCTGCAACTGCGCCGCGAGCTGCAGGGCGACGAGGACTTCGAGTGGATCGAGGAGTCCTCCGCCGACGTCCTGCACTTCACGCGTCCCGGCGGCTGGCACTGCGTCACCAACTTCGGTCCGACGCCGGTGGACCTGCCCGCGGGAACCGTGCTGCTGAGCAGCTCGCCCCTGGCGGACGGCAAGCTGCCTGGCGACACGACCGCCTGGCTCGCCTAGCGCGTCCCTGACGGCGAACGAAGTCGGGCCACCTTCACGGAGGTGGCCCGACGTCGTCGACCGGCTCGCCCCGCGTCCCTGGCGGCGTACTGCTGCGGCTTCGCGCTCGCGCTTCGGACGGGACAGTGCGTGTCGTGCCAGGACGCGCCGTCGGAACGGGCTGTCGCCGCCGAAGCACGTGCACGAGCCCGCAATCCTCCGGCCGCCAGCCCGTTCGTCGGCAGGAGAATCGGTTGCACGCCCCTCCGCGGCCTCGGAATACTGGAAGGACCGGCACGAGCGAGGCGGAGGGCGGCGGCATCAGCAGGTCCCAGGAACACGAGGAGAGGCTGCGCAAGGCGGCCCAGTACCGTGCTGCCCGGGACGGCGGGGGAGTGGCCGACGCCATGGCCGAACGGGAACGCCAGGACGACGACGGCGACGCGGCGCCGGACGGGGAGCTGGCCCCGCTGCGGGAGGGCGAGGACGAGGCCAAGCGTGCGCGCCTGATCGTGGACCGTGCTGTGGCGCGCGGGGACTTCGACAACCTGGCGCTCGCCGGCAAGCCGATCCCCGGCCTGGGGGAGGCCCACGATCCGGACTGGTGGGTCAAGGGACTGATCCAGCGCGAGAACATCACCGGGCTCGGTCCGCGGGCCATCCTGCTGCGCACGGAGGACGCCGAACTCGACGACCGCCTCGACCGCCAGTACACCGAGAAGCAGGTCCGCGAGGTCCTCGAGGACTTCAACTACCGCGTGATCGACGCGCGGCGCCAGCTCCTCGGAGGTCCGCCCGTGATCACCAGACTGCGCGACGTCGATGCCGAGGTGGAGCGCTGGCGGGAACGCCGGGAGGCGGCCCGCCGCACGGCGGAGGCCGCGGCTCCGCCGGAGCCGCCCAAGGCCTCCTTCTGGCGCAGGATCTGGCGCGGCACCGACTGATCTCCGGCTAGTTCGGGATCACCCGGAACAGCACCTTCTTCTTCACCATCGCCCAGATGGCGAGCGTCACCACGGCGTGGATCACGAGTCCCTGCCAGGCACTCGTGCGGTCGAGCCCGGGGATGTTGGCGACCGCGAGCACGAAGTACACGTGGACGATGAACACGTACAGGCTCGCGCGGCCCAGCGGGATGTAGAGCCAGCCCGTCAGCGTGTTGATGGGCTTCCAGAACGAGGTCAGGATCACGTGCGCCGCGAGGATGAAGAAGGCGAGGTTGAGCAGCCGCCCCGGTTGCAGGAACACGCGCACGTACCCGGATTCGTACAGGGTCTGGTAGAAGCCCGTCGGGATGAAGGGGAGATCGAGTCCCAGGGTGTAGTTCAGCCAGAGGGTTCCCAGCGCCAGCGCGTAGGCACCCGTCGCCACGCCCACGAAGATCTTCCCCCGGTGGGTACTGAGCGCGTCGATGATGGCGCGGCGGTGATACCCGAGGACGACGCCGTGGACGAAGATCACCTGCCAGGTGAGCAGCGGGAAGACGTCCTGGAACTGTGAGGGGAGGACGCGCAGGTGGAAGATGCTGTCCACGATGTAGAGCGCCCAGCTGATGGCGAGCACCAGCCACCACAGCTTTCTGCGGAGCATCAGGACGAGCAGCGGGACCGTCAGTGTCAGCACCACGTAGAGGCCCATGATGTTGAAGGCCCACGGTCCCATGGTGAGGAGCAGGAGGTCCCGGATCGCGTACCCGGCCGGCGGGTAGTCGAACAGGCGCGTGATGTTCGGGTAGAGGTCGTACACGCGGCCTGCGGCCTCGGTACCCGCCCCGCCCGTCCCACGGTCCGTGAAGGTGGTCAGCACGGTCGCATCGATGAAGGGGACGAGGGACAGCAGGTAGACGGTGAGGACCACGGCCAGGGACGTGAGGTAGAGCTTGAGCGCCCTCCGGGTGGTCCCCTTCGCAGCCTCCACGGCACCGCGGCGCTCGACCGCGATGGGGTGCACCATCCCGAGCACGACGCCGGACAGCAGGACGAACAGTTCCGCGCCGGTGATGGTCCCGATGAGGTTGCGGGAGATGAAGGACCAGGGGCCGGCGACCTCGATGTGGGTGACGACCACCGAGGTGATGATCCAGCCGCGCAGCAGGTCGATCCGGGCGTCCCGCGGTGCATGCTCGTCCGGGTAGCGCCACTGCGGGACCACACGCTTGGCCAGTCCGGCCAGGAGCACCAGGGCGAAGAGCCCGACGACGCACAGCACGAGCCAGCCCATCACGGCGCTGACCGGTGCGCCGGCCTGCCACACCTGCCTGGTGGACTCGTTCGCGTCCTCCTGCGGAACCACGTCGGTGATCGGGCCGAGCCGAACCCCGGGTGCCGCGTCGAGGGTACTGCGGAGGGCCGCCGCCGTCGCATCGTCTCCGCCGAGGCCCCAGTCGACCGTGTGGCCCTGGGCCTCGGGCTCCGGGCGCGATGCCTCGAGCCAGGCGACCATGCCGATCTCGGGGTACTCCTCGGCGATGGCGGGGTCGAACACCTGGTTCAGCCATGCCCGCTTGATCTCCGCCTCCGGAGCGCTGTCGGAGTCTTCGGGATCGTGGAGGGCGGCCGTCTGGACGAGGAACCGCTTGCCCTTCCCCGCGGCGTACTCCTTCGCGAAGTCGATCCGGGGAGCGCCGGGAGCCGCACCGTAGGTGCCCGCGAGCTGGTCCGCGAACTTTCCCGGTTCGGGCAGCACGGAGGTCGTGATCGCGCCGGAGTACTCGCGCGTACCCTTCGCGTCCGTGGTCGCGCCCTGCTCGTAGCTGCCGAAGTGGTACAGGGACAGGCCCACCCAGTCCACGGCGTCGTCGCCGGGGTAGTAGGGCCGGTAGGGGTCGTCGCCCTCGTCGATCAGGCCGTTGCCATTGGTGTCGAGGGCGGTGACGGTGCCGGAGCCGAGGCCCTCCACGGCGCCGTAGGCCTCGGTGAACGGGTAGCCGGCAGCGTACGACGGCGCCCAGACCATCGCGGCGGACGGCACCCGCGCGTGGACCTCGTCGGCCAGGGTGCGGAAGGCTTCGACGTAGGTGTCGGGTTGCTGGCCCCAGCTGAACCAGGTGCCGTTCATCTCCGGGGCGAAGCGGAGGAAGAACCCGGTGCGGAATTCGTCGCTGATGCGCCCGAGCGTGTCCGCGAGATGATCGGCGTCGTCCTCCGTCAGCTCGGCGAGCGGCTTCGACGGCTCGAGGGACACGACGGCGACGGCACCGAGGGACGCCTCCTGCCGGACCAGATCGATCAGGTCGCGCTCCGCGTCGGCATCGAGCGGGTAGGCGACCGGCCGGCTGAAGAACGACGGCGTGATCCCGGTGCGGTCGGCATACGCGCGGGCGTTGTCGACGGACCAGTCGAGCTCGGGCCCGAAGTACCGGCCCTCCGTCAGCCCGGTCGGATCCTCGACGGGCGTCCGGTCGTTTTCGGCGGTGGTGGCGGGCAGGACGGCCGTGGTCGCCTGTGCCGGCGTGACTCCGGCCAGGAGTCCCAGCGCCAGCGTCACCATCAGGGTCAGGCATGCCGTCCACTGCTGTCGCCCCCGACGGGGAGCCGTCATCCCTTCGCTTCCTGGCGGGCCTTCGCCTTCGCGATGTCCGCCTGGTAGTGCTCGTAGCCCCGGTAGCGGACGGCCTCGATGATGACACTGAAGATGACGAGGTCGAAAATGACCCAGACGATGTTGACGGACGTCCCGAGGATGTCCGCCTGTCCCATGAGCATGCGGACGACGCCGACGATCACGGCGGCCACCAGCAGGCCCATGGCCCAGAGCTGCGGCTTCACGAGGTCCCACCGCAGCGTGTTGTCCTGCTGCAGGGTCTTGGGGGTGACGGCGAAGTCGAGGCTCCGCCCGAGGTACACGTTGCCGAACGCCGAGGTGATCGAGCGGATCCAGACGGGGAACAGGGCGAGCGAGTACTGCTGCCCGCGCCACGTCTTCACGCCCTTGCCGACCACGGCGAACAGCAGCTGGTTGACCAGCAGGAACGGGATCAGCCGCACGAAGAACTCGGTGCTGATCGAGTTGACCGGCAGGATCCCGAACAGCAGGTAGATGATCGGTGCCGCGATGTAGACGAGCGCTGCGAAGCCGGACAGGTAGCTCCACATGGTGGCCCAGTACATCAGCTTCTGGGCGATCGTGAGGCCCTTCTGCGCGAACGGGTTCTCGCGGAACATCACCTGGATGGTCCCCTGGCCCCAGCGCAGGCGCTGGGTCAGCATCGAGTTGAGATCCTCGGGCGCGAGCCCGTCGGCCAGCTTCTCGTGGTGGTACGCGGATTCCCAGCCGAGCGCATGCAGGCGCATGCACGTGGCCATGTCCTCGGTGACGGAGATGGTGGCCATCGGCATCACGGCCTGCGCCTCGCCACTGCGGTCGGCGTTGACCGATTCGATCAGGACGCGGACGGCGTCGATCGCGGCGAGCGGGGACCACGAGCGCTGCGCCAGCTGGTCGAGCGCGGCGTCGTCGACGACGGCGAGGCCGGGGGTGCTGGCGGAAGCGTCCTGCAGCCCGGCCTCCAGGCCCTCGATGTCGAGGTCCTCGAGCGAGGCCAGGTCCTCGTGGAAGGCCGCGATGTCCGCAGCCACGAGTCCGCGGGTGACAGCCACGACCCGCTGCTGGAACTCGTAGGTGACCTCGGAGATCCCGTCGCCCTTCCGCAGGCGGCGACGGACCCTGCGCAGGTCCTTCGCCACGAGGTCCAGGGCCTCGCCCACGCGCTCGTTGTGCGCGCCCAGGTTCTTCTTGGCCCTCGCGATGACCTTGTCCGAGGTCTTGAGCGCCTTGTGCAGAGCGAGTTCGATCTCCGTCACGTAGCGCGTGACGCCGAGCTGCATGAGCGCCTCGCGGCGGATGATGGCGTTCGAGCCGCAGAAGAAGGCCGCGTTCCACCCGTCCTTACCCTGCTGGATGGGGCCGTAGAACAGCGGTGCCTGGCTGCCCAGCGGATCCGAGTCCGGCACGTTGATGAAGACCTGCGGCGTCTGCACCAGTGCCATCTTCTCGTTGGTGAAGTAGCCGAGGGTCTTGTCGAGGAGGAGCGGATCGGGGATCTGGTCGGCGTCGAGGATGACGAGGAACTCGCCGTCCGTGGACATGAGTGCGTTGTTCAGGTTGCCCGCCTTGGCGTGCCGGGGCATGTCCTTCCAGTCCGCGGAGCGCGTGATCCACCCGATGCCCTCGGCTTCCGCGGCCTCGCGGACTTCGGCGCGGTTGCCGTCGTCGAGGATCCAGGTGTTGTGCGGGTAGCGGATCTTCTTCGCTGCGCGTGCGGTGGTGAGGACGAGGTCCAGCGGCTCGTTGTAGGTGGTGATGAAGACGTCCACGGTCAGGCCGGGCGGGGCCTCGGGGGCCTGTCGCTTCCGCAACCTCCACACCGTGAAGCCGAAGAGCAGGGAGTCGATCAGGGAGTAGGTCTCCGCCAGCACCAGCGGGATGGCGATCCACCAGGCGTCCCAGTTGATCGAATAGAGCCACCGCCACGCGATGTAGTTCAGCCCCAGGACGGCCGTCACGAGGACGATCGCCCGGATCAACAGCGTCCGGCCGCCGAACGAATCGTCCTGCTTGTCTCGATGTCCGTCATCGACGGACAGATCATCTGGTGACATGATCCCCATGCTTCAGCACACTCCACTTCCTGCTTCCGTGCGCGCGGGCACTGCTGCGGTGACTTGTGTGCGCCGGGCCGGCCGCACTGAGACGCTCACCGGGTCCGCGGGGACCATGAAGCATTAAACCAAGGTACCCGAGTGGAGGCATGGCGTCCGCCGGGCGGCGGGAGTGCGTCAATATTGAGCAATACCTGCGCTTATGGAAGGTCCTTCCGGAAGGGGCATGCGGGAGGATTGACGTGTCGAGGGACCTGCCACCAGGACCAGCGGCACCGCTGGATGCACCCGCTCAGCGATAAGGGCAAAACCGGTGCGAACCGGTGACGCAAAGCCACGGGACCCACGGGGTCAGCCGGGCCATCGAACAGCAAAGGTCTCAGCCATGCCTCCTTCGACCCTGTCGTCCCGTGCCCGCCGAGGGATGTCGGGCGGCCGGAGATCACTCCTGGGCGCCGCCCTGGCGGCCGTCCTGCTGATGGCATCGGTCCCCGGGCCCGTCACGGCCAACACCACCCCACTGGCCGTAGATCCCGGACCGGTGGGCGACTTCGCCTGGAAGGGCTTCAACTGGGAGAAGCGCCGGTCGAACGGCGCCCCGAACTACAACCAGCAGTTCGCCGCCGCCAACGTGAGTAGCCCGGACGCCAATGGCCACGTGACCATGACCCTCTCCAATCCGACCGGGGAGTCGACCATCGGCGCGGAGTTCAACACCACGCGGCACGGCTTCGGCTACGGCACCTACAGCACCACGATCGAGAAGGACCTCACCACGCTGCAGAAGGAAGTGGTGTGGGGCTGCCTCTTCACCTACGACCCGGCCGTGGCGCCCGGTTTCAACGAGATCGACCTGTGCGAGGCCAGTTCGTGGGGAGGCGGCAGCATCAACAACCAGGTGTGGCCGATCACCCAGGGCCACGGCTACTGGTTCGATGCCAGCAAGCCGCCAGGGGTCGGCAACGATACTGCGATCTTCGACGTCACCAGCCATCTCGTCCTGACACACCGGTTGATCTGGGAGCCGAACAAGCTCACCTTCGAGACCTTCGCGGGGGAGGGCTCCTCCGGGACGCTGCTCAAGCGCACCGTGAAGCAGGGCGAGAACGTGCCCGAGCCGGCCCGCGAGACGATCCACTTCAACCTCTGGGTCACCGGCGGCGGGGGAGGCGACCCGGCGCATGTGAAGCCCGAGAAGGTCGTCATCCGGGACTTCTCCTTCATCCCGGCCGGGGCCGGGCCCGTGGTGACGACCCCGACGCCGAGCCCGACGCCGACCTCGACCCCGACTCCGACCCCGACTCCGAGCCCGACGTCGACCCCGACGCCCACTCCCGCACCGGCCACTCCCGCGATCGCCCTGACCGCGACGAGCACGAAGGTCCGCAGCGCCACCTCGACCACGCTCACCTGGACGGGCGCCACGGGCTCGACCGTGACGCTCCTGACCAACGGAGTGCGGACCCGCATCGCCAATTCGGGCCGTTACACGACGACCGCGAAGGGCACCTCCGCGAGATACCAGGTGTGCGACGCGACGCGCTGCTCGCCGGTCGTCATCGCAACCCGGTAGCCCGCCTGTTCGGCCGGCTCCAGGCAGCGCTTCCCGAGGAGGTCCCGCTCAGCGCATCTTGGCGTAGCGCCTGGCCTGGCCGAGCGCCTCGCGCATGCCGTCCGCGTCATGCACCGTGCCGTAGCCCGGGGTGTCGCGCTGGAAGCGCCAGCCCTCCGCGAGGGACCCGGCGTCGACGGCGTCGAAGCCGAATTCGTCGAGGAGTTCCACCACGGCCTGCTTCGCGTCGGAGTCGTCACCCGCGATCGGCAGGGCCCGCCGGCCGGGGGTGCCGGCAGGCGTGCCGTCGGTGGTGAGCTGCTCGAAGTGGATGTTGTTGAACACCTTCACCACCGAGGAGCCCGGGAGGCGTCGCTGCAGGAGTTCGCTCGTCGTCGTGCTCTCGTCGTCGAGCTCGGCGATCCGGCCGTCGCGCTGGGGGTAGTAGTTGCAGGTGTCGATGACGAGCTTCCCGGCGAGCGGCTCCACGGGAACGGAGCCGATGTCCTTCAGCGGGATGGTGACGACGACGACGTCGCCCTCCGCGGCCGCCTCCTCGACGCTTCCGGCGCGGGCGCCCTCACCGAGTTCTCCGACGAGGTCCTGGAGCGTCTCGGGGCCGCGGGAGTTGCTCATGACGACCTGGTCGCCGCGACCGACAGCGAGGCGCGCGAGTTGCGAGCCGATGTTGCCGCTGCCGATGAAGCCGATGGTGCTGCGCCTGGCGCCTGTCCGGTCTGTCGTGTTCTCAGTCATTCCCACCACAACCTCCCCGGCCGGTGGTTATTCCTCAGGTGCTCCGCGCGTCGCCCGTCCAGACGTAGAACTTCTCGGGACGTCCTGCCGAACCGTACTGCGGGACGATCCGCGCCTGTCCCCGCGACACGAGGAACTCGAGGTAGCGCCTCGCGCTGACCCGGGCCATGCCGAGCCGTTCGGCGACGTCGGACGCCGACGTCCCGCGCCCGTGGCCGCGGAGGTCCAGCATGACGGCGTCGAGCGTGGGCGCGGAGAGTCCCTTCGGCGTCGTGACCGTCCTGGCCACGGCAATGCCCGACGGCGCGCTGCCGCGGCCCGCGCCGGTCCCCGCCGCGGTGCGCAGGAGCCGGTCGATCCTGCCCTGGTCCAGCGACGCGGTGCCGTCCGTGGCGTGGGAGTCGAGGTCGCGCCGGTATGCCACGTAGGAGTCCAGCCGCTCGTTCAGCACTGCGGCGTTGAAGGGCTTCACGAGATAGTGCAGGACCCCGCCCGCAACAGCGGCCCGCACCGTCTCGAGCTCGCGGGCAGCGGTGATGGCGATGACGTCGAGGGGCTCGCCCGGCCGGTTCCGCAGGGCGCGCAGCACCTCGATCCCCGTCATGTCCGGCAAGTGGATGTCAAGCAGCACGAGCCGGGGCCGCAGGTCCTCCACGAGTTCGAGCGCCCGCGCGCCCGTGTGCGCTGCGCCGACGACGTCGAACGCCCCGTGGGCGAGCAGGAACCCGGTGTGGATGCCGGCGACCTGGTGGTCGTCGTCGACCACCAGGGTGGGGATCGGCGCGGGAGCGGAGGAATGCGTCGCGTCGGTCATGGCACCTGCAGGGTGGAACGGGGGACGTCGAGGAGCGACGGCGCGAGCCAGACGGTGAACTCGGCGCCGCCCAGGCCGGAATCGTCGACGACGACGTGCCCGGAGCGGCGCCGCGCTATCCGGTCCACCAGGGCGAGGCCGAAACCCCGCGTCCCGGTGGAGCCGCCGTCCTTCGTCGAGTAGCCGGAGGAGAAGATGCCGTCGATGTCCTCCGGTGCGACACCGGGGCCGTTGTCGGACACCGTGACGCGCACGGCGTCGTCGGCGGTGTCCAGCTGGACGAGGACCTGGCCGTCGGCGCGACCGCTCCCGGTCACGGCTTCCATCGCATTGTCGATGAGGATGCCGAGGATGGTGACGACGTCGGTCGTGCCGTCCGGATCGAGTGTCGACGTGTCGTCGGTCCTGAGCGTGATGCCCTTCTCGGAGGCGATGGTGCTCTTGGTCATGAGCAGGCTCGCGGCGTCGGGGTCCTTGATGCCCGGCGCTATGGATCCCGAGACCAGCGAGCCGCCGTGCCCCGACCGCGAGATGAAGTCGACGGCCTGCTCCGTGCGGCCCAGCTCGAGCAGCCCGGAGATGGTGTGCATGCGGTTGGCGAACTCGTGCGCCTGCGCCCGCAACGCCTGCGTGGCGTCTCGTTCGCCGTCGAGGTCGGTGAGCAGCTGGTACAGCTCGGTGCGGTCACGGAGGATCATGACGCGCCCCACGCGCGTGCCGTCCACCAGGGCATCGGACGTGCGGGCGAGGAGCACACGTTCGCCGGACAGGACGGTCTCGTCGGTGTCGGCGGGGTCGGTCAGGAGACGGGCGAGGGCGGGCTCCATCACGTCGGCCGCCGGCCGGCCCGTCGCTGCGTCGCCGAGGCCCAGGAGCCTCTTCGCCTCGTCGTTGAGGAGTGCTATCCGGTGGTGCTCGTCGACGGCGACCATGCCCTCACTGATGCCGTGGATCATGGCGTCGCGCGTCTCGAGGAGGGAGGCGATCTGCTCGGGCTCGAGGCGGTAGATGCGGCGCCACACGAGCCGGGAGATCCAGATTGCCCCGGCGGAACCGACGAGCGCGGCGACGATCAGCCAGGCCAGCAGGCGGGGGAGGTCCTCGTAGAGGTCGGCGTCCAGTTCGGACTCCAGCGTGCCGACGGATGCGGTACCGATGATGCCGCCGTCGTCGCCGTAGATGGGCACCTTGACGCGCCAGGATTCGCCGAGCGTCCCTGTCTGCGTGCCCACGAAGATGTCCCCGGAGAGGGGGATGGACGGATCGGTGGAGACGAGCGCCCCGATGAGGTCGGGGTTCGGGTGGGAGTAGCGGATGCCGTCCTCGTCCGTGACGACGACGTAGGTCACGCCCGTGGACTGGCGGATGAGGTCGGCGATCGGCTGGATCGTCGCGCTCGGATCCGCCTGGTCGAACGCCTCGACGACGGAGGGCAGCTGCGCCACCGACTGGGCGACGCCGACCATGCGGTCCTCGTACTGCTCGCGGATCTGCAGCCGCTGCATGGCGACGGCCGTGGACCCTGCCACGGCGACGATGACGAGCACGATGGCCAACTGCAGGAAGAACAGCTGCGATCGAAGCGACATCGTTCGGATCATCCTCTTAGTGTGACACGCGTTCCTCCGTCACATCGGGCCGCTCCTGGTCTCGTTGCCCGGTTCGAGCACCATCAGGAATCAGTGGGGTCCCACTGCTTCCCGCCCGGCTTCTGCTTACCGGCGGCCTCGGAGCCTGCCTGGCCTCCGACGGCCGACCGACCGACCGACTCGGCCATACTGGGTAGATGAGATCCCTGTTGATTGTCCTGGCCCTTGTCGCTCTCGTCCTCCTGATCGTCGGGGTCGCCGTCGAGACACTGAAGTTCCTGCTCTATATCGGGCTGATCGTGCTGGTTGCGTCGGCCGTCCTGCTTCTGCTCCAGCGCGCTCGATCCCGAGCGCAGCGATAGGAGACGGTGCGGTCGGCGTGACCCGCTAGCAGCCCCGCTGGGCGCCGGCCGGGACGCAGGGGGCGGGCTCTCGACTTCCTCGCTGGGTCACGGTCGGCCATCGATCCTGTCACGGAACAGCAACCGTCGCCCCGATCGGGCGCTTCGGCCGAACACGGTCGTTAGTGTGGAAACGGTGAAATTCTCCTCCCGCACCGCCACACAGCCAACCCAGCCCGCCATGAGATCAAGGCTCGGCAACACGCTCTACGGAGCTTTGATCGGCCTCGTGGAGCTCGTCCCGGGGGTTTCCGGCGGCACCGTCGCACTCGTCCTGGGTGTGTTCGACCGCTTGGTGGCGTCGGCGAATCACCTCATCGGTGGTCTGGTGCAGCTCGCCGTGCAGCGTGACCGCCACAGCGCAGGACGTCGTCTGGCCCGAGTCGAGTGGGCGCTGGTCCTGCCGCTGGCCGTCGGTATGTTTCTCGCCCTGTTCATCCTCTCCAAGCCCTTGCACACCTTCGTCGACACGCAGCCGATGATCTCCAGTTCCCTGTTCCTCGGGATGGTGTCGGCGAGCCTGCTGGTGCCCATCACCATGGCCCGGGAAGCGGGCCCCTCGACCGCGATCTCCAGACTCGGCGGGTCCGTCGTCGTGCTTGCCGTTGCAGCTGCGGTGTTCCTCCTGCTGGCTCTGCCGTCCCTTGAGGTGGAGAACCCACCCGGGTGGGTCGTCGCGCTCAGCGGGTCGGTCGCGGTCTGTGCCCTGGCCCTCCCCGGACTCTCGGGTTCCTTCATCCTGTTGACCTTCGGCATGTACGAGCCGACGCTCGAGGCGGTCAGCACACGCGACGGTGGATACCTGGCGCTCTTCGGCGCCGGTGCGGCTTTCGGACTCGTCTCCGTGGTCCAGGTCCTCGCGTACCTACTGCGGGCGCATCGGCGCGCAACCCTCCTGGCCGCCACGGGGCTGATCCTCGGCTCACTTCGAGCACTGTGGCCCTGGCAGGACGGCAGCGCACTCCTTCCACCCGGCGACGCATGGGCGGGGCCGCTGCTCGCATGCCTGGGCGGTGCGGCCCTTGTGCTCCTGCTCTGGTGGCGTGAGCGCCGGTCCGTGCCGACCGCAGCCTCGGTGACGCCGTCATGAGTCATGGGACCGACGCGCAGGAACCTCGCGGAGCCGGCGGCGAGGAGCAACGCGGAGCCACGTCCTCCCAGGCGATGCTGGACCGGATCCGCCGTGGAGCGGTGCTCTCGGCCCTGACGACGACCACCGCCATCCTCGGGCGGGCGCTCATCGTCGTGATCGCGGTCGTGGGACTGATCTACCTCCTGTCCACCCTGTGGGTGATCGTCCTCCCGCTCGTCCTGGCCCTCCTCCTGGCCTCGATACTCTGGCCCCTCAACAGGATTCTGCGCCGTATCCTGCCCGATGCAGCAGCCGCGGCACTCTCGGTTCTGGGCCTGCTCGCCGCAGTGATCGGAGTGGGCTGGACCGCCGCAGCCCTCTCCGTGGACGGGGTACGGGACCTCTCCAGCCAGGCGGTCGACAACGTGCGAAACCTCGGCGATCTCGCGGAATCACTACCCTTCGCCGTCCCGGACGTCGATGAGCTCCTCACCTCGGCACTGGCCTGGCTGCAGGACAACGTCGGCGAGATCCTGTCCCAGGTCTCCTCCGGCCTCGGTACGGTCGGATCCGTGACAGTGACGGTGCTGTTGGCGCTGGTCCTCACCTTCTTCTGCCTCAAGGACGGGGACCGTTTCTCCCGGTGGTTGCTGCGATGGACGACGGGCACGGTCTTCGTGCATGTCGCGGAGGTGTCCTCCAGGAGTTGGAGGACCCTCTCCGCCTATGTGTCGTCGCAGGCCGCCGTGGCGCTCGTGGACGCCGGGTTCATCGGTCTCGGGTTGTGGATCCTCGGGGTGCCGCTCGCCCTGCCACTGGCAGTCCTGATCTTCTTCGCAGGATTCCTGCCCGTCATCGGCGCCGTCGCGACCGGATTCCTTGCGACGCTCGTGGCTCTCCTGTCGGATGGCTGGGTCACCGCACTGATCGTGTTGGGCATCGTGCTCCTCGTGCAGCAGCTCGAGAGCAACGTCCTGCAGCCGATCCTGGTGGGCAAGTCACTCAAGCTCCACCCCGCCGTGGTGCTCACGGGGGTGACGGCAGGAGGCTCGCTGTTCGGTATCGTCGGAGCTTTCCTCGCGACGCCCGTCATCGCCGTCGCCATGGTCGTCTTCCAGTACTCCAGGGAGCAGATGCTCGAACCCGCCGCCGCGGCGCACACCGACGCCGGCGAAGAGCTCATCAGGACCGAGACGGAGGCTCACCACAGCTGATGGACGGACATGAGGCTGAGGGCGCACCGGTAGAATCGATCACCGTGTCTACCGTGGAAGGCCGTGATGACGGCCGTTAGAACGATCGAAACTCCTGCTTCGAATGGGGAAAGTGACGGCGCTGACCGCGGTTTCCGGCCGGAGGTCCAGGGCCTGCGTGCGCTGGCCGTACTGATGGTGGTGTCCTATCACATCTGGTTCGGCCGGGTATCGGGCGGAGTGGATGTCTTCCTCCTGATCTCGGCCTTCCTGCTGGCCTTGTCGTTCCTCCGGAAGGTGGAGTCGGGGCGCCCGCTGGACCTGGCCCGCCACTGGTTGCATCAGTTCAAACGGTTGCTGCCGGCCGTCGTGGTCGTCATCCTCGGGACCCTTGCCGCGTCCGGAGTGCTGGTGCCGGCGTCCCGCTGGTGGGACATCATGGAGCAGTCATGGGCGTCGCTGTTCTATGTGCAGAACTGGATGCTGGCCGCCCACACGGTCGACTACTACGCCGCTGATCACAGTCAGGCCAGTCCGCTGCAGCATTTCTGGTCGCTGTCCGTGCAGGGCCAGGTGTTCATCCTCTGGCCTCTGCTGTTCCTCACCAGTCTGCTGGTGGCGCGCCGTTTCCAGCTCAGGTTCCGCGGTGTGGTGCTGGTCGTCTTCGGTGCGCTGTTCGCTGCTTCGCTGGCGTTCTCCGTATGGGAGACCTATACGAACCAGGCATACGCGTATTTCGACACGCGCGCCCGGCTCTGGGAATTCGCCCTCGGCACGCTGCTCGCGCTGGCCCTGCCGTACGTCCGTCTGCCCCGCGTGGTGCGTGTCGTCGCCGGCTGGGTCGGCGTCCTCGCGATGCTCAGCGGCGGTTTCCTGCTCGACGTGCAGGGGCAGTTCCCCGGCTATGTAGCCCTGTGGCCACTGATGGCGGCTGCCCTCGTCATCATGGCCGGGCAGACCCACAGCGCCGTCGGAGCAGACCGGTTCCTGTCATCGAAGCCGCTGGTGCGGGTCGGGGATCTGTCCTACGCCCTGTACCTGTGGCACTGGCCGGTGTTGGTGCTCGCACTGACCTGGCAGGACCGTCCCTCGCCGGGTGTGCTGGGCGGCCTCATCATCATCGCCGTGTCCCTTGTGCTGGCCTACGTCACGATGCGCTTCATCGAGCGGCCTCTGCGGGCGCTGGCCTGGGCCGACCGCCGTCGCCGGCGCTCGGTGCTCGTGCTGGCGGTGTGCCTGGGACTCGTCGCGGTTCCCCTGACGGTGTGGCAGCAGAGCCTGCGGATCGAGTCGGAACGCATTGCGGCCGAAGCCGAGAGGAACAATCCGGGAGCCCTGGTGCTGGATCCGCGGTTCGGACTCACCGCGCCCGACGGCGTCCCGCTGGTGCCGGCAGCAAAGGTCGTCGCTCGCGACTGGGTCGGTCTGCCCGATCCCTGCACCGGGCGGTACTCCACGGATGCCCCGCTTCTCCAGGGAACGAGCTGCTCGGTCGTCGTCGACCAGGCGAAGCCCGACCGCACGATCGTGGCGGTCGGGAACAGCCACGTCCAGCAGTGGCTCGCCGCCATGAAGCCAATGGCGGAGGCGAACAACTGGGCCGTGGTCGCGATCGTGAAGGGCGGGTGCCAGTACGTCGCCTACCCGGAGGAGATGACACCCGACTGCAATGAGCGGAACGCTCAGGTGAAGGACTACATACTGCAGCTCCGTCCCGATGCGGTGTTCACCACGGGAACGTATTCGATCACCGACGCCCCGTACGAGTTGCTACCCGGCGGATTCAGTCAGGGCGCTTCGGACCTCATGGCTCAGGGCGTCCCCGTGGTTGCGATCCGCGACAACCCGCGCTTCACCCAGAACATGGTGGAGTGCGTGGAGAGATGGGGGGCATCGTCCGACCCGTGCAACCCGAGGGACGCCGATGCACGCGACACAGGGGAAGTCTCGCCCATCGCACAGATGGCCGACATCACCCCGGGCCTTGCGACCATGGACCTCGACGACTACTTCTGCGTCTCCGGCACCTGTCCCGCCGTCATCGGGAATGTCCGCGTCTACCTGGACGACAACCACCTCACGGCTACGTACGCCGAGACGTTGGGCCCGTTCTTCGAAGAGCAGTTCAGGAATGCCACCGGATGGTGAAGCACGCCGCCTGCGGGCCGTGACCACAAAGACCAATACGAGCACTACGACCGCATGCTTTACCGACCGTCAGCGGCCTTCCTAGCCTGAGATCAGCAGTGGTGACCCGCATCACATCTCGCACTTCATCTCAAGGAAGAGAAGATCATGACGATCGATCGCACAACGGCGCGCCGTTCGACCCTCACAACCCTCGCCCTCGTCTCCGCCCTCGCCCTGTCGGCCTGCGGCTCCATGACGCAGAGCACCACAGCCTCGGACGAGGACGGTGCCATCGAGAAGCTCAACATCGTGGTCCCCGCCGACCCGGGTGGAGGCTGGGACCAGACCGGCCGGGCCATGGAGACGGACCTCAAGGAGAACGACCTCGTGGGCAACGCCTCCGTGGTCAACGTGGGCGGCGCCGGCGGCACCAACGGCCTCGCGCAGCTCGCCACCGAGACGGACCCCGACACCCTCATGGTCATGGGCTACGTCATGGTCGGCGCGGTCGAGACCAACAACGCGGCCAACCGCATCGAGGACACCACGCCGATCGCCCGCCTCACAGAGGAGCCCCTCGTGATCGTGGTCCCCGCCGACTCGCCGTACCAGACCATCCAGGACCTCCTCGACGACATCGAGGCCAAGGGCCAGGGCGTCTCCATCACGGGCGGTTCCGCGGGAGGTGCGGACCACATCCTCGCCGGCTCGGTGCTCAAGGAGGCCGGCATCTCGCCGGACAACCTGAACTACATCCCCTACTCCGGCGGCGGCGAGTCGCTCGCGGCCCTGCTGGGCAACAAGGTCAACGCCGGCATCTCGGGCGTCGGCGAGTACGCGGAGCAGGTCGAGGCCGGCAAGCTCCGGGCCCTCGCGGTCTCCGGCGAGGAAGCTGCGCCGCAGCTCCCCGACACCCCGACCCTCACCGACGAGGGCATCGACCTCGTGCTCACCAACTGGCGCGGCGTCGTCGCCCCAGGAAGCATCGACGAGGCCCAGGCCGAGAAGCTCACTCAGCTCGTCACCGACCTGCACGAGACCGACACCTGGAAGGCCACCCTCGAGGAGAACAACTGGTCGGACGCCTTTTTGGCCGGCGAGGAGTTCCAGACCTTCCTCGACGAGGACATCGCCAGTGTCAAGACCACCCTCACCGACATCGGACTGCTGTAGGCCATGAGTACCTCGGTTCAGAACGCCCCCGGGAGCGGCACGGCCGCCGCTCCCGGCAGGCCGATCGGCGAGCTGGTCTTCGCGCTCATCATCGTCAGCGTCGGCGTGGTCGGATTCGTGGCCGGGGCGGGCATCCAGACGCCGCCGTCCGCCAGCGACATCGGCCCGCGTGCCTTCCCCTTCGCCGTCTCCGCACTGCTCGTCGCCGTCGGGGCCGGCCTGGTGTTCCAGGTGCTCCGCGGCCACCGCGGGGCGGCCGACGAGGGCGAGGACGTCGACCTCGAGGCGAAGACCGACTGGCTGACCGTGGGCAAGCTCGCCGGGTTCGTGCTGCTGCACTCCTTCCTGATCGTCCCGCTCGGCTGGCCCGTCGCCGCCGCGATCCTGTTCTTCGGCGCGGCGTGGTCCCTCGGCGCGCGCCCGTGGTGGCGCAACCTGGTGACCGCCGTCGTCCTGGCCCTGGTGCTGCAGTTCGTCTTCGGCGGCCTTCTCGGCGTCTCGCTGCCCCCGGGCTTCCTCGGAGGGTTCGGTGTCTTCGGTGGATAACTTCCTCATGCTGATGGAGGGCTTCGCCACGGCGATGCAGCCCATCTACCTGCTCTTCGCACTCGGCGGCGTGCTCGTCGGCACCGCGGTCGGCGTCCTGCCCGGCATCGGCCCGGCCATGACCGTCGCGCTGCTCATGCCCATCACCTACAGCCTCGAGCCGACGGCCGCGATCATCGTCTTCGCGGGCATCTACTACGGCGGCATGTACGGCGGATCGACCACGTCCATCCTGCTCAACACCCCCGGCGAGTCCTCCTCGATCGTCACGGCGCTCGAGGGCAACAAGATGGCCAAGGCCGGCAGGGGAGCGGCGGCACTGGCGACGGCGGCGGTCGGTTCCTTCGTCGCGGGCACCATCGCGACGGTCCTGCTCAGCTTCGTGGCCCCGTACGTCGCGGCCTTCGCCGTGCAGATCGGCCCGGTCGAATACGTGGCCCTCATGGTCGTGGCCTTCCTGACGGTCGGTGCGCTCCTCGGCTCCTCCGTGCTGCGCGGCCTCGCCTCGCTCGGCCTCGGCCTGTTCATCGCGCTCGTCGGCTTCGATTCCCTCACCGCCCAGCAGCGCTACACCTTCGGCAGCCCCTTCCTGGCGGACGGGATCGACGTCGTCCTGGTCGCCGTCGCCCTCTTCGCGGTCGGCGAGGCGCTGTACGTGGCGTCCCGCCTCCGGCACGGACCCATCAAGGTCATCCCGGTGACCGGCGGCTGGACGAGCTGGCTCCGCAAGGAGGACCTCCGCCGCTCCTGGAAGCCGTGGCTCCGCGGCACCCTGATCGGGTTCCCCGTGGGGACCATCCCGGCCGGTGGCGCCGACGTCGCCACCTTCCTGTCCTACGCCTCCGAGCGGAAGCTCGCCAAGGGCGAGAACAAGAAGCAGTTCGGCAAGGGCGCCATCGAGGGCGTCGCCGGTCCGGAGGCCGCGAACAACGCGGCGGCCGCGGGCGTCCTGGTGCCCCTGCTGACGCTGGGCATCCCGACGACGGCGACGGCCGCCATGATGCTCGTGGCCTTCCAGCGCTACCAGATCCCGGTCGGTCCGCAGCTCTTCGAATCCAACAGCGCGCTCGTCTGGGCGCTCATCGCGAGCCTGTACGTGGGCAACCTGATGCTGCTCGTGCTGAACCTGCCGCTGGTGGGCATCTGGGTCAAGATCCTCCAGATCCCGAGGCCCTACCTGTACGCGGGCATCCTGGTGTTCGCCGTGCTGGGCGCGTTCTCGGTGAACTTCACGCCGATCGACGTGATCATCCTGCTGATCGTCGGCATCCTCGGGTTCTTCATGCGGCGCTTCGGCTACCCGATCGCGCCGATGGTGGTGGGCCTGATCCTCGGGCCCATCTTCGAGAGCCAGCTCCGCCGCTCGCTCGCGATCTCGCAGGGTGATCCCGTGGCGCTCGTGCAGTCACCGGTCGCGGCGACCATCTACGTCGTCCTGATCGTGATCTTCGCGCTGTCCTTCCTGCTCAAGCGCCGCCAGCGCCAGTTCGAGGCGATGGTCGCCGCGAACGCGGATGCGCCCGACGTCGTCCGCGGTACCGCGGCCACCCCCGAAGCGGCCGTCGCACCGACGACCGCGCCGTCCAGAGAGGACACCGACCGATGAGCACGATCGTCGTGGGCTACGTGCCCAACGCGCTGGGTGATGCCGCCGTCGCCGAGGCGGTGGAGGAGGCCCGACGCCGGGACGCGGAGCTCGTGGTGATCAACACCACGCGAGCCGACCGCCTCGTCAATCCGGCCTATGCCGACTCGGAGGATGTCTCGAGGCTCGAGGGCATGCTCGGCGCCACGGGCGTCTCCTACTCGGTGCGCCACAGCATCTCGGAGGCCACCGCGGCCGAGGAGGTCGTGGACACGGCGGAGGAACTCGACGCCGAGCTGATCGTGATCGGGCTGCGCCACCGGACGCCCGTGGGCAAGCTCATCATGGGCTCGACGGCGCAGACCATCCTGCTCTCGGCGCGCTGCAACGTCCTGGCGGTCAAGCTACCCTGACTGCCGTACACAGCATGACGATGGCGGGTAGCCCGGGAAGGGGCGACCCGCCGTCGTCACGTTGTGTACGAGGAAACTCTTGTTGCTTCGGGGAAAGCTCGCCAAACCCTGCACCAGTTGACGCCCCGTAGAGGGGTGACTTGAGGTTGACCGTGCAGAATGGAGTTATCCGGTTGCCGTAGCGAACGGAATTCCACGCTGCCACCCCCACCTGAGCGGACACCCCTTCTTGACCCTGCCCCACTTCGCCGACGTGCCACCCCACGGAGCCCGCCTGCGTGTCCCGGCTGCACCCCTGGAGATCGAGCGCCAGCGGCTCCGTTCCCTCGAGCGCAGCGGCCTGGTCGATACCGGGGACGAGGAGCGGTTCGATCGCCTCACACGACGGGCGCAGGCCCACTTCGGCGTCACCGCGGCCGTCATCTCGCTCATCGCCCGGGACCACCAGTACCTGAAGTCGGTCGTCGGGCCCGTCCCGCGCACCATCCGGCGCGAGGACGCGTTCTGCAACATCACCATCCAGGGTGAGGAGCCCCTCGTGGTGCCGGACCTCCGTGAGGACCGGCGCTTCCAGGAGAGCCCCCTGGTGGTGGGCGCGCCCTTCATCCGGTTCTACGCGGGAGTTCCCCTTCGCGGTCCCGGCGGCTGGTTCATCGGCAGCATGTGCATCCTCGACACCGAACCGCGCGATCTCAGCAGCACCGACCAGGTACACCTGCGACGCCTCGCCGACGAAGCCGAGCTCGAGGTCAACGCTCCGGTCTGACCGTTCCCTCCAGGGCGCCCGAGTAGGCCGCACCGATGTCCTTCGCCCCGGCATGAGGGATGCCCTGGCGGTCGAGCAGTGAGCCGGCGTCGTCGAGGACCTGGCGGCTGCCCACGCGGTCCTCGCCGAAGCTGTCCCTCGCTACCGGCCGGAGTCCCAGGAGCGTGTCCCCGAGCTGGTGGATGACGCCCCCGTACAGGAATCCGAGCTGTTCGTGCGTCGCCTCATCGGCATCGTCAGGCAGCCTGAACGCTACCGGCAGGCCGATCAGGGAGTCGTAGAACGCCCGCGAAGCGCCGATATCGGTGACCGTCAGGCGGACGTGGGCCTAGGCCTTGATGGGGATCATCATGGCTCCCACGCCACATCTACCCGTGATGCCGCTCGGATCCGCCCCGCGGCGCGGCAGGCCCGCCACGGTGCAGCCCACGACCTGACCCGTGCCCGGCCGTCGCGAACCGAGTGAAAGAGACGGGCCGGCCGAGTAACCGCCCTTCGGTCTTAGGTACTACCTACTCGTGATCGGGCGCGAAGGCGAGGTCATGCTTTCTACTGTGTGCAAGTCGAAGGACCCCTCATCCCCCTTCCGACTGTCAATCAAGCTGTCCTCGAGCGCTCCCTTGCATGCGCAAGAACGCATACCGGACCTCGGCACGGCAACCTGAACACTCGACCGGCGGCGGTCAGTTCCGTCCTGATGCCGTGCGTTTCGCCCGCGGGTGACAGCGCATGGCCACGCCGAGGTCAGTGAGCGCGCAACCGGGCTCGGACAGGGCCTCCGGATCCATCAGCTTCGAAAAGGTCTCAATGAATCCCATTCGTCCAGTCCGAGGTCCCGCGCGCGGATCCCTGCGCGTCCGCACCGTCGGGGGCCGTCCCGAGCTCATGACCCCACTCCAAGAGGAGCAGCAGCCATGACCACCACGATCGATGCCCCTGCCCTGACGGCCTCCGGGCCGCAGGAGCAGCCGCAGCCCGAGCAGCAGGAGCGGGTCAGGGTGAGCTGCCGCCGCTGCGCCGAAGTCCAGCACGGAGGCCCGTCGTGCAATTGAGCAGCGACCTCAGCGAGCGCCCCCTCGCGCAGGCTGTCGGGAAGCCCCGGCCGCCGGCCCGCGTGATCGCGATCATTCCTGCCCACAACGAGGAGATCGGGATCGCGCAGACGATCGACAGCCTCCGCCGCCAGACCCAGGCCCCCGACCACATCCTCGTCGCGGCAGACAACTGCACCGACGGTACCGTGGACATCGCCCGGGCCATGGGGGTGGAGGTCCTGGAGACCTGGGACAACACTGCGAAGAAGGCAGGGGCCCTGAACCAGGGGCTCGCCAGGATCCTCCCGGCGCTCCAGCCTCACGACGTCGTGCTGATGATGGATGCGGACAGCCGGCTGAACCATCACTTCGTGGCTACCGGCATGGCCTACTTCGAGCACTGGCCGATGCGAGGGGGTATCAGCGGCTCCTACGTCGCCGCCGACCACCCGTCACGCGTGGCCCTGCTGCAGAAGATCGAGTACACCCAGGGGCTGCGCTCGGTGCATCGGCGGGCTGGGCGTATTCACGTTTTGTCGGGCGCGGCCACCATGTTCACGGTCGAAGCGCTGCGCACGGTGGCCGAGATGCGAGGCACCAGCGTGATCCCGGGAGTCAAGGGACTCGTCTACGACGAGTCCTCACTCACGGAGGACTACGAGCTGACCGTGGCGCTGAAACGCGTGGGCTACGACCCCCGGTGCGCCGCCGACTGCATCGTCGACACCGACGTGATGCCGACGTGGCACGAGTGGATGATCCAGCGACTGCGCTGGCAGCGGGGGAC
Source organism: Arthrobacter sp. NPDC092385 (assembly GCF_044755105.1). Taxonomy (NCBI): domain Bacteria; kingdom Bacillati; phylum Actinomycetota; class Actinomycetes; order Micrococcales; family Micrococcaceae; genus Arthrobacter; species Arthrobacter sp. NPDC092385. Next base: position 296,059 of record NZ_JBIVQL010000003.1, read on the forward strand.
GCTGGAGACCCTGTTCACCTACGGATTCGTGGAGCACACCCGCAAGGCCTGGGCCGTGCAGGCGTGGACCTACTTCCGGACCATCATCCCCCTGCTGATGGTGCTGATCTGGACCTACGCCCTGACCTTCGAGGAGGTGGCGTTCCATCCGTTCTGGCTGCTCATCATCCCGGTGTTCATGCTCGACCAGCTGGTCTCCACCTGGAAGGCAGGCTGGCGGGCACGCATCTACGCCACCGCCATCATCCCGCTGTGGATCTACGAGACATACCAGTCCATCGCGTACTGGCGGGCCCTCCGCCTTGCCCTGCGTGGCGGAGAGAAGGAGTGGCTGACCTGATGGATACGTTCCTGGGCCTCCTGGAGGAGGTCACGCACGACGGTTTCATGGCCGGGGTCGCGGGCCTGACGACTCTCACGTTGGTGATCCTCGGGATCGCCGTCCGCCGAATCCTTCCGAAGCACGAGCACGACGCCACTCTTCCGCCGAGGAGGGAACTGACATGACCAACACCCTTCCTCATCAGGTTGGTGAGTACCGTCGTCCGAGCTGGAACGAGGCCGTCGGCACGGCACTCCCGCCCAGGCTCCAGGTCGAGAGCACGTCGCGCTGGATGGGGCGCGCCCCGCTGATCGCGCTGCTGGCTCTGCTGGCGGTTCTCAGCCTGCGCCTGTCCAACACGGCCTTCATCGATGAAGCGCTGTACATCAACGCAGGGCATGACTACCTCACGCACTGGCTGACGGGTGACGGCGTCGAGGCGTACGGCGACTCATTCTCCGGCGTGCCGTTCGTGTACCCCGTACTCGCTGCCGTCCTGGATACCCTTGGCGGGCTCCTGCTGGTCAGGGGCTTCAGCCTTCTCTGCGTGCTCGCTGCGACCATCTTCATCTACAGGGCGCTGGCCGACCTGGGGTACCGGTCTGGAGGCATGCTCGCCGCGGCCCTTTTCGCGCTGGCCGGCCCCGTCGTGTTCGTCAGTGCCCTTGCCACGTTCGATGCCCTGGTCATCGCCATGCTCGCCGCGGCACTCTGGACAGGCGTCCGGAAAGGCTGGGGATCCGCGGCTGCCACCGGCGCGATCCTGGGCCTGGTGCCCATCATGAAGTACACCGGCGCGATCTTCATCCCGGTTGTGCTCGGCGTGGTGTTCCTGGTCTCGCCGCGGTGGCGCTCAATGCTGGCCGGCGTCGTCGCAGCTGCGATTCCCGGTGCCGCCTGGCTCGCCTGGTCGGACCAGATCGCCACGGGAATCGCCTTTACAACCGCCGATCGAACCGCGCTCAGCCCGCATTCCACGGGTGAGCTGGTGGCATGGATGACCCTCGACATCGGCATTCTCCTCGTCGCAGCCATGGTCGGAGGACTGCTGCTGGCCCGGCGCGGACCCGGCCACGCCCTGCTGGGGCTGGGGTTGCTCGGCGGCGGTCTGGCGCTGCCCGCCGCGCAGCTGATTCTCGGCGAGGGCGTTTCCTTCCACAAGCACATGGCGTACTCCGCGCTCTTCCTGGCTCCCCTGGCCGGCTACGCCCTGGCGAAACTGTCCATGCGCACATGGAAGTTCCTCCCGGTGGCGGTGCTGCTGCTGACGGCCCTGCTGTTCGGCGTTTCTCGCTCGGACGCCATGTACAACTCCTGGGTCGGGGTCCAGCCTATTGTGGAGGTGATCGAGGACGATCCCCGTCCCGGCATATACATCTCCTCCGCCACCGACTCGCTGAAGTACCACCTGCGCGACCGCCCAGAGATCACCTGGGAGACGACCTTCTCGCTGTATCCCCAGGGTCAGGAGGCCATCATGGTGTCCGTAGAGGATCAGCGGTTCCAGTCCGTCATTCTCCGCACCGCCGGCACCGGTGCGCCCGACCAGGACGCGGGTCAGGCCGTGCTGCTCCAGGCCCTTCGGGACAGCTCGTACTACGAGCTCACCGCGACCATGCCGGCACGTGAGCACTCCGAGGCCGATGTGTGGCTCGTTTTCACCAGGAGGGAGACAGCATGAACTCCCGTGGTCAGCGAACCGGAATGACGGCGCGCCCGGCATGGAAGGCCTCGGCCGGGACGTTGCCGGGAACCAAGGAAACCTCAACTATCGGGAAGGGTGAGGCTTCGTGACTCGGACGCGTCGCAGAATCACCGTGGTAGCCGCTTCGGCGGCCGTCGTCGTCGCTTCGGCCGGGGCCGTCCAGACGGTCGTCCAGGAACATTCGGTTCCGGCATTCGCTGCCGCCACCGCCGGGCCAGACAGGGATCCGGTCACGGAGCGTCCCCTGGACAACAACTGCTCGGGTGGCAACGTCACCTTCACCTTCGATGACGGCCCGCGTGAGAACACTGAGAAGGTGCTCGACGCGCTGGATGGCTACGGCATCGATGCCGTCTTCTTCTGGAACGGCCAGAAGATCAAGGGGCGTGAGCGGACCGTGACCCGGGCCCTCGCCGAGGGGCATGTCATCGGCAACCACAGCTGGGACCACCCCGACCTGACGACCGGCGAGCTGCCCGACGGCAGCACGGACACCTGGTCCGCCGGGTGGGTGCGCAGCGAGCTGGAGCGGACGAACGACGCCCTCGTGGCTGCTGGCGCCCCTCGCCCGACGCTCTATCGTCCGCCCTACGGCGCGATCAACAAGCAGGTCGACGACGTCGCCCAGGAGCTCGGCCTGCGTCTCGTGATGCCGTGGGGCTACCACGAGGACGACAACATCGTGGACACCCACGACAACGAGGGGGCGAGCTCCCAGGAGATCATCGACGCCACGGTCCGGGGAATGCAGGACGAATCGATCATCACGATGCACGACGGCCAGGGACAGGCGACGCTCAACTCCGTCGACGCGCTCCAGGCCATCGTGGACGCGATGAACGAGAAGGGACTGTGCGCCACCACGAAGATGCGCGAGGATACTACCGGAAACGTCCTGGAGATGTACGGCTGAAGAGATCCCGGCGTCCGGCCCGACCCCAACGCAGAGGAAGCTCCTGTGGCTGCATTGCCGAGCAAGGTCGTCGCCGTCTACTGGACGCGCTGGAACTCCGACATCCGGCTCACCCAGGTCCCGCAGTCGTACAACGTGCTCTACCTGTTCGCTGCCGGCCACTCCGGTGATGCAGGGGGCATCGGGTGGGGGATGGACGACATCGCCGCCGACATCCGGACCGTCCGCGCCAGGGGCCAGCGGGTCGTGCTCTCGACGGGCGGCGCCGGTCAGGGCATCGACTTCTCCTCGCGGGCCGTGAGCAGGCGCTTCGTGGACAGCGTGGTGCGCATCAACTCCGAGCTCGGGGGCACCCTGGCCAGCCCCATGATCGACGGAGTGGACTTCAATACCTTCGAGGCGGAGGCCACGCCGAACACCCCCGAGTACCTGTGGATGTTCGCGGAGCTGAAGCGCCGGTTCGGCCAGGACTTCGGGATCACGTCCCCACCTGCCCCCTGGAACGCGGAGGACAAGGCCATGATCCGCGACGCCCTGTCGAAGGACCTCATGACCTACGCCGGCCCGCAGTTCTACGACGGCCCGGGCCTGGCCGACCCCGAATACATCATCGACACCACACGCGACTGGGTGCAGGACGTGGCCGGCGGGGACGCGAGCAAGATCGTTGTGGGCTTCGGCATGGAGAACATGGAGGACTACTCCTCCATGGCGCAGATCCTCACGGCCTGGCGTGCCATCGAGGAGGAGTTCCCGGCGATCCGCGGTGCGTTCCTGTGGCAGCACAAGACCGACGCCGACCGGGGCTGGGCCTTCGCCAGGCAGCTTGCCCCGCTCGTGCTGGACCACGCCGTTGCCTGGCGGACGATGCCCTCGACCCCGCCGCCGAGGCCGTTCCAGCCTCCCTGCCTCGTCGTGACGATCGGCTCGGCCTCCTACCCGCTCGCCGGCATCGACATCGCTCGGCAGCTCGATGCCCTGGTGGCGTACACGGACACTGCGGCAACCACGTCCACCAATCCGTATGGCTGTGAGGTGACCGTGAGCGCGGGCAGGGTCACCCGGATCAATGATCGTCAGGGCGGCGGATCGGTGACCGGGACATCCATCCCGCAGGGCGGTTTCGTGCTCTCGGGGCACGGGGAGGCGCGCACGTGGCTCCTGGCCAACGCCGAAGTCGGCGCAACCGTGGAAGGCGTCACCGTGGACGACCCCCGCTCCTGAGGGGTGCGCGGGGCACGCACCACCCACCGGCGGGCAGGGCGGTGGGCGGTATCGACCGTCCACACGCCGGGAATGCGCGAGGGATTCCTGGCGCTTCACCCGGCATGAAGAAGATCGGATTCCTGTCCTTCGGCCACTACCAGGACGTGCGTGGATCACTCGTGCCCACCGCACAGGAGGCCCTGGTGCAGGCGGTGGAGCTCGCGGTGGCCGCCGAGGAGCTCGGGGTCGACGGCGCGTACATGCGCGTGCATCATTTCGCGCCGCAGTACTCGGCGCCGTTCCCCCTGCTCGCCGCGATGGCTGCGCGGACGAAGACCATCGAGCTCGGCACCGGCGTCATCGACATGCGCTACGAGAACCCTCTGTACATGGCGGAGGAAGCCGCGGTCACGGATCTCATCAGCAACAGGCGGCTGCAGCTCGGCATCAGCCGGGGATCGCCCGAGACCGCGCTCGACGGCTCGCGCACCTTCGGGTACCTCCCCGGGGAGGGGTCGACCGACGCCGACCTGGCGCGCGGGAAGACCGCCCTGTTCCGTCGGGCGATCGCCGGCCACGGTGTCGCCGACGCCAATCCGCGCATGACGGGCAGCAGCGGGAGGCTGCCGATAGATCCACTCTCGCCCGGCCTGACCGAGCGCATCTGGTGGGGGTCCGGTACCCGTGCGACTGCCCGGTGGGCGGGGGAGCAGGGCATGAACCTCATGAGCTCCACGCTGCTCACGGAGGACACCGGTGTCCCGTTCGACGAACTGCAGGCCGAGCAGATCTCCATCTTCCACAAGGCCTGGGCGGATGCCGGGCACGACTGGACCCCGAGGGTCTCGGTCAGCCGCAGCATCCTGCCGATCGTGAGCGAGACGGACGAGTACTATTTCGGCGTCCGTGCCCAGCGGGAGTCGACGGACCAGGTGGGCATCCTCGACGGCGCCCGGTCCCGTTTCGGGCGCAGCTACATCGGGCCGCCGGACGTTCTCGCGGAGCAACTGGCCGCCGACGCCGCCGTGCAGGCCGCGGACACACTGCTCGTGACGATCCCGAACCAGCTCGGCGTGGACTTCAACGCCGCGCTCCTGGGGAACATCGTGAAACTCGTGGGACCGGTGGCCGGGCTCCGCTGAGGTAGTGCGGCGTCGAATACGCTGCGCAGCGGCCCGGAAAGCCCCCGGTCCCTCAGGCCGCGGGGTTTCCCGCCCGGCCAACCTCGGGTAACGTCGATCAGTAAGTATGCTGATCATCTCGGCGACAGCATCGGTGACGACCTCGAGGAGACGCAGTGGATCGGGCCCAGCGACGACTCATGCTGGAAGCGCTCGCCCTCTGCAAGCTGCCGCTCGAGAAGGTATGGCTCCACTATTGCGGCAATGGTGGACACCTCGGCGAGGCACAGGTTGGCCTCTTCCTACAGGGCGCGGCGCCGATGGGGGAGCTCGAGCGCGACATCCTGGCGCACGCGATCAACGAGATGCTCTGGGACCGCCGGCTGCCGAGCCTCGTACCCTACGCCTCTTCACCGGTCACCGACCGGGAGGCGTCTGCCGGTCCCGGAACCAGCGCAGCAGCAGCGTGGCTGCTGACCGACGGCGAAGCCGAGACCGAACGCCTGCGGTCACTCGCCGCGACCGGGCTGATGCACTCGGGCCCGGCTCCGCTGCTGGATGCGCTGGTCGCGGAAGCGCGCGGGGCCTTCGGTGTCAGCTCCGCAAGCGTGTCGCTCGTCGGTGCGGGCTACCAGCATCTCAAGGCGTCGGTCGGATCCCTCCAGTGGGACCTTCCCCGGCGTGAGGCATTCTGTGACGAGGCGATCAGGACGGCCGACCCGCTCGTGATTCCGGATACGCACACCGACAACCGCTTCAGCGACCATCCGCTGGTCGTGGACGAGCCCCACCTGAGGTTCTACGCGGCGCACCCGCTGCGTGGTCCGGGAGGCTGGAACATCGGTACCTTCTGCCTCCTCGATCGGCGTGCCCATGCCTTCCCGGGCGAGGAGCGGCGTAGCTTCCGCGCGTTCGCCCGCCGCGCGCAGCAGGAGATCGGGCGCTCACGGCACGCCGAAGAGGCGTGGCGGCGGAGCGCCGAGAGCAACTGACCGTGGGCGGCCGACCACGAGCAACCGACGACGGCGCTCTAGGCGTTCGGTGCGCCGGTACCACCGGTCAGTTCCAGGGCGACGTCGGCCACCGAGCGCCGTCCGTCCTCGGCGCGCGCGACGAGTTCCCGGAACGCACTGCGATCGTCGATGCCGAGCTGCGCCATCAGGATCCCCTTGGCCATACCGATGCGGTCCCGCATCTGCAGGGCGGTGGCGAGCTCCGAGCGGATCTGCTGCGGCGTCTCCGTTGTCTGCACGTGGCTGAGCAGGGCGGCGGCGGGTACGGCGAAGCGCGTCAGCGCCCTCTCCGTGGCCTCGTCGAAGGCGCCGGCCTGGGTCGAGTAGACCTTCATGGCCCCGATCGTGGTCCGGCCCTGGATCAGGGGCACGCTCTGGCACGAGCGCACGGACATGGCGGCTGCGGCCGCCGCCCACCGGGGCCAGCGCTGGTCCTCCGACGTGGTGTCGTCGGCCCGGACGGGGGTGGCCGTCGACCACGCGCTCAGGCAGGGACCCTCCGACAGTTCGTACTGCAGTTCATCGGCGCGGGTGACGAGGTGGTCGGTTGCGCCGGTGCTTGTCCGTTGTCCGCGATGGATGAGCGAGACTCCCGCCCCGGTCGCTCCGGGAATGAGGTCGCGCGCCGCTTCTGCGAGTAGGTCCACGGCGTGCTGCACCGTCTCTTCGGTGAGCAGGAGTCCGCGAACACGGCCGAAGACCACGGCGAGTTCGTTGAGGTTGGGCTCAGAATCCAAGATAAGCCTCGAGATGTCCTGATGCCGGCCGTGCCGGCGGTAATCGGCGCCTACTTCTAGACGTCAATCAATGTGGCTCTTCGGAATCAAGGGTGTAGCGAGGGTCTGAAACCTCCGGCCTCGAGCAGGCTCCTGGCTGTGTAGTTCGCGAGGTTGCGGAAGCCGAGCG
>NZ_JBIVQL010000004.1:0-285657 GCF_044755105.1 Arthrobacter sp. NPDC092385
CGGCTGGCTGCACTACTACAACCATCACCGGCCCCACACAGCCTGCAGCAACCAGCCGCCCTTCTCACGATTGACCAACGTGTCCGGTCAGTACACCTAGTGAGGGTCGCGCTCGACAGCAACGAGACCAAGAACAAGCCGCGGCAGCTCAACGGCGCCCTGGCGATGTGCCGGAACGACGTGGTGGGAGTCTTCGACGCCGAGTCGATCGCCGCGCGGGAGCTGCTCACGCACATCGACAGTGTCTTCACGCGGCGAAACGCCGATGTGGTCCAGGGGGCCGTTCAGCTCATCAACTACCGGGACACCTGGTACTCGCTCCGGAACTGCCTCGAATACTTCACCTGGTTCAGGTCCCGGCTCCACGCCCACTCCCGCCAGGGCTTCATCCCCCTGGGCGGCAACACCGTCTTCATCAAACGCGAGCTCCTGCTCGCCGTCGGAGGCTGGGACGGCGCATGCCTCGCCGAGGACTGCGACCTCGGCGTGAGGTTGTCCACCCTCAACAGGCGCATCGTCGTCGCCTACTCGCCGGAACTGGTGACGCGGGAGGAGACCCCCGACTCCCTCGCGACGCTCGTCCGGCAGCGAACGCGGTGGTCCCTCGGCTTCATGCAGGTCTTCGCCAAGGGGGACTGGAAGGCCCTTCCGACCCGGAGGATGCGCGTCATCGCCTGGTGGACGCTGATGCAGCAGCACTTCATGGCCTTCGCGGGTGTCTGCATCCCCATCGCGATCGTGGCGGCAGTCTGGGGGAACTTCCCCCTGCTGGTCACCCTGATCGCCTTCCTGCCGCTGATCCCCACCCTCGCCACCATCGCCTTCGACATCTGCATGCTGCGTGAGTTCGGCAGGGATCACCGCTTCGAACTGTCTCCGTACGACTACGCGCGGCTGATCATCGGAACGCCGTTCTACCAGATGGTCCTTGCGTTCTCCGCCCTGCGGGCCCTCGTGAAGTTCCAGCGGGGAGACTTCCGCTGGGAGAAGACGAGCCACGCGGGGTCCCACCTCTCCTACATCGAGACCACTGCCGCAGCGCAGGTCTAGCCCAGGCCCTTCCCACCCTTTTCCCTGACCGGGACCGCACTGGTCCCGCCGGTCTCGCACGTTCCCAGGAGGTCCCGATGTCCCTGCTCGAGGTCAAATCACCGCTGAGGTTCCCGCAACCCAAGCCCAGAAGCCGCGCGGCACATGTCGCACCCCTGACGCGGGACGAACCGTTCACCCTGACCCGGCTGAGCCCTGCCGACCGCTTCACCATGATCGGCCTGCTGGTGGCAGCGGTGGTCCTGAGCCTGTGGAACCTGACCGGCGCCCCGAGCTACCAGGATGACGAGGGGACCTACACGGCCCAGGCCTTCTCGGTCCACGAGGGCGAACTGGCCCCCTACACCTACTGGTACGACCACCCGCCGCTGGGCTGGATCCAGATAGCCGCGCTCAACTGGATCCCCCTGATGCTCAATCTCGGGGACGGGACGGCCATCGGAGCAACCCGGTATGTCATCTCCGTCTTCTTCGTGGCCAGCGCCATGCTGCTCTACATGCTCGCGCGGCGTCTTCGCGTTCGTACGCCTTTCGCGGCTCTTACGACGATCGTCTTCATCCTGTCGCCCCTGTCCCTGGTGCTGGGGCGACAGGTCTACCTGGACAACGTGGGAGTCCCATGGCTCCTCCTGGCGTTCTACCTCGCGCTGAGCACGCGGCATTCGCTGCGGGACCATGTGCTCGCCGGCGCCTGCTTCGCGGTGGCGGTCCTGTCCAAGGAGACGCTCGCGATCTTCGGTCCGGCGCTCCTGCTGGCCATGATCAACCGTCCGCGGTGGAGCAACCGGGCGTTCTCGATCGTCGGCTTCCTCGCAATAGGCGGTCTCCTCCTGGCCTTCTACCCGCTCGCGGCGCTCCTGCGAAACGAACTCGTCGCCGGGGAGGACCACGTCTCACTCCAGGAAGCCCTCGCCTACCAGTTCTTCGAGAGGTCAGGCTCGGGCACCATCTTCGAAGAGGGCTCGAGCAGGGCTGAGCTACTTGCCGGCTGGCTCTACTTCGACAAGTACCTGATTGCCGCCGGTCTGGTCGCCGCCGTGGTGTGCCTCGTGAGGCGCAACAGCCATGCCGTGGCCCTGGCGATCTTCGTGTTCGCCGTCCCGATCGTGCTGGGGCAGGGCTACCTGCCGGCCATGTACATCATCGCCGTGATACCGTTCCTCGCCCTCGCGCTGGGTATAGCGGTGGACGTCGCGTGGTCGGGCTCCGAGAGGCTCTGGCAGCACAACCACCACCTGCGGCGTCCCCTGCGTACTGGTTTCGTCCTCCTCCTGGCCACCGCGCTGTCCCTGATGTCCATGCCACAGTGGCTCCAGCAGGACCGGGTGCTGCTGACGGCAGAGACGAACACGGACTGGCTGAAGACCGTCGAATGGGTGAAGAGCAACGTCGACCGGGAGAGCGTGGTCCTGGCCCCCTATTCGATGTGGCACGATCTCAATTCGAGCGGTTGGGATGATCCCTGGACCATGGTCGCGATCGAGAAGCCCGACCTCGACGAGCAGTTCGACGCAGTCCACCCCGGCGGGTGGCGGGACGTGGACTACATCATCGTGGGGCCGATCGTGCTGGACAACATCGAGAACCTCGAGCTGACCCGGACGGGCAAGGCACTCCAGTATTCGGAGCCCGTCGCCACCTTCGGGGAATGGAGTGTCAATCGCGTCGCCGTCCCGGCGGGCCTGCCGGCGGATGCTCCAGAGGGGGAGTGACGGTGAGACTCTCGGTCATCATTCCCGCCGTCGGACAGGCAGCGGATACAGCTGAGCTGGTGCGGCGGATCGGAGGAGCCTGCGCAGGCATCGACGCCGAGATCATCATCGTCGACGCCGCCCGGGGTACGGCCCCCGCCGGACTCGACGGAACCGGCAGACGCGGATCGGTGCCGATCCGCCACGTCCGCCGCGACAACCCCCGCAGCGGGTTCAGCGGCGCGGTGATGGAGGGTATCGCGACGAGCCGGGCAACCTACTGCCTGGTCATGGGGGGAGGCCCACACCACCCGCCCGAACTGATCCCGCTCCTCCTCGCGCGGCTGGAGGCCGGCCAGGCCGACCTGGCCATCGCCTCCCGCTACTGCGGCGCCGCGACGCAGGGCGGGAACGCCTCGGGCCCCTTCGGGACTCCCGGCGCGTGGCGTGCCGCCTTCGTGGCCCGCGTCCTCTTCCCTGCTCGGCTGAGGGACTGCAGCGATCCCCTGACAGGCTTCTTCGCGCTCCGGCGGGACGCGATCGACCCGGGACTGATCCAGCCGAAGAGTCCCAACGTCCTGCTGGACATCCTGCTGCGCCACAGGCTGAGGGTCGAGGAGGTCCCCTTCGAGGTCGGGCGGCATGCTGCCGGGCAGCCGAAGGCGACGCCGGCGCAGGAACTGCGCTTCCTGCGCCAACTCGGCGAGTTGCGGATAGGCCGTGCGGGCCTCTTCGCAGTGGTCGGTGCCATCGGGACCGTCCTCAACCTGCTGATCATGGCGGTCCTCCTGGCCTTCGGCGTCCACTACGTGGCCGCGGCCCTGGTGGCGGCGGAACTGACCATCCTCACCAACTTCGTGATGCAGGAGAAACTGGTCTTCGCCGGTGACACACGGAGCGCCCGGGTGCTGCGCCACCGGTTCGCCCAGTCCGTCGGGTTCAACAACCTCGAAGCGGTGCTGAGGGTGCCGTTCCTCCTCCTGCTCGTCGAGGTCCTGATGTTCAACAGCATGATCGCGCAGGCCGGCACGCTGGCATGCGCCTTCGTGGTCCGCTACCTGTTCCATGCCAAGGTGGTCTACCGGCAGCGGCCCGCCGAATCCCCGGTGGCCGGCTCCCCGGCGGCCGAGACAGCGCCCGTGGCGGCCGCGCCGGCCGTCCTCGAGGAACTCCATGCCTCGCTGAACCAGGTTCAGCGTGACCGGCAGCCGCAGGCCGGGAAGGAGCCGGCCCCGTCAGCGGCCCGGCCGTCGATCTCCCTGCCCGCCGCGGTGCTGAATCCCCTGGAGACCTGACGCCGAGGGCACTGCCGGAACGGAGGCAGCACGGGATGCCCGGCCGGGCGCCCAGGGGGGCGGGCGAGCAGGAATTCTCCTCCTCGCCCGCCCTCCGCACTCCACCTGCGGGGCTGCGCGAAATACCCCTGTCGGTGTGCGTTCTTCACTTACTCCACTTGGAGAAACTACGTTCCCGATCGCTGCTGACACTCGTCTTCCCCTGGGGACTCCGGGTTCTGGGCGTTCCTGGTTACCTGAGGGTGCTCCCCGGGGTGACATGGAAAGAGAAGCGAGCTTGGGGCTTTCCAGAACCTGATTCTGGAAGGCCGTCCACCTCGTACTTCTCACTCCAGTGAATCCTCGACAAAGGTCTTACATGAACAAGCGCACTACCTACCTCGCTCTCGCGGTAACTGCGGGTCTCACCACCATGGCATCTCCGGCTCTCGCCACGTCCGTGGCCCCCACCGATCAGGTGTGCGCGGGCCTTAGCAGCGGCAAGATCGACACGCAGGGCGATCCCCGGACGGTCACGCTGGCAGCACCCGAGGGCATGGTCATCACCGGCTACTGTGTGAAGGCCGGTTCGGGCAACCAGGGTGATGGGCCCGAGTACGTCGTCCTCGATCCCGCCGGTTACGCAGCCACCCTCGTGATCTCCCACTCCTCGGGCAAGGCAGTATCGCACTACAGCTTCACCACGGCGCCGGCCACACCCGTCGACGAGACGCCGGTCGACGAGACCCCGGGCGGTGGGACGCCGGTTGTCGAGACGCCGGTTGTTGTCCCGCCGGTTGTCGAGACGCCGGTTGTTGTCCCGCCGGTTGTCGAGACGCCGGTTGTCGAGACGCCGGTTGTTGTCCCGCCGGTTGTCGAGACGCCGGTTGTCGAGACGCCCGTTGTTGTGCCGCCGGTCGTTGGGACGCCGGTTGTTGGGACGCCGGTCGTTGGGACGCCCGTTGTTGTGCCGCCGGTCGTTGGGACGCCGGTCGTTGGGACGCCGGTTGTCGAGACTCCCGTTGTCGGAACGCCGGTTGCCGAGACTCCTGTCGTCAGGACTCCCGTGAACGATGCGCCCGGCACGAACGTCATCGATGTTCCCGTCGTCGTCGTGGAGGTTCCCGACACCGAGCTCGGGTTCGCCTCCGAGGTCTACTACGAGAACTGCGACGCCGTCCGTGCCGCCAACGCGGCGCCGATCCACCTCGGCGAGACGGGCTACCGTGCCGGCCTCGACAGGGACGGGGACGGTATCGGCTGCGAAGCAGCCGGCGGGGACGACCGCGCCGTCGCGACGTCCTACGGCGCCGATGACACCGATAACGCCAATGGCACCGACGAGCTGGCCTACACCGGAACGGGCGAGGACATGAAGGTTGCCGGTGGCATCGGTGCCGCCCTGCTCGCGCTGGGCGCCGGCGTCGTCCTCGCCGGTCGCGGCCGTCACCGCAAGGCCGCATAACGCGTCCTGACCCTGCACGGCAGCACCTCGGAAGGGCCGGTCCATCGACCGGCCCTTTCGTTCGCCCGCGGACGGCCGAGCCACCCCCCCCGGAGCCTCCCGTAGTTAGGCAGCACTGGGATGCCCCGACGGGCGCTGAGTGGGAGGATTAGAGCAGAGAATCCTTGCGTAATTACCGCAGGGACTGCTGCCCGATCCGAGGAGCCCGAAGTGCCCGTGGTTGAAACGCCCGTCACGCTCACCCCGTCCGGCGGCGCCGGCCTGACCGACGCCGAGGTGCACCGCATCCGCAACGACTTCCCGATCCTCGGGACCGAGGTCAACGGCAAGCCGCTCGTCTACCTCGACTCGGGCGCCACCTCCCAGAACCCGCTGAGCGTCCTGGAGGCCGAGCAGGAGTTCTACGAGCAGCGCAACGCGGCCGTGCACCGTGGCGCCCACTCGCTGGCCGTCGACGCCACCGACGCCTACGAGGACGCCCGCGCCGCCGTCGCACGCTTCATCGGCGCCCGCACCAACGAGCTCGTCTGGACGTCGAACGCGACCGAGGGCATCAACCTGGTGGCCTACGCGATGTCCAATGCGGCCGCAGGTCGCGGGGGAGAGGCCGCACGCCGCTTCGCCGTCGGACCCGGCGACAGGATCGTGGTCACCGAGATGGAGCACCACGCGAACCTCATCCCGTGGCAGGAACTCGCCGCGCGGACGGGTGCGGAGCTGCGCTTCATCCCGGTGGACGACGACGGCGCGCTGCGCCTCGAGGAGGCCGCGGCCCTCATCACGCCGGCCACGAGGATCGTGGCCTTCTCCCACGCCTCCAACGTGCTCGGCACCATCAACCCGGTGGGGGAGCTCGTCCGGCTGGCGCAGTCCGTCGGAGCGCTCACGCTGCTGGACGCCTGCCAGTCCGTGCCGCACCTGCCCGTGGACGTGAAGGACCTCGACGTCGACTTCCTGGTATTCTCCGGCCACAAGATGCTCGGGCCCACCGGCATCGGCGCCCTCTACGGCCGCGCCGAACTGCTCAACGCCATGCCTCCCTTCCTCACCGGCGGCTCGATGATCACCACGGTGACCATGGAGCGCGCCGAGTACCTCCCCTCGCCCAACCGCTTCGAGGCGGGCACGCAGCGCATCTCGCAGGCCGTGGCCCTCGGCGCCGCAGTGAACTACCTGGCGGAGACCGGCATGCAGCGCATCGAGGCCTGGGAGTCGGCGCTCGGTGCGCGGCTCGTCGAGGGCCTCGGGGGCATCGACGGCATCCGCGTCCTCGGGCCGGCGGCGGGGATCCCGCGCATCGGCCTCGCGGCCTTCGACGTCGCGGGTGTCCACGCGCACGACGTCGGGCAGTTCCTCGACGACAAGGGCATCGCCGTGCGGGTGGGCCACCACTGCGCGCAGCCGCTCCACCGGCGCCTCGGCCTCACGGCCACGACGCGCGCCAGCACCTACCTGTACACCACGACGGATGAGGTGGACGCGTTCCTGGACGCCGTCGCCCGGGTCCGTCCCTTCTTTGGAGCGCACTAGATGAGCACCGGCCTCGAACAGCTGTACCAGCAGATCATCCTCGACCACGCCAAGGCGCGGCACGGTTCGCCGCTGCGCGAATACGACGGGGCGGGGCGCGTGGGGGAGTCCCACCAGCTCAACCCCGTGTGCGGCGACGAGATCACCCTCCGGGCCGGCGTCGCCGAGGGAGCCGTCACCTCGGTGACCTGGGACGGTGCCGGCTGCGCCATCTCCATGGCCTCTGCCTCCGTGCTCACCGACCTGGTGCAGGGGCTGCCGCGGGACGAGGTGATCTCCCTGGTGGACTCGTTCCGGGAGGTCATGCGCTCGCGGGGCAGGATCGAGGCCGACGAGGAGGTACTCGGCGATGCCGCCGCGTTCTCCGGCGTCTCGCGCTTCCCGGCGAGGGTCAAGTGCGCCATGCTCGCGTGGGTCGCGCTCGAGGAATCGCTCCTGGCCGCGAACGCCTAGTCCGGCGTCCCGGGAGCCGCCGGCGGCTGCGGGATGCGGATGGTGAAGCAGGTCCCCTGACCCGGCGTGCTCGTGACGGAGATCGATCCGCCGTGCTCATCGATGATGCTCCGGGTGATCAGCAGGCCGAGCCCCACGCCCTGCACGGCGGAGCTGCGGACCGACGGCGAGCGGAAGAACCGCTCGAAGACGCGGTCCAGTTCCTCCGCCGCGATGCCGATGCCGGTGTCCGCCACCTCGATCACCAGCCCGTCGTCGCCGAGCGAGGCGTCGAGCGTGATGCTTCCGCCCCGCCGGTTGTACTTGACGGCGTTGCTGAGCAGGTTGTCGACGGCCTGGGCGAGCCGGCCGGGATCCACGATCGCGGGCAGGCTCGACGGCGCCCGGTTGACGAGCCGGAGGTCCGAGCGCGTGGCGCGCACCTCGGCCGATGACGCCGCGTCCGCGAGGATGCTGCCGACGTCGGCGCGCACGGGGTGAACCGCGAAGGTGCCCGCGTTGATGGCCAGGAGGTCCTCGACGAGCTGTTCGAGCCGCAGGGCGTTGCGCCGCGCCACCACGATGAAGGCGCCGGCGTCGTCGGGCAGCCTGTCGCCGTACTCGAGCGTCAGCTCGAGGTACCCGAGGATCGACGTCAGCGGCGTGCGGAACTCGTGCGAGACGTTCGAGAGGAAGTCGTCCTTCGCCTGCAGCGCGAGCACCAGTTCCGTCACGTCGTTGAAGGACACCACCGTTCCGGCGAGGACGCCGTCGTCGTCGTGCATGGACTGGGAGGAGATGCTCAGCGCGCGCTGCGAACGCCCCTCACCGAGCCAGATCTGCTCGTTCTCGAGGTCCTCGCCCCCGATCGCCCGGATCACCGGGCGCTGCTCGGGCGGGATCGGGGTGACCCTGTCCGGGCCGAAGATCAGCAGTTCGGCCTCGGTCGGGTCGTCATTGCCCGGGGGCGCCGCCCCGGCATGGCCTGCCCGCTGCCGTGCGTTGGTGAGGATGTCGTGGCCCTGCGCGTCCACGGCCAGGAGTCCCACGCTGACCGTGTCCAGCACAGTGCTGAGCAGGCGCTCGCGTTCCCGGCCGGCCTCCACGCTCTCCCGCAGGGCGGCCTGTGACGCCCTGAGCGCCTCCTGCCGCCGGCGGTTGTCCTTCGTGAGTTCGCTGACGAACCAGGCGAGGCCGGTGAGCATGATGGGCAGCAGGATCGGGTTGCTCAGGGAGTCGTAGCTCGCCGGGGTGGCGGTGAAGGCCAGCGGAAGCCAGATGATGGCCAGGGACGCGACGACCGTGAGGGTGACGGCCGTGCCGGTCCTGATCCGGGAGGCGGCAATCCAGACCACCGGGAACGCGGCCAGGAGTCCGACGCCGGAAAGGCTTTCGCCCGCCGCTGCACGGGCGAGCCCGACGGCGACGAAATCCGCCAGCGGAACGAGGAGCACCCAGCGGCTCGGGATGCGGGACCACGGCAGGGTGCAGCACAGGACGAGCACGAGCAGGTTCAGTGCCCAGCCGGTGAGGAAGACCGCCGGTGAGTCGAGGTTCTCGTGCTCGACGACGCCGAGCACCATCGTCAGGGTGAACGTGATGGCGAGGGCGAGCTCGCTGAGGATGATGCGGCGGCGGTTCCGGGACCGTCCGGCGGCGTGGCCGGAACCCGTGGGACGCTCCATCCCCGGTACCTGGCCGAGATCCGCCGTGGACATCCGCTAGTTCCCGCGGTCCTCGAAGACGTCGGGGATGCCGTCCTGGTCGGCGTCGATCTTCTCCTGCTCCTCGATGCGGCGGTAGTGCTTGTTGCGGGCCCGCAGGACCACGCTGGAGAGCAGCGCCGCCGTGAGGGATGCGGTGAGGATGGCGACCTTCGCGTGGTCGTCGTGTTCGCTGCCGGCCCCGAAGCTGAGGTCGTTGACCAGCAGGGACACCGTGAAGCCCACGCCGGCGAGGATGCCGACGCCCAGGAGGTCCCACCAGCTCAGGCCTGGGTCCAGGTGGGCCCTGGTGGTCTTCGTGACGAGGAACGTGGTCAGCATGATCCCGAGGGGCTTGCCGAGGACCAGCCCGAGGACGATGCCGATGAGGACCGGATCGGTGAGGGCCGACGCGAAGCCCTCGGCCCCGCCGATTGCGACCCCGGCCGAGAAGAACGCGAAGACCGGGACGGCGAAGCCGGTGGACAGGGGGCGGAAGCGGTGTTCGAGGACTTCCGCGAGTCCGGGTTTGCCGGGCCGGGGCAGCGCCGGTTTCCCCTCGGATTTCCGCAGTACCGGCACGCAGAAGCCCAGCAGCACCCCGGCGACGGTGGCGTGCACGCCGGAGGCGTGCATGAGGGCCCAGGTGATGATGCCCAGCGGCAGGAGGATCAGCCAGGGGCCGCGCGTGGTGGTGCCGAAGAACCTCGGCCGGCGCTGGGCGAGGAGGGCGAACAGCCCCAGGGGCAGGAGCATCCACAGCAGGTAGGTGAGGTGGACGTCCTCGGAGTAGAAGAACGCGATGATCGCGATGGCGATGAGGTCATCGACGACGGCGAGGGTCAGCAGGAAGATCCGCAGGGCGCCGGGCAGGTGGGAGCCGATGACGGCGAGCACGGCCAGGGCGAAGGCGATGTCCGTCGCGGTGGGGATGGCCCAGCCGCGCAGCGTGTCCGGGGAGGACAGGTTCACGACCGTGTAGACGAGGGCGGGGACGACGACGCCGCCGAACGCGGCCGCGACGGGCACGATCGCGCGGCTGATCCGCCGCAGGTCGCCCGCGACGAATTCGCGCTTGAGTTCCAGGCCGGTGAGGAAGAAGAACACGGCCAGGAGGCCGTCCGAGGCCCAGGCGCCCACCGACAGCTTCAGGTGCCACGGCTCGTAGCCGAACTCGAAGTCCCGGACGGCGAAGTAGGACTCGGAGGCGGGTGAGTTGGCCCAGATGATGGCGATCGCGCTCGCGATCAGCAGCAGGATGCCGCCGACCGTCTCCTTGCGGAGGATCTCCGTGATGCGCAGGTACTCCGGATAGCTCGAGCGCTGCAGGATCACAGGATGGGCGCCGGACGCCGTCGGGTTCTCGTGTGCCATCGGTCTCCTGGGGTAGGGCGGATGCGGTGCGGGCGGCGGTGCGGGCGGCGGTGCCTAGGCGATGAGGGCCCGCACCCCGATCACGGCGGTCGCGGCGCCGAGGATCATCGACGTCGAGATGAGCATGAGGTGCACGGTGAGGAACCGCGTGGCCGCTCCGTTCTCGTGCCGCGCCCGCGGGTCCTTGAGGATGCGGCGGAGGAAGGGCGGCCAGACGATCAGGGTCCAGACGCCGGCGAGGATCAGGATGAGGGCGAGGGGTGTGGGGAGCTGCACGGTGCGGGTCTTCCGGGTCGGGGCTGGTGGCGGGGGTGGGCGGCGCTGGAGGGCGGCCGGGTCAGCGGCTCTCGAGCCACTTCCGGGCCTCGACGGCCTGCACGTTGAGTGCCTTGCCGATCATCGGCTCCGCGGCGCCGGCGATCTTCCCGCCGAGGAACGGGATGGAGGAGGTGACGTTGCCCTGGAGGTCGACGACGGTGTCGGTGCCCTGGGCGATCAGGCGCTGCACGGCCGAGACGTTCAGGGGCACGCCGGCGACCGTCATCTCGAGCGAGGCCTGGCGGGAGCCGTCCGCCGAGGGCGCCTCCCAGTGCTCGGTCTGCGTGACGGAGAGCGTCTCACCGACGAACTTGCGGGCCATGTCCGGCAGCCGGTCGGTGGGCATGGTGCGGACGGCGGTGAGCGTGAACGCCCCGGCGGCGTCGCCGTCGAGCCTGAGGGACTGGAGGGATCCGCCGACGTACTCGCTCATGTGGCGGACGAAGCCCTCGTCGGTGAAGACGCCGAGCACCGTGGCGGTGTCGTAGGGGAGCGTGGTGGACGCGTTCAAAGCCATGGTTCCTCCGGAGGATTCAGCGTGGGCGCCGCCGCGGCGGCGGGCCAGGGGTCTCCCGTAATCCTACGGCCTGGCCCCTGGTGGGGTGCGGCAGGCCCGGCAAAGCGTCAGGGCCCCTTGGTAGAGTTGACGCATCCCCGGGAACGATTCGTCTTTCCGGGTTTTCGTGCTGTCCCCGTCCCGTCGGCGAGCGTCTCGACCAGCGGAACGGGGCGGAGGAATCCACTCCTGAGGAGCCCCTGACAGATGAGCCTGAACGGATTGCGCGCGGCGCTTGCCGACGACGTTTCCTATGCGCGCGTGCGGACCAATGCCTCGCGGCCGGTCGAGCAGCGCAGCGCCGACCTGCAGATCGGCGCCCCCGCCGGCATGCGGGCCCCACTGATCGCGGAGATGGTCGACGGCCTCGACACCCTCGGCGCCGCCGATCCCGGCGGCGCCGTGCCGGTGGTCCTGGCGATCACCGCCACGGGACGGGAAGCGGAGGACCTCGCTGCGGCGCTGCGCAGCTACCTGCCCGGCAGCGCCATCGAGGAGTTCCCGAGCTGGGAGACACTGCCCCACGAGCGGCTGTCGCCCCGCTCCGACACCGTGGGCCGCCGCCTCTCGGTGCTGCGCAGGCTCGCGCACCCGGAAGGGTCCCCGGTCAGGGTCATCACGGCGCCCATCCGCGCCGTCGTGCAGCCGCTCGTCGCCGGACTCGGGGACCTCGAGCCCGTGTCCCTGAAGGTCGGCGACGAGGTGGCCTTCTCCGACGTCGTCAAGGCCCTCTCCGACGCCGCCTATGCGCGCGTGGACATGGTGACGCACCGCGGCGAGTTCGCGGTGCGCGGCGGGATCATCGACGTCTTCCCGCCCACCGAGGACCACCCGATCCGCGTGGACTTCTTCGGCGACGAGGTGGACCAGATGCGCTGGTTCGCCGTCGCCGACCAGCGTTCGCTGACCTCGGGCGAGCCGCCTGCCGCCCTGTACGCGCCGCCGTGCCGCGAGATCCTCATCACGCCGTCGGTCATGTCCCGGGCCGCGAGGCTGCAGTCCGAGCTGCCGGCCGCGGCGTCCATGCTGGAGAAGATCGCCGGCGGCATCGCCGTCGAGGGCATGGAGTCCCTCGCGCCCGTGCTCGTCGACGCCATGGTGCCCTTCGCCGGCGAGCTGCCGCCCGGATCGATCGCCGTCGTCATCGAACCCGAGAAGGTCCGCGCCCGCGCGCACGACCTCGCGGCCACCAACGAGGAATTCCTCGCGGCCGCCTGGTCCACGGCGTCCGAGGGCGGTGCCGCACCGCTCGACCTCAGCGAGGGGCTGGGGACGGACCTGCAGGAAGCCAGCTTTCGCTCGCTCACCGACACCCGGGCGACGGCGCTCGCCCACTCCGTGGCGTGGTGGGGCATCACGTCCTTCGGAGCCGACGAGGAACTGAGCGACGTCGACAGCTTCACGCTGCACGCGCGCGAACCACGCGGCTACCAGGGCGACGTCGCCGAGATGATGGAGTTCATCGGCGGCCGCGTCCGTGACCAGTGGCGCGTCGTCGTGGCCACGGAAGGGCCCGGACCGGCGCAGCGCCTCGCGGAGCTCTTCTCCGACAACGACATCCCCGCCAGCCGCGTCGACTCGCTGGATGCCGCGCCGCAGCCCGGCATCATCGAGATCACGACGGCGTGCGCCGGTCGCGGCTTCGTGGTGGACGGCCTGAAGATGGGGTTGCTCACGGAGGCGGACCTGCTCGGCCGCACGAGCGCCTCGGGCACCCGCGACATGCGCAAGATGCCCTCGCGCCGCCGCAACGCCGTCGACCCCCTGCAGCTCAAGGAAGGCGACTTCGTCGTCCACGAGCAGCACGGCGTGGCGAAGTTCGTCGAGCTGATGCAGCGCTCCACCGGTGCCGGCCCCATACGGACCACGCGCGAGTACCTCGTCCTCGAGTACGCGCCGTCCAAGCGCGGTGCCCCAGGTGACCGCCTCTTCGTGCCCACGGACCAGCTCGACCAGGTCACGCGCTATGTCGGCGGCGACGCCCCGGCCCTGAGCAAGATGGGCGGCTCGGACTGGAGCAAGACCAAGAACCAGGCGCGCAAGGCGGTCAAGGAGATCGCGGGCGAGCTCATCCGCCTGTACTCGGCGCGCATGGCCTCGCGCGGGCACGCCTTCGGCCCGGACACCCCGTGGCAGCGTGAGCTCGAGGAAGCCTTCCCGTACGTCGAGACGCCCGACCAGCTGACCACGATCAACGAGGTCAAGGCCGACATGGAGCGGGAGGTCCCGATGGACCGCCTCGTCTCCGGCGACGTCGGCTACGGCAAGACCGAGATCGCGGTGCGGGCGGCCTTCAAGGCGGTGCAGGACGGCAAGCAGGTGGCCGTGCTCGTGCCCACCACGCTCCTGGTGCAGCAGCACTTCGAGACCTTCTCCGAGCGGTTCTCCGGCTTCCCCGTGCGCGTGCGGGCGCTCTCCCGGTTCCAGACGGCCAAGGAGTCGCGCGAGACGGCGGAGGGGCTCACCTCGGGCGCCGTCGACGTCGTGATCGGCACGCACCGCCTGCTGTCGAAGGAGGTCTCCTTCAAGGACCTCGGCCTCGTGATCGTCGACGAGGAGCAGCGGTTCGGCGTGGAGCACAAGGAAGCGCTGAAGAAGATGCGCACCAACGTGGACGTCCTCGCCATGAGCGCGACGCCGATCCCGCGAACGCTCGAGATGTCGCTCACGGGCATCCGCGAGACCTCGACGCTCGCCACGCCGCCGGAGGAGCGCCACCCGGTGCTCACGTACGTGGGCCCCTACACGGACAAGCAGGCCTCGGCCGCGATCCGGCGTGAGCTGATGCGCGAGGGGCAGGTGTTCTTCGTGCACAACCGCGTCTCGTCGATCGACCGCACCGCCGCGCACCTCAAGGAGCTCGTGCCCGAGGCGCGCGTCGCCGTCGCCCACGGGCAGATGACGGAGTCCCGGCTCGAGCAGATCATCGTGGACTTCTGGGAGAAACGGTTCGACGTCCTGGTCTGCACCACGATCATCGAGACCGGGCTGGACATCTCCAACGCGAACACGCTGATCGTGGACCGCGCCGATTCCTACGGCCTCTCGCAGCTGCACCAGCTGCGTGGGCGCGTGGGCCGCGGCCGGGAGCGGGCCTACGCCTACTTCCTGTACCCCTCGGAGAAGCCGCTGGGCGAGGTGGCCCTCGAACGCCTCAAGGCCGTCGCGTCCCACAACGAGCTGGGCGCCGGCATGCAGCTGGCCATGAAGGACCTCGAGATCCGCGGGGCGGGCAACCTGCTCGGCGGCGAGCAGTCGGGCCACATCCAGGGCGTCGGCTTCGACCTCTACATCCGACTGGTCGGCGAGGCCGTCGCGAGCTTCCGCGGCGAGGCCGAGGAGAAGGCGGCGGAGATGAAGATCGAGCTGCCGGTCAACGCCCACCTGCCGCACGACTACGTGCCGGGGGAGCGGCTCCGCCTCGAGGCGTACCGGAAGCTCGCGGCCGCGATCACCGACGAGGCGATCGACGCCGTCGTCGCCGAGCTCGAGGACCGCTACGGAGAGCCGCCGGCCGCGGTGCAGAACCTGATCTCCGTGGCGCGCTTCCGGGTGGCCGCCCGTGCCCTCGGCCTGACGGACGTGGCGCTGCAGGGCAACTTCATCAAGTTCGCCCCGGCGGACCTGCCCGAGTCGAAGCAGATGCGGCTCACCAGGATGTACCCGGGCGCCGCCATCAAGCCCGCGCTGAACGCGGTGCTCGTCCCGAAGCCGAAGACCGCGAGGATCGGCGGCCGGGACCTCGTGGACGCGGAGATCCTCGACTGGGCGAAGAACGTGCTCGATGCGGTGTTCACGGCGTAGCCCGCCGGGGTCCGCGCCGCCGCCGGTTGAACAGAGCCGGATGCACGAGAAAGGCCGTCCCCTCGGGGACGGCCTTTCTCTGTTCGATCGTGTGTGCGCGTTGTTCCGCGCCGTGCTCAGGAGCTGACGCCCGCCGAGGTCTCCTTCTCGTCGGTGCGGTTTCCCTCGGCGAGGTCGAAGCCGGTGTCGGCACGGCCCAGGATGCCCTGCGGGATGAAGAACGCGATGAACGCGAGCACGATCACGGCGGCCATGGGCCAGATGTTCTGCGGCGTGAACCAGGTGAGCAGGTACATGCCGAGCAGGAACATGCCGAACATGATCACGAACACCAGGATGTTCCCGACGAGGTGGCCCTTGCCGGCGTGGGCGGGCTGGCTGTCGGCGCGGCGGCTGTTGCGCTCCGCGCTGGCTTCATGTGACATTCGATCTCCTAGCGTGCGTTCCTGCGGGATGTTCCTGCGGCGCCCTCAGTACCCTGCGGCGCCCTGTTCACCCTTAACGATAGCGACTCCTGAGCTGGCCCCGATACGGGTTGCTCCGGCGTGGATCATGGACCTCGCGTCCTCGAGCGATCGGACGCCGCCGGAGGCCTTCACGCCGAGGTCCGGACCGACGGTCTTCCGCATGAGGGCGACGTCCTCGACGGTGGCGCCGCCGCCGTTGAAGCCGGTGGAGGTCTTCACGAAATCCGCTCCTGCCTCCACCGCGGCCTCGCATGCAAGTACTTTCTGCCCGTCGGTGAGCAGCGAGGTCTCGATGATCACCTTGAGGATGGCGCCGTGCTCGTGGACGGCGTCGGCCACGGCGAGGATGTCCTGCACCAGCACGTCCTTCTCGCCGGCCCGGGCGGCTGCGATGTTGATGACCATGTCGATCTCGTCGGCGCCGTCGGCCACGGCGCCGCGTGCCTCGAAGACCTTGACCTCGGTGGTGGTGGCGCCCAGCGGGAAACCGATCACGGAGCACGTGAGGACGCCGGTGTCCTTCACCGCGGTGCGGACGGTGCTGACCCAGACGGGGTTGACGCAGACGGACTTGAACGAGTACTCGACCGCCTCGCGGCAGACCTCGAGGATCTGCTCGCGGCTGGCCTCGGGCTTCAGGAGCGTGTGGTCGATGTAGGAGGCGAGGGATACGTCGGTAGGCATGGTGTCCATCTTTCCATGTCGTCCGGCGCGGTCCGTCGCGGTGCCCCGACGACCGCCCGGGACGACGGCGGCGCGCGCCCCGGGCGGCGGTTCAGGGTGCCAATCGTCTCAGGTGGTCGAACGGCTCAGGTGGTCGAACGGCTCAGAGGCCGAGCGCCTCGCCGACGTCGTGCTTGACGGCATCGAGGCGCGCGCGCGCGGTGGCCTTGGCGGCGTCGAGCTCAGCGGTGGACCCGACGGGTTCGACGACCTCGAGGTAGCACTTGAGTTTCGGCTCCGTGCCGCTCGGCCGGATGATCACGCGCGTCTCGTCCTGCGTCAGGTACAGGAGCCCGTCCGTGGGAGGCAGGCTCGCCGAACCCTGGGCGAGATCCTCGGCGACGCTGACCGGCGAATCGGCGAACGACGACGGCGGGTTCTCGCGGAGCCTGTTCATCATGGCCCCGAGCAGGCCCAGGCTGCCCACGCGGACCGAGAGCTGGTCCGAGGCGTGCAGGCCGTGCACGAGGAAGGCGTCGTCCAGCAGGTCGAAGAGGGTGCGGCCGGAGGCCTTGGTGGCGGCAGCGAGTTCGGCGAGCAGCAGGCCGGCGGAGATGCCGTCCTTGTCCCGCACGAGCTCCGGTGCCACGCAGTAGCCGAGGGCCTCCTCGTAGCCGAAGGAGAAATCGTGCACGCGGGCGATCCACTTGAAACCGGTCAGGGTCTGGGCGTGGCCGATCCCGGCTACCCCCGCGATCCGCCCCAGCAGGCGGGAGGACACGATGGAGTTGGCGAAGACGTTCCCGCGGCCGGCAGCGCGGCCGGCAGTGCTGCCCGCCTGGCTGCCGGCCTGGCTGCCGGCCTCGTCGCGGGCCGGCGCCGTGAGCCGGGACGCCAGGTGGAGCCCGAGGAGCGTGCCCACCTCGTCGCCGCGGAGCATGCGCCACTCACCCGTGGAGGGCTCGCGGGCGGCCAGCGCCACGCGGTCGGCGTCCGGGTCGTTGGCGATCACCAGGTCGGCGCCCACCTCCACGGCGGTCTCGAGGGCGAGGTCCAGCGCACCGGGTTCCTCCGGGTTGGGGAAGGCGACGGTCGGGAAGTCGGGGTCCGGCTCGGCCTGGCGCTCCACGATCGTGACGTCGTCGAACCCGGCCGCCGCGAGGACCGCCTGCGCCGTGCGCCCGCCGACGCCGTGCAGGGGAGTCAGGACAATCCGGAGGTCGCGGTCCGTGATGGCGGTGTCCGCCAGGGCCGCGACGGAGGCGATGTAGTCGGTCTCCACGGATTCCGGCAGGACGGTCCAGCCGCCTGCCGCGAGCTCGACGGCGTCGATCCCCCCGATCGCGTCGATGTGCGCCGCGATGCCGGCGTCGTGCGGTGCCACGATCTGGACGCCGCGGGCGTCCTCCTCGACGGCCCGTCCGCCCAGGTACACCTTGTACCCGTTGTCCTGCGGCGGATTGTGGCTCGCCGTCACCATGATGCCCACCTCGCACTCCAGGGCCCGGATCGCGTAGGCGAGCACCGGCGTCGGCAGTTCGCGCGGCATCAGGAACGTCTCGATCCCGGCCGCGGTGAAGATGGCCGCGGTCTCCTCGGCGAAGATGCGCGAGTTGTGGCGGGCATCGAAGCCGACGACGGCGCGCGGCGCATACGCTCCGGCGGCGAGGTCCAGTGCGTGCGCGGCGACGCCGGCGGCGGCACGGCGCACCACCAC
This sequence comes from Arthrobacter sp. NPDC092385, assembly GCF_044755105.1. Classification (NCBI taxonomy): domain Bacteria; kingdom Bacillati; phylum Actinomycetota; class Actinomycetes; order Micrococcales; family Micrococcaceae; genus Arthrobacter; species Arthrobacter sp. NPDC092385. Next base: position 18,045 of record NZ_JBIVQL010000004.1, read on the forward strand.
GCGGTTCATCCGGTTGGGGCCGGCGCCGAGCGCGGCACGGAGGCCGGCGGTGCCGAAGGCGAGCGGACCGGAGAAGCGGTCCCTCAGGTCCTGTTCCGAGACGGCGGCGGCGGAGTCACCGGACCGCACGCGTCCGAGGAGCGTACGGAGTTCCTCCGCGGTCTGCGGATCCGGGTCGGCGTCGGCCCAGGCGTCGGCGGAGGCGAGGAGGGTGTCCAGTTCCGAGGTGGTCATGCGGGTCCCTAACGTGGAGCGGCGGTGGATGCCCGACGGGCGCCGGTCATGCTGGTCGTACGGCGTGCGGACGGTGCCCGCGCGCTAGATCGTGGCGACGATGTCGGCCAGGAGGCGCGAGATGCGCGGTCCTGCCGCCTGTCCCGCCTCGAGGACCTCGGCATGGCTGAGCGGCACGGGGCTGATGCCGGCCGCCAGGTTGGTCACCAGGGAGATGCCGAAGACCTCCATGCCGGCGTGCCGTGCGGCAATGGCTTCGAGCGCGGTGGACATGCCCACGAGGTCCGCGCCGATGCGTCTGGCGTACTGCACTTCGGCGGGCGTCTCGTAGTGCGGTCCCGTGAACTGCGCATACACGCCCTCCTCGAGCGAGGGATCCACCTGGCGTGCGATCTCCCGCAGGCGCGAGGAGTAGAGGTCGGTGAGGTCCACGAAGGTGGCGCCCTCCAGCGGCGACGATGCCGTGAGGTTGATGTGGTCGCTGATGAGGACGGGCGTGCCGGGCTGCCAGTGCTCCTTCAGTCCGCCGCACCCGTTGGTCAGGATCATCGTCGTCGCGCCGGCCGCCGCGGCGGTGCGGACGCCGTGGACGACGGCGCGCACGCCCTTGCCCTCGTAGAAGTGCGTCCGGGCGCCCAGGACCAGGGCGCGCTTGCCGTTGGGCGTGAGGATGGAGCGGATGGTGCCGGTGTGGCCGACAACGGCGGGCGCGGAGAATCCGGGGATGTCCGCGGCGTCGAGGGTGTGGGTGGTCTCGCCGATCAGTTCGGCCGCCTCACCCCAGCCGGAGCCGAGGACGAGGGCGGTGTCGTGCCGGTCGATTCCGGTAGCGCGGGCTATGTGGCCGGCAGCGTCGCGGGCCAGGTCAAAGGGATCAGAAGTCACCGCTACAACTTACCCTCTGCGCTAACGGGCGGACCACCGGCCAGGGCCTCCGTCCCGCCCGGCCCCTCGGCGGGACCCGCGGCGTTTCGGGGGTGTCGGTGGCATGGGCGATAATCGAGGACGTGACCAACCAACTCGATTTCAGTTCATTGCGCCTGGCCATCCTCGGTGGGGGGCCCGGCGGGTATGAAGCGGCGCTGGTCGCGTCCTCGCTCGGCGCCAAGGTGACCGTCGTCGAGCGCCACGGCCTCGGCGGATCGGCGGTCCTCACGGACGTCGTGCCGTCCAAGACCCTCATCGCCACGGCGGACACCATGACGCGCTTCACCGACGCGAGCGGACTGGGGGTCCACTTCTCCGCGGACAGCAAGGTCTACGCGGACCTGGACAAGGTCAACCAGCGGCTGCTGAAGCTCGCCGTCGAGCAGTCCTCGGACATCCGGGCCACGCTGGAGCGCCTCGGAGTGCAGGTCATCATCGGGACCGGCAAGCTGCTCGACGACCACCGGCTCGAGGTCGTGTCCGACGGCGAGACGAGCATCATCGAGGCCGACGCCGTCCTCCTCGCCGTCGGTTCGACACCGCGCGAGCTGCCGAGCGCCAAGCCGGACGGCGAACGCATCTTCAACTGGACGCAGCTCTACAACATGCGCCAGATCCCGGACCACCTGATCGTGGTCGGCTCGGGCGTGACCGGAGCGGAATTCGCCAGCGCCTACAACGGCCTCGGTTCGAAGGTCACCCTGATCTCAAGCCGCGACCGCGTGCTGCCGGGCGAGGATGCGGACGCCGCCGAGGTGCTCGAGGGCGTCTTCAAGGACCGCGGCATGACCGTCCTCTCGAAGTCCCGCGCGGACGCCGTCGACCGCACCGAGGACGGCGTGATCGTCCATCTCTCGGACGGCCGCACGGTCGAGGGCAGCCACTGCCTCGTCGCGGTCGGCGCCGTGCCGAACACCGCGGGCATCGGCCTCGAGGAGGCCGGGGTCGCCGTCAGCGAGTCCGGCCACATCCAGGTGGACGGCGTCTCGCGCACCACGGCGCCCAACGTCTACGCGGCAGGTGACTGCACGGGCGTGTTCGCCCTCGCCTCGGTGGCCGCGATGCAGGGCCGGATCGCGATCGCGCACCTCATGGGCGATTCCGTGAGCCCGATCAAGCTCAAGCAGGTCGCCTCCAACATCTTCACCTCCCCGGAGATCGCGACCGTCGGCGTGACGGAGGAGGACATCGAATCCGGCCGGTACCAGGGCGACGTCGTCAAGCTCTCCCTGCACACCAACGCCCGCGCGAAGATGATGAACGTCAAGGACGGCTTCGTGAAGGTGATCGCCCGCAAGGGATCCGGCACCGTGATCGGCGGCGTCGTCGTCGGCCCCCGCGCCTCGGAGCTGATCTTCCCCCTCGCGCTCGCCGTGACCAAGAAGCTGCACGTGGACGACGTGGCGAACACCTTCACCGTCTACCCGTCGCTGACGGGGTCCATCTCGGAGGCCGCGCGGCGCCTGCACACCCACATCTAGCGGGGTGCGCGGGACGCAGTCCGCATCCGGACGGTTCCCGGCGTACGGCAGAGTGCCCGGTGCCTCGCGTAGTTCCCGGCGTCCAGTAGTTCCCGGTGTCCAGTACGTGGACACGTTTATCCACGTACTGGACACCGGTGGTCGAATATCAGGGTTCAACTGAAGCACGGGCGCCGTGCTGCAAGGGCCTCGTGGACCTGCGGCAGCGCTCGTTCCGAGAAAGCCGCAGCCCATGACCTCCTCCACTTCCGCTGGTGCCAGCGGAACAACCACGCCCCTGAACAGCAGGGGCCGGGTGATCTTCGCCAGCCTCATCGGCACGACGATCGAGTTCTACGACTTCTACATCTACGCCACGGCCGCCGTCCTGGTCTTCCCGTCGCTGTTCTTCCCGAACCAGAGCGACGCGAACCAGCTCCTCAGCTCGTTCGCCGTCTTCGGCGTCGCGTTCGTCGCACGCCCGCTCGGCTCCATCGTCTTCGGGCACTTCGGCGACAAGATCGGGCGCAAGGCGACCCTCGTGGCCTCACTGCTCACCATGGGCATCGCCACCTTCCTCATCGGCCTGCTCCCCGCTGCGACCAACCCGGGATGGGTCTTCCTGGCGCCGCTGCTCCTCGTCGTGCTGCGGTTCCTCCAGGGACTGGCACTCGGCGGTGAGTGGAGCGGTGCTGCTCTGCTCGCGACCGAGAACGCTCCCGCGGGCAAGCGCGCCATCTACGGCACGTTCCCGCAGCTCGGGGCGCCCATCGGCTTCATCCTCGCCAACCTGCTGTTCGTGCTCCTCAGCTCCACGCTGAGCCCGGAGGAGTTCCTGTCCTGGGGTTGGCGGGTGCCGTTCCTGCTGAGCGCCGTCATGGTCATCATCGGCCTCTACGTGCGCCTCAAGCTGATCGAGAGCGCGTCCTTCCAGAAGGTCCAGAAGACCGGCAAGGTGGTGAAGGTCCCGCTCGGCACCACCTTCCGCCTCCACTGGCGCGGGCTGATCCTCGGCACGTTCATCATGTTCGCCACCTACGTCCTCTTCTACTTCATGACGGCCTTCACGCTGACGTACGGAACAGCGCCGTCCAGCCTCGAGCAGGCACGGGCCAAGGTCGAAGCGGCCGGCGGCACGTTCACCGAGGCCCAGGCCGCTGCGTTCGTCCCCGGCCTCGGCATGGCGCGCACCGATTTCCTCTGGATGCTCATCATCGGCGTCGTCTTCTTCGGCATCTTCACCATCGTCTCCGGACCCCTCGCCGAGCGCTTCGGCCGCCGCAAGATGCTCCTCGGGACGACGGTCGGTATCGCCGTCTTCGGTCTCCTCTGGGCACCGCTCTTCGGCGCCGGCACCGCCGGTGCCATGGCACTGCTGATCATCGGCTTCATCCTGATGGGCCTGACGTTCGGGCCCATGGCCGCGGTGCTGCCGGAACTGTTCCCGGCGAACGTCCGCTACACGGGCTCGGCCGTGGCGTACAACGTCTCGAGCATGATCGGCGCTGCTCCCGCATCGTTCATCGCCGTCGCACTCTGGCAGGCAGCGGGAGGAAGCACCGTGCTGGTGGGCGCGTACCTGACCGTCGCCGCCGTCCTCACCTTCATCGCGCTCTACATCTCGCGCGAGACCCGGGACCACGACTACGAGAACAACGTCGCCTGATCGCCCTGTAGCTTCCGCGCGAGCTTCCGCGCGCAGCGACGGCGCCGCACCCACCCGGGTGCGGCGCCGTCGTCGTTCCCGCCCCCGGGGTCGTTCCCTCCCGTCGTTGTTCCCGCCCGGCGTCGTTTCTACCCGGCGTCGGTAGCCGGTGCTGCGATTCCGGTCCTCGATGCAGCACGGCCGTCGCCTGCATGGTCGAGTCTGTCCACAGGATGACGCTGATCTCGTTGCTTAACCCCGATCCGGTGCCGCCCGTACACTGGAAGCAAAGCCGGCTTACCAACCAACGGGTGCGTGTTGAATTCGCGCGCCCGGCGCCGGACCACGGGGTAGCGGAAGCGGGTGACATGGAGAAGCAGGCGCTGGCCGGGCGGTACGCACTGGGGGAGCGGGTCGGTACCGGCGGCATGGCCGAGGTCTTCACGGCCCGGGACACGCGCCTTGAGCGCGACGTCGCCGTCAAGCTCTTCCGGTCCGGAATGGCCGACGGGCCCGAGCGGGGATCCGCCGAGGCGCGGCTGCTCGCCGGACTCGATCACCCCGGACTGGTCCGCGTGCTGGACATGGACAACGGCGAACACTCCGGCGAGAACCCCTACCTGGTCATGGAACTGGTGCGCGGCCCGGACCTCGGCGTCCTGCTGCGCACCGCGGGACCGCTCGGGCGCGAGGAGGTCCGGCTCATGGCGCTGGACCTCGCACGGACACTGCAGTACATCCACGAACGCGGCATCGTGCACCGCGACATCAAGCCCTCCAACATCCTCACGCGCGAGGCAGATCCGCACAGCGGTTTCTTCCGCTACCTCCTCACGGACTTCGGGATAGCCCGGTTCTTCGACGGCGGCAGGATGACGGCGACCGGCCAGGTCATCGGCAGTGCCGCCTATTTCAGCCCGGAGCAGGCGCGGGGCGACGCGGTGGGGCAGCCCTCGGACATCTACTCGCTGGGCCTCGTGCTGATCGAGGCCCTGACGGGTGAGCGCGCGTTCCCGGGCACCGGAGTCGAGAGTGCGCTGGCGCGCCTGAGCCGGAGCCCGTCCGTCCCGCATGCCGCGGGGCCCGCGCTGTCCGCGCTCCTGGTCGCGATGACCCTCGACGGGCCGGACGACCGGCCGGATGCTGCCCGCGTGGTCCGGGAGCTGATCGCCATGGGTGTGCAGGGGCACGGCGAGGTTCCGGCGACGACGGCGCTGCCCGTCCACGCGCCTCCGACCGCGGCCCTGTCCGTTCCCGACCGTGACCGGGCTGCCGACGAGGGCACGCAGGCGCACGACAGCGAGTCGGTCCGCTCGGGCTTCACGCAGGCGCACGACAGCGGGACGCACGACGGCGCGGGGGCGGACACGTCGCGTCTCACGCAGGCGCACGACGGCGCCGGGGCGGACACTTCGCGTCTCACGCAGGCGCACGACGGCGCCGGGGCGGACACGTCGCCCCTCACGCAGTCCGTCGCCGCGACGCGGGTCGTGGCCGGTCCGGCGCGCGGGAGCGATCAGCATCCGTCGTCGGTCGCTGAGGAGTCGGGTGCGACCTCCGTAACCTCCGTAACCGCCGTCGGGCCGGGTCCTGCCGCGGCCGCTTCTCTTCCGGTGTCCTCGTCCCCGGCATCGCGTGTTTCCACGACGCGTGACAGCGACGGATCGGACCCCGCGACAGTGGCCCTGCCGGAGCATGGCGAGCGGTCACCGTCGGCGGCGCCGAGCCTCCCGGGGCAGGGCGTGCAGCACGTACTCGGTACGACAGGCGAGGAACGGCCGAGCTCGCGACCCCCACGCGGGCGCCGTGGGCGTGGCGTTCCGTGGCTCGTCGCGCTGCTCGTCGTCGCCGTGCTCGCTGCCGGCCTCTGGGCTTTCACGACCCTGTTCTCCGGGGACCCGGCGCCCGGCATCGAGCCCTTGCCGGCCGTCCCGGGAGAACCCGGCGAGAAACTGCAGGAACTCTACGAAAGCGTGCAGGAATGACCATCGCACCCCCACGAAGGATCCGGCTCGGAGTGCCCCTCCTGGTCGGCACGGCCCTGCTGCTGGCCGGTTGCGGCAGTGATCCCATCGACGCCGCGACGGCGGGCGACCTCCAGGCCGAGGTGCGCACGATCGCCTCCAGTGCTGCTGCCGGTGACTCCGGGGGAGCGATCGTCCTCGCGCAGCGCCTCAAGGGTGAGGTCGAGCGCGCGGCCACGGCCGGCTCGGTCACCGAGGAGCGGGCAGCGCTGATCGGCGCGCGGATCGATGCGGTAATCGCTTCGCTCGAAGCCGGGCAGGTTCCCGCCGACGTCGTGCCGTCCGACGTCGTTCCCTCCGATGTCGTGCCCTCCGAGGAAGCGCCCGCCCCCGTCGAGGAAAGCGTGGACCCGGCACCGCAGCCCGCGCCCGCCGAGACCTCCTCGGCGCCGGTGGAGCCTGCCCCGGCTCCGACGGACCGGGATTCCGCGGATGACGGGGAGAGCGGTGACGATGCCGCGCCGGAGGAGACGGGTGACACGGCACCGGAAAACGCCGGCGGGGAGGGCTCTCCGCCGGGCGGCAGCGGTGACAAGGCCGCGGACAAAGCGGCCGAGCAGCAGCGCAAGGCAGAAGAGAAAGCCCGGGAAGCAGCCGAGAAGGCCGCGGAGGACGCGCGCGACAAGGGCAAAGGCAACGGCGGAGGCTGATCCGAGGCCGGTTCCGGCCTGAGGGCGCTCTGATCGGCGCGCCCTCAGGCGGAGGACAGCGGCGAGGGACAGCGGCGGCCGGTATTCCTCCCACGCGGCGACGGATCCTTGCGCCCGGACTCCGCGCCCGATCGCCGTCCGCCGATGACCGGCCGGTCGCGGCGGACTTCGCTAGTCGCGGATGGTTGCGATGACGGAACCGGCGGAGACGGTGTCCCCGGGGGAGGCAGACAGGCCCGTCAAGGTTCCTGACTTGTGCGCGGTCAGCGGCTGCTCCATCTTCATGGCCTCGAGCACCACGATCAGATCGCCCTCGGTGACCACGTCGCCGTCGGACGCGGCGACCTTGACGATCGTGCCCTGCATCGGCGAGGTCAGTTCGTCGCCGCTCACGGCTGCCTTGCCTGCTCGTGCCCGCGAGGACTTCTTGGTCTTGGCCGGAGCGCTCGTCTTGCCGTTCGGCGTCGCACCGAGTCCGGCGGGCAGCACCACTTCGAGGCGGCGCCCGCCGACCTCGACCGTGACGCGCTGCCGCGAATCCTCGTCGGTGGAAGGATCGGCTGCGCCGGTCCAGGGGGCGATGGTGTTGTCGAACTCGGTCTCGATCCAGCGCGTGTGGACCGAGAACGGGCCCTCGGCGGGAGCGAAGGCGGGATCGGCGACGACGGCGGCATGGAAGGGGAGCACGGTGGGCATGCCCTCGATCACCATCTCGCCGAGTGCACGGCGCGCACGCTGGAGGGCCTGCTCGCGGCTCCCACCACTGATGATGAGCTTGGCGAGCATGGAGTCGAAGTTGCCGCCGATGACCTCGCCGGCCTCGACGCCGGAATCGACGCGCACGCCCGGGCCGGTGGGGAGCTTGAGGGTCCGCACGGTGCCGGGTGCCGGCATGAAGCCGCGGCCGGCGTCCTCGCCGTTGATGCGGAACTCGAAGGAGTGGCCGCGGACCTCGGGGTCGCCGTAGCCGAGCTCCTCGCCGCGGGCGATGCGGAACTGCTCGCGGACGAGGTCCAGGCCGGTGACCTCCTCCGAGACGGGGTGCTCGACCTGGAGCCGCGTGTTCACCTCGAGGAACGAGATGGTGCCGTCCTGGCCGACGAGGAACTCGCACGTGCCGGCGCCCTGGTAGTCGGCCTCGCGCAGGATGGCCTTGGACGCCTCGTAGAGCCGGGCGTTCTGGTCGTCGGAGAGGAAGGGCGCCGGGGCCTCCTCGACGAGCTTCTGGTTCCGTCGCTGTAGGGAGCAGTCGCGGGTCGAGACGACGACGACGTTCCCGTGGCTGTCGGCGAGGCACTGCGTCTCCACATGGCGCGGTGCGTCGAGGAACCGCTCCACGAAGCACTCGCCGCGGCCGAACGCGGCCGTGGCCTCGCGGACCGCCGAATCGAACAGTTCGGGGATCTCCTCATGGCTGCGGACGACCTTGATGCCTCGCCCGCCGCCACCGAAGGCCGCCTTGATGGCGATGGGCAGGCCGAACTCCTGGGCGAAGTCGATCACTTCCTGGACGGACTCCACGGGGTCCCTGGTGCCGGGCACGAGGGGCGCACCGACGCGCTCGGCGATGTGGCGTGCCTGGACCTTGTCGCCCAACTGCGAGATGGAGGAGGGAGAGGGGCCGATCCACGTGATCCCGGCGTCGATGACCCGCTGGGCGAAGTCGGCGTTCTCGGAGAGGAACCCGTACCCGGGGTGGATGGCGTCGGCGCCGCTGCGCCGGGCTGCTTCGAGGATGCGGTCCATGAGCAGGTAGGACTCGGCGGCGGTCTCCCCGCCGAGCGCGAAGGCCTCGTCCGCCATGCGCACGTGCAGTGCGTCGCGGTCGGGATCGGCGTACACGGCGACCGAGGCGATTCCTTCGTCGCGCGCGGCACGGATGACCCGGACGGCGATCTCCCCGCGGTTCGCCACCAGGACCTTCGTCACCCGGTGCTGCCCCCCGGTGTCGTTGCTCGCGCTGCTGGCATCAGGGGACTCGGACGGGACGAGGGGGGACTGGCTCATGGTGCGTTGGACTCCTTCTTCTCAGTTCGGAGCCTAGCCCGGTTTTGGAGCTTCCGCCCATGGATCGTGCTGAAGGGGAGTGTTGTGCGGGAATCCTTTGTAGGGAACCTACAAGGCCGCGGCGTGCGCCCACAGATCGGTGACGGAGACGCCGGCCGCCTGCAGGAGGGCGCGCAGGGTGGAGATGCTGAGCCCGACGACGGCGTGCGGGTCGCCGTCCACGCGGTCGATGAAGGCCCCGCCGAGCCCGTCGATGGTGAAGGACCCCGCGCACTGCAGGGGTTCGCCGCTGGCGACGTACGCCGCGACGTCGGCGTCGGACATGGCGCCGAAGTACACGGTCGCGGAGGACACCGCGCCGATCGTGGCGCCCGATCCGCCGTCGCGCGTGTCCACGAGCCAATGGCCGGTGTGGAGCACGCCGGAGCGGCCGCGCATCCGGCTGATCCGCTCGATCGCCACCGCGGGCTCGTAGGGCTTCCCGTGTGCTTCGCCGTCGAACTCGAAGACGGAGTCGCACCCGATCACGAGCGCGCCGTCGGCGTCGTCGAGCCCGGCGACGGCCTCGGCCTTGGCGCGTGCCAGCAGGAGGGCAGTGTCATGGGGGTCGAGCTCGCCGTACGCAGCGACGACGGCGGGCTCGTCCACGTCCGACACCAGGACCGAGTGACGGATGCCCGCCTCGGTGAGGAGCTTGGTGCGGGCAGGGGACTTCGAGGCGAGGATCAGGCGGGCCGTCATGCCCCCAAGCCTAGATGCACTGCAGCGGGTGCAGCGTCCGATCTCACCAGAGGTGCGCGACGTCGATCACCACCCTCGAGCCGGCACCGGGTCCGGGGACCACGAAGACGCGGACGGGAAGCCGCGCCCGGACGCCGAGTCCGAACGTCGTCTGCCCCTCGTAGCTCCCGGCCAGGGCGACCTGCCGGAACGTCGAGTAGCCCGTGACATTCACGAGTTCGCTGCGACGGGCGGGGGAGTAGGTCGCCCGGCCGGCGTCGTCGTAGGCGGGAGCGAGGACCGTCACGGAGAGGCGCGCGCCGCCGCGCAGGGGAACGGTGGCGCCCGATCCCGGGTTCCCGACCTTGTTCACGTAGGCCACGCGGTAGCCGGAAACAGGACCGCGGGCGTCGATGACGAGGCGATCGAAGCACTCGTGCCGGCCCGAGCGGACGTTGGTGATGGGAGCGGAGGAGTAGGTGGGCGCGGCCTTCACGGTCGAGCCCCACGTGATGCCGCAGTACGCGGCCGATGCCGGTGGTCCCCCTGCGAGGCCGAGGCCTGCGGTGAGGGCGAGGGCGGCGAATGTGGCGGAGAGTCTCCCCGTCATGCGCGATTGCTTCATGGCGCACCACCTTGTCGTGCTGGATAGGTGCTCTTATAATCCTCCCGCACCCCGGGAAAAGCGCTGTCGTCGTGCTGAACGGCGCCGAATCGTTAGCCGGACATGCAGGACGGCCCGCCCCGGAGGTGCCGGGGCGGGCCGTGGAACGATGCGTCAGGCGCTCAGCGGGTGACGGAGGCCGAGATGCCGTCGTTCGGGGCGCCGGCGTCGATGGCGCCGTCGAGGTCGCTGTCGTCGACGAAGGGATCGCCGGTCCGCTGTGCGTTGTAGAGTCCGAGGTCCAGCAGGCCTTCGCGCCGGGCGACGATCGTGGGCACGAGTGCCTGGCCGGCCACGTTCACCGCGGTGCGGCCCATGTCCAGGATCGGGTCCACGGCCAGGAGGAGCCCGACGCCGGCCAGGGGCAGGCCCAGCGTGGAGAGCGTGAGCGTCAGCATGACGACGGCACCGGTGGTTCCGGCGGTCGCCGCGGAGCCCAGCACGGAGACCAGGGCGATCAGCAGGTACTGCGTCAGCGTCAGGTCGATGCCGAAGAACTGGGCCACGAAGATCGCGGCGATGGCCGGGTAGATGGCCGCGCAGCCATCCATCTTCGTCGTGGCGCCGAGCGGCACCGCGAAGGAGGCGTATCCGCGGGGAACGCCGAGATTCCGTTCGGTGACGCGCTGCGTGAGCGGCAGGGTGCCCACCGACGAACGCGAGACGAAGGCCAGCTGGATGGCCGGCCAGGCGCCCGAGAAGTACTGCCTGACGGACAGCCCGTGCGCCTTGATCAGCACGGGATACACGGCGAAGAGCACGAGTGCGAGGCCCACATAGATGGCCAGGGTGAACTTGCCGAGCGAGCCGATGGTGTCCCAGCCGTAGACGGCGACGGCGTTGCCGATCAGGCCCACCGTGCCGAGCGGGGCGATCCGGATGATCCACCACAGGACCTTCTGGATGACGGCGAGGGCCGAGGCGTTGAAGGTGAGGAACGGCTCGGCCTGCCTGCCGACCTTGAGGGCGGCGATGCCGACGGCCACGGCGACGACGAGCACCTGCAGCACGTTGAAGTTCAGTGCGGTGGTGACCGCGCCGCCTTCGGCGACGGCGGACGATGCCTGGAGGCCCAGGAAGTTGGCCGGGATGAGCCCGGTCAAAAAGGCCCACCAGCTGCCGGTGCTCCCGGTGTACTCCGCCGGCTGTGTCGCATCGGTGCCCGCTCCGGGCTGGAACACGACGCCGAGTCCGATGCCGATCACCACGGAGATCAGCGCGGTGATCGCGAACCACAGGAGCGTCTGGCCGGCGAGCCGCGCGGCATTGTTGACGGCACGGAGGTTGGCGATCGAGCTGACGACCGCGGTGAAGATCAGGGGGACGACGGCGGCGCGCAGCAGGGCGACGTAGCTCGAGCCGAGGGTGGCGAGCGTGGTCCCGAGGCCGTTCGGGGTTTCCTTGGTGTGGCCCGTGTACTTGGCCAGGAGGCCGAGGGCCAGCCCGACGACGAGGGCTGCGATGATCTGCGGGCCGAAGGAGGTTGCCCAGCGGGGCAGCCTGCGCCGGGAGGGCGGGGAGCTGGTTTCAGTAGACACGACCGAAACACTAGGTTCGCTTTATACCCAAGCGAAGCGGGAGTTGCGAAATGTTACGCAGCCTCCCGCCGCCGTCGTGCACGGTTTCCAGCCGTTTCCGCGTGGATCCGGCGATCCCCGGGCGGGCGGGGGTTATTCCCCGCCCGCGTGTGACGAACGTCTATGTGAGGACGAGCAGCTGCGTCAGGGCACCAGGGCCCGGCGCAGCGTGTCGAGTCCCACGGAACCGAGGTTGAGGGCGCGGGTGTGGAAGGCGCGCAGGTCGAAGGAATCGCCCTCGGCGGCCCGGACCTCGTCGCGAACCTGCTCCCACAGGCGCTGGCCGATCTTGTACGACGGCGCCTGGCCCGGCCAGCCGAGGTAGCGCGTGAACTCGAAGTTCAGCTGGCCCTCGCTGATGGCGATGTTGCGCTTCAGGAAGTCGTAGCCCTTCTCGGGAGTCCAAATGCCCTCGCCCCAGCGCTCGGGGATCTCGAGCTCGAGGTGCACCCCGATGTCGAAGACCACGCGGGCAGCCCGCATGCGCTGCGCGTCGAGCATCCCGAGGCGGTCGCCCGGATCGGAGAGGAAGCCCAGTTCCTGCATGAGCCGCTCCGAGTAGAGCGCCCAGCCCTCGCCCTGGCCGGAGACCCAGATGGCGTTGCGGCGCCAGGGGTTCAGGAGTCCGCGCTGGTAGGTCGCGGTGGCGATCTGCAGGTGGTGGCCCGGAATGCCCTCGTGGTAGACGGTGGTGGTCTCCTTCCAGGTGGTGAAGGAGTCCTCGCCCTCCGGCACGGACCACCACATGCGGCCCGGGCGGGAGAAGTCGTCGCTGGGGCCCGTGTAGTAGATGCCGCCCTCGTTGGTCGGGGCGATCCTGCACTCGAGGCGGCGCATCACGTCCGGGACGTCGAAGTGCACGCCGGCCAGGGCGTCGACGGCCCGGTCCGAGAGGTCCTGCATCCACGCCTGCAGCGCGTCGGTGCCGTGCAGCTGGCGAGCAGGATCCTCGTCGAGGATCCGCATGGCCTCCTCGATCGAAGCGCCCTCGCGGATCTCGTTCGCCACCGCCTCCTGCTCGGCGATGACGCGGTCGAGCTCCTCGACGCCCCACTGGTACGTCTCCTCGAGGTCGACGGCGGAGCCCAGGAACACGCGGGACATCAGGGCGTACTGTTCCCGGCCCACGGCATCCTTCTCCGGTGCGGTGGGGAGGAGGTCCTCCTGCAAAAAGGCAGCCAGGGAGCGGTAGGCCGCACGGGCGGCCCCGGCGCCGGTCCGGAGCTGATCCTTCAGCGATTCGGGCAGGTCGCCGTCGTCGGCCGTGGCGGTGCCGCCGAGTGCGTCGAAGAAGCCGCCGTCCTCCGCGTACTTCGTGGACTGCTCGATCACGATGGACACCTGCCGCCGTGCGGCGACGAGGCCGCGCTCGCGGCCGGCGCGGAGGGATGCGATGTACCCGTCGATCGCGCCGGGCACGTTGGCCATGCGCCCTGCGATGTGGCTCCAGTCCTCCGCCGTGGCGGTGGGCATGAGGTCGAAGATCGCGCGGATGCTCTGGGCCGGGCAGGCGATGTTGTTCAGGGTGGAGTAGTCGAACCCGGCGTCGTGGATCTCGAGGTCGAGCCCGAGCCGCTCGCGCATCGCGTCGAGGGTGACGGCGTCGACGTCATCGGCGGGCTGGAGGTCGTCGAGGAGGCGCAGGGTGTTGCGCGCGGCCTCGGCGAGGGCCTCGAGGCCGGCGGGGGAGTAGTCCCGGTACTCGGTCTCGTGGCCGGGCAGGCCCAGCTCGGTGGCGAAGTCGGGCATCAGTTCGAGCAGGGTCTCGTAGTACGAGGTGGCGACGGCGTCGATCGCGGTGGATCGGCGTGCGGGCGGCTCGCTGGAGGATGGGGCGGAAGCTGGAGTGTCGTGGGTCACGCCCCGAGCCTATCGCCAGACGGTTGCCGGAGGCCACCGAGTGCTCGTTCCCGTGGCTTCCGGAGGCGGCGGGTGAGAACCATTGTGGTCAGAACGGCGGTGGTTCCAGGTCGCAGGCATAGGTTCGACCGCCGGGCGAGGTCGCCGTAAGGGTGCCCGCGCGTGACTGCCTGTAGTGCCAGATCCCCTCGCTCTTGAGTTTGTGGTGTTTCCGGCACAGGTGGGCGAGGTTGTCGTGCGTCGTCGTGCCCTGCTGCGACCAGGGCTTCGTGTGGTCCAGTTCGCATCTCGACGCCGGGACGTTGCAGCCCGGGTGTCGGCAGGTCCGATCACGTACGCGCAACCACTTCTTGAGGTCCGCCGGGACGGCATAGCTTGTCCGGCCGACACTCAGCACCGCTCCCGTCTCGGGGTGTGTGAGCAGCCTCGTGAAGGAGGGGGCGTGGGCAGCCAGGCGCCGCGCGATCTCGGCGGGGATGGGTCCGTAGCCTTCGAGCTCGGCGGGTGCGTCGTCGACACCGAGCAGTGTCAGGACCGGGACGGTGACGTTGATGTCCGCGCGTACCCGGGAGCCGCTACCCACTGAAACTGCGCGGTCGGTGGGCGAATCATCGCTGAGGAGGAGATCCGTCAGGATGTCGGTGCGCAGCTGGGGCAAGGTCCTGCGCTCGGAGGGTGTCTGCAGGGACCGCGCACCGTGGGTCAGCCGGGCGTCGATGGCGGCAGCATCGGTGGCCCGAAGGTGGACGTGGAGCCAGGCCATCGCATCGTCGGCTGGTTCGATGTCGACCCGCCGCTCCTGGACGGCCGCCCGGGCGCGATCGTCGAGAGCGAGGGGATGCAGCTGTGTCCTCAGCCTGCGTGCACGGTAGGAGAGCCGCGGGACGGTCGTGGCGATGGCGACGGGCAGCAGCGCGTCCTCGACGCCGGCAGCAGTACCGGCCGGCAGGCCCGCGTACTCGTGCAGCAGGGTGGTGGCATGGGCCCAGGAGATGGCGCCCGTTCGCAGGGCGGCGAGGGTCTTCGGGTGGTGGGTCACCAGGAGCGCGGAGTACTGGACAAGGCGATGGGCCGAGCGCTCGGAGATCCGCAGCAGGCAGGCGATCTCGGTTGCGGTGGTGGTGTCGGAGAAGTTGGATCTGCCTCGCAGTGCATTCGAGGGCAGGGGAACCCGTTCCTGGAAGAGGTCCCTCAATTCGGCGGCGGCGTCGGCCATTGCGGCGTCGAGGCGTGCTTTCTCGGCATTCAGGGAGAGCATCCGGGCGGATATCCGCTCGAGTTCGACCATCCGCTCCGAATTCGTCCTCATGGCACTATTGTCCGTTCCGCCACCGACATTCCTGGGTGCTCCGGGCGCCTTGCCGGCCCTGCACAACCGGTCCGTGGCGTCCGGTGGACAATCAATGGCCGCGAGAATGATCGAATGGAAAACTGCTCCCGTCACCGTCCGGCCAGCCGAGGAAGCGCAGGCCACGGCCCGGCCGGTGCGCACCGTCGTCGTCCCGATCCTGGCCTGCGAGTGCCTCGCCGCTCGGACCGCGCGCAGACCGACCTCCTGGATGCCAGGGGCGAATCAACCCACAACCGATAGGACGGAACACGTCGATGCTGCACCCACACCCGATCCTCGCGAACGACCGCGCCTCCCGGTGGCTCGGTATCGAGGTCGACCGAGCCCTCTTCGGCGACGCGCAGATCTCCATGACCGTCCGGGAGGAGATGGTGAACGGCTTCGGCATAGCGCATGGCGGGATCATCTTCGCCTTCGCCGACACCTGCTTCGCCCTCGCCTGCAATGATCCCGACGCCGGCCCCGCAACCGGCCCCGACGCCGGCCCCGACGCCGGCCCCGCAACCATCACGGTGGCGTCCGGCGCCGACATCAATTTCGTCGCCCCCGCGTTCCAGGGCCAGACCCTCACGGCCGTCGGCAGGGTGGTGAACCGCACCGGGCGCAGTGGGATCTACGACATCCGCGTCACCGCGGGCAGCACCCTGATCGCCGAATTCCGGGGCCGCAGCCGCACCATCCCGAACCCCGTGCCCCGCTGAACCCGAAGCGTCGAGCACCATCATCAGGCTTCCGTGACCGGATCGTGCTCCCGGTGCCCATGGCCCTCGGCAGTATGCGCACCTACCGTGGGGGAAACACACGAGGGGGAGCGGATGGAACATCAGCGCGAGCAGGAACGGCTTACCGGACGCATCAGCAGGACGGCGACCACGACGACGGCGGCCCTGGTGCTGCTGACCGCGTGCGGTGCATCGACGCCCGAGCAGCAGGCGGCGCCCATCGACCGGGTCGTCATCGAGGAAGGCGTCTTTCCCGAGGCGGAAGACGCCCTCCTGCGGTCCTCCTTCCGCCTCGGCGCTGCGATGACCGCCGATCCCGAGGCGAACCAGGTCACCAGCCCGCTCAGCGCGCTCTACGCCCTGTCCATGCTGCGGGCAGGAGCCGGGACGACGACGGCCGCGGAGATGGACGCCGTTCTCGGGCTACCGGCCGAGCACCACGAGGCGATGAACGCCCTTCTCGCACGCGTGGAGGGCTTCGACGGCGATCCGGGGGGCGTCGACGAGGACAATCCCCCCGAGAAGCCCCTGCTGCACCTCGCCAATGCAGTCTTCGTCCCCGAGGACGGAACCACGGGCGAGCGTTTCCTCGCCACCCTCGCGCGGAACTACGGGGCGGGCGTCTATCCCGTCGACTTCGCGGACCCGGCGACGGCGGCACGCATCGACGGGTGGGTGTCGAGGGAGACGGGCGGGCGTATCGGGAAGGCCCCGCTCGAGGTCGACGCGGGGACCACGCTGTCCCTGCTCAACACCGTCTACTTCGCGGCGGCCTGGGACGAGCCCTTCGATCCGTCCGGCACCTTCGATGAGGAGTTCATGCTGGCCGATGGCAGCAGGGTGGACGTCCCGATGATGCACGGAACCCGGACGGTGCGGTACATCGAGGCGGACGGCTGGACCGGAATCGATCTGCCCTACGGCGAAGGCTTCTCCCTGAGGCTCCTCCTGCCCGCGGAAGGATCACCGCCGCAGTGGACCGAGCAGGAGTTGCTCGACATGGCCGAGCTGCTCGATGCAGCCGAGGACGTCCGGGTGGACGTGGCACTGCCGACATGGGACCACGAGTTCGAGCAGGACCTCCTGGAATCCTTGGCCGCCATCGGACTCCGCGAGTCCTTCGGGCCCGAGGCCGACTTCCGTGCCATCCAGCCGGGCACCGTCGTCGGCGGGGCCGCCCAGGTGGCCAACATCACGGTGGCGGAGAAGGGGACGATCGCCGCCGCTGTGACGCAGGTCGTGATGATGACGAGCGCTCCGATGCCGCCCGAGGTGAGCATCTCCTTCGACCGGCCGTTCGGCTACCAGATCATCCACGAGGACACGGGGCTGCCGCTGTTCATGGGAACGGTCGCCGATCCGCGCTAGCGGCTGCCCGCAGGCGTCAGCGGACGCTGCGCCGCCACGAGCCGGGCCCCGGCGTCGGGCCGAGCCGCAGCAGGGCCCGCCGCACCCAGGACCGCCCGTGGTGCGGTGCGTCGTCGGCCTCGCCTGCACCCTGCAGGGCGACGACGACGACGGTGAGTGCCGCGAGATCCTCCTCGCTCGGCTCTCCGGCGACCACGGAGAGGAGGGCCGGGCCCTCCTCCGGGATGGCGCCGGGCGTGCTGTCCTGCGCGGTCACAGCGGGATGTTCCCGTGCTTCTTGACGGGGTTCGACGCCCGCTTGTCGCGGAGCGCGCGCAGCCCGCGGACGATCTGCAGGCGCGTCTCCGACGGTGCGATCACGGCGTCCACATAGCCGAGCTCGGCCGCCTGGTACGGGTTCAGGAGCTCTTCCTCGTACTGCTGGACGACGTCGGCCCGCGCGGCCTCGACGTCCCCGCCGGCGGCGGCGACGGCCTTGAGCTGGCCCCGGTAGAGGATGTTGACTGCGCCCTGTGCTCCCATGACGCCGATCTGCGCCGTGGGCCAGGCGAGGTTGAGGTCGGCTCCGAGCTTCTTCGAGCCCATGACGATGTACGCACCGCCGTACGCCTTGCGCGTGATGACCGTCAGCTTCGGCACCGTGGCCTCGGCGTAGGCGTAGAGCAGCTTGGCGCCGCGCCGGATGATGCCCTGGAACTCCTGGTCCTTGCCGGGCAGGAAACCGGGGACGTCCACGAGGGTCAGGATGGGGATGTTGAAGGCGTCGCAGTGACGCACGAAGCGGGCGGCCTTCTCCGAGGCGTTGATGTCGAGGGTGCCCGCGAACTGCAGGGGCTGGTTGGCGACGATGCCGACGGTGTGGCCCTCGACCCGCGCGTAGCCGGTGACGATGTTCGGCGCGTAGAGCGCCTGCATCTCGAGGAAGTGTCCGTCGTCCACGACCGCGTCGATGACGGCGTGCATGTCGTACGGCTGGTTCGCGGCGTCGGGGATCAGTTCGTCGAGCGCCAGGTCCTCCTCCGTCACCTCGGGCTCCTCCACGAACGCCGTCAGGGGAGCCTCCGCGAGGTTGTTCGAGGGCAGGAAGTCGAGGAGTTCACGCACGAAGCCGATGGCATCCGCCTCGTCGCTCGCGAGGTAGGCGGACGTACCCGTCGTCGTATTGTGCTGCCGCGCCCCGCCGAGGGTCTCCATGTCCACGTCCTCGCCGGTCACCGTCCGGATGACGTCGGGGCCGGTGATGAACATGTGCGAGGTCTTGTCCACCATCACCACGAAGTCGGTCAGCGCGGGGGAGTAGGCCGCCCCGCCGGCGCACGGTCCCATGATGAGGGAGATCTGCGGGACCACGCCCGAGGCGTGGACGTTGTTGCGGAAGATGTCCGCGAACATCGCCAGCGACGCCACGCCCTCCTGGATGCGGGCGCCACCGCCGTCGTTGATCCCGATCACGGGGCAGCCGTTGCGCAGGGCGAATTCCTGCACCTTCACGATCTTCTCGCCGTTGACCTGGCTGAGCGAACCGCCGTAGACGGTGAAGTCCTGGCTGTAGATCGCGATCAGCCGGCCGTCGACGGTCGCGTAGCCGGACACCACGCCGTCGCCCAGCGGCTTTTTGTTCTCCATGCCGAACGCGGTGGAACGGTGGACCGCGAGGGCGTCGAACTCGACGAAGGAACCCTCGTCCACGAGCAGGTCGATGCGCTCGCGGGCCGTGTTCTTGCCGCGGGCATGCTGCCTCTCGATCGCCTCGGGACCGGAGGGCTGCTCCGAGAGCGCCTTGCGCCTCCGGAAGTCCTCGAGCTTCCCGGCCGTCGTGGTGAGGTCGGGCTGCAGGTCCTGGTGCATTGGTACTCCGGTCGGCGGGTGGCTGGGGCAGGCGCAGGGGAATCCCCAGCCATGACTGGAGGATTCCGACAACGAGCGGCGCTTTTCGTCCAGTCTAGTGAGGATTCCCGGGCCGGCCGTTGTAGGACGTCTACAGTTTCCGCCGCCATCGCTTAGCCGCGGCATCGATGTTACCCGCGGGTAACATCGGTGCGTCGGGGGCCGTCCGGCCCTCCCGGCTGCTTATGGTGGAGCCATGACTGCACGCAATGAAGCTCAGGAATCCCCGGCCCCGGGAACCGGCCCCACCCTCGCCGGGCGGACCATCATCATGTCGGGCGGAAGCCGCGGGATCGGCCTGGCCATCGCCCTGCGAGCGGCCCGCGACGGCGCCAACGTGGCCATCCTGGCCAAGACCGGCGAGCCGCACCCGAGACTCGAGGGCACCGTGTACTCCGCGGCGGAGCAGATCGAGGCCGCAGGCGGGCGGGCCCTCCCCCTCGTGGGCGATGTGCGCAACGACGAGGACGTCCGGGCCGCGGTCGACGCGACCGTCGATGCCTTCGGCGGGATCGACGCCGTGGTGAACAACGCCTCCGCGATCGACCTCTCGAAGACACCCGAGGTCGACATGAAGCGCTACGACCTCATGGCCGACATCAACGTCCGGGGCACCTTCATGCTGAGCAAGTTCGCCCTCGACGCGCTCCGGAGCTCCGCCAACCCCCACATCCTGACGCTCTCGCCACCGCTCAACCTCGCGCCGAAGTGGGCCGGGATGCACCTCGCCTACACCATGGCCAAGTACGGCATGAGCCTGACGACCCTCGGCCTCGCCGAGGAGTTCAGGGAGGACGGCGTCGCGGTCAACTCGCTCTGGCCCGCGACCCTCATCGACACGGCCGCGATTCGCAACATGCCCGGCGGACACCGCATGGTGCAGGCGGCCCGCAGCCCGGAGATCGTGGCCGACGCCGCGTACGCCGTCCTCGTCCGCTCAGCACGTACGTGCACCGGGAACTTCTACACGGACGAGCAGGTGCTGCGGGAGGAGGGGATCACCGACCTCACGGGCTACAGCCTCGGCGCACCGGAGGACCAGCTCGTGCCGGATATCTTCCTCTGAACATCCTCCTCCGGATACCCTCCTCCGGCGGCCGGCTCCGGAACAGGAGGCGCCGGGCCGGATAAGATCGATGCCATGTCCTCCCGCTACTCCAATCTCGAGCGCCCGGGCCTGAACCTCGGCGCACTGAGGACAGCCCTGTGCATGCCGTCGGGTCCGTTCTCGCGCCTCGACATCGTGCCCAGCACCGGTTCCACGAACACGGACCTCGTGGAGCACGCACAGCGGGAGCCGGCCGGCTGGCCCGATCTCAGCGTCCTGGGCGCCGAGGTCCAGACCGCCGGCCGCGGCCGGCTCGACCGCAGCTGGATCGCCCCGGAACGGTCCTCGCTCTTCGTCAGCGTGCTCCTGCGGCCCTTCAACCGGCACGGGCGGCCCGTCCCCACCACGGCCTACTCCTGGTTCTCCCTCCTCGCCGCCCTCGCGCTCGCGGAGAGCGTCGAGGACCGCACCGAGATCGCCCCGCAGCTCAAGTGGCCCAACGACGTCACGGTGGACGGCCGGAAGCTCGCCGGCGTCCTCGCGCAGTTCGTGCCCGGCGCCGGTGCCGAGCCACCCGCCGTCGTCGTCGGGATCGGACTCAACGTCAGCCTCACCGACGACGAGCTGCCCGTCCCCACGGCCACGAGCCTGCTGCTCGAGTACGCCGGGACCACCGACCGGAACATCCTGCTCAAGTCCTTCCTGCGATCGTTCGCCGACTCCTACCGTGCCTTCTGCGACGTCGACGGCGACGCCGAGGCGGCCTGGGACGGAGGGCCGTCCCTCCTGGCCCGCGTCGGCGCCCGCATGGCGACCCTCGGCCAGGACGTCCGCGCGGAACTGCCCGGCGGCGGCCTGCTGACGGGCCGGGCGCTGGCCCTGGACCCGCGCGGCGCGCTGGTGATCCGCGACGACGACGGCGAACGCCACACCATCTCGGCGGGCGACGTCGTGCACCTGCGCCCCCAGGCGTAGCCGTGCGCGTCAGACTGCTGCCCGGGGAGCGGGTGCTCGTGCGGACCCGGCCCAATCCGCTGCCGCTGGTGGGGCCGGTGCTCGCGGGCTTCCTGCTCCTCGCCGTCGGGGGCTTCGCCCTGGGCTACCTCTCGCGGCGGGACCTGGCCGGCCTCGCCGAATGGCAGCCGCTGCTCCTGCTGCTGGCACTCGCCGCCGTCGTCCTGCTGCTGCTGCGGGTCGTGGTGCGCCCCCTCGTCCGCTGGTCGAGCAACCGCTACATCCTCACGAGCATGCGGCTCATCCACCGTCGCGGCGCCACCCGGCGCACGGAGCACCAGATCAACCTGTCCGCGATCTCGCAGCTGCAGACCGAGCAGGGGCTGCTCCAGCGGATGGTGGGCAGCGGCACCCTCGTCGCGGACCTCGGCTTCGACCGCTCGCACGCCTACCGGGACGTTCCGCAGCTCGGGACGTTCAAGGAGTACATGGTGCAGGCGATCAGTGAACTCCCGCTGACCCGCATGTTCGATGGTGTAGACATGGAGATCGATCCCGAGTACGCCCGCGGTGGCGCGCCATGGGCACAGCAGGAATGGAGGGGCGAGCGATCGTGACAGTCGAGGACCGCCACGAGTCCGGCCAGGCGGAGGGTTCCGGGGACACTGCCGGGAGTCCGGGCGCCTCGGGCACGTCCGACGACGCCCCCGAGGCCGCTGCCTCGACGGCGTCGAAGGCCGTGTGGCAGCTCCAGCCCGACATGGCGACCGTCGGCTCCGACGCCGACCAGCCGTCGGACGACCCGAAGGAGGCCGCCCCCATCGAGCTGGACCGCGAGACGATCCGCCGCCTCGAACGCGAACTCCTCGGCGCCGAACGCACCCTCAAGCGCCGCGACATCGCCGCGGGAGCAGGCGTCTCCCTCCTGTCCGCCCGCAAGCTCTGGCGTGCCATGGGCTTCCCCAATATCGGGGACGACGACATCGCCTTCACCGAGAAGGACCTCGGCGCGCTCACCACCATCATCGACATGGTGCGCCAGGAGCAGCTGACCGAGGACGCGGCCATCTCGATCACCCGCGCCGTGGGGCAGATGACGGACCGCATGGTGGTCTGGCAGATCGAGGCGATCGTCGAGGAGATGGTGGCCCAGCGCGGGCTCTCGGACGCCGACGCGCGCAAGACCCTGGTCTCGGAGCTCCCGGACCTGATCGAGCCGCTCGAGAAGACCCTCGTGTACGCATGGCGCCGGCAGATGAACGCCGCCGTCCAGCGACTGGCACTGCGCGCGGAGTCGGGTCTGCGCTCCAGCGAGGCGGGGCGCGACGGCGACGAGCAGGACGCGCCGCTGCCGCTCGCCCGCGCAGTGGGCTTCGCGGACCTCGTCTCCTACACGAGCCTGTCACGGCAGATGAACGAGCGGACCCTGGCGCAGCTCGTGCAGCGGTTCGAGAACAAGTGCGCCGAGATCATCTCCGTGGGCGGCGGGCGCCTGGTGAAGACCATCGGCGACGAGGTCCTCTACATCGCCGAATCGCCCGAGGCCGGCGCGGAGATCTCGCTCGCCCTCGCCAAGGCCTTCACCGAGGACGAGTTCCTGCCCTCCGCGCGCTGCTCCCTCGTCTGGGGGCGGGTGCTGTCCCGGCTCGGCGACATCTACGGCCCGACCGTCAATCTCGCAGCCCGGCTGACGGCGCTCGCCGAGCCGGGGGAGGTCCTCGTGGACTCCGCCACGGCCGCGACCCTCGAGCACAACGAGAAGTTCGTCCTGACGCCCCACGAGCCCCGGCAGGTGCGCGGGTTCGGCGAGGTGCGGCCCGTGACCCTGGCCCGGGGCACCGGTACCGGCATCATCCTCGACTGACGCCGGACCGGGGGGAGTGCTCCCCATGCCGGCGCGTTGGCACATCCGGGAGGCCGTGCGAGACTGCTAGCGGCCTCCTGAGCCCTCCGCCCTCCCTCCCGAGCGGCACGCCGGTTCACGGGTGGACCGCAGTACCGAAAAAACTGGGGCAATAAGGGTGAAGTTCGTGGGTCTCAACCGCATGCAGCCGAAGCATCGCCGCGCCATGTCCGCGGCCGTCGTCACGACGGTGACCGGCGCCGTCGTCGCCGGCGCTCTGCTCTATCCGGGCTTCGCGACCGCCGACGTGGACCTGAACGACGGCGGCGTGTGGGTCACCAACGGGAACCTCGGCATGGTGGGCCACCTGAACTACCAGTCCCGCCTCCTCGACGGCGGGTACGCGGCCAACAGCGACGCGTTCGACATCCAGCAGCACGCGGCCACCGTCTTCAACATCAACTCCGACCAGTCGAAAGTCAGCCCCGTCGACATCGCGAACGTGGTCCGCGGCACCGAGGTACAGCTGCCGGGCGCCGCCGTCGTCACCCTGGGCGGCACGACGGCGACCGTCACCGACCGGTCCTCCGGATCGGTCTGGATCACGACGACGGCCGAACTCGCCGCGTTCAGCGACCAGGAGGAGGACCCCGTCTCCACGGGTCCCGGATCCGTCGCCGCCGTCTCCGCGACGGGCCGCGTCATCGTGGCCGACCCCGACGCCGCCACCATCACCACCTACGACGTCCGGGCGGACGGCACGTGGGACGAACCGGACGTCCGGGAGGCGCCGGAGCTCGCGAACACCGGGGACCTGCAGGTGGCAGCGGTCGGCGAGGACGCCGTCGTCCTCGATCCCGCCTCCGGCCTGGTGATCCTCCCCGACGGCAGGACGGCCTCCTTCGAGGACACCGAACGCGCGAAGCTGCAGCAGAGCGGGCCGGCAGCCGGGTCCGTGTCGATCGCCACGGAGACCTCCCTCATCCAGCAACCCCTCGACGGCGGCGACGCGGCGGTCACGGAGATCGGCAACGGCCTGCCGGCCGCGCCCGTGGTGCAGGGCGCCTGCCTGCACGCCGCCTGGGCCGGCGCCGCGACGTACCTCCGCGACTGCCGGGACGACGCGGACGACAAGCGGGAGGACATCCCGAACCTCGGGGCGCAGTCCGAGCTCGTGTTCCGCGTGAACCGCGACATCGTGGTGCTGAACGACACCGCCGCGGGCGACGTGTGGCTCGTGCAGCAGAACCTCGAACTCGTGGACAACTGGGGGGACATCGTCCCGCCGAAGGACGAGTCGGACGAGCAGGACGAGGAATCGGCGAGCGAGAACCCCGTCAACACGCTGCCCGATCGCTCCGGTGAGAACCGGCCGCCCGTGGCCACCGACGACAGCTTCGGGGCGAGGGCGGGCCGCACCACCATCCTCAACGTGCTCGACAACGACACGGACCCGGACGGGGACCTCCTGACGGCGACGCTCGCGGGTGACCAGCCGGCGTCGGGCACCGTGCAGAGCATCTACGACGGCGCCGGCATGCAGATCGTGGTGCCCGACGACGCTCCGGTGGGCCGCAGCACCTTCCGTTACGACATCGAGGACGGGCGCGGCGGAGAGGCGGGGGCGTCCGTGACCGTCGACGTCCGCGGCCCGGACACCAACGAGGCGCCGCGCGCCAGACGCCCGACGACCATCCTCGTGGAGCAGGGCCGCAGCGTCAGCCAGAACATCCTCGATACCTGGGAGGACCCGGACGGCGACGACCTGTTCCTGGTCAGCGCCGACCCGACCCCGGACGGCGACCAGGTGCGCACGCGCTCCGACGGCCTGCTCACCTTCCGCGACATCGGCAAGGGGCTCGGCGTGAAGGAGGTGCGGATCGTCGTGTCCGACGGCCTCGAGCAGGTCGAGGGCACCGTCGTGTTCGACGTCCGGGCCAACGGCATCCTCCCGCCCGTCGCCAACTTCGACCACTTCACGGCGATCGTGGGCCAGGAGGTGCAGCTGTCCCCGCTGAAGAACGACCTCGACCCGGCCGGCGGGCAGCTCAGCCTCGCGAAGGCGGAGGCCACGGCCGGCGACGCCCCGATCACCCCGGACTACGACACCGGGACCATCGCGTTCACGCCCGCCGCGGCGGGGACGGTCTACCTCGAATACCTCGTCACCAACGGCCCGCAGACCGCCAGCGGGCTCATCCGCGTCGACGCGACCACGAGCGGCAGCCAGGGCGCGCCGGTCGCCGTCCGCGACGTCGCCCTGCTCCCGCGCAACGGTGACGTCCTCGTGGACGTCCTCGCCAACGACACGGACCCCACCGGCGGGGTCCTGGTGGTGCAGTCCGTGACCACGCCGGAGGGTTCCCCGCTCGACGTCGCCCTGCTGGACCACAACATCCTGCGCATCCACGACGTGCGCGGGCTCGACCAGCAGACCACGCTCCGGTACACGGTCTCCAACGGCATCGCGTCGTCCACCGGTGAGGTGAGCGTGCTCTCCGTCGCCGGCCCCGAGACGCTCCTGCCGCCGCAGGCCACCCCGGACACGGCGACGGTGCGGGCGGGTGACGTCGTCAACATCCCCGTGCTCGACAACGACACGCATCCCAACGGCGACGCCCTCACGCTGGATCCCGTCCTCGCGCAGGGCGTGGACCCGGCCGACGGGCGCATGTTCGCCTCGGAGAACGTCCTGCGTTTCGTCGCGGGACCGATCGCCAAGACCGTCTACGCGATCTACACCGTCCGGGACACCACGGGGCAGGTGGACTCCGCGGAGGTGCGCATCACCATCAAGGCGCGCGACGACGCCAAGAACACGCAACCCGTGCCGAGGAACCTCGAGGGCCGCGTCATCGCCGGCTCCACCGTCCGCATCCCCGTACCCCTGGACGGCATCGACGCCGACGGCGATTCGGTCTTCCTGACCGGCATCGACAGCGCGCCGAAGCAGGGCGCCGCCATCCCGGGCACCAACTTCATCGACTTCACGGCCTCCGCGACGGGCGCCGGGACCGACTCCTTCACCTACAGGGTGCGCGACCGCTTCGGGCTGGAGAACACGGGCACCGTGCAGGTGGGCATCGCCCCCGCGGCGGAGGCGAACCAGAAGCCCATCGCGGTGAACGACGGCGCGATCCTCCGGCCCGGCCGGGCGATCGCCGTCGAAGCCCTGCGCAACGACTCCGATCCCGACGGCGACCCGATCCGGCTCGACCCGGACGGGCTGTCCGCGACGCCGGCCGAGATGGCGCCCGAGGCGAAGGACGCCAGGGTGCTGTTCACCGCGCCCGAGCAGCAGGGCACGTTCAACGTGCGCTACCGGGTGGTCGACGGCCGCGGCGGCGCCGCCGACGGCAACATCACGGTGACGGTGGACCAGAACGCGGAGCTGCTCCTGCCGATCGCCCGCGACGACCGCGTGGAACCCGCGGAGACACGCGGCGAGACCGCCGTCGACGTCCCGGTGCTCGACAACGACGAGGATCCCGACGGCGTCCGCGAGGACCTCGAGGTGACGGTGGACCCCGGGTTCACGAACGTCTCGGTCAGCGACGACAACGTGGTGAGGGTGGACCTGGCGCAGGAGGACCAGCTCATCCCGTACCAGGTCGAGGACATCGACGGCGGTGTGGCGCGGGCCGTCATCTGGGTGCCGAGCCTCGGCGAGCAGTACCCCACGCTCGCGTCCGACGCCCCGATCGACGTCACCGCCGGGGAGGACCTCGCGCTCGACCTGCGGGAGCTCGTCGAGGTGCGTGAGGGCCGCACGCCGCGCATCACCGTGGCGGAGAAGGTCGCGGCCATCGGCGCGGACAACGCCGGGGAACTCATCCGGGACCCGTCCACCCTCGTCTACGGAGCGGACATCGGCTACGCGGGCCTGGGCTCTATCACGTTCGAGGTGACCGACGGCGATGGTCCCGACGACGCCGACGGGCTCACCAGCACCCTCACCATCCTGACCAACGTGATCCCCGCCCCCGAGACGAACCTGCCGCCGACCCTGGCCTCCGCGTCCCTCGAGCCCGCGACGGCGGAACCCGCCGTGTCGCTGGACCTCCGGCAACTCGCCTCGGACCCGAACCCCGAGGACGCCGATTCCCTCGTCTTCGCCCTGGTGGGAGAGGTTCCCGCCGGTTTCCAGGCGCGGCTGAACGGATCGGTCCTCGAGGTCGGCGCGGAGGACTCCGCGCGCATCGGGACGGTCGGGCAACTGGGCATCTCGGTCTCGGACGGCGAGGAGACGGCGGTGAGCACCGTGGCGCTCACCGTCCTCGCCTCCAGCAGGCCACTGGCCGTCGCCAATACCGACATCGTGCCGAAGGCCATCCAGGGCGAGCCCGTCACCGTGCCCGTGCTGGAGAACGACGCGAACCCCTTCGAGGACACGCCGCTGACCATCGTCGACGTCATCGCCGACGGCAACGGCAGCGCCTCCCAGCAGGGCGACGCCGTCGTCGTCACGCCCTCCGGCACCTTCGTGGGCAGCATGACGGTCCAGTACACCGTGGCGGACAAGACGGGGGAGAGCAACCGCTTCGTCACCGGGCGGATCCAGCTCACCGTCGAGGGGAAGCCGGGCGTCCCGGGCACCCCGACCGTCGAATCGACGCGCAGCCGGACCGTGGTGATGTCCTGGGATCCTCCCGCGAGCAACGGCTCGCCCATCACGGGCTACACGGTCACGGGCACCAACGGCTTCAGCCAGGAGTGCCCGACGACGACCTGCACCATCACGGGCCTGACGAACAACGTCGAGTACGTCTTCCAGGTCACGGCGACCAACGCCAACGGCACCTCGGACGCCTCACCGGCGAGTGCCCCGGCGCGTCCGGACACCAAGCCCGACCAGCCCGCACCCCCGACGCTCGTCTTCGGCGACGGCTCGCTGACGGTGAACTTCACGCCGCCGGCCAACGAGGGCTCGCCGATCGAGGGCTACGATCTGCAGATCTCGCCCGCTCCGCCGAGCGGGGCGACCCAGCGCGCCGCCGCCGACAGCCCCCTGGTGTGGGAGGGGCTGGAGAACGGAACCGCCTACAAGGTGCGCGTCCAGGCCCGCAACGCCGCCCCGGATCCCTCGGACTGGAGCGACTACTCGGCGGCCGAGACGCCCGCCGGGCTGCCCGGCGTACCGCAGGCGCCGACGACGACGCGCGCCCCGTCGGTCGGGGCGCAGAGCCAGCTCGGGGTCGACTGGAACGACGCCGACCCCAACGGCGCCCCCGTCACGAAGTACCAGGTCCAGGAGTACCGCGGGGGCGCGCCCGTGCGGACGCTTCCCGAGGTGCCCGCGTCGCAGCAGACCATCACCGTGGACAACGCGGAGGCGGACTACTCCTATGCGGTGCGCTCCTACAACAGGGCCGGCTGGTCCGCGTACGGTGCGCAGTCGGCACCGCGGCGCGCCGTCGGCAACCCCGCGCCGCCCGCGGCCCCGCAGCTCGTCGAGGCGAACACCGGCGGGGCCGGGCGCGCCGTCACCCTCACCTACGCGCCGCTCTCGGCGGCGCAGCGCAACGGCGCCCGGGAGAACGAGGTGGCGTACCAGGCGAGCTTCAACGGCGGCGGCTGGCAGGCCATCGCCCAGAACCAGACGGTGGGAGGCTTCGCCAACGGCTCCGACGTCTCGGCGCGGATCCGCGCCGTCGTCACCAGCGACGGCGCCAGCTACACGAGCGAACCGGGGGCGGCGTCGGCCGCTGCGAAACCGTACGGATCGCCGGGAGCCGCGACGGCGTCGGGGCGTGACGGCGGGAAGGAACAGAAGAGCCTCGACCTGGGCTGGGGCGCGCCGAACATCTCCGCCCACGACGTGCAGCAGATCCAGATCAGGATCGACGGCGGACGCTGGGAGGACGTCGGCAACTCCGGCAGCCGGACGATCAATACCGGCGGCTACAACGAGCGGCACACGATCGACGTGCGCTCGCTGAACTCGCGCAACCAGGAAGGGCCCATCGCCTCGGCGGCAGCGCGCAGCGGGGATGCGCCGCCGCCCAAGCCGACGCAGTGGACCATCGCGGCCGGCGGCCCCGAGCTGGACACCCGCAGCTGCATGGATCCTCGGACCTCGACGAACTTCGACGAGGCGACCAGGGACTGCGCCGGCGAGCACTGGATGTACAGCGGGAGCTCGCTGGAGTCGAACTGCTTCATCACCCGCAGCAGCGGGCCGTGGTACCGCCAGCTGTCCGGCCCGAACCGGGACGCCAACAATGACGGCCTCTTCCTCAAGGGACTCCACACGGACTACCGCAACGGTCCACCCGCGGGCATGCCGCCGTGCTGACTCCCCATGGGCAGCGCCCCATGGGGAGTCCTGCCCATCGAGGACCGGTCCCGCCCGCCGCTACACTGATCCAGGCACCGGTCTCAGGCGTGCCACAGGTCTCCCGGGGGAAATAGCGTGAAGTTGTCCGGTCTCACCGCGCGCAGGCGCAGGTCCATCAGCGCGCTGTCCTTATCGGTGGTGGGCGCGCTCGCGGTCACGGGCGCCGTCGTCTATCCCGGCGTGCGCACCGCCGACGTCGACCTCAACGACGGCGGCGTCTGGGTCACCAACAACGCCCAGGGCAAGGTGGGCCACCTCAACTACCCGTCCCGCACCCTCGACGGCGGCTTCGTGGCGAACAGCAACTCGTTCGACGTCCACCAGAACGCGGCCACGGTCTTCACCGAGAACCGCGACGTCGGCGCCCTGAACCGGGTGGACACCGCGAGCGTGACGACGGGCGAGGAACAGGCGCTCCCCGAGTACGACGACGTCCTGCTCGGCAGCCGGTACGCCGTCACCGTCCAGTCCTCCGACGGCACCGTATGGGTCGGGGACACCACGGCCCTGGCGAGCCTCACCACCGAGGACGCCACGCCGCTCGTCGAGGGCGCTCCGGGAACCGTCGCCGCCATCGGCCCCGACGACACCGTCGCGGTCGCCGATCCGCAGGCCCACACCCTGACGACCTTCGTGCTGGAGGACGGCGCCTACGCAGAGCCCGAGACCACCACGGCACCCGAGATCACCGGGGAGCTGCAGGTCGCCGTCGTGGGCCGGCATGCGGTGGTCCTGACCGGCAGCGGCGACCTGGTCACGGCCGACGGGGACGTGCGGGCGCTGCCCGACGCCACCGACGCCGTCCTCCAGGCGAGCAGCGCGGACTCCGACCTGGTGGCCGTCGCGACGCCGTCGGCCCTGCTCGAGGTGCCCCTGGACGGCGGCGGACCGACGAGCACCGCGACCGCGAGCTCCGGCGGCCCCATCGCGCCCGTGCAGCTCAACGGCTGCGTCCACGCGGCCTGGACCGGGTCCGCCGAGTACGTACGCCAGTGCCGCAACGACGCCGACGACGACACGAGCGCCATCCCGTCCCTCGGGGCGCGTTCGGACCTCGTGTTCCGCACCAACCGCGACGTCGTGATCCTCAACGACCTCGCGGGCGGCAACGTGTGGCTCGTGCAGCAGGACATGGTCCTCGTGGACAACTGGGACGAGATCATCCCGCCGCCCGAGGAGAGCGACGAGGAGGACCAGGAATCGGCGGATGAGAACCCGCTCAATACGCTGCCGGACCGCACGGGCGAGAACCGGCCACCGGTGGCCGAGGACGACTCCTTCGGTGTGCGGCCGGGCCGGACCACGCTGCTCCCGGTCCTCGACAACGACTCCGACCCCGACGGCGACGTCCTCACCGTCACGCCCCAGGGCGATGATCCGCCCGTCGGCACGGTCCAGCCGGTCTACGACTCCACCGGCCTCCAGATCGTGGTGCCCGGCGACGCCGTCCCGGGCCGACACACCTTCGACTACCGGATCGACGACGGCCGCGGCGGCACGGACACCGCCAGCGTGCAGCTCGACGTCCGTTCCGACAGCGCCAACGAGGAGCCGTCGCCCAAGCGCGCGACCCGGCTCACGGTCGAGCAGGGCGCCACCATCACCGCGAACATCCTCTCCGACTGGGAGGACCCGGACGGCGACGACCTCTTCCTCCGGTCCGCGACCATCGGTACCGAGGGCGACCAGGTGCGCACGCGCGACGACGGGCAGCTGACGTACCGCGACGCCGGCGGCACGCTCGGGCAGAAGGAGATCACGGTGCAGGTCTCCGACGGACGCGACACCGCCGAGGGGACCGTCCTCCTCGACGTGCAGCCCACCGGCAACGTGCCGCCCGTCGCGAACTCGGACCACATCACGGTCGTGGCCGGGCAGGACGTCGTCGTCGCCCCGCTCAAGAACGACCTCGACCCGAGCGGGCGGGGACTGCGCCTCACGCAGGTCACGCCGCTCGAGACGGCGACCGTCACGCCCGACTACGAACTCGGCACGTTCACCTTCTCCTCCACCACGCCCGGCACCGTCTACGTGCCGTACGTCGTGGCCAACGGCCCGGCGACGGCGGAAGCGCTGGTGCGCGTGGACGTCACCCCCGAGGGCGGGGCGCCCGGCGACCCCATCGCGGTGCGGGACGTGGCACTGCTGCCCACCGGCGGGCAGACGCTCGTCGACGCCCTCGCCAATGACACCGATCCGGGCGGCGGGGTGCTCGTGGTGCAGTCCGTCGAGCTCCCGCCCAACAGCGAGCTGAACGTCGCCGTCCTCGAGCACAATGTCCTCCGCGTCACGGACGCCCGCGGCCTCCGCAACCCCACCGCCTTCACGTACACCGTCTCGAACGGGACGAGCAGCTCGACGGGCCAGGTCTCCGTGCTGCCCCTCCCCGCACCCGAGAAGCTCGAACCGCCGCGGGCCGCGGCCGACGACGTCACGGTGCGCGCGGGCGACGTCGCCACCGTCAACGTGCTCGAGAACGACGTCCACCCCAACAACGCCGAGCTGACGCTCGCCCCCGAGCTCGTGGAGCTCCCGAGCGAGGGCAGCGGGCTCATCGCCGTCTCAGGCGATTCCATCCGCTTCAAGGCCGGGACCGCGGCGGGCACCTTCCACGCCGTGTACGCGGTGCTCGGCCCGGACGGCCAGACCGACTCCGCGCAGGTCACGTTCCGGGTCAAGCCGGCGACGGCGGAGAACAACGCGCGCCCCACGCCCAGGGCGCTGGAAGCGCGGGCCATCGCGGGCAACCCCACGAGGATCGTGATCCCGCTCGACGGCATCGACCCGGACGGCGACTCCGTCTCGCTCGCGGGCATCGAGCAGGCCCCGACGAAGGGCACCGCCGTGGTCGGCGCCACCTTCATCGAGTACACCGCGGCGAGCGACGTCACAGGTCAGGACGCCTTCAGCTACGTGGTCGAGGACCGCTACGGCGCGAGGTCCACGGCCACCATCCTCGTCGGCATCGCCCCGCCGTCCGCCTCGAACCAGCCACCGGTGGCCGTCGACGACGCCATCGCCGTGCAGCCCGGCCGGCGCGTGAGCGTCGACGTGCTGAAGAACGATTCCGACCCCGACGGCGATCC
This sequence comes from Arthrobacter sp. NPDC092385, assembly GCF_044755105.1. Classification (NCBI taxonomy): domain Bacteria; kingdom Bacillati; phylum Actinomycetota; class Actinomycetes; order Micrococcales; family Micrococcaceae; genus Arthrobacter; species Arthrobacter sp. NPDC092385. The sequence continues at coordinate 50,409 of NZ_JBIVQL010000004.1, forward strand.
GCTGTCCGTGACGCTCGAGGGACTCGACCTGCCGGCGGCACTGCAGGCCGAGATCATCGACGGGAAGCTCTTCTTCGACGCGCCGTCGGAGCCGCTGACCACCGCCGTGCCCTACCTCGTCTCCGACGGCAGGGGAGGGGACGTGGTCGGCACCGTCCGCATCGAGGTCTCGCCGACGGCGCGCCAGCTCGCTCCCGTGGCCTTCGACGACCGCGTCTCCTTCGCCGACACCCGCGGCCGGACCGCCGTGGACGTCCCGGTCCTCGACAACGACGTCGACCCGGACGGTGCGTTCGACGAGCTGGTGATCAGCTTCCCCGAGAACACCGAGGGAGTGGCCGCAGTGGACGGCGGGCTCGTCAACGTCGCCCTGCAGCCCACCGCGCAGCTCATCCCGTACCAGGTGACGGACCCCGACGGGCTCAGCTCCGTTGCCTTCATCAGGGTGCCGGGCCTTGCCGACCAGCGGCCCGCGCTCCGCGACACCGAGCCGCTCGAGGTGCAGAGCGGTGACGAACTCCTCCTCGAGCTCGCGGACCTGGTGGTGGTGCGCGAGGGCCGGACCGCCGCCATCACCGAGGACTCCAGGGTGTCCGCCATCGCCTCCGACGGCGGGGCCCTGGTGCGCGGCGTCTCGACCCTCGCGTTCACCTCGGCCACCGACTACTCGGGTGCCGCGTCGGTGACCTTCGAGGTCACGGACGGCACCTCCGCCGATGATCCGGAGGGCCTCACCTCCGTGCTGACCGTCGGCATCCGGGTCCTGCCGGATCCCGACCGGAACACCCCGCCCACGCTGACCTCGGGCGGGCTCGAGGTCGAGCAGGAGGGCTCGGGGCGGCTGGACCTCGCCGGGCTCGCCGCGGACGAGGACCCGCAGGACCGCGACGCCCTGGCGTTCTCGATCGTCGGCGACGCGCCGGCTGGGCTGTCCGCGCGGCTCGACGGATCGGTGCTCGAGGTCGGCTCGGCCGGCGCGCCGGCCGGCACCCGCGCCGTCCTCCGCGTCGCCGTCGAGGACCCCCGCGGCGGGCGTGCGGAGGCGATCGTCGACGTCGTCGTCGTCTCGTCCCGCCTGCCGCTCGCCGTGGCGGGGGACGACGTCCTCGGCGATGCCGAGCAGGGCGAGACCGTCATGGTGCCCGTGCTCGCCAACGACACCAATCCCTTCCCCGACACACCGCTGCAACTGCTGAGCGCCGACGTCGAGACCGGGACGGGCTCCGCGTCGGTGGTCGGCTCGGAGGTCAGTGTCACCCCGTCGGAGGACTTCGTGGGCACGATGGTGGTGCGCTACCGCGTGGGGGACCGCACGGGGGCCGCCGACCGGCAGGTGGACGGCCGAATCCGGCTGACCGTCCGGGGGCGTCCGGACGCACCGACCGCACCGTTCGTGGTGGAGGTCCGCAACCGTACGGTGGTCCTCGAGTGGGACCCGCCGGCGGCGAACGGCACCCCGATCACCGGGTACACCGTGCAGGGCACCAACGGCTTCAGCCAGTCCTGCCCCTCGACGACCTGCACGCTGACCCCGCTGACGAACAACGTCGAGTACACCTTCACCGTCACGGCCACCAACGAGGTGGGGGAGTCGGATCCCTCCGCGGCCTCGCCCGTGGCACGCCCCGACGAGAAGCCCTCCACGCCCGGGGCCCCGACGCTGACGTTCGGTGACGGCTCCCTCGCGGTGCAGTGGGCCGTCCCGCCCACCGAGGGTTCACCGGTGGAGAGCTACGACCTCGAGATCTCCCCCGCGCCACCGGGAGGCGGAGCGCTGCGTGCCGGGGTCCAGGGGACCTCGCTCGAATGGACCGGGCTCGCCAACGGCACGCCGTACCAGGTCCGCGTCCGTGCCTACAACCGCGCACCGGACCCGTCCGAGTACAGCGCGTACTCCGCAGCGGAGATCCCCGCCGGTGCCCCCGCGGCGCCCGCTGCCCCGGCCTCGGCCCTCGGGTCCCGCGGCGGTGAGGCCAACTCGGTGCTGAACGTGTCCTGGGCGGCACCGGACAGCAACGGCGCGGAGATCCAGGGCTACACCCTGACCACGCTGCAGAACGGCAGCGCCGTCACCAGCACCGAGCTCTCCGGATCCCAGACGTCCTCGCCCGTCACGGTCGCCAACTCCGAGGCGCCGTACAGCTTCACGGTGACCGCCCGGAACAAGGCCGGAGTGTCGGCTGCGAGCGCGGCGTCCGCGCCGCGGCAGGCGTCCGGCGCACCGGGTGCCGTACCCGCGCTGACGGCCACGGAGGGCGACCGCTCCATCAGGGTGGGCTTCGGCGAGGCCGCCCGGAACGGAGCGCGGCCCGAGCAGCTGGCCTACGAGTACAACCTCGGCGGCGGCTGGCGCTCGGTCCCGGGGGACCGCGTGATCCGGGACGGCGTCAGCAACGGCACCACGTACCGCGTGACCATGAGGGCGGTGAACACCGCCGACGGGCAGGCCCTGCCCGGGCCCGAGTCCCAGTCCGGCGCGGTGGTGCCCTACGGCGCGCCCAACGCTCCCGGCGTGCAGGCCCAGGCGAACGGGATGTCCGTCCGCTTCACGGTCACCGCGCCGTCGTCGAACGGTCGCGAGATCACCGGCTTCGACTACACGACGTCGGACGGCCAGGCCGGCAGCTTCGGGCCCGCCGGAGGCTCGATCGACAAGGGCGACACGGCGGACACCTCCTGGAGCATCCGGGTGACCACGCGCGATTCCGCCGGGCAGCGATCGGCGGAGGCCACGGCGCAGGCCCGGACCGCTCCGACCACCATGGACATCGGCAAGGGGCCGCAGAATCCCGCGATCACCTCCGAGGACACCTACTGGGAGATGTTCCGCGTGAACAACTTCCCGGCCGGCCGGCACCGGGTGAGCTGCTACGCGGACCAGACGCTCGGCGGCACCACGGCGTATGAAAGCGGCTTCGACGACTTCCCGGTCTCCGGGACCTTCCAGAGCCGGGTCTGCTACGGCAAGTTCGATCCGAAGTCGACGACGCCGGGCTACCTGAAGGTCATCGTCGACGGCGTCGGGGAGTTCAGGGCCGACGGCGGCTGGGACTTCTAGGCGCCACGCCACCAGCACCACCGGATACAGCGACAGCACGACCAACGACAGGAAGAACGAACGATGGCAATGACAGCAGAGCAGGCAACCTGGTTCGCCGGCACCTTCGACAAGCTGGTGGGCAACGTGGGCCAGGCGGTGCTCGGCAAGTCACAGGTGGTGCGCCTCGTGCTGACCGCCATGCTCGCCGAGGGGCATGTGCTCCTGGAGGATGCGCCCGGCACCGGCAAGACGATGCTCGCGCGTTCCCTCGCCGCCACCGTGCAGGGCACGCACTCGCGCATCCAGTTCACGCCCGACCTCCTGCCCTCGGACGTGACCGGCGTGACCATCTACGACCAGAAGACGCAGGCCTTCGAGTACCACAAGGGGCCCATCTTCGCGAACATCGTGCTCGCCGACGAGATCAACCGGGCGTCCCCCAAGACGCAGTCGGCCCTCCTCGAGGTCATGGAGGAATCCCGGGTCACGGTGGACGGCGTGAGCTACACCAACGAGCGGCCCTTCATGGTCATCGCGACGCAGAACCCGATCGAGCAGGCCGGCACCTACCGCCTGCCGGAAGCGCAGCTGGACCGCTTCCTGATCAAGACGGAGATCGGCTACCCGGACCACGCCTCCACCGTGCAGCTGCTCAGCGGCGCGGCCACGCGCGACCGCTCGCTGGCCCTGACCCCGATCATCACCACCTCCGCCGTCGTGGAGATGGCGAACCTCGCGGCGGAGACCCACGTGGACACTGCGGTCCTCGAGTACATCTCGCGCCTCACGGAGGAGACGCGCACCGCGCCGGAGACCCGCCTGGGTGTCAGCGTCCGTGGTGCCCTCGCGATGGTGCGCGCAGCGAAGGTGTGGGCCGCGGGACAGGGCCGCCACTACGTCCTGCCCGACGACGTGAAGGAACTGGCGCCCTTCGTCTGGACCCACCGCTTCGTGATGGATCCGGAGGCCGAGTTCGCCGGCGCCACCCCCGAGGCCGTGCTGCGGCGCGTCCTCGCGGACGTGTCGGCGCCGCAGCAGCGCGCGTCCGCCTAGCGCCACCCCCGCACCATCGAGCAGGCAGAAGGCAGCAGGCACACCATGGCAACCTCCACCACCGAGAACCGGGCCCGGCGCGGCGCCCGTCCCGGCCGCGGCACGACGTCGGGCGTGCCGCCCGTGCGCGGTCGGCAGGACCGCATTCCGCGCGCGCCCCGGCCCGAGCGCCGGCGGGACCGCCCGGGCGGCGCCCTGCGGCCCGGTTCCCTCGTCGCCGAGTCGGGCCGGTTCCTCCGGGGTGCACTCGCGCCCGCAGCACACCGGGCGAGGGACCTCGGAGCAGGGCTGCTCGGTCCCGTGGTGTCCATCGTCAGTCCTCTCGGCAGGCTCCTGATCGGCGCCGTGGCATGCCTCTGGATCCTCGGCGCGCTGCTCGGCTGGAGCGAGGCGCTTATCGCCGCCGTCATGGGCACCCTGCTGGTCCTGCTCGCGATCGGCTTCATCCTCGGCCGCTCCTCCTACGGGGTGGAGCTGGACCTGGCACGCACGCGGATCGCGGTGGGGGACAGGGCCGTGGGCAGCGTGTCGGTCTCCAACACCTCGGACAGGGCGTTGCTGCCGGCGTCCCTCGAACTGCCGGTCGGCGCTGCGACGGCGATCTTCCACCTCCCGCGGCTGGCTCCGGGGCAGGTCCACGAGGACCTCTTCAGCATCCCCACCCAGCGGCGCGCGGTGATCGTCGTCGGTCCCGTCCGGTCCGTCCGGGCGGACCCGCTGAGCATCCTGCGCCGCGAGGTGCTGTGGACCGACCCCACCGACCTCTTCGTGCATCCGCGCACCACGCCGCTGACCGGCTCGGCCGCGGGGTTCATCAAGGACCTCGAGGGCCTGCCCACCAAGGAACTCTCCAGCGCCGACGTGTCCTTCCACGCCCTGCGCGACTACGTGCCCGGCGACGACCGCCGGCACATCCACTGGAAGACGACGGCGCGCACGGGCAAGCTGATGGTCCGCCAGTTCGAGGAGACCCGCCGGTCCCACCTCGCGGTCGCACTCTCCACCAACCTCAACGAGTACGCGAGCGAGGCGGAGTTCGAGCTCGCCGTCTCGGTCGCGGGATCCATCGGCCTGCAGGCCATCCGGGAGCAGCGCAACCTCAGCGTCCTGACCCAGGGCGGTCCGCTGCGGACCGAGACGGGCCGGAACCTGCTGGACGACATGACGCGGCTCCAGGGCCGCGGCATGCGGGCGAGCGCGCTGGACCTCGCGCGGACGACGGCGGACAGCGTACCCAACGCGTCGGTGGTCTTCTTCGTCGTGGGCCCGGAGGTGACGCCGTCCCAGCTGAGGTCGGCTGCCGCCTCCATCCCGCCCGGTATCCGCTGCCTCGCGATCCGCTGCGTCACCGAGGGCCGGCAGAGCCGCGCCACCATCGGCGACCTCACGGTCCTGACCCTCGACTCGCTCGAGGACCTGGCGCTCGTCCTCCGGAAGGCCGCAGCATGAGCCGCCGCCCCGCGCAGGCCGCACCACCTGCGGTGCCGCACCTGCGGGCCGCGGCACCTGCCGTGCCGCGCCGCCAGGCCGCCATCGACTCGGGCGTCCTCCTGCTCCTCCTCGGCCTCGGCGTCCTCGGCTTCGGACCGACGTTCGGCGGCGACCTCCGCTACCTCGTGGCGGGTTTCGCCGGCGTGCTGCTGGGCCTCGGCCTGGCCTGGGTCGGGCGGCTCCTGCAGTGGGGCCTCTGGACCATGATCGGCGCCTTCCTCGGGACGTACCTCCTGCTCGGCCATGCGCTCGCCGCCCCGCAGGAGGCCTTCCTCGGATTCCTGCCCACGCTGCAGTCCCTCCGCATCCTGATCCTCGGCGTCGTCTTCTCCTGGAAGGACATCCTGACCGTCGCGGATCCGGTGGGTACCGCCAGCGGCATGCTCGTGGTGCCGTTCCTCGCCGCGATGCTGTGCGCGGTGGTGGCCGGCACCCTCGCGTGGCGCCTGCGGGCCCCCTACTGGACCATGCTCCCGGTCCTCGCGCTGTTCGTCGTCGGGATCGCCTTCGGCACCGACCGCGCCTTCCTGCCCGAGGTCCGCGGCATCCTGCTCGTCGTCGGAGCCACGGCCTGGCTCGCCTACCGCCGGGACATCGCGCGCACCGACGCCCGCACCCGGGGTGCCGTGGACCCCGCGCAGGCGGACCCCGCGACCGCCCGCTCCGGCCGGAACCGGCGGCTGGCCCTCGGTGCCGGCGTGCTCGCGGCAGCGACCGTGCTGACGCTCGTGATCAGCCCCGTGGTCGCCGCCGGGCAGGACCGCAGGGTGCTGCGCGACGTCGTCGAACCGCCCGTGGACCTGTTCGCCTATCCCAGCCCGCTCACCAGCTTCCGCCGGTACGTGAAGGACAACTCGGACACCGTCCTGTTCACGGTCGACGGCCTGCCCGAGGGGGAGCGCGTCCGGCTCGCCGCGCTGGACGCGTACGACGGCGTGGTCTACAACGTGAACCCGCAGGCCGCGGGGAACTTCGCCCGCGTGGGCGACGCCCAGCAGCTCGGCGACGTGGACCCGGACGACCTCGACGGCGGCACGAGCGCGCAGCTGACCTTCGACATCAAGGACTACACCGGTGTCTGGCTTCCCGCGGGGGGCGACGTCGAGGGCGTCCGGCTCGGCGGGCCGCGTGCGGAGGAGCTCGGCCGATCGCTGTACTACAACGACGACGCCCGCACCGCGCTCTCGACCGTCGGCGTGCAGCCCGGTGACACCTACGAGGTCAACGCCGTGTTCCCCGAGACCTTCCCGGAGGAGCAGCTGGCGCAGTACGGCTTCGCGGACCTCACGCTGCCCCGTGTCCAGAACGATCCCCCCGTCATCGCAGCCAGGGCCAGCGAGTACATCGGCGCCGTCTCGGAGCCGATCGAGCGCGCGCGGCGCCTCGAGCAGGTGCTCAGCGCGCAGGGCTTCTTCAGCAACGGCAAGGAGGACGAGGCGAAGTCGCTGCCGGGACACGGCGCCGCACGCATGCTGAGCCTCCTCGACGCCGAGCAGATGGTCGGCGACGACGAGCAGTACGCCGTGGCCATGGCCCTCATGGCACGCAAGGTCAACATCCCGGCACGCGTGGTCATGGGCTTCTACCCCGACTGGGACGAGGTCGGCGCTGCCGAGGGGCCCATCGAGATCACGGGCGAGGACGTGCACGCCTGGGTCGAGGTGGCCTTCGACGGCGTCGGCTGGGTGGCGTTCAACCCCACGCCGCCCGAGGACAACGAGCCCGTACCGCCGCAGCAGCAGCCGAAGTCCTCGCCGAAGCCGCAGGTCCTGCAGCCGCCGCCCCCACCGCAGGAGCCCGCCGAACTCCCGCCGGACTCGGCCCCCGAACCCCAGGACGCCGAGGAACGCGAGAAGGACCTCCTCGACGAGCTCGCGCCCTACCTCGCCATCATCGGGATCGCCCTGATCCCCGTCGTCGTCCTGCTCGTCCCGCTCCTGCTCGTCGCGCTGCTCAAGCGGAAGAGACGGAAGCGCCGCGAGCACGACGGCATGCCGGCGGACCGCGTGGGCGGTGGCTGGAGCGAAGTGGTCAGCCTGGCCACCGACCTCGGCGCGGAGACGAACCCGCGGTCAACGCGACGCGAGAGTGCCCGCGACCTCGGCGCGGCCTTCCCGGAGAGCCGTGCGTCCACGACGCTCCTCGCGGCGAGGGCCGACGCCGGGATCTTCGCCGCGGGTGACCCGAGCGAGGAGGAGGTCCGCGACTACTGGCGCGACGTCCACACCTCCCTCGAGGGGATGCGCGGGTCGGTGGGCTTCTGGAAGCGCCAGCGCGCGCGGTTCTCCCCGCGGTCGCTCCTGCGGGACGCCGGTGCACGGAAGCGCGGTGCGGCCGCGCGACGGCCCGCTGCCGGGTCCGGCAGGAGTTCGGGCGAGCGGTCCGGAGAGGATGCCGGCCCACGCTCCCGTCGGCGCCGGCGGGACCGGACGGGGGAGACCCCGTGACGGGCGGCAGTGCACCGGAGTGTCCGCGCTGCGCGGCGTCCCTGCCCCCGGGCACGCCCTACTGTGTTCACTGTGGCAACAGGACCGGGCATCGGGCCGGTCGGGAGCCGGCGCCGGCCGGGGGAAGCAACGGGGTAGGAATGGCGCAGCAAGGACTGAGGGACGCCGCCGCGTCCAGACGCCTGGTCGCGAAACTGGTGGACGTGCTGCCGGCCGCACTCCTCGGCGGAGTCCTCACGGCAATCGGCGTGAGCACCATCGAGACGCAGCAGGTCTCCGCCGTCAGCCGGCAGGTGGACCTCACCGGATTCCTCGTCTTCCAGGGCATCGGCTCGCTGCTGTCCCTCGCCTACGGGATCCTCGTCTGGGGCTGGGAGGCCAGGACGGGCAAGACGCCGGGCAACCTCCTCCTCGGTCTCCGCACCACCGGCGAGGACGACCATCCGGCCGGGTGGCTCGCCATCCTCGTCCGCAATCTGCTCGTGGCCGTGGCCGGTCTCGTCCCCGTGGTCGGCACGGTGCTCATGCTCGTGTCCAACATCTTCGATCGGAACGGCAAGAAGCAGGGCTGGCATGACAAGGCCGCGCACACGCGCGTCTTCGACGTCCGGTCGGGGCGCAACCCGCTCGAGACCGGCGGCATCGGCGGGCCGGCCTCCTTCGCGCCGCCGGACCCCGTGCCAGGACTGCAGCCCGTGCCGTCACCCGTCCCGGGCCGGTCCCCGAACCAGGCCGACGACCAGCCGGCGACTTGTGCGCCGCACCGGCTCCAGGCCCCGTCGGCAGGGGGGCCCGCCCTGCCTGCCCCCGTCCTCGAGGCCCTGCCGGTTCCGGTCGGCCCCGGCAGCATGGTTCCGCCGGCTCCGGCCGTGGCGTCCTTCGCGCCGACGGCTCCGGCCGTGGCGTCCTTCGCGCCGACGGCCCACCCGGACGACGACATCGAGCAGACCAGGGTGACCTCGGGCCGAGCCTCGGGACCGCTGAAGATCCTGTTCGACAACGGGCGCGAAGTGGAGCTGCGCTCGCAGGCGCTGATCGGCCGCAACCCCGCAGGGCAGAATGGGGAGATGATCGACCAGCTCATCGACTTCTCCGACCAGGGACGCTCCGTGTCCAAGACCCACCTCCACGTCCGCGTGGAGGGCCAGGGACTGTGGATCACGGACCGGAACTCCACGAACGGCAGCGCGATCACCGCGCCGGACGGCCAGCGCACCGCCGTGGGTGCGGGCCGGACGCTCCTGGCCCAGCCCGGGTCCACCGTGCACTTCGGCGACCGCAGCTTCCTGGTGGTGCGCCCATGAGCGTCCAGGGCGCCGCGGCGGGCCCGCCGCGCGACCTGCGCCTCGACTACGGATTCGCGACGGACCGCGGACTCCGCAGGGAACTGAACGAGGATTCCCTCATCGCGTCCGAGCCCATCTTCGCGGTGGCGGACGGCATGGGCGGGCATGAGGCCGGTGAGATCGCGAGCGGCATCTGCGTGCGCACCCTCGGATCCAGCCCCATCATCGGCCGCCACCTGCCGGAGTTCTCGGCGGCGGACCTCGAGGAACTCATCGAGGACGCCGACCAGGAGATCCGGCGGCAGACGGGCGGCCAGGCGGGGACCACGCTCACCGGCGTCGTCCTGGTGCAGGAAGCGGGCATGCCCTACTGGCTGTTCTTCAACGTCGGCGATTCCCGCACGTACCGCCTGAGCCAGGGGCAGTTCGGGCAGATCTCGGTGGACCACTCGGAAGTCCAGGAGCTCGTGGACGTCGGCAGCATCTCGCCGGAGGCGGCGCGCACGCATCCGCGCCGGCACGTCGTGACCCGGGCCCTCGGAACGGGCGACGACGCCGAGGCAGATTTCTGGCTCATGCCCGTGGAGGAGGGCGACCGCATCCTCATCTGCTCGGACGGCCTCAGCGGCGAGGTCACCGATGACGGCATCTACACGGTCCTGAGCACCGTGCGCGATCCGCAGCAGGCCTGCGAGGAGCTCGTCGAGGCGACACTCCGCTCCGGCGCACGCGACAACGTGACCCTGATCATCGTCGACGCCACCGGGGTGGGTGAGGAGGCGGAGATGCAGACGACGGCGCCGCGCGGCGGCACCTTCGCGGCCGATGTCGGGCACGCCGTCGAGACCGGCAGGCACCCCGTGCAGACCGGCGACGTCCCCCGACCGGCAGGCTCGCACGCCGTCCTGCCCACGGACGTTCCACGCGGTCACCAGGGGCAGCCGGAGACCTCGGGGGAACAGCCATGACGGACGGTCCGGCCCCGGTCCAGCTTCCCGGACGCACGGCGCCGACCTACGCCTACACGCCCGGCGACTGGACCCTGCTCGCCCGCGGCGGGATGCTCGCGGCGGTGCCCCACGGAACGGACGAAGCCAGGGTCCGGGCGCTGTGGGAGGCCATGGACGACGACGACGCCGGCGTCGCGACGCTGCTTCCCCTCCTGAGCGGGGGATTCGGCGCCGGACTCGCGGCGATGCCGCCATTCGCCGTCGCCGCCACGACCGGCGGGCTGCACGTCATCCTCAGGGGAGCCGTCCGGCTCACGGTCACCGGACCGACGGGTTCCAGCACCTTCACCGGAGAGCGCGTGACCACCTGGACCGAGCATCTGCTCGACGAGGGCAGCTTCTCCTCCTTCACGCTCACGTGCGGGCCGTCGGCCGGTTCGGCGCCGTCGCTGCCGCTCGCCGTGGGCGGCGTCCTGGCAGCATCGGTGACGACGAAGACCTCGGCGGCCAACGCAGCGGAGCTCCCGGAGCCCTCCCGGGTCCGCCGAGGAGTCGGCGGTACGCCGGATGGGATGTCGGACGGGACATCGGACGCGACATCGGGCGGCACGCCGGATGGGACGCCGGGTCCGACACCGGCCGGGACATCGGACGTCCCGCCGGGCCCGACATCGGGCCCGACATCGGGCCCGACACCGGACGGGACATCGGACGCAACGCCGGATCCCACGCCGGACGTGACGCCGGACGCGCTGGTCGCCGAACCCGGGAGCCTCGGGGCCATGGACCCCGAACTCGAGGCCGAGCCTTCGCTCGCGGTCGGGGAACGCGACGTGGACGGGAGGCGCCCGGAAGCCGGTCCCGCCGAGGCGGACGACTCCGCGACGATCAACCCCGGCCTCTACCTGACGAGCGTGCCGGCGGACGTCGCCGACCCCGGCGTCGTCTCCGCCGTGGAGCCGCTGGCGGCGGTGACCGATGCTCCGGCGGCGCGCCCGCAGGGGCACGACTTGCCAGGAGCGGGCGCGACCGATGGCCTGCAGGGTCACGACGCAGCAGCCCGACGACCGGAGGGGGACCGGGTCCAGGGCCACGGTCCCTCCGGGAGCGGCTTCGCGCCGGACGTGGAGGAGGACGGCACCTCGGGCATCGGCTACGACCACCTCTGGGACCAGACCGTGGCCCGCCGCGTGGAGGACGCGGCCGTCCGTGAGGCCGACGACGCTCCGACGGTCGGCTCCGCGCCCGGCCCCTCCCTAGCCGGTCCGTCCACTCTCGGCCCGTCCACTCTCGGCCCGTCCGCTGCCGGCCCCTCAACACCGGGAGAAGTCGCCGCACCAGCGCTGGAGCCCGACGCGGAGAAGCCCGGGAAGCCGACGCCCGACGCGTCGGCGCAGGCGCCGGTGGAAGCGGCCGCCGCACCGCCCACGGTCCTGATCGACTCCGTACCCTGGTCCACCGGCCGGTCCGCCACGACAGTAGTGCCGGAATCCACGGGGTCCGTGCCCCCGGCGCCGCGCGTACCGGCGTCGGCCCCGTCGGCGTCCGCGCCCTCCACCCCGGCCTCGTCCTCGACCTCGTCTACGCCGGCCACCCCGTCCACCCCGCCGGTCCTGGGTGACCACGACGGGCAGACCGTCATGCGCAGCCGGCTTCCGGAGGCTCCCATGGCACCGGAGCTCCCCGTACCCCCGGCACCCGTCGAGCGGGCCGCCGGCACCGGTCCGCTCGTCCTCGCCCGGCTGTGCGTCGCAGGCCATGCCAATGCCCCCACCAGCTCCGCGTGCTCCAGCTGCGGAGGCGCGCTGCAGGACGAGACGCAGCAGGTACCCCGGCCGGGCCTGGGCGTCATGAGGATCTCCACGGGCGAGGTCGTCGACCTCGACCGCTCGATCATCGTCGGACGGCAGCCCTCGGTCTCCCGCGTCCAGGGCCGGGAGATGCCGAAGCTCGTCCAGGTGCAGTCGGCGTCCGGCGACATCTCCCGCTCCCACGTCGAGGTCCGTCTCGACGGCTGGCACGTGATGCTGTGCGACCTCAAGGCCACGAACGGCACCGTGCTGATCCGCGACGGGCAGCCCCCGCGCAGGCTCGGCCAGGGCGAGACGGCCTTCCTGCTCGACGGCGACATCGCCCAGCTCGGTGACGACGTCTCCCTGCGGTTCGAGGACCTGCCGTGAGCACCAGGCGCCCTGCCGCACCGCCGCCGTCGATCTCCGGGTACCGGTACGTGAGCCTGCTCGGCTCCGGCGGCTTCGCGGACGTGTACCTGTACGAGCAGGACCGCCCGCGCCGCCAGGTCGCCGTCAAGGTGCTCATCTCGGACCTCAGGACCGACGGTGCCCGGAAGGCGTTCGAGTCCGAGGCCAACCTCATGGCCCAGCTCTCCTCCCACCCCTACATCGTCACGATCTACGAAGCGGATACCACCGCCGAGGGCCACTCCTACCTGGCCATGGAGTACTGCTCCCGCCCGAGCCTCGACATCCGCTACCGGCGGGCACGCCTCTCCGTCGCCGAGACGCTGACCGTCGGCATCCAGGTGGCGTCCGCCGTCGAGTCCGCGCACCGGGCCGGTATCGCGCACCGCGACATCAAGCCCGCCAACATCCTCGTGACGGACTACAACAGGCCCGCCCTGACCGACTTCGGCATCTCCGGCACCATGGAGTCCAGCGGCACGGACGAGGACCAGGGCATGTCCATCCCCTGGTCGCCGCCCGAGGCGTTCCACGGCGGGGGGATCGACGGCGTCAAGGTGGACGTCTGGGCGCTCGGTGCCACGGTCTACACACTGCTGGCCGGCCGCTCGCCCTTCGTCTTCCCCGGCACGGACAACTCGCAGGCGGCCCTCATGGACCGGATCGCGAGCATGCCCCTGCAGCGCACCGGGCGCGAGGACGTCCCGGATTCGCTGGAGCTGGCCATGGCGACCGCGATGTCGAAGCAGCCCGGCTCACGCTTCGAGTCCGCCTACTCCTTCGCCCTGACCCTCCAGCGGATCCAGACCGAGCTGGGATACTCGGTGACACCGTTCGAGGTGCTCGACGACGCCCCGCTGCAGCCCGGGGACGACGCCGGCGCCGAGGAGACCCGCGTGCGGCGGGTGGTGTCCATCGACCCCGAATCCACGACCTTCGCGCCCACGTTCCCGAACGCGCCGTTCCCCGACCGTGATGCGACGGGCCACACGGGCCCCGCCGGTTCCACCGGCGCGGGTGCCGTGCGCGCGGTCGGGCCGCAGGCCCCTGCCTCCTCGCCGGCAGCTCCCTCACCGGCACCCGCCGCGGAGTCCGCCGGTACGGGCTGGGGCGAGCGGACGGTCCTGAGGGGCGCCGGCACGGCCTCCGAGGACCCGCTGAGGCTCGACACGACGATGCACCGCCCCGCGGCGGCCGGCTCGACGGCGGTGGAACCGGCGGATCCGGCCGCAGCGCCCACGCGCCGACGGCGCCTTCCCCTGCTCATCGGCGTCGGCGCGCTCGTGGTGCTCGGCACCGCGGGCGGGGTCGCCGCCGTCGTCCTTGGTGGCGACGGCGCGGAACCGGCGCCGCCCGTGGGACTGACGCAACCGCCGTCGGACCCGATGGCAGGCCTGGAAGGGAATGTCCCTGCACCCGAGGGCCTCACGGGCGTGCCGCAGGGCAACGACATCGCCTTCTCGTGGGCCAACCCGGATCCGCAGGACGGCGACATCTACCGCTTCCGCACCGTGACGGTGCAGGAGTCGGGCGAGTGGATCAGGACCCAGCAGCTCTCGGCGACGGTGCAGGCCAGCCCGTCCGGCACCACGTGCGTCGACGTGCAGCTCGCACGCAGCAACGGGACGGCGTCCGAGCCAGCCCGCAGCTGCTACCCGGAGTAGGAGAGGAACACCTTGGGGGAACTCGCAATAGATTTCTGCGGTGAATGGCACGAGCCCGCGGAGAACCAGGTCTTCGACATCGGCAGGGAGGGCGACCTCGAGGTCGACGACAACCCGTACCTGCACCGGAAGTTCCTGCAGATCGAACGCCAGAACGGCATCTGGTGGCTGAACAACGTCGGCACCATGCTCTCGGCCACGGTCGCCGACACGAGCGGTGGGATGCAGGCCTGGGTGTCGCCCGGCGCCCGGATCCCGCTGGTCTTCGGGCAGACCCGGGTGGTCTTCACCGCAGGACCGACCACCTACGAGTTCGACGTCCACCTGAAGACGCCCGCATTCCGCCAGGAGAGCCGCGGCGCCGACAGCGCCGGGGACACGACGATCGGGCCGGTGCGGTTCACCGACGCGCAGAAGGCGCTCATCGTGGCGCTCGCCGAACCGATGCTCCGCCGTGAAGGCACCGGCTTCAGCGCCATCCCGTCCTCCGCGGAAGCCGCGAAGCGCCTGGGCTGGGCCCTGACGCGCTTCAACCGCAAGCTCGACAACGTGTGCGACAAGCTCGACCGGGTGGGCGTCGCCGGCCTCCGCGGCGGCGGCGGGAAGCTCGCCACCAACAGGCGCGCCCGCCTCGTGGAGCACGCCATCACCTCGCACCTGGTCACCTCCGACGACCTCCACCTGCTGGACACCATGAAGGGCACATCCGATGACGAATAGCCGGCACGCATGAAGCTTCGCCTGACCCTCCGGCGCGAGCCGGAACCGGCCAAGGACCTCGCCGTCACCGTGGACGGCCTCGCGACCGTCAGCGACGTGGCCCGCGAACTGTACGCCTCCGATCCGGGCCGTGCGGGAGCAGCCGTGCCATCGGGCCTGTCCCTGACGGTCGACGAGTCCTACGTGGCCGGCGGCATGCGCGGACGCACGCTGGACCCGGACCGCAGCCTGTTCGAGTCCGGCCTGCGCCCGGGCTCCACCGTGACCATCACCCGGGTCAGCGACGGGTTCGACCTGCCCGGCCAGGACCGCGGGCCCTCGGTCGCCACGCTCCGCGTGCTCGCCGGGCCCGACGCCGGCAAGGAGTTCTCCCTGCCCGTCGGCGCCAGCTACCTGGGCCGCGACCGCAACGCCGACATCCGCTTCTCGGATCCCATGATGTCCAAGCGCCACGCGCGCATCAACGTGTCCGACACCATCGAGATCATCGACACCAATTCGGCCAACGGCCTCCTGATGGGCGGCACGAGGATCAACCGCGCCCCGCTGACCTCCGCCGACGAGGTCACGCTCGGCGACACGACCGTCAGTGTCGTCTCCCTCGGCCGTGCGGGTGCGGGGGAGTCCACCAATCCGCTCGTCGAGTTCAACCGCTCCCCGCGCGTCGTGCCGTCCTTCGTGGTTCCGCCGAAGACGCCGCCGGCCGGGCCGAAGCGCCCGCAGCCCCAGCGCTTCCCCTACATCATGATGGCAGCGCCGCTGCTGATGGGCATGGTGATGTTCGCGGTGACGCGCAGCCCCTTCAGCGCGCTGTTCGCGCTCATGATGCCGCTCATCCTCGTCGCCAGCCACCTCGACCAGCGCAGCAATGCGCGGCGCGTCTTCCGGGAAGCCGTGGAGCAGTACACGGGCGCCATGGAGTTCTTCCGGAAGGACATGGACCGCCTGCAGCGCGTCGAGCGCGCGGTGCGGCAGGCCGAGGCGCCGTCCGTCGCCGAGACCGTGGACGCCATCTACAAGCTCGGTCCGCTCCTGTGGACGCACCGGCCCGAGCACGCGTCCTTCCTGACGCTGCGCTTCGGCACCGGCACGGCGCCGTCACGCGTGGAGATCCGCGAACCGTCCGCCAACGACACCCTCGCCGAGTACGCGGAGGAGATCGCCGCCGTCGTCGAGCGCTACACGACCCTCGACGACGTCCCGATCGTCGCGAACCTCCGGCTGTCCGGTGCGCTCGGCCTCGCCGGTACGCGCGGCGTGGTCGACGACGTCGCGCGCGGCCTCGTCATCCAGGCGATCGGCCTGCATTCGCCCGCCGAACTCGTGCTGACCGCCCTCACCTCGGTCGAATCGAAGGCGCGCTGGAGCTGGCTCCAGTGGGTGCCCCATGCCGGTTCGGTCCACAGCCCCCTGTCCGGTGACCACCTCGGTGCCGGGCCCGCCGCCGGCGCGGCCCTGCTCTCCCAGCTCGAGGACCTCATCGCGGCGCGCTCCGGCCGGCGCACGGGTGCCGGCCTGCGCGGGGCGCTCGAACCCCAGGACATCGAACTGCCCGCCCCCGTGGTGCCGAGCGTGCTCGTGGTGGTGGAGGACGACGCCTCGGTGGATCGCGCCCGCCTCACGCGGGTCGCGGAACTCGGCCCCGACGTCGGCGTGCACCTCCTCTGGATCGCCACGTCCGTGCCCGCGCTGCCCGCCGCGTGCCGCGACTTCCTCGCCGTCGACGGCGAGAGCGCCAACGTCTCCGGGCAGGTACGCCTGGGCCGGCTCACCACGCCCGTGAGCTGCGAGAGCGTGGACGAGGACCTCGCGGGCCGGCTCGCGCGCATGCTCACCCCCGTGATCGACGTCGGTACCCCGGTGGACGACGAGTCGGACCTGCCCCGGGCGGTGTCCTACGTGGCGCTCGCCGGCCACGACCTGATGGAGGCGACGGCGGCCGTCGCCGACCGCTGGAAGGAGAACAACTCCGTGGCCGCGTCGGCGGTGCCGAACCGGAAGCACCAGGGGTCGCTGCGCGCACTCGTGGGATCCAAGGGCGTGGAGCCGATGTACCTCGACCTGAAGACGGAAGGCCCGCACGCCCTCGTGGGCGGCACCACCGGCGCCGGTAAGTCCGAATTCCTGCAGTCCTGGGTGCTCGGCATGGCCGCCGCGTACAGCCCCGACCGCCTCACGTTCCTCTTCGTGGACTACAAGGGCGGCGCGGCCTTCGCGGAGTGCGTGAACCTGCCGCACAGCGTCGGCCTCGTCACGGACCTCTCGCCGCACCTCGTCCGCCGGGCGCTGACCTCGCTGCGTGCCGAACTCCACCACCGGGAGCGGCTCTTCAACCGCAGGAAGGCGAAGGACCTGCTCGCCATGGAGCGCGAGGCGGATCCCGAGACACCGCCGTCGCTCGTCATCGTGGTCGACGAGTTCGCGGCGCTCGCCCGCGAGGTCCCCGAGTTCGTGGACGGCGTCGTCGACATCGCGGCCCGCGGCCGATCCCTCGGCCTGCACCTGATCCTCGCCACCCAGCGGCCCGCCGGCGTCATCAAGGACAACCTGCGGGCCAACACCAACATGCGCATCGCCCTGCGCATGGCGGACACGGACGATTCCGAGGACATCCTCGGCGATCCCATGGCCGCCTACTTCAGCCCGACCATCCCCGGCCGCGGCGCCGCCAAGACCGGCCCGGGCCGCATCCAGGGCTTCCAGACCGGGTACGCGGGCGGCTGGACCACCAGGGCACCGGCACGGCCCCGCATCGACATCGTCGAGATGGACTTCGGATCCGGCCCGGCGTGGGAACGACAGGGCGGGGAGGAGGCCGAGGAGGTCGGTGGGCCGAACGACATCTCGCGCATCGTGGCGAACGTGTCGCAGGCCGCGATCGAGCTCGGGATCGCGCCGCCGCGCAGGCCGTGGCTCGCCGAACTCGCCTCCGCCTACGACTTCTCCAGGCTGCCGAACCCCCGCACCGACGAGAAGATGCTGCTCGGCGTCGCCGACGACCCCGCCAACCAGGCGCAGCCGACCGTCTTCTACGCCCCGGACACCGACGGCAACATGGCGTTCCTCGGCGCCGGCGGCTCGGGCAAGTCGGCAGCGCTGCGGACCCTCGCGATCGGCGCGGCGGTCACGGTGCGCGGCGGGCCGGTGCAGGTCTACGGCATCGACTGCGCCTCCAACGGCCTCCAGATGCTCGACCAGCTGCCGCACGTCGGGGCCATCCTCGACGGTGAGGATTCCGAGCGCATCGGGCGGCTGCTGCGGTACCTGCGCGGCGTCATGGACGAGCGGGCGGACCGCTTCGCCGAGGTGCGCGCCGGTACCATCACCGAGTACCGCAGGCTGGCCGGCCGCCCGGAGGAGCCCCGCATCCTCCTGCTGGTCGACGGACTGTCGACCTTCCGCGAGAACTACGAGTTCAAGGGCTCGGCACGCCACTTCGAGCTGTTCCAGCAGATCGCGACGGACGGACGGCCCATGGGTGTCCACGTCATCGTGACGGGGGAGCGGACCAGCGCGCTGCCGCCGTCGCTCGCGGCATCCATCCAGCGCCGCATCGTCCTGCGGCTCGCTGGCAAGGACGACTACGCCATCCTCGGCGTGCCCAAGGACGTCCTGTTCATGACCTCACCGCCCGGGCGCGCCCTCAGCGACGGCCAGGAGCTCCAGCTCGCGATCTTCGGCGGCAACGCGAACCTGGCACTGCAGGCGCGGGAGGTGGAGAGGCTGCGCGACGCGATGCTGCGGCAGGGTGTACCCCAGGCGCCGGGCATCCTCAGCCTGCCGGAGTCGATCGAGCTCGACGTGCTCCCGGCCGGTACGCCGGGGAATGCCGTCATCGGGGTCGACGACGCCAACCTCGAACCGGCGGCGATCGCCACCCGCGGCGGGTTCATGGTGAGTGGCCCGCCCGGAGCCGGACGCACCGTGGCACTGGTGAGCCTGGCGGCGGCCCTCGAGCGATCGTCGCCGCGGACCCGGCGCATCTACCTCGGGGCCCGGAAGTCCTCGGTCGCGTCCCTGCCCGTCTGGGACGAGGCCCATGCCACACCGGGCGCCGTCCAGCCCGAGCTGGCGCGCCTGCTGGCGCTGACCACCGAGTCCGACGACGCCGTCGCCTTCTTCATCGAGGGTGTCACCGAGTTCACGGACTCGCCCGCCGAGATGGAACTCTCGACGCTCGTGAAGGCCGCCATCAAGGCGAACCAGTGGGTGGTGGGGGAGGCCGAGACCTCCACCTGGTCGAGCGCGTGGAACCTCGCGGGGCCCTTCAAATCGGGCCGGCGCGGGCTCCTGCTCAATCCCGGCGAGATCGACGGCGACACCCTCCTGAGCACCTCGGTGGGGCGGACGGCGGGGAACCGGTTCATCCCGGGCCGCGGGTACGTCATCGGCAGGGGCAAGGCGTATAAGGTTCAAGTTGCCACCACGACGGGCGGCGCGTCCTAGGTCTCGGACGTGCCACCAGGGCCCGCTGGTGGGTGCCTGCGCCCCTCATGGGGAGGGCTCCCCATCGACACTCCCGGGGGGCTCGCATAGGTTTCAAGTAGTTGCCCGGCCGGACGGACCGGCAGGGCAGCCGGTACCGGGATCACCGGACCGGCACACTCGGAAGGTGGGGACGATGAGCAACATCACGCACGGTAACAACCCTCAGGAGATGCAGGAACTCGCAATGCTCCTGACGCAGAAGTCGGAAGAGATCAACCAGATGGTCAACCAGCTCACCACGAAGCTCGGTTCCACCGGCTGGGAAGGCCCCGACGCGCAGCGCTTCCGCAGCGACTGGGAAGGGCACCGTGCCAAGCTCACCGCCATCGCCTCCGAACTCGGCACCGTGAGCCAGACGGTCCAGAAGAACAAGCAGGACCAGGAGACCGCCTCGGCGTAGGTCCCACCGACTCCGCCACCGGCCCGCAGCCCTCCGCTGCGGGCCGGTGGCGTCACTGCGCAGAACAGGCACGAGTGCGATGGTCCGGGCGGTAGGGCAAGATGGGAAAGTGACCCCAGAACCTGACAGCGCAGCGGACACCCTGGTCTCCGCCGAGGAGACACCGGCCCCCAGTGACGCCCTGAGGGAGGAGTACGCGCAACTCACCGAGGAGGTCCGGGCGCACCGCATCGCGTACTACCAGGACGCCGCGCCCACCATCTCCGACGCCGAGTTCGACGCCCTCTTCCGCCGGCTCGAGGAGCTGGAGGCACTGCACCCCGAACTGGTCTCCAACGATTCACCCACCCAGGAGGTGGGCGGCGAGGTGTCCTCCGCCTTCGCCCCCGTGGAGCACCTCGCCCGCATGTACAGCCTCGAGGACGTCTTCTCGCTCGACGAGCTGCGGGCCTGGCTGGACCGGGCGGCCGCAGGCGTCGAGCAGCGGAACCCGGGCGCCACCATCGCCTGGCTCACGGAGCTCAAGATCGACGGCCTCGCCGTGAACCTGCTGTACCGCAACGGCGAGCTCGTCCGTGCGGCTACGCGTGGCGACGGCGTCACCGGCGAGGACATCACGCACAACGTCCTGACCATCGCCTCCATCCCGCGGCACCTCGCCGGGAGCGACCATCCCGAGGAGGTGGAGATCCGGGGCGAGGTGTTCTTCCCCACGAAGGAGTTCGGCCAGCTCAACGAGCGCATGGTCGCCGCGGGCAAGGCGCCGTTCGCCAACCCCCGCAACGCCGCGGCGGGGTCCCTGCGCCAGAAGGACCCGGCCATGACCGCCGAACGCCCGCTGGACATGTACGTCCACGGCATCGGGGCGCGCACCGGACTGGCGGCGGAGACGCAGTCGGAGACCTACGCCCTCCTCACGGCCTGGGGGCTGCCGACCTCCCCGTACTACAGGGTGCTGTCGACCCAGGACGAGGTCATGGAGTACATCGGGCACTACGGGGAGCACCGCCACGACCTCCTGCACGAGATCGACGGCATCGTGGTGAAGGTGGACAGCTTCGCGCTGCAGCGCGCCCTCGGCCACACCTCGCGCGTGCCGCGGTGGTCCGTGGCCTACAAGTACCCGCCGGAGGAGGTGAACACCAAGCTGCTCGACATCCTCGTGAACGTCGGACGGACCGGACGCGTCACCCCGTTCGGGCTGATGGAGCCCGTGAAGGTCGCCGGGTCCACCGTCGGCATGGCCACGCTCCACAACCAGGAGGTCGTCAAGGCCAAGGGCGTGATGATCGGCGACATCGTGGTGCTGCGGAAGGCCGGGGACGTCATCCCCGAGATCGTGGGACCGGTCATCGCACTGCGCGACCGCCAGGACCCGCCGGTGCGGGAATTCGTCATGCCCACCGAGTGCCCCTCCTGCGGGACCCCGCTCCAGCCCGCGAAGGAGGGCGACGTCGACATCCGCTGCCCCAACGCCCGGTCCTGTCCCTCGCAGCTGCGCGAGCGCGTGTTCCACCTGGCCGGCCGCGGTGCCTTCGACATCGAGGCCCTCGGATGGGAGGCGGCGATCGCCCTGACGCAGCCCGCCGAACCCGAGGTACCGCCCATCACCACGGAGGCGGAGATCTTCGACCTCACGCCGGAGAAGCTGGCGGATGTCCGGATCGAGCGCGACAAGAAGGTCAAGGGCGTGGTGACGGGGCGCGAGCTCGTGCCGTACTTCTATTCGAAGGGCACGGCCAAGAAGCCCTCGGAGCCGAGCGCCACCACCCGCAAGCTCTTCACGGAGCTGGAGAAGGCGAAGAGCCAGCCGCTCTGGCGCGTGCTCGTCGCCCTGTCCATCCGGCACGTCGGCCCCACCGCCTCGCGTGCGCTGGCCACCGCTTTCGGCTCGATGGAGCGGATCCGCACCGCGAGCGAGGAGGAGCTGGCGAATGTCGACGGCGTCGGCCCGACCATCGCCGCCGCCCTCAAGGAGTGGTTCGCGGAGGACTGGCACCGCGAGATCGTGGACCGCTGGGCCGCGGCGGGCGTGCGCATGGCGGACGAGGTCGACGAGAGCGCTCCGCGCACGCTCGAGGGCCTGACCGTCGTCGTGACCGGTTCCCTGGAGCAGTACAACCGCGACGAGGCGAAGGAGGCCATCATCACCCGCGGTGGCAAGGCCGCCGGTTCGGTGTCGAAGAACACCAGCTACGTGGTGGCGGGCGAGAACGCGGGCACCAAGCTCGAGAAGGCCGAGGCGCTCGGGATCCCGGTGCTCAACGAGGAGGGCTTCATCGCGCTCCTGGAGAACGGGCCGGCCACCGGCCCCGACGGTGACGGAGCCGACGTGGACGAGGACCGGGAGGTCGCCGAGGAACTCGAGGCCGGAGCGGGTGCCGGTCCCATCGTCTCCGAGGGGGACACCGCGTCATGATCCCGGCGGGCGGGGGGAGCGGGGACGGCACAGGGTCGTCCCCCGGGGCGCTCCTGCACCTCGCCCGGCAGGCTGCAGCCGCCGGCGCCGAGGTGCTGGCCCGCCGTGGCGCCCGGACACCGGGAGCCACGAGCAAGAGCTCGGACAGCGACTGGGTGACGGCCTTCGACGTCGCCGCCGAGCGGGCGGTGCGCAGCGTCATCGCGACCTCCCGACCGCACGACGCCATCACCGGCGAGGAACTCGGCACCACCGTGCCTCCAGGCGCAGGCCCCGGCGGCGCGGGGATCCGGTGGTCCGTCGACCCGCTCGACGGAACCACCAACTTCATCCGCGACATCGCCTACTACGCCACCTCGGTGGCCGCCGCGGACGGCGACGGCACCTGGCTCGCCGGCGTCGTCCACGCACCGGCGCTGCAGCGCATCTACTGGGCCTCGCGGGGAGGCGGGGCGTGGCTAAGCGACCGCGGCGAGGTGCGGCGCCTCAGCGGTCCACGCGCCGGGCGCGGGCGGCTCCTCGCCACCGGATTCTCGTACGACTCCGCGGTCCGCGCGGACCAGGTAGGGGAGCTGGGTGCGCTCCTCGAGGGCTTCGGTGACCTGAGGCGCCTCGGCTCGGCTGCACTCGACCTCTGCATGGTGGCCGACGGCACGCTCGATGCCTTCATGGAGCGCGGCCTGAACGAACACGATCTCGCGGCCGGTGCGCTGATCGCCGAGGAGGCCGGCGTCGTCGTGCATCGCCCGGCCCTGGCACCCATGCTCGACGGCGGCCCGAGCGAGGCGGAGAGGCTTGCCGCGGTCACGGCGGCAGGAAGCGCCGACTTCATTGCACGGCTCACCCGAACACCGCACCCGACCGGAGGAACACCATGACCACACCGTCCTGGCAGAAGGTCTTCTCGACGCTCGCGGGCGGGCGCGCCCGCGAGCTCTACGCGCGGGCCGTGCTCGGGCAGCCCCTCGATGCGGCGCCGAAGGAGGTGCAGCGCCTCGTCGACGCGGGGCTCCTCACGGACGACCACGCCGTGAACGGGCACCTCTTCAAGGAAGTCCTCTCGTCCGCTGCACCCGGCACGCCGAAGGGCGTGGACCGGTTCTTCCGCGACGGGCGCATCGACGGGCTGCCCCGCGCCGGCCAGGACCGCTCCGACCTCCTGTCCCACCTCGCTGAGCGACTCCTGCCTGCGGACGAGGAGATCAGCGAACCCGAGGTCAACCGGCTGCTGGCCACCGTCACGCACGACATCCCGACGCTGCGGCGCGCACTCGTCGACCACGGCTACGTGGAGCGCTATCCGGACGGCACGGGCTACCGGAGGGTGACGGAGGCGTCCTGACCCCACTGCACGGCGGTCGGCGGGACCGTCCGGAAGGCAGAAGGGCTCCCACACCAGTGCGTGGGAGCCCTTCTGCGGAAGTGGACCTGCGTGTCCTCAGCCCGCTGCGGGGGGCATCATGACGGTGTCGATGAGGTAGACGACGGCGTTGGCGGTCTGGACGCCGCCGCAGATGACGTTGGCGCCGTTGACCATGAGTTCCTGGCCGGAGCCGGTGACCTCGAGGTCGGCGCCCTGGACGGTGGTCTGGGTGGTGCCCTCGAGCTCAGCGGGCTGGATCTTGCCGGGGACGACGTGGTAGGTGAGGATGCTGCTGAGGCCCTCGGTGTCGGTCTTGAGGCCCTTGACGGCCTCGGCGGGCAGGGCGGCGAAGGCTTCGTCGACGGGTGCGAAGACGGTGAACTCGCCGCCGTTGAGGGTGTCGACGAGGTCGACGTCGGGGTTGATCCCGCCGGAGACGGCGGCGGTGAGCTGGGTGAGGATGGGGTTGTTCGAGGCGGCGGTGGCGACGGGGTCCAGGGCCATGCCGGCGACCGATCCTGCGCCGTCGGGGACCGTCTCGGCGTAGCCGGCGCAGCCGGGGCCGACGAGGTTCGCGGCGGGGTCCATCATGGCGTCCGCGGAGGCCGAGGGGCTCATGCTGGCTTCTGCCGACGGCGTCTCGCTCTCGGGGCCCGCCGTGCTGCTCTCGCTGGCCATGTTGCCCGAGGTGGTCTCGGTCGCATCGGTGCCGCCGCACGCTGCGAGACCGAACATCGAGACTGCTGCGATACCGAGGATCGAGAGGTTCCTGCGCTTGGTGAGTTCCATGCTTCTCCTTGGTAGGTGGGCGGGAACTGATCGCCGCCCGCTGTGTCCGACCTTCCCGACGCTGCACTCCACGCGGATGTCTTACTGGTCCTTCGGTGGCACCTCACGGGCAGATGGGTGCCGGACCGGCGTGACGAGCGACACAGCTACCCGCCACCAGCGGTTCTCCACCCGCCGATCCGCATCCCATGGTCGCGGTGGGACGGTACTGGCCGGCGAGCCTGCTTCCGGCTGCCGGCCAGCACCTGCCGTCAGTTCGCCGGTGTGATCTGCGCGTAGAGAGCGGCGGGGTCGTGGGCCAGGGATGCCTTGACCATCGCGCTCCACTCGTCGACAACCACCTCGATCGCGCCCTCGGCCAGTCCGTCGAAGGACGCGCGGGGCACGAGTGCCGGGTCGATCATCGGTCCGTCGTAGCCGGCCATGATGTCGGTGTCCGCCGCACCGAGGTGGACGCCCTGCACGAGTGTGCCCTGCGCCGCGAGGTCCTGCCGTACGCCATTGGTCATGTTCCACTCGGCAGCCTTCGCGGACGCATAGCCTCCGTTACCGGGATAGGAGAACCAGGACAGCGCCGACAGCACGTTGACGATTCCCCCTCCGCCGTTCGCCGCAAGGATCGGGGCGAACTCGCGGATCATGTCCAGGGTGCCCCAGAAATGCGTGTCCATCTCGCGACGGAGCAGGTCGAGGTCGCCCGTGACGAGGGGTGTCGAGGTGGCGATGCCGGCGTTGTTGATCAGCAGCGTGACGTCGGAAGCCGTCCGGGCCGCTGCCACCACCGAGGCGTGATCGGTGATATCGAGCCGAAGCACCTCGACGCGGTCGAGGGCCGCAAGGTCACGTGCCTCGGGGGTGTCGGTGCGGCGTGCTGTGGCGTAGACCTTTCGGGCTCCCCGGGCGAGGAGCTCGTCGACGAAGCGGCGCCCTATGCCTCGGTTGGATCCGGTGACGAGGGCGATCTGGTCGGTGATGTCCATGTGTGGCGTTCTCCATTCTGGCGGCCGGGCCTCGTGCCCTGCCTGCTCGGCTACAGTAGGACTTCACGTTGACGTCAAGGGCAAGTCCGGCCCGGACGTCGGAAGAGAGGAGCGCTCGTGCGCATCGGAGACATCGCCGAGCGAGCCGGGGTCAGCACCCGGGCCCTGCGTTACTACGAGGAGCAGGGCCTGCTGCCGGCGGATCGGACGGCGCGGGGCCAGCGCGTGTACGAGGAGGCAGCCGTGGAGCGGGTCCAGCTGATCCAGCAGCTCTTCTCTGCAGGACTTGCCAGCCGCACGATCGTCGACCTGCTTCCGTGCGTCGACCGGGGTGAGGCGAGCGAAGAGGCACTCTCCCTGCTTCAGCGTGAGCGCGACCGCATCACCGAGAGCATCGCCGAGCTGGAGAAGGCGCGTGCCCAGCTCGACCGTGTCATCGAGATCTCCCTGCACCCCGACCCGGAGCACTGTCCCGCCCTCCGCGCCGAGCCGTCACCCCAACCGGTCTGAGTCCCTCCGGTCGGCAGCCCGCCGTCGATGAGACGGCGTACCAACGCGCGAGTCGTCAATATATGTTGACGCTGCATACCTTCGTCCACTACGTTCAGCGAAGAGGATGCGTCAACACGTGTTGACGGGCTCTTTACCTGAACGGGTGCGTCCGGCATCCAGAGGAGAATCTCATGCAGCCACGGGAGTGGACAGGGGACGCGGAGTTGCTCGGCCCGGCCAATCGGGCACTTCGTCCATCGTGGCCGGCGGCGATCGCGGTCGCCTCTTCGCGGCGGGTCTTCGTGGCAACTGCGGGGACCGAGGCGGAGAGCACCTTCGAGATCGGGTCGGTCTCAAAGGCGCTCACCGGCATGCTGTATGCCGACGCGCTGCAGCGCGGCGTAGTGTCACCGATGACGATGCTGGGGGATGTGCTTCCTCTTGACGGTTTCGGGCCGGTCGCCGCGGTGCCTCTCGGCTCGCTGGCCGTCCACCGATCCGGCCTCCCACGACTGGCCCCCGGGATGTCCGTTCTGCGTCGCAGTCTGGCGTTGTCGATCCGCGGGGAGAATCCGTACGGCGAGACCCTCGCTGGGCTCCTCGAGCAGACGCGGGACGTGCGCGTAGGGTCACCGCGACCTCGGTACTCGAACCTCGGGTTCCAGCTTCTCGGGCATGCGACCGCGAGTGCTGACGGGCGCGGGTACGGCCGACTCCTCCGTGATGTCCTTGGACCCGGGTATTCGACGCCGTCGCGTCAGGATGACCTCCACGACGCCGACCTCTGGGGGACCTCGCGGGTCGGCCGCCCGGTCCAGCCGTGGGTCGGCGAGGCCCTGGCTCCCGCGGGCGGCATCCGGGCGAGCATCGGCACCCTTGGTGGCCTCCTGCGGGCGATCCTGGATCACACTGCTCCGGGTGTCACAGCGCTCGAACCCGTTGCAGATTTCTCCCCGGGCGTCCGGATCGGCGCCGCGTGGATCACTGTGCCGTACCGCGGCCGCACCATCACGTGGCACAACGGTGCGACGGGGGGATTCGGCAGCTGGATCGGTCTCGACCGGGAAGCCCGCATCGGTGTGGCCGTGCTGTCCGCGCGGCACGGAGCGGTGGATCGGCCGGGCTTTCGGCTCCTCGAGGAACTCGTAGCCAGCGGATCGGCAGTCCTTGACTGACGAGGCTGCACTCGATCTACCGATAGCAGGTCGGCTGACTGGCGCGATCCGTAACCATCGAGCACCGCCCTGATCATCATGGCGATTCGTCGGCTAGCTAGCCGTGGCGGAGTATGGCTTCATGACGGAAGCAGCCAGGAGTGAGGGTCTCGTGGTCCGTGTGGGCGGGCGGTCGCGGACTGAGCTCGTCGAAGCATTGCGGGATGCAAGCGTCCAGCTCAATGCCCACGCCGAGACGCTGATCGCTCACTCCGCGTTCGATGACCCGGTGGGTCGACCACTACGAATCGTGGAGCGGACCGTAGCGCAACTTGGCTTCGAGCAGGGTGCCGTTCAGTCCCGAGTCTTCGCGGCCGCACAAGAGCAGGGCCTTGAACTCTGTCCCCTGGTGACCGGCCCCTACCTCCGGTTGGCGATGATGGACCAGATGAACGCACCGGACTCGGTCCTTTCCGCGGGCCGTGGCCCGAGCGGAGCGGTCCATATCGGATCCGAACCCGTCAGCGAGGACGTGGAGTATCCCAAGGGGTTCTACCTGCGTGTTCTGGACGGGCAGGCTTGGCTGAGGGGATATGGCTGCGATGACACGTACGTGTGGTCTCCGGCGCAGCGGCTCGCGTTCCTATTGCCCGATGCGAACGATCAGCGCTGCGCAAGCGCATCCTTCAGCGGGAGGACGCGAGGCTGGGCAGAGCCATGCCTGGTCTTCGACAGCGGTCATGCGCAGCTTCCATCCGGTCGAGCCCCTGAAATTGTTGAGGCCCGAGTGCGTTGATGTATCTGTTGCTCTTGACAACCGATCGCAGGGAAAGCACGATGAAGTTACTAAGGAAAGCGGTTTCCCATGGGGGGCGCCTGACTTGATTCTGCACCAGGACATCAAGGGAGATGGTTATGGTTTCGTTCGTTCATCCACGAAGGTCACGACGAGCACTGGGAGTGGCGGCAGTGGCAGCCGTCGCTGCGGCAACTCTCGTGAGCATGCCAGCATCTGCGGCACCCGAGAACACGCCGGTCCGGCAGGTTGAATACCTGGACCGGGCCCCGGTCGCTGTGACGACCGAAGGGGGAGTCTATGTCGGTTGGCGCGTGCTCGGCCTCGACGCAGATTCGATCGGCTTCCACGTCTACCGCGACGGTGTTCGCATCACTGATACCCCGATCACCGGCAGTACGAACCTGCTCGACGCGGAGGGGACAAGTGCTTCGGTCTACCGCGTGACCGCCCTGATCGACCAACGCGAAGTGACGGTCACCGACGAGTTCATACCGTGGGGGGATCAGTCCCTGGATATCCCACTGCAGAGACCGGCTGGCGGCACGACGCCGACGGGCGAGGCCTATGAGTACGAGGCCAACGACGCATCGGTCGGAGACCTCGACGGCGACGGCGAGTACGAGATAATCCTCAAGTGGAATCCGACAAACGCGAAGGACAACTCACGCTTGGGTTACACGGGCAACGTCTACCTCGACGCCTACAAGCTCGACGGCACACGGCTGTGGCAGATCGACCTCGGTCGCAACATACGTGCCGGAGCGCACTACACCCAGTTCCAGGTGTTCGACTACGACGGTAACGGTCGGGCCGAAGTCGCAATGAAGACCGCCGACGCCACGGTCGATGGCGCCGGCGTAGTGATCGGCGACGCCGCAGCGGACTACCGCAACACGAGCGGCCGCATCCTCGCCGGGCCGGAATATCTGACCGTCTTTGAGGGCACTACTGGTGCGGCCCTCGACAGCATCGACTACGTACCGGCGCGCGGAGAGCTCGCATCATGGGGTGACACCAGCGGCAACCGGATGGACCGCTTCCTGGCCGGCACCGCCTACCTCGACGGTGAGACTCCGAGCATGATCTTCAGCCGCGGGTACTACGCCAGGACCTCCATCGCCGCCTTCGACTTCGTGGACGGCAAGATTCAGGAGCGCTGGGCATTCGATTCGACCACGGCCGGAAACCAGTTCGCCGGGCAGGGCAACCACAACCTCTCCATCGCGGACGTCGACGCGGACGGCGCCGACGAGATCGTCTTCGGGTCGATGACCATCGACAGTGACGGAACCCCGCTCTACACCACCGGCCTCGGCCACGGCGACGCGATGCACGTCACTGACCACATCCCCTCCCGTGACGGGCTCGAGGTCTACTCGGTGCATGAGAGCATGACGAGCAGCGGTCAGCGTGCCGCAACGATGCGCGACGCAGCGACCGGAGAGGTCCTCTGGTCCATCCCCGGCACGCGTGACACCGGTCGTGGAGCTGCAGGGGACATCGACCCAACCCACGAGGGCAATGAGGCGTGGGCGATCGGAGGCACCTACAAGTTCTACTCGAAGGTCGGATCACTCCGGGCAGCCGATGGCACTGACCTCGGAACGAGCATCCCCGCGGCGAACTTCCTCACCTGGTGGGACGGGGACCTGCTGCGCGAGATCACCGACCACGACTACACCGATCCACTGGAGCTCGCCTCTGGTGCGACGCCGACCGTCTCGAAGTGGAACTGGGAGTCGAAGACAGAAGATCGGCTACTCACCCTCGACGGCGCCCTCACCGGCAACGGCACCAAGGGCAACCCGGCACTGCAGGCCGACCTGTTCGGCGACTGGCGCGAGGAACTCGTTTACCGCAGCGCCGACCACTCGTCCCTGAAGATCTTCACCACCACCGATGTCACCGAGCACCGCATCCGCACCCTGATGCACGATCCCGTGTATCGGCTCGGTGTCGCATGGCAGAACACCGCCTACAACCAGCCCCCTCACACGAGCTTCTTCCTCGGCGAGGGAATGACCACACCCCCGGCGTCGAGCATCGCCTACGTCAACGCCCCAGCGCTTGACGAGACAGCACCAGTGGTGACAGGGCTCAAGGACACCAAGGTGGGTGCAAAGCGCGGCCTCACAGCCGAAATCCGGGCAGAAGATGCTGAGTCGGGGATCCGCTCACTCACCGTCACCTTCAACGGACACGAGCTCACCGGGACCGACGGCCGCTATGAGCTCCCCATCGAAGGACTCAAAGGCAGCTACGAACTCAGCGTCACCGCTATCAACCACGCCGGACTCGAAACCACCACTACCGCCGAGATCACCGTGCGACCAGGCAACGGCAAACCCCAGTAGCACGACAAGAAGAAATCAACAAGTCAGCGCTGATACGGGAGGCGGAGCTAGTGCTTCGCCTCCCGTTCCGCTGCTCGTAGTAGCGAGACAACTCTTCGAGGCAGAAATGCTCCTGTGACCTCGGGTGAGTCGATGCTCAGCGCCCAACCATCTCTGGCGTCTTGAGAACCTTCAGGTTATCGGGACACACGCCGAGGGTTACGGAGGCGTAAGTCGGGCTCGGCGTTGGATCTCGCGGTAAACGGTTGTCCGGGAGACGCCCAGGAGTTCGGCCATTTCGCCTCGCGTGTATTCGCCGGCGTCAACGAGGCCGAGCAGGTGCTTGCGTTGATGGTCAGAGAGTTTGGGTTGCTTGCCGCGGAGCCGACCCTTGGCTCTGGCGACAGCCATACCTTCGCGGGTCCGGGCACGGATCAGGTCGGACTCGAACTCCGCCACGATACCCAGGACGTTGAACAAGAGCCGACCGATCGGATCTGTCGGGTCATAGATGCTGCCGCCGAGACTCAGGGCGACGCCCTTGCGTGTGAGTTCATCGGCTATGCCACGGGCATCGAGCACTGAGCGCGCGAGCCGGTCGAGTTTCGTCACGACCAGGGTGTCGCCCCTGCGGCAGGCAGCCAACGCTTCACGTAAGCCGGGTCGAGTTCGGTTCGTGCCGGTGAAGCCGTGGTCGACGTGAATGTTTTCCGCATCGACTCCAAGAGCCATTAGGCAGTCTCGTTGGGCGGTGAGGTCCTGGCCGGTGGTCGAGACACGCGCGTATCCGATCTTCACCCGATCAGTGTTGCAGATCACGTGCCCAGGCGCCCGTTCTTATCGTCCCGGCTAAACGTCCACTCCGCGAGCTGACGGCAGTTGAAGAGTGTCGGTTCTCACGCTCGTCAGCACAGATTCTCAAGGTCGCCTGCACGGGCGTAGGCCGATCCTGATAAGGAACGTCCTCACGACTCTGAATGGAGCCCGAATTTCCAATTCCCCCTCCGTGTACGATCGCGGGCATGACTGCGTGCTCCGTCCTTCGTTGCCTCGAGGCTGCATCGGCTTCCTTCGCTTTGGCGCCCTACTCCGAACGCGCAGTGCCCGTCTGCGGGGCACATA
Organism: Arthrobacter sp. NPDC092385; assembly: GCF_044755105.1. NCBI lineage: Bacteria > Bacillati > Actinomycetota > Actinomycetes > Micrococcales > Micrococcaceae > Arthrobacter > Arthrobacter sp. NPDC092385. The sequence goes on from NZ_JBIVQL010000004.1 coordinate 81,600, forward strand.
AAGCGAGCCTCGATGCCGGTGCACGCTGGCTTGCCAATCCGGGTACTCCGACGGGAGAGCTTCGTGCAGCGAAGGGTTCAGTTGACGTAACGATCATGATAGGGAACGATCTCTCGTCCGAACCACGAGTTCGTGAGATGGGCGTCAGCCCCACAATCGGCAGCGAGATTGGCTTTTCCATTTCTTTGGGCCTCGAGACACGAGAGGGTCAACAGTCCGTCGACTTTTGGTTGACCGAAGAGCAGGCCAGGCGGCTTGGTTCATGGCTCACGGAATAGCGCCACAACGCCCGCAGCAGGATCCTCCAGCGGACGATGACCGTCTATCGCGGGATCCTCAGGAGCGAGCTTTCCCGCTCATCGGACGACGTTTCATATAGTGGCCTAATGGAACTACGCTCGACGACAGCGAATGACCTGCAAACCATTCTCGGCTGGGTGAAAAACAACCAAGAGATGGTCATGTGGTCGGGCCCAACCTTCACGTGGCCGCTCGAGTACGCCCAACTCGAACGCTACTTCCACAACCCAAACAGAACTTACTGGTCCGCCATTGACACCGAATCGCAGGAGCTCGTGGGACATGCATCCCTCCTGATAGACAACGACGCGGATCTGATGCGTGTCGGGTTCATCATCGTAAATCCGGAATACCGAGGACGTGGAGTAGGACGTGAGTTCGTCGATGCGGTTGTATGCGACGGCTTCCAAGCATCGACTCTCCCCGTCATGAAGTTGGGGGTCTACGCTCACAACACCGCAGCGCTCAAGCTGTACGAGAGTCTTGGATTCAGTAAGACCGGGGTTGTCTTCCAAACCACCGTCGACGAAGAACAGTGGGACGTCCTAGACATGGCTCGCCCCGCAGTGACCGGGTAGGGATCCTCTAGCGGCTACACGCGATCACGTGCAGGAACATGTTCAGGCCAAGTCTCACCAATGCCTCCTGGCTCGTACACGTGCTCGACGAACCCTCTGACCTCTGCCACCAACTCCTCCTGCGTCATATTGGCCGCATCGTCCGGGATGATTCGTTTCGTGCATGGCCTGGACCGTCCAACAGTGAAGCCGTAGGTCCCGTCGGCTGGTCCGTTGATCCACAGGAAGTCGTAGGACAGGGCTCCGTTGGGCTGGCGTCGCTCGCTGATCCGGAACACTTCATGCTCGACCGTGACGTCGAAGGGGTTCATTCCGTGATCCTAGAACCGGCTTCGCTCGGAGTCAGGCACATACTTCACCGCAGGGTCAGAGACGCCCGCTCGAGGATGGTTTGCTAGGTCCATGGCTGAGTCCCGAAAGAAATCGATGCATCCAGCTCGTCGACGGTTGATCATTGCGATAGTGGTCTGGGCGCTAGTGGTTCGGACGCTCATCCTTGTAATCGCAGAAGCACTCGGAATTTCACGTACTTGCAGCGAGCTGCTGAGCATCGCCCTCTTCCTTGCAGTCTTCATTCCACTCTCTGTCGCTGCAGCCAGGGAACTCACGGACCTGCGACGACAGGGGCTTGAACCCCTTCCCCAGATCCCTACACGACGTTCGCTGATCGGGTTCGGCGTCTCCACAGTCCTGTTCTGGGGCTTCTTCGGCTGGCTCGTTATCTGGAGCGATCGCTTCGTGTTCCCGCTTTTGCCAATACTCAGCACCATCTTCCTGATAGTCGCTATCCGGAGGTACCACCTCGCAGGCCAAGCACCCACGACTGATCCGATGCTTCGCGCGCAGGGCGCTACCTCGCCGAATGACCGCTAGAGGATGGCTGTTAGATCGTCCCAGACAGGGACATCATCGGCTGGCGCGGAGTCTGTGAATGCGGGTGGTGGGGCGAACTGTGGGAATGGGTTCAAGCTTCGGCCGCAGCGGACCTTGACCAACGCCGTGACTATGTCGCTCCGGAGGACTACGCGGAGGCTTCCTCACAGGTCGAGGACGCCATCCACGAGGAGTGGAAGGCCCACATCGCCCCCTCGGAAGCGGTCATCGGCGTGGAAGCAGCAGCGCGGGATCACAAGCAAGCCGGGGCCCGGCTGGATAAGACTGTGGCGGCCGCGAGAGCGGCTGGCGCCTCCTGGACCGACATAGGCCGAGCCGCGGGCATCAGCCGGCAATGGGACTGTAAGAAAAACGGTGTGTGAGGTTCGGCCTGATCCGAGAGGAGATGGCCGTGAACGACTTCACGACCGAAGTATCAGAGGCGATGATCGATCCTGTGACGGGAGAGATCATCGATCAAAAGGACCTCGCCGAACGGCTGCTCGCTCAAGCCAAGGAGCAGGGCGTGAGCTTGGTTGGCCCCGGCGGGCTGCTGAATCAGCTCACGAAAAACGTCCTCGAGACCGCCTTGGAAGCGGAGCTGACCGAGCACCTCGGGCATGAGCACGGGCAGACGCCGATCGCGGAGAACATGCGCAACGGCACGCGGGTGAAGACGGTGCTGACCGAGATCGGTCCGGTCGAGATCGAGGTGCCCCGAGATCGGGATGGTTCCTTCGAGCCGGTGATCGTGCCCAAGCGGAAGCGACGTCTGGACGGGATCGATCAGATCGTGCTCTCCCTCTCCGCCCGGGGGCTGACCACCGGGGAAATCGCAGCGCACTTCGAGGAGGTCTACGGGGCCAGGGTTTCCAAGGACACCATCTCGAAGATCACGGAGAAGGTGGCCGGCGAGCTGGCGGAGTGGTCCTCCCGTCCGCTGGACCCGCTCTACCCGGTGCTCTTCGTCGATGCGATTGTGGTCAAGGTCCGTGACGGGCAAGTGCGTAACACCCCGTTCTACGTCGTCCTGGGCGTCACCACGAACGGGGAACGGGAGATCCTCGGTATCTGGGCCGGCGACGGAGGCGAGGGTGCCAGGTTCTGGCTGCAAGTCTTCTCCGAGTTGAAGAACCGCGGCGTCCAGGACGTGCTCATCGCCGTCTGCGACGGTCTCAAGGGCCTGCCGGAAGCGATCACGACCACCTGGGAGCGGGCAGTCGTGCAGCAGTGCATCGTGCACCTGATCCGCAACTCGTTCCGTTACGCCGGCCGCCAGCACCGCGACGGGATCGTGAAGGCCCTCAAGCCCGTCTACACGGCCCCGAGCGAGGCCGCGGCGAAGGACAGGTTCGCCGAGTTCGCCGCCGAGTGGGGCCAGCGGTATCCGGCAATCGTGAAGCTCTGGGAGAGCTCGTGGGCGGAGTTCGTACCGTTCCTCGAGTACGACGTGGAGATCCGACGAGTCATCTGCACGACGAACGCGATCGAGTCGATCAACGCCCGCTACCGCCGAGCCGTCAGAGCGCGCGGCCACTTCCCCATCGAGACCGCGGCGCTCAAGTGTCTCTATCTCGTGACCCGGTCTCTTGATCCGACCGGCGGCGGCTGAGTGTGTCAAGCCAATGTGGCCCCGGTAGGACGGTTATCTCTGGCCCCACCCGTGACTCGATTGTTTGAGGCGGTTGATAACCGTTGAAGATCCCTCCGCGGATGAACAGGTTGCTAATTTACGTTGCCTGCCGTGGCCTGCCGCGGAAGCTTGAAGTCCTGAGGGCTTCTAGCAGCGAGGAGGTCAGCAAGGTCCTGGACAAGGCGCACCTCGCGATACGCGTGGCGCCCGCTCCCAAACCATTCAGGACTGGCGATGATCGCGCCTGCACCGTCGAGCGCGCCGCCTACCAAGGGTGGAACATGATCGAAGCCCAGTCCCAGCCACCGCCAAGTTCCGCACTCTTCGCAGGTACTGCCCGCACGGCCGTGAGTCGCAGTTGTTGCTGCCTCGAGCTCACGTGGGTCGAACCAGGGCGTGGTACCGACGGGGATCTGCAACTGGAAGGCGTGGGTGTGGATTGTCCTGGGCCAGGCAATCTCCCTGAGCTCAATATCGAAGGTCGAGGCAATCTCTCGGGCTAAGGGGGCATCGGCACAAATGATGTCGTCATGGTCATGAGGAATCCATGCTCCCTTCGCGTCGGTAAGACCCTTCTTCTCCAAGACGAGCGACCCTGTCTGCTCATGCTTCGGGATGGCGCAGGTGTGGCACCAGCCGTCTGGCCCGTACATCGGATCGAGCCCAAGCGACGCTCCAGGCCAGGGCCACCCCCTGTTCTTGTTGTACCAAAGGGCAACGTAGTCCACTAAGCCTCGTCTCTCGATCAAACTGCACCACGATGTGCGCGTATTCCGATACTACAAACCTGCCAAAATCCATCACCTTTCATGTCCAGAGGGGGATGTTCATGGGTCAAGCAGGGTGACCTAGCCGACGTCCTGGTGGGCGAGGGTGTGGGCGAGTCGGTAGGAGTCAGTGCCGGTCTCGATGATCGTCCCGTTGAAGGTGAGCCTATCGACGATGGCGGCGCAGAGCCGTGGGTCGGTGAAGGTTTTCGTCCAGCCGGAGAAAGATTCGTTACTGGCGATCGCGATCGAGTTCTTCTCTTCCCGTTCGGTGAGGACCTGAAACAGCAGTTCGGCGCCGCGGCGGTCGAGTTCCATATAGCCGAGTTCGTCGATGCAGAGCAGATCAACCCGGCCGTAGCGAGCAATGGTCTTGGCGAGCATCTTCTCGTCGGCGGCTTCCACGAGTTCATTCACGAGCCTGGTGGCAAGCGTGTATCTGACCCGGTACCCCTTCTCCGCGGCCGCGGTGGCCAGGCCGATGAGCAGGTGTGACTTGCCGGTGCCGGAGTCCCCGATCAGACACAGCGGCCGGCTTTTCCGGATCCAGTCCCCGGTCGCGAGGGTGTGGATGGTGGCCGGGTTGATATTCGGGTTGGCGTCGAAGTCGAAATCCCCGAGCCACTTGTTTCGGGGGAAGTTCGCGGCCTTAACCCGGCGCAGGGAGGATCTGCGGTCCCGGTCATCGCACTCGGCCAGCAACAGCTCGGCCAGGAAGCCCTGATAGGACAGCTGCTCCTTCCCGGCGACGGTGAGCGCTTCATCAAGGACCGCCCGGATCGTGGGCAGGCGCAGCCGGCGGCAGGCCTGGTCCACGGCCGCGACCGCGGCCTGCTCGGTGAGCCCGCGACGCCGGCGCAAGGTCGGAGTGACCGTCGTGGTGGTTGTGGGGGTCATGAGATGTTCTCCTTTGACGCTGTCCTTGAGAGAGCGGTTGGGCTTGGCTGCGGACGTTTAGCCAGCAGCTCGTCATACACGCCGACCGACGGGATGGGCCGGGTATCCGCCGGAAGACCAGCGATGACCGCCGCCGGTTCCATCAACCTGCGCTGAGTCAGGCTGACAACGCGTTGCACTTCCTCGGCTCGATGAGCAACACGATGGGCACCGGAATGACGGCCCGAATCGGACCCACCCTCAGCCGCTGCGGCGTGGCGTCGGGCTTCGACCGCAACGACGTCAGCGCTCACCGCGCCAACCCCGAGAGCAGCACTGATGCCAGCTTTGATGCTGTCGGCGTCAAGGGAGCGGTGGAGCAGCAGTACGTCGATGAGCTCCCGGGTCCCGTCCGCGTCACCGTTAACCCGGCGGGACGCCGCCCAGAACGCTTCATGGGCGCTGGTGAACGTTCCGGCATCTCGGGCCCGAGCCAAAGCGGTCGAGCCGGGTAGGGCGCCGGGTTTTGTCTTCAGGACCTCGAGGTAGTGATCGAGCTGCACGGACTGGCCGTGCTTGATGATGATCCGCTGATGCCGGGCCACCACAGTGCGTCCGTCGAAGACCACGACCTCGGACGCCCGGAGGGAGACCCTGACTTTGCGGCCGATGAACCGTGCCGGGACCGAGTACTTGACCATCCGCACGGTGATCATCGAGGACCGGTCAACCCTGGGCGTCAGCACCACCCCGGGATCGAAGACCTCCACCGGCAGCGGTGCCAGGAACGGCTGCTCGATGGCGAAGTCCTGACCGATCGTGCGGATCCTGTCGTTGATCCGCCGGGAAACGTCCCGGGCTTCCCAGACCCGAATACGGTCATTGAGCTCCTCCAGGGACGCGACGACGGGCATCGGGGAGAGCCGGTTGCGGCGGAACCAACCCACCTCACCCTCGACCCCGCCCTTCTCGTGGGCCCCGTCGATGCCGGGCTGGCAGTAGAACGCGTCGAAGCCGTAGTGGGAGCGGAACAGCACCCACCGGTCGTTCTCAACCCGTTGCCGTCCCTGCCCGAACACCACCGCGGTGACCGCGCTGGTGAGGTTGTCGTACCTGATGTGTCTGGTTGGGATACCGCCCAGCACGGTGAATGCCTCGATATGTCCTTCGAGGAACGCTTCCTGCGCCTGCGTCGGATAGACCCGGTGGATGGCCTTCCCGGAGTGGGAGAGCCGGTAGACGAACATGTGACACTTCGTCTTCACCCCGTTCAGCACTACCCAGACCTCACCGAAGTCCACCTCGGCCTCCGCACCCGGCGCGTGTTCCTGCGGGACGAACACCTCCACCCGGCGGCCGGCCTCCATATCGATTTGGGCCCGCCGGACCCGGACGTAGTCGCGCACCGTGGAGTACGACAGCTCCACCGCTCCGAGCTCGTCGATCAGCCGGGCAAGAATCCTGCGGGCAGTATGGCGTTGCTTCCGCGGCGCCGTCGTATCCTCGAGCAGCATCGCGTCAATCGCGGTCTTGAATGGCTCAAGCCGTCGGGACACTCCCTGCCTGGGTTTACGTTCCGGCGGTAAGGCAGAGATCAGAGCCTGCCTGACCGTCCTTCGATGCACTCCATGCCTAGCCGCCAGCGCGCGAACCGAGAGACCCTCTACTCGGGCGTCCCTGCGAATCTGCGCGAATAACTCCACCCTCGACTCCATCCAGACCAGCCCTCCGTCGCACCCATCAACCGATGGATCCAACGGTGGCGGTGGGGCCACATATAACCGTCATACGAGCCCGGCGAGTCATGAAGTGGGGCCAGAAATAACCGTCCTACCGGGGCCACTCAAACCTGCCACAGTCAGGCGGCAGAGCACGCTGGGTGATCAGGTGGAAACCAGCGCTCAACGCGTTCGCGATCACCTTCGCCGGACGATTCGAGAAGACCACTCACTGATGAAAATCGCCGGACCCCACACACCGTTTATCGGACAGTCCCTGTGTGAATCCCAGCAGTAAGTGGCGTGATTTTCGCAGCGCTTCCTGTCGTGCTCTGCGCGACGACGCGATGAGTTTGGGTCAGCGGTCTCCTCGGGCGAGCACGCCCGATATGAGTAGTTGCACAAGAGTAGCGGCCTCGTACTGGGCATCGCTTGCGGCACTGATGCAGAGGTTGCCAATGCCTTTGAGCACGTTGTAGGCATCGATCTCCGTCGCTGCGGCCCCTGGCTCCCGGGCGGCTTCAAGGAGCGAACCGCAAACCGGGACAAGACGGCCGACGAAGTAGGTATGCAGAGCATCGGAACCGGCGCTGTCTCCTTGCAGTGCGCCGGCGAGCCCGTGCTTGGTGACAAGGAAGTCCACGAACAAGGCCACCCAAGCGCGTAAGGCCGCCTCGGGCGACGCGCTCTCCGCGAGTAGTCGTGGGCCGGCTTCTGCGCACGCCTCGACCTGGTGCCGGTATACCGCGACCACAAGCTCCGGACGCGTGGGGAAGTGTCGGTAGATCGTTCCCACGCCGACGCCGGCTTTCGCTGCGATTTCCCGCACCGGAGCGTCGACTCCGGACGTCACGAACACCGCTGCCGCTGCGTCAAGGAGGGCCTGCTCGCTTTGACGCGGGCGGCCCACGTTCCTGGACTGCGGAACGCGTACTTGCTCGCTGTGGGTGTCAGCCATGTGCCCGTCCTCAATGAGTCGATCTCATCTGCTCGAATTACGGAGCCACGTTCCGTAATATTACGGAATGCTGCTCCGATAGTAGTATCGCAGAGCGCAGCCCTTCGAAAGGAACTCACCATGACCTCATCACTCATCGCCGCACTGGACGGCATCATCGATACCGGCGCTTCGGTGATCTCGGTCGCCCCTGTCCAGCTGTCCGCTCCCGGCCGTGCCGTTCCCCTGGAGGTGCGGGTGTCCGCCCCTGTGACCGGCAGGAACCTTCCTGTCGTCATGTTCTCCCATGGCAACGGATGGAACCTCGACGGGTACGCGCCGCTCACGGCGTTCTGGGCCTCCCGCGGGTTCGTCGTGATCCAACCTACGCACCTGGACTCGCGCCGGAACGGCTTCGGGTTCGACCACCCGGTGTTCCCGACGATCTGGACCGAGCGGATCGCGGATCTCACACGCATCCTCGACCAGCTGGACAGCATCGAGGCCGCCGTCCCCGGACTTGTCGGCCGCGTCGACCGCAGTCGCGTTGCCGCAACAGGCCATTCCTGGGGTGGCCAGACGGCGCAGGCGCTCCTCGGAGCGCGGATCCTCGATGAAGCGGGCCAGGTCGGCGAGGACATGTCCGACAGCCGCGTCACCGCGGGAATCCTCCTCGCAGCAACCGGGATCGGCGGTGACGACCTGCATCCATTCGCCCAGGCCAATTTCCCCTTCATGCGCCCCTCGTTCCACGAGCTGACCACGCCGACCCTCGTCATCGCCGGTGATCGCGACCAGTCGAAGATGTCCAGCCGTGGGCCGGACTGGTTCACCGACGCCTACACGTTCAGCCCGGGCGCGACCGATCTCCTGACCTTCCACGGGGCCGAGCACGCGCTCGGCGGCATCGTCGGACACGAGGTCGCCGAAACAACCGACGAGAACCCGGAACGGGTCGCCGTCGTCCAGCGGATGAGCACCGCTTACCTCCGTACCGCTCTCCAGGTGGACGCGAACAGCTGGCCCGCTGCCCGATCCGCATTCAGCGACAGCACCAATTCGATCGGGCGCGCCGACAGCAAGCAATAGGAGCAGTCAGATCTCCCGCCGCGCACCCGCCGCCGGCGAAGGGGCCGAGGTGTCCTTGATGAACTGAAGTCGCCGCGTGACGTGTACGGAAACAACCGACCGATGAACGGGCTTCAAGGTCGAGCACGAGCACGGGTGCCGTGTTCTATAGGCCGTGTCCGAAACCAATGTCTTGCGACGCTCGTCCGCGAGAAGATGTAACTGGTTGGGCCCCCGGTAGCAGTCCAGCGTCTATGCGATAGCTAATTGGTTTTGTTGCGTCCAGTGTTCCCAGTAGCGTTTCGGCGTCATGCCGTGCAGGGATCCGTGGGGACGTTCATGATTGTAGATGTCCTTCCATTCCTCAGCCAGGTACTTGGCTTCGGCCATGGTGTCGATGATCTCTCCGGAGAGGTGTTCCCTCCGGAATTGGGCGTTGAAGGATTCGATGAAGCCGTTCTGCCAGGGCGATCCCGGGTCGATGAACGCGGTATCGACCCCGGCGGTTTCGCACCACTGGACCAGGGCCGCGGCGGTGAATTCGGGGCCGTTGTCACACCTGACGTAGGTCGGTGCGGTACCGGTTTCGGCGATGACGTTCTCCAGGACCGCGACCACGTCCGAGGCTTTGAACGACCGGCGCGGGATGATCGCCAGCGCCGTGCGCGTGTATTCGTCCATGACGTTGAAGAACCTGACGTGGCGCCCGCAGGAAGTCACGTCGGACTGGAAATCGAAGCTGACCACATGCATCGGGTACTCGGCCGTCAGGCGCTTCTGCTCCCCGGCGCCGGGCCCGGTGCGGCGCTTCTTCCGTGCCCTGGGTTTACAGACCAGGCCTTCGTCGCGCCAGAGCCGGCGAATCCGCTTCCGGTTCAGAGCCACGCCCGCCCATGCGGGCTGGGCCAGGAGGTGCCAGCGGGCCTTCCGCCAGCCCCAGGCCGGGTGCGTCACCGCGATGACGCGCAGGGCTTCCCGGAGTTGCGCTTCCGCGAAGCCCATATCGGGCTTCTTCTTGCGGAACGCGGACCGGTTCTGCCCCAGCACCGTACAGGCGAAGCGTTCGGATGCCCCGAACTTCTCCACCGCCATGCGCACGGCACGGCGGCGGGGTCCGGGGCTCAGAATTTTCCCTTGGCCACCTCACTCAGGATGTCGATGGCCAGTTCCTTCTCCGCGAGCAGCCGCTTGAGCCGGGCGTTCTCCTTCTCCAGCTCCCTGGTCCGCTTGGCCGCTTCGGCGTTCTTCTCAGAACCGTACTGGTTCAGCCACCGGTACCAGGTCGCCTCGGTGACCTGGAGCTCCTTGACGACCTCGACCATCGGGTGTCCGTCGTTGAGCATCTTCTGGCCCTGCCGGACCTTGGCGATGACCTGCTCGGGGGTGTGTCTGCGTGCCATGATTCGTGAATCTCCTCCTGTGTCCATTCTCGGACACGAAACTCACACAGACACTGGACTCCTACCCGGGGACCCACCATACCCAATCGCCATTCAACAGAGTCGCCTGCTGGTCGAGAAGAGGCGCGCGCTAGCATTGCGGCTGCCGGGTCGATACCGACGACCGTTCGTCCAGGGGCAGTCCCAATCAACGCGAACTTTCGGCATTGGTGACAGTCTGAACTTCGTATCACTTCCCGCGGTCTGGGAAACAGCACCAGTTGCCGTGCTGGTATCGCTGTTCTATCTGTTTCTACTGGTTCCGTGTGTGTTGCTCTCCGCGGCACTGATCACAGCCTCGCTTGTTATCCGTCACGGCCAAACAAGCGAGCAGGCCTCAAGGGAGAAGGATCCCGTCTCCGTGGCTCACTGAGCGCGGCAACCATCCCTACTCCGGGGCGACGCGGATCGTGCAGTGCGAGGTCGAAGATCCGTGGGTCAGGTTCCTGAATGCCGTGCTCCGGCTGCGATCCATGCGTCGAGGTCGCGTGGGCGTTGAAAGGTCAGGACAGGAGGCATCGAGGGGTCGGCGATGATCTTCGCGATGGCTTCCCGCTTACGGGTGAAGGTCCTAAAGTGCCAGGCGATGATGGAGTCCCTGGCGAGAGCCCGGCGGAGGGTCTCTATGTTGCCATTGCAGATGCGCTGCCTGGTCACGATGCGGCTGACGGTGCGTCGGATGAGGCGGCCAAGGGAGAACCATCGCGGATAGTCGAGGAACACGATGAGCTCAGCCCGGTCGAGGATGATGTCCCGCCAGGATGAATACGCGCTATCAAGGACCCATCGCTCCTGAGCCGCGATGCTGGCCGCAATCCGATATTGGTCCTCGATCGGCCGGCTCGTCCATCCCGGGAGCCAGCCCAGGTCCTCATCAGCTGAAAACTTCGGCACACCAGTAGTTCTTGCGTAGGAATGCGCAGCCGAGGTCTTCCCGCTACCGGTCACGCCATGGAAGACAACACGCTGGGCCGGTGTATCTGTCATGTCTCCCACCGTAACGTCCGGTGTGGTGGCGTTCCGCGAGTTACAGCGGGCGATCCCGGGTCCGATAGTCCGACCCTGGTCCTGCAGTCAGGGGTTCAGTGCCATGCTGTAACGCATTTCGGACAGCACTGTCACGCCGATGGTCTCCTCCGCGGTGGTTCCGTCCCATGCCAGGCCCATTCGTTCGTAGAACAGCAGACCGCGCTGGTTTCCTTCAAGCACCCACACGGAGAGTTCGCTAAATCCGTGCCCGCGCAGCTGGTCCAGCGCCCCTTCCCATAACCGGTATCCGAGACCTGTACCTGCGTGTTCCTCGAGCAGGTACAGGGCGGTGACTCTTCCGGCTTGCGATCCTGCATCCACGTCATCGCTGCGATCCGCGTGGATAAAGCCAACCAACTCCCCGTTGACGACGGCGATGTGCGGCCGCGGCGCGCCTCGATCCAGGATCATCCTGTTCCAGCCATCTGTCCGGCGTTGAATGTCCAGTGCATCAAGGTACGCGTCATCCATCAGCCCCCGATAGGCCCACTGCCAGGCTCGGACATGCACGGAGGCCAGGTCCGGCAGGTCAGCGTCGGTGGCACGACGAATCTCGACAAATGTCATCGGCCCATTCAATCGAAGAAACGCTGCTTACGGTAGACAATGGGTCCACGGAACCATTTCATCTCAGCGAGGGTGCTCACCACGTGCACGAGCATCAGATGTGTGGATGGCGTCGGCGAGCAGCTGTACGGGACTCTCCGCGATGGTCTTGCGAGAGCGCTGGCTAGGCCACGTCGTAAACCCGTCATCCCTCCATCGAGGAACGACGTGGAAGTGAAGATGAGCCACGGATTGTTCAGACCCTGGCCCACTGGCGCTGAGTAAATTCACGCCCGGAGCACCCAAAGCATCACGCATGGCGACACTGACCTTCTGTACGAGCACCATGGTTGCCGCTAACGACAAAGCGCCGGCCTCGTGGACTCCCGACACATGCACCGTCGGTATGACAAGAGTGTGCCCGGGGGCCAATGAGCTTGCGGGCAAAGGAAGAAGCGCCGCGGCGTGCTCCTCTCTGGCAATCCAATCAACAGGCGCGTGGTCCATCAGCAAGGAACAAAATGCGCAGCTCATATAATCATCCTGCCCCGCAGCAGATGTACCGCGGGAGGATCGCTGAAGGTGCTTGCGCAGGGAGATCGATGCACCGCTCTACTCACACCGTCGCCTGATCACCGAACGACTTTGCGCCCGAGGACGAGCATTCCCAAGGTCACGAAAGCTGTCACGGGGGCTGGTACGGGTAGGTTGTAGGCGGCGAGGTCAGGGGAACTAATGGTGAAGCAGGAGACACGAGCTCGTTATCTGCTCGAGGACGCCGGGGACTATGTGTGCCTTCAGTGGTGTTCGGGCATCACGGTTGAATCCGCCGATGTGGCGTCTGCAACCGAAGCGGTCACCGCTATATCTCCGAACGGTCCGCGTCCTCTCCTGGTGCGCATCGGCCTTATCGACCACATCACCGCGGATGCCAAGCAGCTGCTGGTCAGGGACAGGTGTTCTTCCCGCATCGCGATCATCGGCACCGACGACATCGGACGGATCCTCACGGCCTTCACCCACCGTTCGGTGACGCCCACCCGGTACTTCACCAACGACGAGGAAGCCACCGACTGGTTGCACGATGACACCCGTGAACACCCCAGCATCTTCGGTGAAAGCTACGGCGTGCACAACGCTTTCACCTCGGACATGTGCGACGGCGTGCTCTGGGTGACGTGGGTCCAGGCCTTCCACATCACGGACGCCATCGCGGAGAACATCGTCCTACGCGCCGAGTTCATGAATCCCACCTCGTGCCCGCCCATGCTCCTGAACCTCCATGAGGTCATGTCAGCGACGGACAGGGCCATGGAGATCCTTGCGAATGGGTTGAACATCGCCGCCCTAGCCGTCATCAGTGCCGATCCGCGCGGTCGGACACTGATCGCCTACTACAAGCAGCGGGCACACCCGCCGTATGCAACCCGATTCTTCAGCACGGTCGAGGAAGCCGAGCAATGGCTGGCCCTAAGACCGAGTCCCTAGCGACACTATCGCGCTTTGATCGGGCGCTTTCTTCGAGGCGTCCCCCCTGTCCGTAAGCGGAGCCTTCACTGAGATCTCTTCGGTACTGGGTGAACGCCGTCGTCAGCTCAGCGAGGGATTCGAGACGCATGTCGGCGAGGTCGACCTCTGGGCGTTGAGCGTGAAGGTATCCCCACGGGCCACGACGGATGAAAGCGGTGCGCATGCCCGCTGTCCGCGCTGGCAAGATGTCGTTGTCTAGGCGGTCCCCGACATACAGGATCGCGCTGGCGTCGAGGCGGGTGGCCTGCACAATGCGGGAGAAAAATTCTGCAGAGGGCTTCGCTACACCCCAGGCAGCGGAAGAAGCGATGAAGTTAGCTTCGAAGCCGAGCTCGTGTAGCCGAGCTTCGACACCGATCGGCTGGTTCCCGGCTATGCCAACAACGAGGCCAGCGTCTCTGGCAGCCTTCAAGCAGCTCAGCGCGTCGGGGTACAGGTCCACCTGGTCGATGGACGGGGGCTCAGCCGGACGCTCGACACCCAACACGTCCCAGACGCCACGATGGTCCTTGTCGTGAGCCATCAAGGCGCCGAGTGTTCCCATCAACGCAAAGGGCGTCACGCCCGCACGCTCGGCCTGCGTCGTCCAAGCTCGGGATTCATCGACCAGCGTCTCGCCGACGTCGAACACTATCGCCTGTACTCCGGCAGGGAGCCTCACCCTTCTAGGCTCCGTGTCCACTCAGTCCGTCTCGTCCGAAATTGCAGATAGTAGCTGTCCTCTCCGAGGAATACTCCCGGTTCGCCTCTCCTTGTCTCCTGCATCCCAAGCGACTGAAGGATCCGCACGGAGGCCATGTTGGCGACCAGCGCTTCCGCCCACATGCAGTCCAGAGCCAATTCCTCGAAACCGTACGCAAGGCTGGCTCGGGCGGCTCGTAGGCCAAGGCCTTGGCCCCAGCGACGTGAGGGGCCGATCACGAACCCCAGCTCCTTCTCGCCCGGGTTCGAGCCGTGAAGATCCACGTACCCGACCAGGTCACCGTCGGCGTCCTCGACAGCTAACCGAATCAACCCATCGGGCGGGTCGTCAACCTGTCGTGCCCAGAAGTCGTGCAGTGCATCTCGGGATGTCATGGTCCACCCTGTGTGGCGGCAGAAAGTAGTGTCCTCTCCCCATGCAGCGAGGACGGCTGCATCCGCGTGCTGCAGAGGCCGCAAGCGCAAAGCTGAGGGAGTCATGTCCTCAACCTATCGGCCCGTCCACTGGATCTCTCAGAGCGGGCATCAGCGGTGTTCATGGCGTTTGCGAGCAACTGAGCGGGACTTTTCACGACTGTATGGCGAGAGCGTTGGCTTGGCCACGTTGTGAATCCATCATCCCGCCATCGGGGAACGACGTGGAAGTGAAGATGGGCCACGGATTGTTCCGACTCTGGCCCACTCGCGCTGAGTAGGTTCACGCCCGCCCCGCCCAGGGATCCTGCATCGGACCCGATTGCTGTGAGACTGCGTGCCGATTCGGATCCGTACCTCAGGTAACCCCTGTGCAGCGTTAGTGTCGGGTCATGCCTCTCATAGATTCTTCGATCCGAACGATCGATAGTTCGGTGTCGCATACCTGGCACATCGCCGCGCCGACAAGTCGCCTGTGGTGGGCTCTTACCGACCCGGTGGCATTGCCGCAGTGGTTAGGGAAACTAGCTGCTGGAACCTTCGTTGCAGGAGACGTCGTAAGAATTCAGCACGCGCCAGACTACTTCTGCACCAGCCGAATCACGGAGTATGAACCGGAGCATTGGCTGCGGATGACGTGGAAGTTTCCAGATGAACCTCCGTCGGAAGTCACCATAAGGCTCACTCCTGAAGTGAGTGGGACCCTTATCGAACTGACGCACGAAGGGCTAGGAGACGACGCGCGCAACTACCTTCCTGGGTGGCACACGCACCTGCTCTATCTTGAAGCGCTGCTTCTGGGCCGGCCTCGATCCATGACTGATTTTTGGTCAACGTTTGAAGAGCTTTCCAAGTTTGAGACCGACTTCTATTGAGTACTGAGACAGAGTCTGTCGAAGTAGCCAAGCCGCCTCGAGAACATCGACATGATGATGCCCGCAAGCCGGTCCCTCACTCGGACAGCCCCAGGTGAGCGTACGAGGAAGGACAGGGCCGGACAGACACTGATTTCGGGGATTCCCATAACACCCGCCCGAGAAAATGCCCGGTGAAGGCGCGCCTTATACGGACACGCTCCTGCCGCCTGCAGGCAGTCCACCGGAGATGTCCGGAGGCCACGGCGCTCGAACCTCCGTCCGAGCCCGAAACAGCACCTGGCCGGACGTCGTTGAGCCCCTGCCCCATGGCAAAATGAACCGGTGACTTCCGCTCCGTCCGGCAACGCCGTGTCCGACTCCCGCATCACCATCCGTCCCGTCCAGCCGGAGGACTTCGACGACGTCCGCCGCATCACGCGCGGCGCGTACCTCGAGGCCGGCTACTTCGCCGACGACTCGCACCCCTACATGGCTGTGCTGGCCGACATCGAGCACCGTGCGCAGCACGCGGAGGTCTGGGTGGCCGAGCGCGAGGGCGCCGTGGTCGGTTCGGTCGCGCTGACGTTCGCGGGCCAGCGGTACACGGACATCGCCGTCGAGGGTGAACTCGAGTTCCGGATGCTGGCGGTCGACCCCGCCGTCCAGCGCGGCGGCGTGGGACGGGCCATGGTCGAACGCATCGTCGAGCACGCCCGCACGCTGCCCGGCATCGAGGCCGTGAGTCTGACGAGCGGCTCCGACATGGTGCGCGCGCACCGCCTCTACGAATCCATGGGCTTCGTCCGGGTTCCCGAGCGCGACTGGGAGGTCCCGAACGAGGACATCCTGCTCTGGGTCTTCCGCCTGCCGCTCTGACGCGGGCAGGCCCTGTTCCCGCCGTCGCCCCCGCCCTTCGCCGATGCCGGGCGCTGCCCGCGCCAGCATTAGACTGGACGCAGATACCCACGTCCGACTTCCAGGGGAGATCCATGGCTGAGATCAACCGGGACGACGTCGCGCACCTCGCGCGCCTCGCCCACATCGACATGACCGACGACGAGCTCGACCGCATGGCCGGTGAGCTCGCCGTGATCGTCGATTCCATCAAGACCGTGAGCGAGGTGGCGGGCGACGACATCCCCGCGACGAGCCACCCCATCCCGCTGAGCAACGTGTTCCGCGAGGACGTCGTGGGGGAGACCCTCACCAACGAGGAGGCGCTCCTCGGCGCACCCGACAACGCCGACGGCCGCTTCAAGGTCCCTGCAATCCTGGACGGGGAGTAACCCATGACCGAGATCATCCACCTCTCCGCCGACGCCCTCTCGCAGAAGCTCGCGTCGAAGGAGGTCTCCGCCGTCGAGGCCACGCAGGCCTACCTGGACCGCATCGGCGCCGTGGACGGCGCGATCAACGCGTTCCTGCACGTCAACACCGACGAGGCCCTGCTCGTCGCCGCCGAGGTCGACAAGGCCCGCACGGACGGGGACACGCTGCACCCCCTCGCCGGCGTGCCGATCGCGGTGAAGGACCTCATCGTCACCAAGGGCCAGCCCACCACGGCCGGGTCGAAGATCCTCGAGGGCTGGCAGAGCCCCTATGACGCCACCGTGGTCCGCAAGCTCCGCGCGGCGAAGATGCCGATCCTCGGCAAGACCAACCTCGACGAGTTCGCCATGGGCTCCTCCACCGAGCACTCGGCGTACGGTCCCACCCGCAACCCCTGGGACCTCGACCGGATCCCCGGCGGGTCCGGTGGCGGCTCCGCTGCCGCCGTCGCGGCGTTCGAGGCGCCCCTGGCCCTCGGCACCGACACGGGCGGTTCCATCCGCCAGCCCGGCGCCGTCACCGGGACGGTCGGCGTGAAGCCCACCTACGGCGGGGTCTCCCGCTACGGTGCCATCGCCATGGCCTCCTCGCTCGACCAGATCGGCCCCGTGTCCCGGACGGTCCTCGACAGCGCACTGCTGCACGAGGTTATCGGCGGCCATGACCCGCACGACTCGACATCGCTGACCGATCCCGTCGGCGCGCTCGTCGAGGCCGCCCGGCTGGGCCAGGTCGAGGGCATGCGCATCGGCGTCATCAGGGAACTGCAGGGCGAGGGCTACCAGGCCGGCGTCCTCACCCGCTTCCATGAGTCGCTCGAGCTGCTGCGCTCGGCGGGCGCGGAGATCGTGGAGGTCTCCTGCCCCAACTTCCGGTACGCACTCGGCGCCTACTACCTGATCATGCCGTCGGAAGCCTCCAGCAACCTCGCCAAGTACGACGGCGTGCGCTTCGGCCTGCGCGTGGTGCCCGAGGGCGCCCCGACGATCGAGCGCGTCATGGGAGCCACCCGTGCCGCAGGCTTCGGCGACGAGGTCAAGCGCCGCATCATCCTCGGCACCTACGCCCTGAGCGCCGGCTACTACGACGCCTACTACGGCTCGGCGCAGAAGGTCCGCACGCTCATCCAGCGCGACTTCGCGGCCGCGTTCGAGCAGGCCGACGTGCTCATCTCGCCGACCGCCCCGACCACCGCGTTCAAGCTGGGCGAGAAGCTGAACGACCCGCTGGCGATGTACCTGAACGACGTCGCCACCATCCCGGCGAACATGGCCGGAGTCCCCGGCCTCTCGCTGCCCGGCGGCCTCGCGGACGAGGACGGACTGCCCGTCGGCATCCAGCTCCTCGCCCCCGCCCGCCAGGACGCGCGCCTCTACCGCGTGGGCGCCGTCCTCGAATCACTCCTCGAAGAGACGTGGGGCGGCCCGCTGCTGGCTCAGGCCCCCGAGATTGCAGGTAGGAAGTAATGACTGCTGTAACCGATGAGGTCCTGACCTTCGACGAGGCCATGGAGAAGTACGACCCCGTGCTCGGGTTCGAGGTCCATGTGGAGCTCAACACCCGGACCAAGATGTTCTCCTCCGCGCCCAACGCGTTCGGCGACGTCCCGAACACGAACGTGACGCCCGTGGACCTCGGCCTGCCCGGGGTCCTGCCCGTGGTCAACGGCGTTGCCGTGGAGTCCGCGATCAAGATCGGCCTCGCGCTGAACTGCAAAATCGCCGAGAAGTGCTACTTCGCGCGGAAGAACTACTTCTACCCGGACACCCCGAAGAACTTCCAGACCTCCCAGTTCGAGGACCCGATCGCCTACGACGGGTACATCGACATCGAGCTCGCCGACGGCACCGTGTTCCGCGTCGAGATCGAGCGCGCCCACATGGAGGAGGACGCCGGCAAGCTCACCCACATGGGCGGCTCCACGGGCCGCATCCAGGGCGCCGAGTTCTCCCTCGTGGACTACAACCGCGCCGGTGTGCCCCTGATCGAGATCGTCACCAAGCCGATCGAGGGTGCGGGCTCGCGCGCCCCCGAGCTCGCGAAGGCCTACGTGGCCGCGATCCGGGAGATCGTCAAGAACCTCGGTGTGTCCGACGCCCGCATGGAGCGCGGCAACGTGCGCTGCGATGCGAACGTCTCCCTGCGCCCGCACGGCCAGGAGAAGTTCGGTACCCGCACCGAGACCAAGAACGTGAACTCGCTGCGCTCCGTGGAACACGCGGTCCGCTACGAGATCCAGCGCCACGCCGCCGTCCTGGACTCCGGCACGCCGATCATCCAGGAGACGCGCCACTGGCACGAGGACACGCGCTCGACGACGTCGGGACGCCCCAAGTCCGACGCCGACGACTACCGCTACTTCCCCGAGCCGGACCTCGTGCCGGTCGTGACGAACGAGGCGTGGATCGAGAAGCTGCGGGCCGAACTGCCCGAGCCGCCCGCCGAGCGCCGCAAGCGACTGCAGGCCGACTGGGTCTACTCGGACGCCGAGTTCCGCGACGTCGTCAACGCCGGCGTCATGTCCTCGATCGAGGACACCATCGCCGCCGGAGTGAGTGCCGCCGTCGCCCGCAAGTGGTGGATGGGCGAGATCTCGCGGCGCGCCAAGCTCGCCGACGTCGAGCCCGCCGAACTGGGCGTGACACCCGAACTGATCGTCGAGCTCAACGCGCTCATCGAATCGGGCAAGATCAACGACAAGCTCTCCCGCGACGTCCTCGACGGCGTCCTCGCCGGTGAGGGCACGCCCACCGAGGTCGTGGAGAAGCGCGGCCTCGCCGTCGTGTCCGACGACGGCCCGCTGCTCGAGGCGATCGACGGCGCCCTCGCGGCCCAGCCCGACGTCGCCGACAAGATCCGCGGCGGCAAGGTCCAGGCCGTCGGCGCGATCGTGGGCGGCGTCATGAAGGCGACACGCGGCCAGGCCGACGCCGGCCGCGTCCGCGAGCTGATCCTGCAGCGCCTCGGAGTCGAGGGCTAGCACCGGCACCACGGACGAGGGAGGGTGGAATGGCGGTCCTGCCGAGGGCGGAGATCGACATCGCGCCCTCCCTCGTCCTGTCCCTGCTGTCCGAGCAACAGCCCGACCTCGCCGGGCTTCCCCTGGGGTACGCCGGGAACGGGTGGGACAACGCCCTGTTCCGGCTGGGGGAGGACCTCGTGGTGCGGCTGCCCCGGCGCGAGGTCGCCGAAGCCCTGATGATCGCCGAGCAGCGATGGCTTCCCCGACTGGCCACGCACCTGTCCGTGCCGACGTCGGTCCCGCTGCGCGCCGGCGTCCCCGGTTCCGGGTACCCCTGGCACTGGTCCGTGTGCCGCTGGGTCGAGGGGGCGGCCGGCAGCACGGTCCCGCGCGCGGTTCGTCGCCGCGCCGCGCGTCCGCTCGCCCGGTTCCTCGCGGAGTTCCAGCAGGAGGCTCCTGCGGACGCCCCGGTCAGTCCCGTGGGACGAGGCGGGCCGGTGGCCGTGCGGGACGACGTCGTGCGCGCGCGGCTGGCATCCCTGCCCGCGCTGCCGGGCCTCCCCGCGGCACGGCTCCTGCACGTCTGGCAGGCGGCCCTCGCCGCGCCGGCGTGGTCGCAGGCGTCCCTCTGGCTGCACGGCGACCTGCACCCGGGCAACCTGGTGCTCGGGCCCGATGGCACGCTGGCCGGCGTCGTCGACTTCGGCGACCTCTGCTCCGGCGATCCCGCCACGGACCTCGCCGCCGCGTGGCTCGTCTTCGACGCCGCGGGCAGGGAGGCTTTCCGTGCGGAGTTCGACGCCCTGCGTCCGACCGACCCCGCGACCTGGACGCGGGCCTGCGGCTGGGCGCTGAGCATGGGCAGTGCCATGGTGGCGTCCTCCGACGACTCCCCGGACGTCCGCGTCCTGGGCCTCGAGATCCTGTCCGCGGTCCTCGAGGACTCCGCGGCCTGACGGCCTGACCTACGCCGGACCGCCCGCGTGTCCGCCCGCGTGTCCGCCCGCACGAACCCGCTGATACTGTTGCTCCGGGCACATCCCGCCCGGCACTCGTACCGCGAACGGCCCAGCCCATCCCGCTGGACGCCCGGAGCGGCATGGAAGGAACCGTCCAGTGAAGGCGCTGTACAAATCCGGGGCCCACCCCGGCTTCGAGCTCGTGGACCGGCCCGAACCCGTTGCAGGGTTCGGCGAGGTCAAGATCCGGGTCATCACCACCGGCATCTGCGGCACGGACCTCCATATCGAGAGCTGGGACTCCTGGGCGCAGGGCATGATCAAGGCCCCGCTGATCCCCGGCCACGAGTTCTACGGCGAGGTCGTGGCGCTCGGCGAGGGCATCCGCGGCGTACGGATCGGGGACCGTGTCTCGGGCGAGGGGCATATCGTCTGCGGCGTCTGCCGCAACTGCCGGGCCGGCCGCCGCCAGATGTGCATCCACACCTCGAGCGTCGGCGTGCAGCGCGACGGCGCCTTCGCGGAGTTCGTCGTCGTCCCCGAGACCAACGTCTGGGTGCATGACGCGACCATCACGCCCGAGCTCGGCGCGGTCTTCGACCCCTTCGGCAACGCCGTCCACACGGCCCTGAGCTTCCCGCTCGTCGGCGAGGACGTGCTCATCACCGGAGCCGGCCCCATCGGTCTCATGGCCGTCGCCGTGGCCCGCCACGCGGGAGCCCGCAAGATCGCCATCACCGACGTCTCGGCGCCCCGGCTGGACCTCGCGCGCGGGGTCGGTGCGGACATCGCCGTCGACGTCAGCCGCATGCGCATCGCGGATGCGCAGCGTGAACTCGGGATGAAGGAGGGGTTCGACATCGGGATGGAGATGTCCGGGCATGCCACCGCGCTGCCCGAGATGATCGACAACATGAACCACGGCGGGCGCATCGCCATGCTCGGCCTGCCCTCCGGCCCCATCTCGATCGACTGGGGCAAGGTCGTCACGCACATGCTCACCCTCAAGGGCATCTACGGGCGGGAGATGTTCGAGACCTGGTACGCGATGAGCGCCATGCTGCAGTCCAACCGGACCCTGCGCGAGGCGGTCTCGTCCGTGGTCACCGACTGCCTGCCGGCGAGCCGGTGGCAGCAGGGATTCGCGACAGCGCGCGACGGCGCGAGCGGCAAAGTGGTCCTCGACTGGACCACCTTCTAGGAGACAGGAACACCATGTATTCAGCAGTCCGCGACCAGCTCGCCGGAGAACTGGACGAGATCCGCTCGGCAGGCCTCTTCAAGCACGAGCGGCGCATCTCCTCGCCCCAGTCCAGCACCATCACGGCAGGAGCCCTCGGCGCCGCCGACGCCCGGGTGCTCAACTTCTGCGCCAACAACTACCTCGGCCTCGCCGACCACCCGGACATCATCGCCGCGGCCAAGAGAGCCCTCGACGAGCGCGGGTTCGGCATGGCGTCGGTCCGTTTCATCTGCGGCACGCAGGACCTGCACCTCGAGCTGGAGCGGCGCGTCTCGCAGTTCCTCGGCACCGAGGACACCATCCTGTTCTCCTCCTGCTTCGACGCGAACGGCGGCGTCTTCGAATCGCTGCTCGGCGCTGAGGATGCCGTGATCTCCGACGCCCTGAACCACGCCTCGATCATCGACGGCATCCGCCTGTCCAAGGCGCAGCGCTTCCGGTACGCCAACCGCGACATGGCGGACCTCGAGGCGAAGCTGCAGGAAGCCGCAGGGGCTCGACGGCGGCTCGTCGTCACCGATGGCGTCTTCTCCATGGACGGCTACCTCGCCCCGCTCGAGGCCATCTGCGACCTCGCCGAACGCTACGACGCGATGGTCATGGTCGACGATTCCCACGCCGTCGGGTTCATGGGCCCCACCGGCGCCGGCACGCCGGAACACGCCGGGGTCGCTCATCGCGTGGACATCTTCACGGGCACGTTCGGCAAGGCGCTCGGTGGGGCGTCCGGCGGGTACGTCGCCGCCCGGAGCGAGATCGTCGCCCTGCTGCGCCAGCGTGCCCGCCCGTACCTCTTCTCCAACTCGCTCGCGCCGTCGATCGTCGCCGCGACCCTGACCGCCCTGGACCTGGTGCAGGACAGCACCGAGCTGCGCTCCTCCCTCACCGCCAACGCCGCGCTGTTCCGCCGCCGCATGACCGAGGAGGGCTTCGACCTGCTCGAGGGCGAGCACGCCATCATCCCCGTCATGTTCGGCGAGGCGGTGCTCGCGGCGCGCACGGCCGATGCGATGCTCGCGCACGGCGTGTTCGTCACGGCGTTCAGCTACCCCGTGGTCCCCAGGGGTGCGGCCCGCATCCGCGTCCAGCTCTCGGCGGCCCACAGCGGCGAGGACGTCGAGGCGTGCGTGCAGGCGTTCGTTACCGCGCGTGCCGAGGTGGACGCGGGCAGTCTGGGAGCGGATGGCGGGCAGGCGTCCCACGCCGGCGCGCCGGGCGCGCACGTGGGTAACGCGTAATCCGGCACCACCTCGCGGGTTCCAGTAGGTCCTAAGGGCGCACGTCCCCGTCGACATACATCCAGCGCCCTTCCACTCGGACGAATCGGCTGCGCTCCTGCAGCAGCCCCGACCGCCCGGCTCTCCGGAACGACGCTCGGTACTCCACCACGCCGGCGTCGTCGCAGTCGCCGCCGAGGGCCGTGTCGACGATCTGCAGGCGCCGCCACTCGACGTCCCCGTCGAGATCGACGGTATCCGGACGTGTCGATGGGTCCCACGAATCGAGCAGGTACCTCTCGAGCCCGAGAGCGAACGCCGAGAACCGTGAGCGCATCAGTGCTACCGCCGTCGAAGCTGCCCCTCCCCGGTGGAGCGGCCCGCAGCATTCCCCATACGGCAGACCGGATCCGCAGGGGCAGTCGTCGAGCGTCATATGATTCCTTTCCTGACCGGGAAGGGTCGATCGCTCAGGAGTTCTCGTCGGAGACGCGGATGATGACCTTGCCGGTCACACCGTTCTCGACGGCGTCGTGAGCGGCGCTGGTCTCCTCGAGTGGAAACCAGGAGAGGGGCAGTCCGGCAGCCTTCCCGACAGGCAATACCCCGCTGCTCAGCGCCGCCGTGATGTCCTCCGCCGCAGCGACGAGCGCGTCCTGACCCACCGTGTAGAGCAGCAGGCCCTGCCAGCGGACGTTCTTCGCGAAACTCGCGACCACGGGGGCGGTGAAGTCGTCACCATTGTTGTTCGCGTAGTACGCGATGGAGCCATGGTTGGCGATCACCTCGACGTCGAGCGCCGCGTTCTGCCCGGGGGACACCTCCACGACATGGTCAACGCCGCCTGGAGCAACCTCGCGGATGTGGTGGGCGAGGGAATCGTCGGGGTAGCGGAGAACGTGGTGGGCCCCCGCAGCCAGACCGAGCTTGGCCTTCGCGTCGCTGCTGACCGTTGCGATGACGGTTGCGCCTGCCCAGGCGGCGAGTTGAATCGCCGCGTGGCCGACGGCTCCGGCGCCGCCTTGGACGAGAACCGTGCGTCCCTCGAGGGCGCCGGGAGCGAGTCGCGACGGCCCCTGCTCGTGGACGGTCAGGGCGCGGTGCGCCGTCATCGCCGGTACACCCAGGCTGGCTGCCACATTGAGATCGACGCCGTCCGGCAGGCGGACAGCCCGTTCGGCGGGAATCACGGTGAACTCCTGGGCGGTGCCCGTCGGGCGGCCGTGAGCAGCCAAGTAGATCCATACCCGGTCGCCTACCTGCGGCTCGGTGACGCCCTCCCCGACCGCGTCGACGACTCCGGCGCCGTCCTGGTTGGGGACTACCTCGGGGAACGGGAGGTCGCCGTCAAGCGCGGGCCTTCCAATCCGTCGGATTCACGCCGGAGTTGACGATGCGGACTCGCACTTCGCCCGGACCGGGCGTCGCGATGTCGCGGTCGACGAGAGAGAGAACGGAGGAGGGACCGGTGGAGGAGTAGACGATTGCTTTCACGACTAGCCGGAACTATCGGTGCCCGGACGGTATTCCCGGGGCTCGGGGTCCGCCCTATCGACGGGAGGGCACACCGGACGCCCCCGGATGGGGGAGCGCCATCCTAGGATGACGGGATGAGCCCCCTCGAGTGCGACGTCCTGATCATCGGCGGCGGGATCGCCGGCCTCTCCCTGGCGTCCTCCCTCGCTCCGTTCTCGAGCGTGGTCCTCGTCGAGGCGGAGGGCACGCTCGGGTACCACACGTCGTCCCGCTCGGCGCGCCAGCTCATCCCGAGCTACGGCCCCGGCCCCGTGCTGGACCTCACCCGCAGGACGCTCGAGCTGCTGTCCGGGGTGCAGTCCTCCACCGGCCTGCCCCTGACCGTCCCGCGGTCCTTCCTGCTCGTCGGATCCGGGGACGACGTCGCGGCGAAGGCGAGCGCTTCGATGCGGGGCGTGTCCCACGCGGAAGCGCTCGGGCTCTGCCCCCAGCTGCGCCCGGAATCCTTCGAGGCGGCAGCCATCGACGAGCACTGCGTCGGCACGGACACCGACCTCCTGCTCGAGTACCACCGCCGCAGCGCGAGTGACGACGGCGTCATCATCCTCACCGGGGCGCAGGTCACGGAGGCCCGCTACGACGGCAGCGGCTGGACCGTCCGGGCCGGCTACCGGCCCATCACCGCGGAGGTGGTGGTCGATGCGGCGGGGGCCTGGGCCGACGGCGTCGCGGTGCTGTGCGGCGTCGCGCCCCAGGGGCTGGTTCCCCTCCGGCGGACCGCGGCGATCGTCGCCGCGGAGAATGCACCGCGGGTCGGGACACCGATGGTGGCCGCCGCGGACGAGTCGTTCTACTACCGGCCCGATGCCGAGGGCGTCCTGATCTCACCGAGCGAGGCCGAACCCGCCGAGCCCGGCGACGCCCAGCCCCACCCCGGGGACGTCGACCGGCTCATCGAGCACCTCGGCAGCGTCACCACCCTCGGCATCACGTCGGTCCTGCGGTCCTGGACAGGCCTGCGGACACAGCGGGAGAACGGGCTGCCCGTGGTGGGTTTCGACGCCGGCCATCCCGGCTTCTTCTGGCTCGCAGGCCAGGGCGGCTACGGTTTCCAGACGTCGTCGGGCATCGCCGAACTGGCGGCCGTCCTGCTCAGCGGGGCGGACCCCGCCGATCTCGGGGCCGATCCCGAGCGCATCAGCGCC
Source organism: Arthrobacter sp. NPDC092385 (assembly GCF_044755105.1). Classification (NCBI taxonomy): domain Bacteria; kingdom Bacillati; phylum Actinomycetota; class Actinomycetes; order Micrococcales; family Micrococcaceae; genus Arthrobacter; species Arthrobacter sp. NPDC092385. The sequence goes on from NZ_JBIVQL010000004.1 coordinate 107,258, forward strand.
GCCGCCGCGGCCCTCCGGCCGGCCTGAGCCAGGCCCTGGTGCACTTCGATCGGTGCGGCGGAACGCCGTCCGCCTGAGCGGCCGGCGGCCGGCCCGCAACCGGTCCATGGTGCTGCGTCTGCCCGCCCCGGGCAGACGCAGTTTCCGTAAGGTAGGGAACAGAAGGCCGCCCCGGCGCACGTGCCGGCGGTGGGCCTGGCCATCGGTGGAGCGCCCGTCGCGGGCGGGCAGAGGGAACGGAACGGGATCATGTCAGCAAGTGGAGGCAACAAGGCGATCATCGCGGCCCTGGCCGCGAACCTCACCATCGCCGCACTCAAGTTCGTGGCGTTCGCGCTCACGCGCTCCTCGTCCATGCTCGCCGAGGGCATCCACTCGGTGGCCGACTCGGGGAACCAGGTGCTGCTGCTCGTCGGGGGCAAGCGCGCCAGGCGCCAGGCGAGCCCGGAACATCCCTTCGGCTACGGCCGCGAGCGGTACATCTACGCGTTCATCGTGTCGATCGTGCTGTTCAGCGTCGGTGGCCTCTTCGCGCTCTACGAGGCGTACCACAAGTACCAGGACCCCCACCCCATCGAAGGCTCGTTCTGGTGGGTTCCCCTCGCCGTCCTGATCGGCGCCATCATCGCCGAGTCCTTCTCGTTCCGCACCGCCATCAGGGAGTCCAACCACACGCGGGGGACCATGAGCTGGGTGCGCTTCGTCCGCACGGCCAAGTCACCGGAACTGCCGGTCATCCTCCTCGAGGACCTCGGCGCGCTCGTAGGCCTCCTGTTCGCCCTGATCGGCGTCTCGATGACCCTGCTGACCGACAACGGCCTGTGGGACGCGGCAGGGACCGCCATGATCGGACTGCTCCTCGTGGCGATCGCCGCGATCCTCGCGGTCGAGACGAAGAGCCTGCTCCTCGGTGAGTCCGCGTCCGCGGCCGACGTCGCCAGGATCGAGGCGGCCATCGCCGGTGACGGATCCACCCGGATCATACATCTCAAGACCCTCCACCTGGGCCCGGACGAACTGCTCGTCGCGGCCAAGATCACGGTCGCGAGCCAGGACAGCGGAACGCAGATCGCAGCGGACATCAACAGCGCCGAGCAGCGGATCCGGGCGGCCGTACCGATCGCCACGGCCATCTACCTGGAGCCCGATCTCTACGATCCCCGGGCCTCGGCAACGCCCTCAGCGAACGGAAGCTCCACGCGGCCGCTCCCGCACGGCGGGTAGTCCGCGCAGGTCTAGGATGGGCGCATGAACGTCATCGAAACACGCCTTCCCGGCATCGGAGTGCGGCGCGAGATCGTCACCGGCTCCGGTCGGAGGGTGGGAATCGTCGCACAGCGCGACGGCGATCTCGACCTCATCATCTCGAAGGCCAACGACCCGGATGCCTGCGTGGCGTCCATCCCGCTGACCCCGGACGAGGCCGCGACCATCGGCAACCTCCTCGGCTCGCGGCAGCTCGTCGCGCAGCTGACGGAGGAGCACCGCGACCTGCCCGGAGTGTCCACCCGGCAGTTCCTGATCGAGCGCGGCTCGCCCTTCGACGGGCGCCCCCTCGCGGACACCCGGATGCGCTCACGCTCCGGGGCCTCGCTCGTCGCCGTCCTCCGCTCAGGTCAGGTGCAGGCCTCGCCCACGCCCGATTTCACCCTCGCCGCCGGCGACCTGCTGGTGGTGGTGGGCACGTCCGAAGGCCTCGACGCCGCGGCGGACATCCTGCGTAACGGCTGAGCCGCCTGTGCACACGACCGCCCTGACCCTGATCGAACTCGGCGCCATCCTCCTGTTCCTCGGGATCCTCGGGCGGCTCGCCGGCCGGATCGGACTCTCGCCGATTCCGCTCTACCTGATCGGGGGCCTGTTCTTCGGGCAGGGCGGGTTCATCGAGCTCGACGGCGTCATCGAGTTCAGCGAGGTCGCCAGCGAGATCGGCGTGGTGCTGCTCCTGCTGATGCTCGGGCTCGAATACACCGCGAAGGAGCTCGTCACCGGGCTGCGCCAGTCCTGGCTGGCGGGCATCGTGGACTTCGTCCTGAACTTCACCCCGGGTGCCCTCGTCGCCGTCATCCTCGGCTGGGGGCCGGTCGCCGCCCTGGTCATGGGCGGCGTCACGTACATCTCCTCCTCGGGCATCGCCGCGAAGGTCATCAGCGACCTCGGCAGGCTGGGCAACCGGGAGACCCCCACCGTCCTCGCGATCCTCGTCTTCGAGGACCTGGCCATGGCGGTCTACCTGCCGGTGCTCACCGCGGTGCTGGCCGGTTTGAGCTTCGCCGGGGGCCTCGGGACGGTCGGGATCTCCCTCCTCGTCGTCACCCTCGTCCTGGTGGTCGCCCTGCGGTGGGGGAACGTCGTCTCGGCCGTCGTCGACAGCACGGACCGCGAGGTCTTCCTCCTCACCCTCATCGGCGCCGCCCTGCTCGTCGCAGGGCTCGCGTCGGCCCTGCAGGTCTCCGCGGCCGTCGGGGCGTTCCTCCTCGGCATCGCGATCTCGGGTGCGACGGCCGAGAACGCCGCGCGCGTCCTCGAACCCCTGCGGGACCTCTTCGCCGCCATCTTCTTCGTGGTGTTCGGCCTGAACACCGATCCGGCGTCCATCCCGCCGGTGCTCGGCGTCGCACTCCTGCTCGCTCTCGTCACGTCGGTTACGAAGATCGCCACCGGGTGGTGGGCCGCCCGGCGCCAGGGCATCGGGCGCATGGGGCGTGCGCGCGCCGGGACCGCCCTCGTGGCGCGCGGCGAGTTCTCGATCGTCATCGCGGGGCTCGCGGTGACGTCCGGCGCCGTGATCCCGGACCTCGCGGCCCTCGCCACGACCTACGTCCTGCTCATGGCCGTCCTCGGGCCTGTCCTGGCGCGCCTCGCCGAGCCGGCGATGGAACTGCTGGAGCGCATCCCGGGGCGGAATCCGCGGACGGTCACCGCGGCCTGAGGCGCAGCGGGCAGGACGGTCATCGGCTCGCTGCAGTGCTAGTCGTCGAGGATCTTGCCGATCGGCTCGCGCTTCTCCGCCTGGAACGTGTCCTCTTCGCGGCCGTAGGCCCAGTACCCCGAGAGCGACACCTGCGAGCGGGCCAGCCCCTTCTCCTTGAACAGGACATCGCGCAGGGCCTTCATGGCGCCGCGCTCCCCGTGCACGAAGGCGTCGACCCTGCCCTCGGGCCAGGGGCCGGCAGCGACGGCGTCCGCGAGCAGCGTCGTCGTCCCGGCCGCCTGCCCGCCGCGCCGGAGCCAGTGCAGTTCGAGTCCCGGGGGCGCCGCGAGCGGGATGACCTCCGCGTCGCCGTCCACCTCGAGGTAGGCGTGTCCGACGGCGGCCGGATGCAGCGCCTCGATGCCGGCGGCGATGGCGGGCAGGGCGGAATCGTCCCCGACGAAGAGGTGCCAGTCCGCGTCCTGGTCCGGCGACCACTTGCCGGACGGGCCCATGACCACGAGGGGATCACCGGGTGCGGCGTTCGCGGCCCAGGGGCCTGCGATCCCCTCGTCGCCATGCACCACGAAGTCGATCGCCAGGCGCTGCGACTGCGCGTCGAGCCACCGGATCGTGTAGGTCCGCTTCACCGGCCGGTCGCCCGCCGGGAGGGTGTCCTTCAGTGCCGCGAGGTCGTAGGGCGGCACGAGCCCGAGCCCCGGCTTCGCGAAGAGCAGCTTGGCGTACTTGTCCGTCGCGTCGCACTCCTGCAGGTCGCTGAACCCCGGACCACCCGCCACGACCCGCACGAGGTGCGGGCTCAGCCAGCGGGTCTCCAGGACGGTGAGGACGGCCTGCGGACGGGGCGGCTTGCGGGACGGTTCGGACACGGGCGAGGACATGGAGCGGTGCTTCTTTCTGGCGGGAAGTAGTTAGCCCACCCTAACAAGCTTCACGGGAGGGGCGCTGGGAGCACCTCGAGGGCGGCCGCGAGCAGGGCGCCGTCGTCGACCAGCAGGCGGGCCGCCTCGATCTCCGGAGCGAGGTAGCGGTCGGTTCCCGGTCCTGCGACGTCCTCCCGCAGCCGGGCGCGGACCGCTGCGATCGCAGCGGAACTGCGCAGGCCGCCCTCGGCTCCGCCGTCGCGCATGTCCAGGGCCCTCGCAGCCGTCAGGATCTCGATGGCGAGCACGCGCGTCAGGCCGTCGATGGCCCTGCGCAGCTTGAGGCCCGCGGCCCAGCCCATGGACACGTGGTCCTCCTGCATGGCGGAGGACGGGATGGAATCGACCGATGCCGGGTTCGCGAGCCGCTTGAGTTCGGACACGATGCCGGCCTGCGTGTACTGGGCGATCATGTGGCCCGAGTCGACGCCCGGATCGTGCGCGAGGAAGGCGTTGAGCCCATGGCTGCGGGACGTGTCGAGGAAGCGGTCCGTGCGGCGCTCGCTCATCGAGGCGACGTCCGCGACGGCGATCGCGAGGAAGTCGAGCACGTAGCCCACGGGGGCGCCGTGGAAGTTGCCGTTCGATTCGATCCTGCCGTCACGGGTGATGACCGGGTTGTCGATGGCGGAGCCCAGTTCGATCGCGGCCACCGACTCGGCATGGGCCAGCGTGGCGCGCGCGGCACCGTGGACCTGCGGAGCGCACCGCAGCGAGTAGGCGTCCTGGACACGGGTGAAGCGGTGCCGGCCGGTCTCCGAGGTCAACTGCTCCGCGATGAGCGGGGACCCCTCGAGGAGGGAGCGGATGGACGCGGCCGAAGCCACCTGGCCCGGGTGCGGCCGCAGGGCGTGCAGGTCCTCGGCGAACACCGCGTCGGTTCCCAGGAGCCCCTCCACGCTCATCGCCGCGGCGAGGTCCGCCGTCGTGAGGAGACGGTGGAGGTCGGCCGCGGCGAGGACCAGCATCCCGAGCATGCCGTCCGTCCCGTTGATGAGCGCCAGGCCCTCCTTCTCGCGCAGCTCGACGGGCGGGATGCCCGCGGAGGCGAGGGCCTCGGCGGCGGGGACGAGTTCCCCGGAGCCGGTGCGGACGCTGCCCTCACCCATGAGCGCCAGGGCGACATGGGAGAGCGGAGCGAGGTCCCCCGAGCAGCCGAGCGAGCCGTACTCGCCGATGACGGGCGTGATGCCGGCGTTCAGCATGGCCGCGTACGTCTCGGCCACCAGGGGGCGCACGCCCGTGCGGCCCGTGGCGAGGGTGGAGAGGCGCCCGAGCATCAGCCCGCGCACCACCTCGCGGTCCACCTCCGCGCCCGAGGACGCCGCGTGGCTGCGGATGAGGCTGCGCTGGAGTTGGCTCCGCTGGTCGAGCGGGATGTGCTTGGTCGCGAGTGCGCCGAAACCGGTGGAGACGCCGTAGTGCGGTGTGCCGTCGTCGACGAGGGAATCGATGACGGCGCGCGACGCCGCCATCGCCGCCAGGGCGTCGGGGCCGAGCCCGACCTGCGCGCCGTACCGTGCGACCGCGACGACGTCGGCAGGGGACAGGGGGCCGATCCCCACGATCACGGACTGCTGGTTCACGGTGTGCCTCGGTTCCTGCGACGCGTGCCGCTATTGCCATTGGATGAAAAGGACGTTTCAATAAGTGAAATATACGCCGACGCTGAAAGCAAGGAGGGGAGCATGGCCGAATCATCGACGCGCACCGTCGAACGGGCGCTCGTGCTCCTCGGGGCAGTCTGCGACGCCGGGTCGCTGACCCTCGCTGACGCCGCGCGGGAGGCGGAGCTCTCGGCCTCCACGGCCCTCCGCCTCCTGCGCACCCTGGAGGGGACGGGCTTCGTGCGGCGCGACGGGCTCGGGACCTACCGGCCGGGGCTCCGCGTGGTGCAGCTCGGGGCGCAGGCGCTCGGCCACGAATCCCTGGTGTCCCTCGCCGAACCCGCCCTCGAGCGGCTCGTGGAGCGGACCGGCGAATCCGCATACCTCAGCGTCCCGTCGCACGACGGCGAGGGCGTGTACCTGGCGATGCGCGAAGGCACCCATTCCGTGCGCCACGCGAGCTGGGTAGGGCGCAGCATCCCGCTGGAGGGGACCGCCGTCGGTGCCGTCCTGGCCGGTGCCCACCCGGGCGCCGGCTTCGTCGTCGTACGCGACGGCGTCGAGGCGGACGTGACCGCCATCGCAGCACCCGTGTCACCCGGCGGGCGGCCGGTGGCGGCGCTCAGCGTCGTCGTCCCCAGTTACCGCATCACCGAGGCCGAGGCCGGCCGCATCGGTGCGCTCGTCGCCCGGGAGGCCACCGCCCTCCTGGCCCACACCGACACCCGTGTCGCCCCGACCGAGGACCTGACAGGAGAACCAGCATGACCAGCACCTCCAGCACCAGTACGACCCCCACGCACGACCCGTCCCGCCGGATCCGGGCCGCGCGCGGCACGCAGCTGACGGCGAAGAGCTGGCAGACGGAAGCCCCGCTGCGCATGCTCATGAACAACCTGGACCCCGAGGTCGCCGAGCGGCCCGAGGACCTCGTGGTCTACGGCGGGACGGGCCGGGCGGCGCGCAGCTGGGAGGCGTACGACGCCATCGTCCGCACGCTCGAGACCCTCGACGACGACGAGACGCTCCTCGTGCAGTCCGGCAAGCCCGTGGGCGTGTTCCGCACTCATCCGTGGGCTCCGCGCGTGCTGCTCGCCAACTCGAACCTCGTCGGCGATTGGGCCACCTGGCCGGAGTTCCGGCGCCTCGAGGCCGAGGGCCTCATGATGTACGGGCAGATGACGGCCGGTTCCTGGATCTACATCGGCACGCAGGGCATCCTGCAGGGCACGTTCGAGACGTTCGCCGCCATCGCCCACAAGCGGTTCGGCGGGAGCCTTGCGGGCACGCTGACCCTGACGGGAGGCTGCGGGGGCATGGGTGGCGCCCAGCCCCTCGCCGTCACCCTCAACGGCGGGGCCGTCCTCATCGTCGACGTCAGCGAGGCGCGCCTGCGCCGCCGCGTCGCGAAGCGGTACCTGGACACCGTCGCGGACACGCTCGACGACGCCGTCGCCCAGGTCCTCGCCGCCAAGCGCGAGAAGCGCGCCCTGTCCGTCGGCGTCGTCGGCAACGCCGCCACCGTCTTCCCCGAACTGCTCCGGCGCGGGCTCGACGTCGACATCGTGACCGACCAGACCTCCGCCCACGACCCGCTGAGCTACCTCCCGGAGGGGATCGCCCCCGACGAGTGGGAACGCGAGGCCTCGGCCGACCCCGACGGATTCACCAAGAAGGCCCAGGCCTCCATGGCCCTGCACGTGGAGGCGATGGTCGGCTTCCTGGACGCCGGCGCGGAGGTCTTCGACTACGGCAACTCGATCCGCGACGAGGCGCGCAAGGGCGGCTACGGGCGCGCCTTCGACTTCCCCGGCTTCGTGCCCGCCTACATCCGCCCCCTGTTCTGCGAGGGGCTCGGCCCGTTCCGCTGGGTCGCGCTCTCCGGGGATCCGGCGGACATCGCCGTCACGGACGCCGCCCTCAAGGACCTGTTCCCGGACAACGGGCACCTGCACCGCTGGCTCGACGCCGCCGCCGAGCACGTCGAGTTCGAGGGCCTGCCCGCACGGATCTGCTGGCTCGGCTACGGCGACCGTGCGAAGGCCGGCCTGCTCTTCAACCGGCTGGTCGCGGAGGGCAGGGTGTCCGCACCGATCGTCATCGGGCGCGACCACCTCGACTCCGGGTCCGTCGCCTCGCCCTACCGCGAGACCGAGGCCATGGCGGACGGCTCGGACGCCGTCGCCGACTGGCCCCTGCTCAACGCCCTGCTCAACACCGCATCCGGCGCCACCTGGGTCTCCATCCACCACGGCGGCGGCGTCGGGATCGGCCGGTCCATCCACGCCGGGCAGGTCTCGGTCGCGGACGGGACGGACCTCGCGGCCCAGAAGCTCGAGCGCCTCCTCACGAACGATCCCGGCATGGGCGTCATCCGCCACGTCGACGCCGGCTACGAGCGCGCCCGCGAGGTCGCCGCCGAGCGCGGCGTGCGCATCCCCATGCAATCCTGAAGGCCCCGCAACGCCACCGAAAGGCATCGACGTGCAGACCGTCTCCTCCGTCCTCGACTCCATCAGCGACGTCGGCCGCGATCCGGCCCGCGGCGGGTACTCCCGCGGCGTCTACACGGGCGCCGAGCTCTCCCTGCGCGAGTGGTTCACCGCCGAGGCCGCAGCCCGCGGGCTGTCGATGGAGACCGACCGCAACGGAATCCTCTGGGCCTGGTGGGACGCGACGGGCAGCCGCGACGGTGCCCTCGTCACCGGCAGCCACCTCGACTCGGTGCCCGGGGGTGGGGCGTTCGACGGCCCGCTCGGCGTGGCCTCGGCACTCGTCGCCGTGGATCTCCTGCGCGAGCGCGGCGTCCAGCCGAACCGCTCGCTCGCCGTGGCGGTCTTCCCCGAGGAGGAGGGGTCCCGGTTCGGCGTCTCCTGCCTCGGGTCCCGCCTCCTCACCGGGACGCTCGATCCCGATCATGTGCGGTCCCTGAAGGACACCGACGGCACCACGTTCGCCGAGGCGGCCCTCGCCGCCGGCATCGATCCGGCGCACCTGGGCCGTGACGAGGACGCGATCCGGCACATCGGCGACTTCGTCGAGCTCCACGTCGAGCAGGGGCGCGGGCTGATCGACCTCGATTCCGCCGTCGCCATCGGCTCCACCATGCTCGGGCACGGCCGCTGGCGCCTGTCCATCACCGGCCAGGGCAACCACGCCGGCACCACCCTCATGGCCGACCGCGCCGACCCCATGGTCGCCGCAGCCCAGGTGGTCCTCGCCGTGCGGAAGATCGCCGCGGAGCAGGACGGCGCCCGCGCCACGGTCGGCAGGCTGCAGCCCGTGCCCGGTGGGACGAACGTGATCGCCTCGCGCGTCGACCTCTGGCTCGACGTCCGCCACGAGGAGGACGCGGTGACGGCATCGCTCATCGAGAGGATCCACGGCCAGGCCCAGAAGATCTGCGCGTTCGAGGGGTGCCGGGCCAGGCTCACCGAGGAATCGCGCAGCTCCACGGTCCACTTCGACGGCGCCCTGCAGCGCACGCTGGGCAACGCGCTCGGACGCTCCTTCCCGGGCACCCCGACGCTGCCCACCGGCGCCGGGCACGACGCCGGCATCCTGGGCGCCATCGCGCCGACGGCCATGCTGTTCGTCCGCAACCCCACCGGCATCAGCCACTCGCCCGAGGAGTTCGTGGAGCGCGAGGACGCCGACGCCGGGGCCACCGCCCTGGCCGACGTCCTCGAAGACCTGCTGTGACCGGGAACATGGACGCCGTCGGACCCGTCCCCGCACCGGGCCCGGACGCGGTGCTGCCCGCCGTCCGTGCCGTGTGGTGCGAGCACGCCTGGCTGGGGGCCGGCGGCGTGGCGGACGCGGTCCGGGTGGAGGTCGACGGCGCGGGGACGGTCGTCGGGGTCCTGCCCGGCGTCCCCGCGCAGGACGGCGACGTCGTCCTGTCCGGTGTGGCCTTCCCCGGTGCCGCCAATGCGCATTCGCACGCGTTCCACCGTGCCCTGCGGGGCCGCACCCACGACCGCGGCGGGACGTTCTGGACGTGGCGGGAGACCATGTACCGCGCGGCCGGGGCGCTGACCCCGGCGCTCTACGAGGAACTCGCCACCGCCGTCTACGCCGAGATGGTCGCGGTGGGCTGGACGAGCGTCGCGGAATTCCACTACGTCCACCACCGGCCCGACGGCACGCCCTACGGGCAGGGGGACTCCGGCCCGCACGCCATGGAGCTCGCCCTCGCGCGGGCGGCCGTCCGCGCGGGCATCCGGCTCACGCTGCTCGACACCTGCTACCTCGCCGGCGGCTTCGGCACGCCCCTCGAGGACGGGCAGCGCCGGTTCTCGGACGGCACCGCCGCACGGTGGCTGGACCGGCTCGCATCCCTCCGCACCACGATCTCCGCGCTGTACCCGGCGCAGCAGGTGTCCGTCGGCGCCGCCATCCACTCCGTGCGTGCCGTCCCCGAGGACCAGTTGGCCGTCATCGCGCAGCACCTGCCACCGGATGTGCCCCTGCACGTCCACCTCTCGGAGCAACCGGCGGAGAACGAGGACTGCCTCCGCGCCACCGGCCGCACCCCGACCGCCCTGCTCGACTCCCACGGGCTCGTCGGGGACCGGCTGTCCGCCGTCCACGCGACCCACGTCAGCGGGCGGGACATCGCTGTCCTCGCCGATGCCGGGGCCGTCGTCGTCCTCTGTCCCACCACGGAGGCGGACCTCGCGGACGGTCTCGGCCCGGCCGGCGACTTCCGCGCGGCGGGAGCGAGGCTCGCCCTCGGCACCGACCAGCACGCCGTCGTCGACCCCTGGCTCGAGATGCGGGCTTTGGAGCACGGAGAGCGCCTGCGCACCGGGCGGCGGGGCCACTTCGGTCCGGAGGAGCTGCACGGCATCGCCGCGCTCGGCGGGGCCGCCGCGCAGGGACGCCGCGGAGCCGGCTTCCGTCCCGGCTGCGCCGCCGATTTCATGGCCGTCGACCCGCGCAGCACGCGCACCGCCGGATCCTCCCGGGCGCAGCTCGCTTACACCGCCACGGGCCAGGACGTCACGGGCGTCGTCGTCGGCGGGGTCCTCGTGGCGCGCGACGGCGTCCACGCCACGCTCGGCAGGCCCGCCGACCTGCTGTCGGCGGCCATCGCCCGCCTGGACGAAGCGGCGGATGCGCCGACCGGGCCCGGCCGCGCGACGGCGAACCACCGCCGGGGAAGGCACTGATGTCCGTCCTGATCACGAATATCGGCGAGCTGCTGACCCAGGACGCCGACGCCACGGTCCTGCGGAACGCCGCCGTGGTGTTCGAGGGTGAGCGCATCAGCTGGATCGGCGCATCGGCGCAGGCTCCGGCCGCCGACGAGAGCCATGACGCCGGCGGCCGCGCCGGACTGCCCGGCTGGGTCGACAGCCACACGCACCTCGTGTTCGCCGGCGACCGGACGGCCGAGTTCGAGGCCCGCATGGCGGGGGAGTCCTACGCCGCGGGCGGCATCGCCGTAACCGTCGAGGCGACGCGCGCCGCAGGGGACTACGACCTCACGCGGCTCCTGCTGGCTCGGGTCGCCGAGGCCGCCGCGGGCGGGACCACCTACCTGGAGACGAAGACGGGTTACGGGCTCGACGTCGAGCAGGAGGCGCGCAGTGCGCGCATCGCGGCAGGCGTCGTCGACGAGGTCACCTTCCTCGGCGCGCACCTCGTGCCGCGCGGGGAGGACGCGGACCGGTACACCGACGTCGTCTGCGGCCCGATGCTCGATGCCGTCCTGCCCTACGTGCGCTGGGCCGACGTCTTCTGCGAGGCGGGTGCCTTCACCGCCGAGCAGTCCCGCCGGGTGCTCTCTGCGTGCGCCGCCGCGGGCCTCGGACTGCGCGTGCACGGCAACCAGCTGGGACAGGGCGACGGTGTGGCGCTCGCCGTCGAGTTCGGTGCTGCCAGCGTGGACCACGTCAACCACCTGTCCGACGCCGACGTCGAGGCGCTCGCCGGCACGTGGGCCGGCGAGCAGTCCGTCCCCGGCACCGTCGCCACGTGCCTGCCCGCCTGCGATCTCTCGACGCGGCAGCCGTTCCCGCCCGCGCGGAGGCTGCTCGACGCCGGGGTGCAGCTCGCGATCGCCAGCAACTGCAACCCGGGGACGTCGTACACGAGTTCCATGGGCTTCTGCGTCGCCACCGCCGTCCTGCAGATGGGGCTGACCGTTCACGAGGCCGTCCGTGCCGCCACGTACGGAGGGGCGCTGGCGCTGCGGCGGCACACGGGCGACGACGCCGACGGCCGCCGCGCGGTCGGCTCGCTCGCCGTCGGGCACCGGGCGGACCTGCAACTGCTGAACGCACCCTCGGCCACGCACCTCGCCTACCGTCCCGGCATGCCGCTCGTGCACGCCGTCTGGAGGGCCGGCAACCGGGTGCGGTAGGCCGGCCGGACCGCGCGGTGGCTGGGAATCACCGGGTACCGCTGGGAGGATAGCGCCATGCATGCCGAGTCCGCTTCCGCCTCCTCTCCGTTCGTTCCCGCCCTCGCGGACGCACCCGCGCCGAAGCGCCGCATCACCGCGGAGCTGCTGATCGTCTTCGGGCTGTCGCTCGGACAGTCCGCCGTGTACTCCGTCGTGAACCTGGCGGAGAAGCTCTCGCGCGGCCCGCTCGCAGGCCAGACCACCACGCTCAACCCGGTGCTCGACGAGCGCCAGTACTTCGACCTCGCGTATCAGCTGCTGAACATCTTCTTCGCGCTGGTACCGGTGGCCCTCGTGCTGTTCCTGCTCAGCGGGCACGGTGTCTCAGCATTCCGCCGGCTCGGCTTCACCTTCGAGAAGCCGCTGCGCACCGTCGGCTTCGGCGTCGGCCTGGCCGCGGTCATCGGTGTCGGCACCCTCGGCGTCTACGCCGGCGGCCGCGCCCTGGGCATCACCACGGCGCTGGTGCCCGCCGCGCTCGACGCCTACTGGTGGAGCATCCCGGTCCTCATCCTCTCGGCCGTCCGGCATGCGGTGCTCGAGGAGGTGATCGTGGTGGGCTACCTGTTTATCCGCCTGCGCGAGCTCGGCTGGTCCACGCCCGCGATCCTGCTCACGAGTTCGCTGGTGAGGGGCAGCTACCACCTCTACCAGGGCTTCGGGCCGTTCATCGGCAACGTGCTGATGGGGCTGCTCTTCGCCTGGTTCTACACGCGCACCCGCAGGGTCATGCCGCTCGTGATCGCCCATGCGCTCATCGACATCACCGGGTTCGTGGGCTTCGCGCTGATCGGACCGGCCATCGGCATCGGCGGATGACGTGCTGGGGCAAGCCTCACCTTTGCTCATTTGCGCACGGTAATCGTGACTAAATTATCGGCCGACCGCGGTGTTACCGTGATCACATTCAGCGGAACGGCGGCTCCGACCGGGGGCCCCACCGGAACCGTCAGGAGGAATCATGAGTGTCGTCACCAGTGTCTCCGAGTGCAGTGTCCACAACTGCTCGTTCAACCATGACGGCTGTACCGCCGTGGCCATCACGGTGTCGGGGAGCGAGGAGCACGCGTCCTGTGCCACCTTCATCGACACCTCCGTCAGCGGCGGCCTGCCCAAGATGCTGGCCCACGTCGGTGCCTGCCAGCGCTCGGAATGCAGCTTCAACCATGACCTGCTGTGCGGTGCTCCTGCCGTCAAGGTGGGACCGGGCGCCGACGCTGCGGACTGCCTCACCTACACCCACGCCTGATCACCACGGCAGCACGAAGAAGGGACCGGACGGTCGTCCGGTCCCTTCTTCGTCCAGTGCCGACGCCGGCTAGATCTCGACGCGGCCGGCTTCGGTCTCGAACGTCACGGACATGATGCCCGGGGTGCCGTTCGGGGCGATCCACTGCACCTGCACGCCGTCGAGCGTCTCCTCGACGGCGGTGCCCAGCCACTCGGTCACGCGCTCCGAGGAGCCGGCGATGGTCAGGCAATCCAGCCTGACGGCCGCCGGGCGGGCCTTCGAGGGGTGGAGGGACTCGGTGCCGTCGTCCCAGCGCAGCAGGTAGGGGACCTGCGGATCCGCGATGAGCCCCTTGATGCCGATCTGCTGCCACGTCAGTTCCTGGCCGTCCGGGAACTTCCGGTTCCCGGGCACCGCGCTGCGGCCGAGGCGCTCCTCGAACGGTCCGAGATCGTCCACGGCCACGCACCAGCCCATCCAGCCGCCGCCCGCCTCGGAGCGCGCACGCACGGCCTGACCGAACGGGGCCTTGTCCGACGCCGGGTGGTTCAGGACCTCCACGACCTCGAGGTACTGGCCGTTGACCAGCGGGAAGATCATGTTGCGGGTGCCGAAGCGTGGGTGCACACCGCCTTTCACCGGCTCCACACCGAGCTTGGCGGAGATCCGGTCGGCCGTGGCGGAAAGTCCATCGGGTTCACAGGCATATGAGACATGGTCCAGGCGCATGCCGACATTTTGGCACTAAGTGATCTGCGTCTCGACTTAGGCTCCCCTTACTGCTGGTCCCGGCCGTCGCGGGTGCCCCGGAGGAGCCGTGCTGCTTCACGGAGGGTCATACGGGTTGCCGGATCCGCCGGGATGGGATTTCATGAAGGCAGGTCATGAGTGCCAGCACGAAGCCCCGGCTTGCTGGCCGGCAACCCTCCAACCGCGGTGGGGTGCCCCGGGTGAAGACCAGGTTCGGCGCTACTTCGGCGCCGTGCAAGCGCGGGCTCCTGCAGGGCCCGGTCTCCTGGAGCGGCGTGCACCGGCCGGAGCATCGGACCTCGGCGGAGCCCCTTGAACAGGGAGCACCATGTCCAACGATTGGTCCTTTGAGACACGCCAGATCCACGCCGGCCAGGTGCCGGACGCCGCCACGGGAGCGCGCGCGCTGCCCATCTACCAGACGTCGTCGTTCGTGTTCCCGAGCGCCGAGAGCGCCGCGAACCGGTTCTCGCTGACCGAGCTCGCGCCCATCTACACCCGCATCGGCAATCCCACGCAGGAAGCGGTGGAGACGCGGATCGCGAGCCTGGAAGGCGGAGTCGGCGCGCTGCTGCTCGCCTCGGGCCAGGCGGCGGAGACCTTCGCGGTCCTCAACATCGCCGAGGCGGGGGACCACATCGTGGCGAGCCCCAGCCTCTACGGCGGCACGTACAACCTCCTCAAGCACACGCTGAAGAAGTTCGGCATCGAGACCACGTTCGTGGAGGACCCGGACAACCTCGAGCAGTGGCGGGAGGCGGTCCGGCCCAACACCAAGCTCTTCTTCGGGGAGGTCGTCTCCAATCCCCGGCAGGACGTCCTCGACATCGAGGGCATCAGCGCCGTCGCCCACGAGCACGGGATCCCCCTGATCGTGGACAACACCCTGTCCACCCCGTACCTGATCCGGCCGATCGAGTGGGGCGCGGACATCGTGGTCCACTCGGCGACCAAGTACCTGGGCGGGCACGGCAACGCCATCGCCGGGGTCATCGTCGATTCGGGCAACTTCGACTTCGCGCAGCATGCCGAACGCTTCCCGGGGTTCAACACGCCCGACGAGAGCTACCATGGGCTCGTCTACGCGCGGGACCTCGGCGTCGGCAGCGCGCTCGGCGCGAACCTCGCGTACATCCTGAAGGCGCGCGTCCAGCTGCTGCGCGATCTCGGCGCCTCCGTCTCCCCGTTCAACGCGTTCCTCATCGCGCAGGGACTGGAGACCCTCAGCCTGCGCGTCGAGCGCCACGTGCAGAACGCCCAGGCCGTCGCCGAGTGGCTCGAGGGGCACGACGACGTCGAGCGCGTCTCCTACGCGGGCCTCGCCTCGAGCCCCTGGTACGAGCGCGGGAGGAAGTACGGACGGAACGGCACGGGCGCGATCGTCAGCTTCGACATCGTCGGGGGACTGGAGGCGGGCAAGCGCTTCGTGGACGGACTCGAACTGCACTCCCACGTCGCGAACGTGGGGGACGTCCGCTCGCTCGTCATCCATCCGGCGTCCACCACGCACAGCCAGCTCGGGGCGGAAGCACAGCTCACCGCCGGAGTGCGCCCGGGCCTCGTCCGCCTGTCGGTGGGCCTGGAGAACATCACCGACATCCTCGCCGACCTCGACGCGGGCTTCCGCGCCGCCAAAGGAGCCTAGCCCTTCGTGACCACCTACCCTCCTGCTCCGCTGTACCCCGGGATCGACGACGCACGCCCTTCGGGGGACGGGCTCCTGCGCATCGCGTCGATCGGTCCGCTGGCCCTGGAGACCGGGGGAGGGCTGCCCGACGTCCAGCTCGCCTTCGAGACCTGGGGCAGGCTGAACCGGGATGCCTCGAACGCCGTGCTCGTGCAGCATGCCCTGACGGGCAGCTCGCACGTGGCACGCGGCGCCTCGGAGGAGGAGGGCTGGTGGGACGCGCTCGTCGGGCCGGGCCGCACGGTGGACACCGACCGCTACTTCGTGGTGTCGATCAACATGCTGGGAGGCTGCTACGGCTCGACGGGGCCGGCGAGCCTCGCTCCGGACGGCACGCCGTGGGGATCGCGCTTCCCCTTCGTCACCATCCGCGATTCCGTGCGGGCCGAGGCCCTGCTCGCCGACCAGCTCGGCATCGGGCAGTGGCACTCGGTCCTCGGCGGGTCCATGGGAGGGGCGCGCGCCCTCGAATGGGCCCTGATGTATCCGCAGCGCGTCCGGCGGTGCGCCGTCATCGCCTGCACTGCCGCCAGCTCGGCCGAACAGATAGCGTTCGCCCAGGCGCAGCTGCAGGCAATCCGGCTCGACCCCGCGTACCGCGGCGGCGACTACTACGACGGCCCGCATCCGGATGTGGGCCTCGGCCTCGCCCGCCGCATCGCGCACATCACCTACCGTTCCGAGCGGGAGCTCGAAGCGCGCTTCGGCCGCGCGGAGCAGGATGCCGAGCAGGCCTTCGGGTCCGTCCTGCCGGCCGATCGCGGCCGCTACCAGGTGGAGAGCTACCTCGACCACCAGGCGGAGAAACTCGTGGACCGGTTCGACGCCAACAGCTACGCCATCCTGACCGAGGCGCTCATGAGCCACGACGCGGCGCGGGACCGGGGGAGCCTGGACGACGCGCTGGGCGCTGCGACGTCGGACTTCTTCATCGCCGCGGTCGACACGGACCGGCTCTACTTCCCCGAGCAGTCCCGGCGGCTCGCGGACGGACTGCCCGGGGAGGTCCCCGTCCACATGATCTCCTCGCCCGTGGGGCACGACGCCTTCCTGACGCAGATCCACCAGCTCGACGACCAGCTCCGCACCGCCTTCTACACGGAGTAGCAGTACGCGGTTGGGTTTCCCCGGACGGGCACCTAGTCTTGGAGCTAAGCCTGCTTAGGAATTCATGGCAGGCACGTCCGGGGCCGACGCCCCGGACTCATCGACGAAAGTTGAAGAGGAGCTGTTCATGGAACTGAGCACCATTGGCTGGAACCAGGAAGCACGCGACAAGATCCTGCTCGACTCCGACCGTGCCCTCCAGGGTGCGGTCCGCGAGGCCGTGGAGACGATGGACGGGAAGTCCCGCGACGAGATCTACGAATTCCTCTTCCAGAAGCTGCAGCCGCAGTTCGTCGACTTCAAGCCCGGGCCCGATCTCAGCGCGTGCGCCGACGCCGTGGCCAACGGTGAGGTCTCGCTCGACAGCTGAAGGCCCAGCGGGTGCGCTGGGCCCGCGTGAGGACAGGAACGACCGGCCGGGCGAGCTTCGGCCGGTCGTTCCTGTCGTCTCGACGGGGGAATCGGCCGGACCGCCGGGCTGCCCGCGTCAGTCCGCAGCGCCAGGGGGCATCCCCGGCCCGAAGATAGGCGACGGTTCGAGACGCTTGGCGGTCACGCCGTCGCCCGACGACTGGTGCCGCAGGCGCCGCAGCACCCATGGGACGAAGTACTCGCGGGCCCACACGAGGTCCTCGGCGCGGGCCCTGCGCCAGGTGCGGGCCGGGAGGTCCTTCGGGTGGAGCGGCTCGAGGGTATGCCGGACGGCGAGGGTGTCGAGGACCATCGCGGCGACGGTGTGGTGTCCCAGCGGTGAGAAATGCAGGCGGTCCGACGACCACATCTGCGGGTTCTTGAGTTGCCGCAGCGCCCACATGTCCGCGATGACCGCCTCGTGGCGGGCCGCGATGGTGCGGAGGTTCTCGTTGAAGATGGCGGTCTTCGAGCGGATGCTGCCCAGCACCGTCTCCCGCACGTCCGGGCCGGTGAAGAGGACCACGGTGGCACCCGAGGCCGCCAGGGTCGCGACGACGGCGTCGAGCTTCTCCGCGAGCAGGTCCGGATCCCCGCCCGGGCGCAGGAGGTCGTTGCCGCCGGCCGAGAGGGTGACGAGGTCCGGCCGCAGGGCCAGGGCCGCTTCCACCTGCTGGTCGATGATCTGCTGCAGCAGGCGCCCCCTGACCGCGAGGTTCGCGTAGGCGAAGCCTGCCTGCCCGCGGGACAGTTCCTCGGCGACCCTGTCCGCCCAGCCGCGGTTCCCGCCGATGCTCGCCGGGTTGGGGTCGCCGATCCCCTCGGTGAAGGAATCGCCCAGGGCCGCGTACCGGTGCCACGGGTGCGGCTCGGGGTTCAGGCTCGGATCGATCATCGGACCGTTCGGGATCGCGTCGGTCGCGGTCGCGGTCGTGGTCGTGGTCGGCTGGGAGGGTCGGGCGTCGGCAGGGCTCACCCGACCATTCTTCCAACTGCGGCCTCCCGTGAGTCAACGTCCGGTGTCGTGCCAAGATAGGAACCATGACCGAATCTGCCCCTGGCACAGCTGCGCCCTCCACGAGTTCCTGGGATCCGGTGATCCTGTGGTCGAAGCCGGAGTCCGAGCGGACGGGCACGCCCCTGCTCGTCCTGTTCCACGGCTACATGGCCAACGAGGAGGACCTCATGGGCCTCACCGACCACCTGCCCGCCGAGTTCACCGTGGCGTCGGTGCGCGCTCCCCTCGCCGTGGGGCAGGGCTTCTCGTGGTTCCCGCTGTCCCGTGAGGACGATTACTCGGTGGAGCGGGTGGTCGAGAGCGTCGGCGCCGTGTCCGCCTGGCTGGACACCGTCAGGGAAGCACACTCGAGCGTCAGCATCCTCGGCTTCTCGCAGGGCATGGGGGTGGCGACGTCGCTCCTGAGGCACCGGCCCACCGACTTCGCCTGCGTCGTGGGGCTCTCAGGATTCGCCGTGCCCTCGGAGGGGCACCCCTTCTTCCGTGACGACGACGCCGCCGCCACGCCCGTTCCGTTCTTCTGGGGACGTGACCAGGAGGACCAGGTCATCACACCCGAGATGATCGAGTTCACCCACGCCTGGCTGGTGAAGCACACGAAGCTCACCAAGATCCTCTACTCGAACATGTTCCACAGCATCAACCACCGGGAACTCGCGCACGTGCGGGAGTTCCTGAGCATGACGGTCCTCGACCGGCGCTGATCCGGGCAGGGGCCTCCGAACGGGCCGCCCCGCCCCTCCTAGGAGCGCGTGATGCGGACGGTCTCGCCGTTGACGCTCACGGTGTCACCGGGGTGCAGTTGGCGTCCGCGGCGTTCCTCGATGTCCCCGTTGACCTGGACCAGGCCGTTGTCGATCAGGGCCTTGGCCTCCACTCCGTCCTCCGCGAGCGAGGCGAGCTTCAGGGCCTGCCCGAGCCGGATCATGTCGTCCCTGATCGGGAGTTCTGGAAGGGATGCGTCGTCGGTCATGCATCCCATCATGCCGGATGCCCGCGCACTAGGCTGTACGGGTGTCTGATGCGCCCGTGCTTCCCCCTGCCGTCGGTTTTCCCCTCGCCCTGACCGCGGGTCTCGCCATCCCCCTGCAGGGAAGGATCAACGGAGCCCTCGGAACAGTGCTCGACGACGGCATCGCGGCCGCCCTGATCAGCTTCGGTACCGGACTCGTCGTGATGATCGCCATCACGCTCGTGCTGCCGGGCGCGCGCGCCGGCGCCCGCCAGATCATCCCCTCCGTGCGCGAGCGCCGCTTCCCGCCCTACTACGTGGCGGCCGGTGCCATCGGTGCGTTCTTCGTGTTCTCCCAGTCGCTGACCATCGGCATCCTCGGCGTCGCCCTGTTCACGGTGGCGACGGTCATGGGCCAGTCGCTCAGCGGGCTCCTGGTGGACCGCGCGGGTATCGGGCCGGGCGGGAAGCGCGCGGCGACGCCCATGCGCGTGATCGGTGTCGTCCTCACGGTCCTGTCCGTCGTCTGGGCCGTGTCACCGCGCTTCGGAGCCGCGGGCGAGCTGTCGGCCTGGCTGGTGCCCGTGCTGCTCCCCGTCGCCGCCGGCGTGCTGATGAGCTTCCAGCAGGCGATGAACGGGACGGCGGCGCTGCACTACGGCACGCCGCTCGCGGCCACGCTCATGAACTTTATCGCAGGCACCGCAGTCCTGCTGACCGCCTGGCTCATCAAGGTCGCCATCGCGGGACCGGGCAATCCGCTGCCGCCGGAGTGGTGGTACTACCTCGGCGGTCCCATGGGATGTGTCTTCATCGGGCTCGGTGCGCTGCTCGTGCGCAGCCTCGGGGTCCTGCTCACGGGGTTGTGCATGATCGGGGGGCAGCTCGTGGGCTCGCTCCTGCTCGACCTCGTGTTCCCGGCTCCCGGCACCATCATCGTGTTCGCGACGATCGCCGGGACGCTGCTGACGCTCGGCGCGATCATCCTCACCACCCTGCCCTGGCCCCGGCGCGCCCGCCCCTAGGGCGCGCACTGCGGGGGGCTGATCCGCAAGGAGCCCCCCGCAGCGCGGCGTCCGGTCTAGCGGTCCGCGACCTCGTGGTCGTGGTCGTGCTCGGGGTGGAGTCCACCGCCGCTCTCGGTGCCGCCGCCGAGGGGGTTGCCCTCGAAGCGGTCCTTCGGGCCCTTGCCCTTCACCGGGGCTCCGGCGCCGTTCACGTCGAACGTGCTCATGGCATAGGTCACCGTGAGGTGGGCGACGGCGTCGCTCAGCTGGTCGAGCGCCTCGAGGCTGAGGTTGTTGGTGTCGTCACAGGCCGCGTGGTAGCAGGCGTCGTACGGAGCGCCCGCGAGGCCGCCGAAGAGCACGGCCTGTTCGGGCGTCTTGATGCCCTCGGCGCCCGTGAACAGTCCGCCGGCAGGGATCCCCTCGGCGATGAAGGGTCCGTAGTCGCTGCGGCCGCTGAAGGCGGTCTCACCGGATGCGAGGCCCGCCGACGCGAAGTAGTCGTGGAAGTCCTGCTCGATCTGTCCGGAACCGGCCGGACCGGCCGCGGCATTCGGGCCGACCGGGAACGCCGAGTTGTCGCCGTCGTACACGAAGCGGCCGAAGTTCGGCGAGCCGATCATGTCGAAGTTGAGGTAGAGGCCCACCGAGTCCAGCCGGCCCTTCTCGACGAGGTCGGCGACGTAGTACTCCGAGCCGAGCAGGCCCTCCTCCTCCGCGCCCCACCACGCGAAACGGACCTTGTTCGTGGTCCTGACCTTGCTCATGCCCTCGGCCACCGCGAGGATGCCTGCGCTGCCCGTCCCGTTGTCGTTGATGCCGGGGCCAGCCAGGACGCTGTCCAGGTGCGCGCCGACCATGACGACGTTCTCGGGATCGCCGGTCGCGGTCTCGGCGATGATGTTGTACGTCTCGCGGTTCTCCGAGATCGTGTCGACGACGACCCTGCCGGTCACGTCGTCGCCGATCAGGCTGGTCCCCGCGGCGAAGCTCGCGCCGACGACAGGGATTCCCACGAGGTCCGGTGCGCCGAGCGTCCCGGCGACGGCGCCGGTGTTCAGCCCCACCCCGGTGTTGAAGATCACCACGGCGGCGGCGCCCGCCGCTTCGGCATTGGCGGCCTTGAGTGCGAAGGTGCACCCGCCGCGCTGCACCAGGGCGATGGACCCGGCCGTGAAGCCGGCGAAATCGGCCGCCTCGCAGCCGCTGGTCCCGGCCGCGCTCGCAGTGCCGGTCGTGTCGACGGTCTCGATCGCCCCGGAGGCGTCCCCACCCGCGGAGTAGGTCATGGTGGCCACGTCGTCGGGGCCGTAGGTGACGTCGTCGGGCGTGGACTGCTCCAGCACGGCCGGGCTGAGCTCGGCGAAGAACGGGAAGGTGAAGGGCTGGACGGTGGGTGTGTAGCCCGCCGCGGTCAGCTTGCCCACGATGTAGTCGACCGAGTCGGAGTAGCCCTCGGTGCCGGAGGCGCGGGTGTCGCCGTTGGCTTCGGCGATGGCGTCCAGGGCGGTGAGGTGGCCCACCACGTTCTCCACCGTGACGGCGGTCCGGAGCTTCTTCGAGGAGTTGTTGGTGCTGGTGTCGTAGGTGGGGGCGGCGGTGGCCGCGAGGCCGCCGCCGGCCACGAGGGAGAGACTGCCGGCGAGGGCCAGCGTCGCGCGTCCGAGCCGGGCGCGCGGAGGAAGGGGTAGGGTCACGGGGTTCCTTAGGGTGCGAGCGCCCGGTCCGTCCGGGCTGAAGTGACGTGGATCACACGCCGCAATGGGTTCAACCTAGGAAGAGTTCGGGCGCGGCGTCAAGGTGTGCGGCGTCTGCCTCGCGGGCCGACCGCTTCCGGGGCCGGCCCCGGACGCCCCGCTCCGGCCCCCGGCGCCCTGAGCGGACCCGGTAGGCTTGCGGGGTGGCTCCCGCGCCTGTCCACCCGGGCGGGACCGCCCGATGCACGCGACCCCCACCTGCGACCGCACCCAGCGGCCTGCACAGAACTGGAGAACAAACACCATGGCAGCAGCCAAGTCAGCACTCGACCCCATCATCTCGCTCGCCAAGCGGCGCGGCTTCGTGTTCCAGTCGGGGGAGATCTACGGCGGTTCCCGCTCTGCCTGGGATTACGGGCCCCTCGGCGCCGAGTTCAAGGAGAACATCAAGCGTCAGTGGTGGCAGACCATGGTGCGCGGACGCGAGGACGTCGTCGGACTGGATTCCGCGGTCATCCTGCCCCGCCAGGTCTGGGAGGCCTCCGGGCACGTCGAGGTCTTCAGCGACCCGCTCGTCGAGTGCCTGTCCTGCCACAAGCGCTACCGCGCCGACCACCTCGAGGAGGAGTACGAGGAGAAGAAGGGCCGGGCGCCGGAGAACGGCCTCAAGGACGTCACCTGCGCCAACTGCGGCACCAAGGGCCAGTGGACCGAGCCGCAGGAGTTCTCGGGACTGCTCAAGACCTTCCTCGGGCCCGTGGCCTCCGAGGAGGGCATGCACTACCTGCGGCCCGAGACCGCCCAGGGCATCTTCGTGAACTTCAACAACGTGCTGACCACCGCGCGCAAGAAGCCCCCCTTCGGCATCGGGCAGATCGGCAAGAGCTTCCGGAACGAGATCACCCCGGGCAACTTCATCTTCCGCACGCGCGAGTTCGAGCAGATGGAGATGGAGTTCTTCGTCGAGCCCGGGACGGACGAGGAATGGCACAGGTACTGGATCGACCAGCGTTTCTCCTGGTACACGGACCTCGGCATCAAGGCCGACAACCTGCGACTCTTCGAGCACCCGCTGGAGAAGCTGAGCCATTACTCCAAGGGCACCACCGACATCGAGTACCGGTTCGGTTTTTCCGGCTCCGAGTGGGGTGAGCTCGAAGGCATCGCGAACCGCACGGACTTCGACCTCTCCACGCACTCGAAGCACTCGGGCACGGACCTCGGGTACTTCAACCAGGCCACCAACGAGCGCTACACACCCTACGTGATCGAGCCCGCGGCGGGCCTGACGCGCTCCTTCATGGCGTTCCTCGTCGACTCCTACACCGAGGACGAGGCGCCCAACGCCAAGGGTGGCGTGGACAAGCGCACCGTGCTGAAGCTGGACCCCCGGCTCGCCCCGGTCAAGGCCGCCGTGCTCCCGCTCAGCCGCAACGAGGACCTGTCCCCGAAGGCGAAGGACCTCGCGGCGCAGCTGCGCAGGAGCTGGAACATCGACTTCGACGACGCCGGTGCCATCGGCCGCCGCTACCGCCGCCAGGACGAGATCGGCACGCCGTTCTGCATCACCGTGGACTTCGACACCCTCGAGGACCAGGCCGTGACGATCCGCGAGCGCGACACCATGGCGCAGGAACGCGTGGCCCTCGACCAGGTGCAGGGGTACCTCGCCGCGCGCCTGATCGGAGCCTGATGGCCCTCGAATACCGCGCCTGGCAGGAGGGGGACGACCTCGAGCTCATCCAGCTCTGGGGCGGCCCCGAATCGGCGGCGGCCGAGCAGTTCCGCGGGTCCTTCCGCGCGCCGTCGGACAATCCCTGGAACCGCTGCATCACCGCGGTGGACCAGGGGATCCCGGTAGCGGCCGGCTGCGTATACGGGGCGGCGCTCCACCCTGACCGGCTCTGGTGCTACATCGAGGTCGCCGAGGACCATCGGCGCGCGGGTGTCGGATCCACCCTGCTCACGATGCTCCAGCACGAGGCAGCAGCCTCGCCGTCGGGCATCACCGCACTGCGGTCGAAGGTGACGCCGGGCACCACCGGCGCCGCGTTCGCCGAGGCGACGGGCTTCGGCACGCTGCAGCGATCACGGCTCGTCGTCGTGGGACCGGGCGCCCTCGCGGCGCCCGCCTTCGACGACGCCGCGGGCCCGCAGCTCGAGGAGGCCGCCACCGGATCCGTCGAGCTGACCCGGGCGCTGGCGACCTTCTACGAGTCCGTCCACGCCTGGGACCGCGCGGACATCAGCCTGGGTCGCGCGCAGCAGCTGTTCCTCGGCGACGCGAGCGGCGCCGGGGGAGCGATCGTGCTGCGGGACAGGCCCAGGGCCGACGGCGGTGCCATCGCGGCCTTCGCGGTCAGCTACACGCAGGCCCGGACCGACGACCCGGCGGACGTCCTGCTCGGCTACGACACGACCCTCAGCCCGCAGGAGCAGCAGGCCGCCGTCGCCACCATGATCGCCATGCTCGTGCACCAGTACCCCATCCAGCTCGAGGTGGACGACTCGATGGAAGCGCTGGTCGCCGTCCTCGACCCCCTGCTGGCCACCGGCGCGGCGCGGCTCGCCGGTCCGGAGACCCTGGTGGTCGCGACGGCCTGAGCGCCTGCGCGGCCGGACACCCCGGGCGCCACGCGACCGCCCGACGACACGGAGGGGGCCGCTCCCGGTGCGTCAGCCGCGGTCGTGCCGGCCGGCCTTCTTGTCCGCGATGTCGGCCGCCTCGCGCTCGGCGTCGGTCATGGCGCTGCCGCCGAGGTGCGCAGGCATCCACCAGGCACCCGGCTCCGGGGTCACCGGGAAGTCGGCGATGCACGTCATGATGCCCTCCTGCAGCTCCTGGCGCAGCTTCTCCGTCTCCTCCGTGACGTCGAGCCCTGGCGCATGGTGGATGGCAGGGCTGATGTGGACGCGGACGGGGGACTTCCAGGCCCGCCGGACGGAGAAGCCGTGGCCGCGGGTCAGCAAACGGTGGGCGCCCCAGACGGAGACCGGGATCACGGGCACGCCGGCTTCGGCCGCGAGCCGTACGGCGCCGGTCTTGAGGGACCGGACGGTGTAGCTGCGGGACACGCCCGCCTCGGGCAGGATGGCCACGTACTCACCGGCCCGCAGCTTCGCGAGCGCGTCGTCGTACGCCTCGGCGCCCGCCTTCCGGTCCGTGACGACATGGCCGAGGCCGAAGACGAACGGGCTGACGAACCAGTGTCCCGCCGCCCGTTTCGAGATCATGTAGCGGGCCTGGATGCGTGCGTGGTTCCACAGGACGAGTTCCGCGAAGGCGAAGTCGAGGTACCCGAAGTGGGTGATGGCGACGACGGCGCCGTGCCCGGGCACCGCACGCCGCGAACGCCCCTGGAGGGGGTCCGAGGCCGGGAGGTTCTCCGTCCCGCTGACCGTGATCGGCAGGCGCAGGGCCGCGAAGACCGCCTTGCCCGCGTACACCACGAACCGGTACATGCGGTCGCTCTGCCGCGGCTTCCATCCCATGCTCAGATCCTTCGTCCGGCCTTCGGCGGGAGCGGGAAGACCCGCTCGTGCCCTCTACGTACTCTTTGTACCCCGGCCGGCCGCAGATACGCGTCCCGGACAGAGGTTTTCCTGCTCGGGTCCGGCAGCGGAGCCGGCCCGCCCGCCGTGGAGGACGGGCGCGACGCCGCGCACTGCGTTCTCCTGCGTAGAATCCCAGAGGCGCCCGGTGCGCCACGTCCGCCGCCCGAACGAGAACCGTCCGGACAACCGCCTGAGAACCCGAGGGAAGTCCGTGGGCCACAGCCACCTGAACGCCACCGAGAGTCCGGAGCCCACCTCCGCCGCGCTCGCCACGCGACGGCGGGCCACCGTGCTGCTCTCGGCGATCCTCGTTCCCCTCGGCGTCCTCACCCTCATCGCCATGGTGGTGCTCTGGCCCACGGGCGACCGCAGCTCCCTCTCGGTCGCGAATCCGTATGCGACGGCCGAGGGCGTCAGCTTCGAACGGGGAACAGTCCGCGAGGTCGGCGAGGGGGACTGCCCGTCCTCACAGGCCACCGTCGACGCCGGCGGCACCGCCCTGACCTGCACCATCGCCTACACGCAGCCGGCTCTCGGGGGTGATGTCATCCCCGTGGAGGTGACGCCCGAACTCGCGAAGACCAGGGCTGTGGAGGCGGGCGACGAGATCCGCTACCTCGACCTCGCCGCGGTCATGCAGGGCGGGGCCGCACCCTACGTGTTCGTCGATTTCGTGCGGTCCGTCCCGATCGTCGCGCTCGCGGTCGTGTACGCCGTCGTCGTCATCGCCGTCGCGCGCTGGCGCGGACTGCGCGCGATCATCGGCCTCGTCGGGGCGCTCGTGATCCTGGCGCAGTTCATTTTGCCCGGGCTCGTGGAGGGCCGGCCGCCCCTGCTGCTCGGACTCGTGGGATCGGTGGTGATCATGTACGGCGTCCTGTACTTCGCGCACGGCTTCTCGGCCCGGACGTCCACCGCCCTGCTCGGGACGGTCTTCGGACTCGGCGTCACGGCGGCCCTCGCCGCATGGGTCACGGACGCCGCCCACCTCACCGGTGTCGGGGACGAGAACGCCTACACGCTCGTGAACGCGTCGGATGAGCTGTCCATCTCGTCCATCATCCTGTGCGGCCTGATCATCTCGGGCCTCGGCGTCCTCAACGACGTCACCATCACGCAGTCCTCCTCGGTGTGGGAGCTGTACGAGCTCGCTCCGGACACCCCGGGGCGCCGGCTCTTCGCCTCCGCGATGAGGATCGGGCGGGACCACATTGCCTCCACCGTCTACACCATCGCCTTCGCCTATGCCGGCGCGGCACTGCCCGTGCTGATCCTCGTCTCCCTCTACGACCGGGCCCTGCTCGACACGCTCACGAGCGGTGAGCTGGCCGAGGAGGTGGTGCGGACCCTCGTGGGCTCGATCGGCCTGGTGCTCGCCATCCCCCTCACCACCGGGATCGCGGTGCTCGTGGTGAAGGCGGTGGGCCCGAAGGCCGGGGGCGGCAGGAACGACGACGGCTCCCGGGACCACGCCGAGCCCGCGGTCCCCGCGCACGGGGACGCGGGGACCCTCGCTCCGGGCGGGCGCCTTGTCGCGCTCGGCGAGCGGCGGGCCCGGCGCGCTGCCGGGGAGGGCGCATGACGAACGCATGGCGCAAGGCCGCCAGGGAGCGCAGGCGCACAGCGAACACTGCATCCGGATTTGCGGGACCTTGCGACAATGGAGGGGTGACCGCAGTATCGACACTTCCCGCTCCCTCCGGCGATCCCGGCTACGGCGACTCCACGGCCGCCCTTCCCGACGCAGCCGACGGCGCGCTCCGGCTCGACCTCCCGCCGCTCACCCTCGGCAACATCACGGTGGACACCCCGGTGATCCTCGCGCCGATGGCCGGCATCACCAACAGGGCGTTCCGCCGGCTCTGCCGCGAATACGGTGGCGGCCTCTACGTGTCCGAGATGGTCACCTCCCGCGCGCTCGTGGAGCGCAGCCCGGAGTCCATGCGCATCATCTCGCACGACGACGACGAGGCGGTGCGCTCGGTGCAGCTGTACGGCGTCGACCCGAAGACCGTGGGCGCCGCCGTGCGCCTGCTCGTCGAAGAGGACCGCGCCGACCACATCGACCTGAACTTCGGCTGCCCCGTGCCCAAGGTCACCCGCAAGGGCGGGGGAGCGGCGCTGCCGTGGAAACTCGACCTCTTCACGGGCATCGTGCAGACCGCCGTGCGCGAGGCGTCGAAGGGTAACGTCCCGCTGACCATCAAGATGCGCAAGGGCATCGACGAGGACCACCTCACGTTCCGCGAGGCCGGCAGGATCGCACGCGACAGCGGTGTCGCCGCCGTCGCCCTCCACGGGCGCACGGCGTCCCAGTTCTACTCGGGCCAGGCGGACTGGAACGCCATCGCGGAACTCCGCGAGGCGCTGCCGGACATCCCCGTGCTCGGCAACGGCGACATCTGGAGCGCGGAGGACGCCGTGCGCATGGTGCGGCAGACCGGCGTCGACGGCGTCGTCATCGGCCGCGGCTGCCAGGGCCGTCCGTGGCTCTTCGGTGACCTGATGAACGCCTTCGAGGGCAGTTCCGCCCGGTACCGGCCGGGCCTGGGGCAGGTCGCGGACACCGTCTACCGCCATGCGGAGCTCCTCGTGGAGACGTTCGGCAGCGAGATGATGGGGCTGCGCGACATCCGCAAGCACATGGCCTGGTACTTCAAGGGCTACGTGGTGGGCGGGGAGCTGCGGGCGAAACTGGCCACGGTGCCCACCCTCGAGGTGCTGCGCGGCCTCCTGGACGAACTCGACAAGGACTCGCCCTATCCGGGCTCCGACGCCGAGGGCCCCCGGGGCCGTGCCGGCTCGCCGAAGAAGACCGCCCTGCCCGAGCACTGGCTCGACGGCCGCGTCCTCAACGAGGCGCAGCAGGCCGATATCGCCGCAGCCGAGGTGGACGTATCCGGCGGATGACGCCGGCGTCCCCGGGTCCCGTCCTCCGCTCCACACCGGCCGGACCGGGCAGGACTTCCCCTCCCACCTGCGCTAGAAAGGCATCATGAGCTTCCCCGAACTGTCCGCCACCACCGGCTACAGCGTCGCGGACACGGAGCGGTGGGTGGAGGAGCCGCCCAAGAGCTCCCACCGCACCGACTTCGAACGCGACCGCGCCCGGGTGCTGCACTCATCGGCCCTGCGTCGCCTCGGCGCGAAGACGCAGGTCGTCGCGCCGGACACCGACGACTTCGTGCGGACCCGCCTCACCCACTCGCTCGAGGTCGCGCAGGTGGGCCGTGAGCTGGGCCGGACCCTCGGGTGTGATCCGGACATCGTCGACACCGCCTGCCTGGCCCACGACCTCGGGCACCCGCCCTTCGGCCACAACGGCGAATCGGCGCTCAATGACATCGCCCACGCCATCGGCGGCTTCGAGGGCAATGCGCAGACGCTCCGCCTCCTCACGCGGCTCGAACCGAAGGTCCTGGCGCCCGACGGCGGGCCCGCGGGCCTGAACCTCACCCGCGCGAGCCTGGACGCCGCGTGCAAGTACCCGTGGACTGCGGCGGCGGCCCCGGTGATCAGCGGCCAGCGCACCACGAAGTTCGGTGCGTACGACGACGACCTGCCGGTCTTCGCATGGCTGCGCGACGGTGCCCCGGAGGGCCGCTCGTGCCTCGAGGCGCAGGTCATGGACCTCGCGGACGACATCTCGTACTCGGTGCACGACGTCGAGGACGCCATCGTCGCAGGGCACCTCCAGCTCAAGTGGATGGACAGCGCCGATGCACGTGCACGCGTGGTCGGCTACACCCAGCAGTGGTACCTCCCGGGCAGTGATCCGGCGGCCGTCGATGCGGCGCTGGCCCGCCTCGAGAAGACGCCGGTGTGGGTCCGGGAGGCGGACGGCACGCGCCGGTCCATGGCCGCGCTCAAGAACATGACCAGCCAGCTGATCGGCCGCTTCTGCCTGAGCGCCATGCAGTCCACGCGCTCCATCTACGGGCCCGACTCCCTGACCCGCTACAACGCCGAGATGGTGGTGCCGGAGGAGACCATCATGGAGATCGCCGTCATGAAGGGCCTGGCCACCACCTACGTGATGACGACCGATCACCGCCAGCCGCTCTACGAGCGCCAGCGCGAGATCCTCGCGTCCCTCGTCGCCCGGATCCACGCCGACGGCGAGCGCTACCTCGAGCCGATGTTCGCCGCCGACTGGCGGGAGGCGCCGGACGCCGACGCCCGCCTGCGCGTGGTCATCGACCAGGTGGCGTCCCTCACCGACGCCTCCGCGCTCAGCCTCCACGAGCGCATCGTCGGGCCCGTTCCCGCCCTCTGGTAGGCCTGCTCCTCCCCAACGGCCCTGAGCGCCCCTGCGCCGGCGGCTGTCAGGGTGTCGGTGGGGCAGGCATAAACTGGGTTCCATGGCCGGACTCATCAAGCGTGAAGACATCGATGAGGTGCGGCAGCGGACCGACATCAAGGAGGTCGTCGAGGCCTACGTCACGCTCAAGTCGGCCGGCATCGGCTCGTGGAAGGGGTTGTGCCCCTTCCACGACGAACGGTCGCCGTCCTTCCACGTGCGCCCCCAGATGGGCTCCTACCACTGCTTCGGGTGCGGCGAGGGCGGAGACGTCATCTCCTTCGTGCAGAAGCTGGACCACACCTCCTTCAGCGAGACCGTGGAGAAGCTCGCGGCGCGCATCGGCTTCGAGCTGCACTACGAGGACGGCGGCACGGGCCCGCGGCGAGAGGACGTCGGCAAGAGGCAGCGCCTGCTGGACGCCCACAAGATCGCGGCCGAGTTCTTCCGCGACCAGCTCCTCACGCAGGGCGCTGCCACCGCGCGCCAGTTCCTGCAGGAGCGGGGCTTCGACCGCGCGGCCGCGGAGCAGTTCGGCGTCGGCTACGCCCCGCAGGGCTGGGACACGCTGCTCAACCATCTGACGGGCCGGGGGTTCACCCTCGACGAGTTGAAGCTGACCGGCATGTTCAGCGCGTCGTCGAGCAACGCCGGGCGGTTCTACGACCGCTTCCGCGGGCGGCTCATCTGGCCCATCCGCGACATCACCGGGGACACCGTCGGGTTCGGTGCGAGGAAGCTGTACGAGGACGACCAGGGACCGAAGTACCTCAACACCCCCGAGACCTCCCTCTACAAGAAGTCCCAGGTGCTGTACGGCATCGACCTCGCCAAGCGGGACATCGCCAAGAACCGGCAGCTCGTCGTCGTCGAGGGCTACACCGACGTGATGGCCTGCCACCTCGCCGGCGTCGGGACCGCCGTCGCGACGTGCGGCACGGCGTTCGGCACGGACCACATCAAGATCGCCCGCAGGCTCCTGTCCGACGACGGCACGGGAGGCGAGGTCATCTTCACGTTCGACGGCGATGCCGCGGGGCAGAAGGCCGCCCTGCGCGCGTTCGAGGAGGACCAGCGCTTCAACTCGCAGACGTACGTGGCCGTCGAGGCGTCCGGCGCGGACCCGTGCGAGCTCCGGCAGACCCGGGGCGACGACGCCGTCCGCGCCCTGATCGCCGATCGCCGGCCCCTGTTCGAGTTCGCGATCAAGGCGTCCTTCGGGAACTTCGACCTCTCCTCCGGGGAGGGGCAGGTCAAGGCCCTGCGGCATGCCGCCCCGATCGTCGCGCAGATCCGCGACGTCTCCCTCCGCTCCACCTACACGAGGGAACTCTCCCGCTGGCTCGGCATGCAGTACGTCGGGGAGGACCAGGTGGCGCGTGCCGTCGCGGCGGCTGCGCGCCGGGACAGCGCCCCGGCGTCCGCGGCCGGAGGCCGCCAGCACGGGCAGCAGGGCCAGCAGGGCCGGCCCGGCCGGCCCGGCCAGCAGGGGAGTGCCGGGCAGCCGGGTGGCGCGTCCTCCGGTCATGGCTCCGAGCCTGCCCCGTCCGAGGAACCGTTCTTCGAGCGCCCTGATCCGCGGGACCCCATCGCCCGGATGGAGCGGGAGGTACTCGAGGTGGCCCTCCAGCAGCCCACCCTGCTCACCGCGGCCCAGTGGGAGAGCTTCTCCACGTTCCGGTTCACCGTCCCCGTCTACGAGGCGCTGCACAACGCCGTCCTGGCTGCGGGGGCCGCGGGGGCGGAGCTCTCCCGGTGGGTGGAGTCGGTGCGCGAGGGCGTACCGGACGTCCTGCGTCCCCTCGTCAGCGAGCTGGCCGTCCGGCCGCTGCCGGCGAAGGACGCCGATGCGATGGTGCTGTACTGCCGCGACATCCTGAACCGCCTCACGGAGCTCCGGATCACGCAGCAGAAGGCGGAGAAGCTCGGCCAGCTCCAGCGCATGGATCCGGCGGCGGATCCGGTGCTCTACAACCAGGTGCAGCGCGACCTGATGGAGCTCGAGATGCAGCGGCGGCAGCTCCGCGAGGAGTGAGCCGGCGCTGATTTCACTTCGCCCCTGAAGGTATGTAGAGTAATACCTGCGCATTCCTCCGTAGCTCAATTGGCAGAGCATTCGACTGTTAATCGAAGGGTTACTGGTTCAAGTCCAGTCGGAGGAGCGAATATGCCCCTGACCAGTGGAAACACCGGTCAGGGGCATTCTTTTGCCCGGGTGCCGGCCGTGTGTGCCGGCCGTGTGTGCCGGCCGGCCGGGCACCGGCGGCCCGGCTGCTGGCCTCGTCCGGTGAGCGGCCCGGAAGCTGTCAGGGGGCGGGCGTAGGCTGTGCCGCATGGACAACGACGGCAAGCTCATCCTGGTCACCGGAGCAACCGGATACATCGGCGGCAGGCTCGTCACGAAACTCGTCGCAGAGGGCCGCCGCGTCCGCGTGATCGTCCGTTCCCCGCAGAAGCTCAAGGACGTGCCCTGGGCCGCCTCCGTGGACATCGTGCAGGGGGACCTGCAGGACCGCGACACCATGGAGAAGGTGAGCCGGGGCGTCGACACGCTCTACTACCTCGTCCACTCGATGGGCTCGGGCAGGAACTTCGACCAGCGGGAGGCCGAGATCGCGTCCACCGTCTCGGCGGCGGCGGCCCAGGCCGGCGTCCGCCGCATCGTCTATCTCGGCGGCCTCCACCCAGAGGGCGTCGAGCTGTCCACCCACATGCGTTCGCGCACGCAGGTGGGCAGGATCCTCCTCGAATCGGGTACCCCCACCATCGCCTTCCAGGCCGGCGTCGTCATCGGGTCCGGTTCGGCGTCCTTCGAGATGATCCGCCACCTCTCCGACGTCCTGCCCGTGATGCCCGCGCCGAAGTGGGTCCTGAACCACATCGAGCCCATCGCCGTCCGCGACGTCATCCACTACCTCGTCGGCGCGCTCGATCTCCCGGAGGACCTGAACCGGACGTTCGACATCGGCTCGCGCGAGGTGCTGACGTACGCCGAGATGATGAACCAGTACGCCGAGGCCGCGGGCCTGCCACGCCGCCGGATCCTCGCACTGCCGGTCCTCACGCCCCGCCTCGCGGGGCACTGGGTCAACCTCGTCACGCCCATCCCACGGGCCATGGCCATGCCGCTCATCGAGTCGCTGCAGCACGACGCCGTCACCGCCGAACACGACATCGACCGGTACATCCCCGTTCCGGAGGGCGGCCTGACGGGCTACCGCCGGTCCGTGGACCTGGCACTCGGCAAGATGCGCGGGGGAGAGGTCGAGACGAGCTGGGCAGGGGCGTCGCAGATCGACACCGAAGCCGACCCCTTGCCCTCGGACCCCCAGTGGGCGGGACACACCGTCTTCACGGACGTCCAGACCTACAGCTCCACGGCGTCGCCTCAGCAGCTGTGGAGGGTGATCGAGGGCATCGGCGGCGAGAACGGCTGGTACTCCTGGCCCGTCGGCTGGGCGGCGCGTGGCTGGATGGACAAGCTGGCCGGAGGCGTGGGCCTGCGCCGCGGGCGCCGGGACGCGAAGGAGCTCCTCACAGGGGAGGCACTCGACTTCTGGCGCGTCGAAGAGCTCGTGCGCGGTGAGCGACTACGGCTCCGCGCCGAGATGAAGGTGCCGGGCCGCGCGTGGCTCGAGTTCAGGGTGGAGCCCGACGGCTCCGGCAGTTCCTACTACCAGCGGGCGGTCTTCTTCCCGCAGGGCCTGTCCGGGCGGCTCTACTGGCTCGCCGTGCTGCCGTTCCACGGCTTCATCTTCAGCTCGATGGCACGCAACATCGCCAAGACGGCGGAAGCGGCGGCGTCGGGTCCTGAGCAGGAGCCCGCGGCCGCCTGACGCCCGCCTGCGCTACTGGAGTGCCGGCACCTTCCGGGGGCGGACGACGCCCCAGAGGAACACCACGGCGAGGGCGATGCACGCGGCCATCACGAGCGCCATCGGCGTGGCTGATTCGATGCCCTCGCCCAGCAGCCCGACGAGGGGCGAGACCACGCCCGCCGTGCCGAAGGTCACCGCACCGAGCAGCGAGGCGGCCGTTCCTGCCTGCGCGCCGTTGTTGATGAGCGCCAGCACCTGCACGCAGGGGAAGATGAAGCCGGTCGCCATGATGTAGAACCACAGCGGAAGCGCAGTACCCCAGAAGCCGAGGCCCAGCTGGTCGAAGGCGAGGATGAGCAGGGCCATGACCAGCTGCACCACGGTCGCCATCGCGATGACCCACTGCGGGCCGACGCGCCTGAGCACGCGTGAGCTGATCTGGACGCCGGCGACGATGCCCAGGGAGTTGATCGCGAACAGCAGGCCGTACTGCTGCTCGTTCAGCCCGTACGGCCCCTGGAAGAGGAACGGAGACGCGGACAGGTAGGAGAAGAGCCCGGAGAAGTTCATGCCGCCGACCAGCAGGATGCCGATGAAGATGCGATCGCTCAGCACCGCCCGGTACCGCTGCGCCACGGTGAGGCCGGACTGCCGGCGGTTCTCCTTCGGCAGGGTCTCGATGATGAACAGGGACACGGCGGCGATCACGAGCACGCCGTAGCACGCGAGGAACCAGAAGATGCCGGGCCAGGGGAAGAGCAGGAGCAGCTGCGAGCCGATCACCGGGGCGAAGATGGGAGCCATGCCGTTGACGAGCGCCATGTAGGACAGCATGCGGACGAGCGTGTAGCCGCCGAAGAGGTCCCTCACCATGGCCATCGCCACCACGCCGCCGCCCGCGGCGCCCACACCCTGCAGGACGCGGAACAGCATCAGCATGTTGATGTCCTCAGAGGACGCCGCACCGATGGAGGCACCGACATGGAGCGTGGTCGCGAGGATGAGGGGAAGGCGCCGGCCGATCTTGTCACTGAGCGGACCCACGAGGAGCTGGCCGCCGGCGAAGCCGATGATCGTCCCTGTGAGCGTCAGCTGGACCGCCGCCTCGGAGACGCCGAGATCCGAGCGCAGCGCGGGGAAGGCCGGGAGGTACAGATCGATGGTGAAGGGGCCCAGGGCCGTCAGCGTCCCGAGGATGAAGACGTAGATGATCTTCTCGCGGCGGGAGAGGGTGTCGCCTGGATGCGTGATGGTGCTCAAGATGCTGCCTAACGGAACGGGACGTGCTGCCGGTGGATACGGACGTGGAGCGGGGACGGCATCGACCGCGGCGGCGGCCCGGCGACGACGGCGGAGCGGCCCAGCTGCGCGACCAGCGTCCGCGACGGGACGATATGGTTGCTGCGGCGAATCAATGACCCCCTCATCCTATGACCTGCGTCAACCCTTCGGGCAGGTGACCGGCAGGTGCGGGGGTGGCCGGGTCGCTGCTAAGCACCCTTCGGACTGACGTAGGGTGAGGAAACACGGAACGAGCAGGGAGAACCGAAGATGAGCGAGAACGCCGCCGGCCGGGATACGGCACAATCACCGCAGCACCTGGCACGGGTCATAGCGATCACGGTCGCGGCTGCGGTGGGCGGGCTCCTGTTCGGCTTCGACACGGCCGTCATCAATGGAGCGGTCGATTCGATCCAGGCCGACTTCGACCTGAGTCCCAGCGTCCTCGGTTTCACCGTGGCCATCACGCTGCTCGGCTGCGCGGCGGGCGCGTGGTTCGCCGGCGGTCTCGCCGACCGCTGGGGCCGCAAGAAGGTCATGGTCGCCGCAGCCATCCTGTTCGCGGTCAACTCCGCTGGATCGGCGTACGCCTTCTCGGAATGGGACCTCATGGCCTGGCGCCTCGTCGGGGGCCTCGCCATCGGTATCGCCTCCGTGATCGTCCCCGGCTATATCGCCGAGATCGCGCCCTCCAAGTGGCGCGGGGGCCTGGCTTCGATCCAGCAGCTGGCCATCACGGTCGGCATCTTCGCGGCACTGCTCTCGGACGCCTCGCTGGCCGGCGCAGCCGGCGGGGCCGGCAACGAGCTCTGGTGGGGGCTGTCCGCGTGGCGCTGGATGCTCCTCGTCGGCGTGGTTCCGGCCATCATCTACGGCGTCCTGGCGCTGATCATCCCCGAATCGCCCCAGTTCCTCATCCGGGCGGGTCGCGACAAGGAAGCCGCGCACGTCCTGTCGCGCGTGTCCGGCGTGAGTGACACGACGGGCAAGATCAGCCAGATCAGGGAGAGCTTCGAGCGGGAGGACCGTGCGAGCTACCGGGATCTCCGCGGGCCCGCGTTCGGGCTGCAGCCGATCCTCTGGATCGGCATGGCCATCGCGGCGCTGCAGCAACTGGTCGGCATCAACGCGATCTTCTACTACTCGACGACGCTCTGGAAGTCCGTGGGCTTCAGCGAGAGCGACTCCTTCACGACGTCGGTCATCACCTCCGTCATCAACGTGACCATGACGTTCGTCGCGATCTTCTTCGTCGACCGCGTCGGACGGCGCAGGCTGCTGCTCATCGGTTCGGTGGGCATGGCTGTCGGGCTGCTCGCCGCGACACTCGCCTTCCTGCAGGCCGACGGATCGGGCGAGGACATCTCCCTGCCCGGAGCATGGGGACCGATCGCCCTCGTCGGGGCCAACCTCTTCGTCGTCTTCTTCGCCGCGACCTGGGGTCCGGTCATGTGGGTGACCCTCGGCGAGATGTTCCCCAACCGCATCCGCTCGATCGCCCTCGGAGTCGCCACGATGGTGAACTGGGTCTTCAACTTCATCGTCACCCTGACCTTCCCCTGGGTCAGCGAGAACCTCGGCCTCTGGACCATGTACGCGGCCTTCACGGTCTTCGCCGTCCTGTCCTTCATCTTCGTGCGGACCAGGCTGCCCGAGTTCACCGGCAAGGACCTGGAGGACAACAAGGAGCTCACCACCGCGTGAGCTCCCTCGGGGCAGTGCCCTACCCCACGGCACCGGGTTCGGCCTCCGCCGGCACAGCGACCACGAAGCGGAACCCGGGCGGCAGCCCGATGGTAATTTTGGTTCAGCGAATGTCCAGCAAGACACACACGAATGGAGGCAGGGCCTATGAACAGCTCGGCTAGTACGCGCGGCAAGCGGTCCACAGGCTCGCTCTCACTGTTCGGACTCATCAAACTCCTTGCGCGGCTCACGCCGCGCCAGGTCAGCGACGAGTTCTCGATCGCCGTCGAGCAGATGAAGCAGAAGGGGATCAAGGCCGGCATCGCGGCGGCCTTCCTCGTCGTCGCGCTCGTCTTCGTGCTGTTCTTCGCCGTCGCCCTGGTCGTCGCGGCCATCCTGGGCCTCGCCGAGGTGATGCCGGCCTGGCTGGCAGCGCTGCTGGTCGCACTGCTCTTCCTCGTGATCGGCGGCATCCTCGCCCTCATCGGCGTCTCGCGGCTCAAGAAGCAACTCCCGCTCGTGCCGGAGGACGCCATCCGCGGCATCCGCTACGACCTCGGCGTCCTGAAGGAGGGTCGCAGCTTCGATCCGGCCACGCTCGACGTCAAGAAGCCCAAGGACGACAAGGACGACAAGAAGCGCAAGGACGACGACGCGAGGGACGCCAAGCCCAAGGAGCCCACGCCGTCGTACGAGGAACTGCGTGGCCGCTCGGGCGAGCGCCGCACGCACATCGCCGACGCCCGCGATTCGCTCGGTGCCCGAGCGGACATCACGTCGCGCCTCGGCAAGGCCAGGCACCGCTCACCGGAGGCGGGTTCGAAGGCCGGCGGCACGAAGGGCGACGTCGCCGCCGTCGCGGTGCGGCGGGACGTGCCGCACAACACGACACTCGCCGACCGCTGGAAGCCGCTGAGCGTGCTCGCCGCCTCCGTGGCCGCGATGATCGTGATGCTGCGCCGGCTCCTGACCAGGTAGAACCGGGCAGGACCACCAGGCCCAGGGCGGCCGTTCGCCCGTGACCCGACCGCAGCCCGCTGCGGACCTCACGGCTGAGCGGCCGCTCGCTGTGCATAATGGGGTGGGGAGGCACGGGTGATGAGATTGATCGGGGCTGGAGGGCGGCCCGGCAGCGAGGGTCCGGAGCTCGCGACGGCGTGGACCCTGCCGAACCTCATCACGATCGTCCGATTCCTGGGCGTCCCCCTCTTCGTGTGGTTCATCACCCAGGAGCGTTACGGGCCCGCAGTCCTCACCCTCGTGGTGATGGGCTCCACCGACTGGATCGACGGCTACGTCGCACGGCGCCTGAACCAGGTGTCGGCGGTCGGGAAGTGGCTCGACCCGGTGGCGGACCGCACCGCCCTGATCGTGATCGCCGTGACCTTCGTCGTGGACGGCATCGCCCCGGCATGGCTCGTCTGGGCCATCGTCATCCCCGACATCATCCTGATCATCAACGCCGTGATCCTCTTCCGCGGACCGCTGCACCTCCGCGTGATACTGGTCGGGAAGATCCGCACCGCACTACTGCTCGTCGGAGCACCACTGCTCCTGCTGCACCGTGTCGAGGGCTTCGGGCAGGAGTGGATCCTCGTCGTCGCGCAGGGGCTGCTCGCCGCAGGCTGCGTGCTGCACCTCGTGGCGGCGTACGCGTACTTCAGGGCAGCTCACCGCAAGTACCGGCTGGAGCGGGCCGAGCAGCAGTCGTGCCCGCCCTAGCCATCGCACTGGCGCTGCTGGGCGCGGTGTTCCTCGCGTTCGGAGCGCAGCGGCAGGGCAGCGCCGTCCGGGCGAACACGGGCGGGCTGTCCCTCAGCTCGGCCGGGTTCACGCGACTCCTGGCCAACCCGCGCTGGCTGTTCGGCCTCGTGCTGCTCGGGGCCGGAACAGCCCTGAACGTCGTCGCCCTGGCCCTGGCGAGCCTGACGGTCGTCCAGCCCATCGGAGCGATCGCCTTGGTGATCACCACGATCGTCAACTCCCGCGACCAGGGCATCCGGATCAACCGGCCCACCGTCGCAGCCATCACGGCGTGCGTCGCGGGCAGCGCCCTCTTCGTGGTGCTCGCGGTGAACGTCACCCGCGAGAACCATGCGATCGCACCCGCCCAGGAACTGTCGGTGGTGCTCCTGCTCGGTGCCGCCGTCGTGCTCTTCGGCTCGCTCGCGGTGGTCGGCCGGCACCGCCTCAACGCCTTCGCCTACATCCTCGGCGCCGGTGTCCTCTTCGGGTTCGTCGCGGTCCTGACCAAGATCGTCGCGGGCCATCTGCTGGACCCCAACGGCCGCTTCCTGCTCAACGTCCCCGTCCTCACCCTGGTGGCCCTCGCCGCGGCGGCAGCGCTCGGATCGTGGTTCGTACAGAGTGCCTATGCCACCGGACCGCCCGATCTCGTCATCGCCGGACTCACGGTCATTGATCCCATCATCGGGATCGCCGTCGGCATCACCATCCTCGACGAACTCCAGCCGGACGTGCGCACCGTGACCGCCCTGGGCATGGGTGCGGCGGCCCTCGTTGCTATTGTGGGTGTCGTCGCCCTCTCCCGCCACCACCCCGATGTGGTGAAGAGGCAGCGCTGACACGACCGGCCAGTTCCGTCCAGCACACCGACTAGGGGATCCACGCGTGAGTTACCCGGCTTCCTTCAAGCCCCTAACCATCCTGATCGCCGCGGACACCTACCCGCCCAACGTGAACGGCGCCGCCCAGTTCGGGTACCGGTTGGCGAAGGGCATGGCTGGGCGAGGGCACGCAGTGCACGTCCTCGCTCCGCGCGCGACCAATGGCAGGAGCTTCACCGAGCCGGGCGGGGACTGGACGGTCCACCGCCTCCGCTCGCACAGCGTGCCGACCCACGAGTACTGGCGCATCTGCTATCCCTGGGAGATCAAGCGCGACATCAGCCTGCTCTTCGACCAGGTCCAGCCCGACGTCGTGCACATCCAGTGCCACTACATGGTGGGGGAGTACACGCTGTACGAAGCCGTCAGGCGCGGCATCCGGGTGGTGGCCACGAACCACTTCATGCCCGAGAACCTCAATCCGTTCCTGCCGTTCCCGGAGTGGCTCAAGAAGATCGTTGCCAGGAACTCCTGGAAGGATATGGGCAAGGTGATGAGCAAGGCCGCCGCGGTCACCACGCCCACTCCGCTCGCCGCCAAGGCCATGCAGGACCACGCGTTCCTGCGCGAGGTGCTGCCCGTCTCCAACGGGATCGACTCCGCCGCCTACGAGGTGCAGCCGGGCGAGGTGATCGAGCCCCACGAGCATCCGACCGTCCTCTTCGTCGGCCGACTGGCCGAGGAGAAGCACGTCGATGTGCTGATCGATGCCGTGGCCAAGACCCCCGACCACCTGCGCGTCCACCTCGAGATCGTCGGCGGCGGCGAGGTGAAGCCCGCGCTGCAGGCCCGGGCCGCCCGGCTGGGCATCAGCGACCGCGTCAGCTTCCGGGGCCTGATCGACGACGACGAGCTGCGCAGGAGCTACATCCGCGCCGCACTGTTCTGCCAGCCCGGCACCGCCGAGCTGCAGTCCCTGGTCACCCTCGAGGCGATGTCCGCCTCGACCCCGGTGCTGCTCGCCAACGCCATGGCGCTTCCGCACCTGGTGTCCGACGGCGAGAACGGCTACCTGTTCACGCCCGGGAACTCCGACGAGCTGGGAAGGCGCATCACCGAGATCCTCGAGCTGCCGCTGGAGGACCAGCAGAAGATGGGTGCGGCCAGCCGCGAGATGGTGGGCAGGCACGACATCAACGAGACCCTGGCGACGTTCGAGGGCCTGTACTACGGCACGCTGTCCGCCGAGGCTCGGTCCGCTGCCGCTTCCGCCGGCAACGGGTCCGGCTCCGCCGTCCGCTTACAATGAGACCTGCGCCCGGATCCCTCCGGTGCGCGAACAGGGGTGACCGCCCCTGGGGGGCTGTAGCTCAGCTGGTTAGAGCAGCGGACTCATAATCCGTTTGTCCTGGGTTCAAGCCCCAGCAGCCCTACCCGCCGGGTCCTCGACCTGCATGATGCGTCATCCGCTCCGGCGGGTGGCGCATTCGTCGTCCAGGGCCGGTTCGTCCCCTGCCACCCGGCGCCCGGCCGCCCCCGCCGCGTTCACTGGCGCGCTAAGTTACCGGCGGGTAACATAAGGCCATGAGCGCGACACGCGCCCGCCACGCTGTCAGCGTGGTCGAGTGGGGTGCTGGTCGCCGATGACCAGAGTGAGGGAAAAGCGATGAGCAGGACGTCGATCGATGTAAACAACCTCCCGTACGCCGATGGGGACTTCTACGCCTTCGAGGAGCTCCTCTCCGACAAGGAGCGCGCCCGACTGGCGGAGATCCGTGCCTGGCTCACCCGGGAGGTCCGCCCGAACGCCGTCGACTGGTGGAACCAGGGCGCGTTCCCCATGGAGCTCATCCCGAAGATCGCGGAGCTGGATCCGGTGAGCCCGGTCCACCGCCAGGGCTACTCCAACCTCTTCGCCGGCATCACCCACGCCGAGTTCACGCGTGCGGACACCTCCATCGCCACCTTCATGGGCGTCCACGACGGACTGTTCACCGGCTCCATCGAGGCGCTCGCCTCGAAGGAGCAGCAGGAGGAGTGGCTCCCGGAGATCTATGCGATGAAGAAGATCGGGGCCTTCGGCCTCACCGAGCCCCTCGGAGGATCGGATGTCGCGGGAGGAACCCGCACGACGGCGCGCCGCGACGGCAACACCTGGATCCTGAACGGCGCCAAGCGATGGATCGGCAACGCGACCTTCTCCGACTGGGTGGTCGTCTACGCGCGCGACCTCGGGGACAACCAGGTCAAGGGGTTCCTCGTGGACACGACGACGCCGGGCTTCACCGCCACCAAGATCGAGAACAAGATCGCCCTCCGCACGGTGGAGAACGCCGACATCGTCCTCGACGACGTCGTCATCTCCGACGACTTCCACCTCAAGGGCGCGAACAGCTTCCGCGACACCAACAAGGTGCTCAAGGTGACGCGGCTCGCCGTCGGCTGGCAGGCCGTGGGACAGCAGCTCGCCGCCTTCGACGTCGCGCGCCGCTACGCCGTGGAGCGGGAGCAGTTCGGCCGGCCGATCGCCAGCTTCCAGCTCGTCCAGCAGCAGCTCGTCCAGATCCTCGGCAACGCGATGAGCTCGATGGGCATGATGGTGCGCCTGTCACAGCTCGAGGACGCCGGCAAGGCCAAGGACGAGCAGTCCGCCCTCGCGAAGGCCTTCACCACGGCCCGCATGCGGGAGAGCGTCGCGGCAGGACGCAACATCCTCGGCGGGAACGGGATCGTCACCGACTACGAGATGGCCAAGATCTTCTCCGACGCGGAGGCCGTGTACTCCTACGAGGGCACGCAGGAGATCAACACGCTCGTGGCCGGCAGGTCGATCACGGGGATCGCAGCCTTCGTGTAGCAGTGCGGGGCCCCGGGCCCGCCTTCCTCCCATCGCGCGCCGGTCAGCCGGTCAGTGGCAGGAGGACGGAGGGCCGCCGGTCCGTCACGAAGGACAGCGGATCCACGTACTCGCCGTGCTCGCGGACTCCCCAGTGCAGGCAGGGGAGTCCGCAGTGGGCGGCCGGACCGCCCGCCCCCGGCTCCTGCAGGGTGGCGACGGCGTCACCCCTGCTGACGCGATCGCCCTCGACCCGGTCGGTGGTGACCGGTTCGAAGCTGCTGACCCGCCCGCCGCCGTGGTCGATCGACAGCACTCCGCGATCCACCACCGTCCCGGCGAAGGACACCACCCCGTCCGCCGGGCTCGCCACGGACACCGGCTGTCCGGTCGCGGCCGACAGGTCCACGCCGCGGTGGCCGCGCTGCCATGTCCGCGGAGGTTTCTCGAAGGGGCGCAGGACCGCCGGCGCAGGGAGCAGCGGCCACGACCACTCCGGGACGAAGGCGGCAGGGGACAGCGGCAGGTCCCCGCCGGGAAGGACCTGCTGCCGGTGCGCCGAAGATCCGGGGGTGCCGGGGGCTGCCTGCGAAGCGACGGCCGATCCCGAGCTCGACATGAGCGCCAGGACCATGGCCAGGACGATCACGGGGTGCGGGACACGGGGTCGGCGGCGCGTACGGCGGAGCTGGGGGGCGGCGGTTGCATCCATGATCGGGATCCTGTCCGACCGGCCCTCCGCCGGGGCCCTCGGGGCGCGCTATGTGGACAGCCGGAGACCATCGCGGCAGCACCGGCGCGGCGCGTTCCGGCACGACCCCTGTAGTACACTTGTCGAAGCAGTCTGCTGCTTCCACCTCTTCGTGCCCCTGGTATCGACGTGGCTCGGGATCACCGGGCTGACTACGCGTGCCTGCGATTCTGCGCCCCTACGAGCGCCGAAGTGCCCACCCTGCGGTCCGGACCAGTCCGGAAGGGGCGGGAACGTCTCCGACGACGACCAGGTACCAGGACGTGTCGGCCACCCCGGCCGGTACTGAGACAACCGTCAACAAGCTTCAGGCGGCGCCCTGCGCCCGAGCCGAAGCTGAAAGAAAGGCAGAAAATGCCAGTAGTAACCATGCGCCAGCTGCTCGACAGCGGCGTCCACTTCGGTCACCAGACCCGCCGTTGGAACCCGAAGATGAAGCGCTTCATCTTCACCGAGCGCAACGGCATCTACATCATCGACCTCCAGCAGTCGCTGGGCTACATCGACCGCGCGCACGAATTCGTCAAGGCCACCGTCGCCCACGGCGGAACCGTCCTCTTCGTCGGCACGAAGAAGCAGGCCCAGGAAGCGATCGCCGACCAGGCGACCCGCGTAGGCCAGCCCTACGTGAACCAGCGCTGGCTCGGTGGAATGCTCACCAACTTCCAGACGGTCTCCAAGCGCATCCAGCGCATGAAGGAACTCGAAGAGATCGACTTCGACGACGTCGCCGGCTCGGGCCACACCAAGAAGGAACTCCTGCTCCTCAAGCGTGAGCTCACCAAGCTGCAGAGCAACCTCGGCGGTATCCGCAACCTGACCAAGGCGCCCTCGGTCGTCTGGGTTGTCGACACCAAGAAGGAACACCTCGCCATCGACGAGGCCAAGAAGCTCAACATCCCCGTCGTCGCGATCCTCGACACCAACTGCGATCCCGACGAGGTCGACTTCCCGATCCCGGGCAACGACGACGCGATCCGCGCCGTCAACCTCCTCACCCGCGTGATCGCGGACGCCGTGGCCGAAGGCCTCATCGCCCGCCACAACCGCTCCGGCAACAACGACTCCGCAGCTGCGGACGAGCCCATGGCCGAGTGGGAGCGCGAACTGCTCGAGGGCAACGCCGACGCTCCTGCAGCCGAGGAAGCCGCAGCACCCGAGGCAGGGACCGCCGCCCCCGAGGCCGAGGCAGCAGCCCCCGCCGCCGACGACGCCCCTGCAGGCCTGCAGGCGCCGATCGCCGAGGAAGTCCCCGAAGCAGTGGCTCCCGTCACCGAAGCCGCAGCAGACGACACCAAGTAGTTCCCGTTGCGTAAGGGGTGTGGGTCGAACCACGCCCCTTACGCATGTTCCGCAGGTGTTCACCGCGTGACGCCTGCGCCGCGGGCCGTGGTCCGCGGATGCTCTTCGTAGATCCACTTCAACTTAGGAGTTCATATGGCAAATTTCACTGCCGCTGACATCAAGGCCCTGCGCGAGCGCACGGGCGCAGGCATGATGGACGTCAAGAAGGCCCTCGACGAAGCCAACGGCGACGCCGACAAGGCGCTGGAACTGATCCGCATCAAGGGCCTCAAGGGCGCGACCAAGCGCGAAGGCCGCTCGACCGCGGAGGGCCTCGTCGCCGCCCGCGTCGAAGGCAACGTCGGCGTCATGGTCGAGGTCAACTGCGAGACCGACTTCGTGGCCAAGGCCGCTCCCTTCATCGAGTTCTCCAACAAGGTGCTTGCCGCGGCCATCGAGTCCGGTGCAACCGACGTCGAGAGCCTCCTGGCATTCGAGCTCGAGGGCAAGCCCGTCTCCGAGCACGTCATCGAAGCAGGCGCGCTGCTCGGCGAGAAGGTCGACGTCCGCCGCGTCGCCCGCGTGGAGGGCCAGATCGTCGACGCCTACCTGCACAAGACGTCCAAGGACCTCCCCGCGCAGGTCGGCGTGCTCTTCGCCGTCGAGGGCTCCGGGAACGCTGCCGTCGAGACCGCTCACGACGTCGCCGTCCACATCGCCGCCTACTCGCCCACGTACCTGACGCGCGAGGACGTCCCGGCCGAGCTCGTCGAGTCGGAGCGCCGCATCGCCGATGAGACCGCACGCGCCGAGGGCAAGCCCGAGCAGGCACTCGCGAAGATCGTCGAAGGACGCCTCACCGGCTTCTTCAAGGAGGGTGTCCTGGTCGACCAGGCATTCGCGAAGGACGCGAAGAAGTCCGTCGCCACGGTCCTCTCCGACGCCGGCGCCAAGGCAACGGCCTTCGCGCGGTTCCGCGTCGGAGCCTAGGCCCGGCCAGTCAGCACGAAGGTGAAGGGCGGCCGCCATCGAGGTGGCCGCCCTTTCCTGCGCCCGGGAGGCGCGCCGTATCCTGTAACGGGTCCGGAGACATCCCAACCCCCTGCACCACCAGCCGTCCGACCAGGAACGGCCAGTTCTATGCCCGGGAGGCATTCCATGGACA
The DNA here is from genome assembly GCF_044755105.1 of Arthrobacter sp. NPDC092385. Taxonomy (NCBI): domain Bacteria; kingdom Bacillati; phylum Actinomycetota; class Actinomycetes; order Micrococcales; family Micrococcaceae; genus Arthrobacter; species Arthrobacter sp. NPDC092385. Next base: position 152,238 of record NZ_JBIVQL010000004.1, read on the forward strand.
CCACTTCCACCACTCCAAAGGGCGGCACCACGGGCCGGCGCCGGGTCCTCCTCAAGCTCTCCGGCGAGGTGTTCGGCGGCGGCAAGCTGGGCGTCGATCCCGAGACGGTCCGCTCGGTCTCGAAGCAGATCGCCGCGACCGTCGGTGACGTCGAGGTGGCGATCGTCGTCGGCGGCGGGAACTTCTTCCGCGGCGCCGAACTCTCCCAGAGCGGCATGGATCGCTCACGCGCCGACTACATGGGCATGCTCGGCACCGTGATGAACTGCCTGGCACTGCAGGACTTCCTCGAGCAGGCCGGCGTCGAGACCCGGGTGCAGAGCGCCATCACGATGGGCCAGGTCGCCGAGGCGTACATCCCGCGCCGCGCCATCCGCCACCTCGAGAAGGGCCGCGTGGTCATCTTCGGCGCCGGTGCCGGCCTCCCGTACTTCTCCACCGATACCGTCGCAGCCCAGCGCGCCCTGGAAGTCCACGCGGACGAGGTGCTCATGGCCAAGAGCGGCGTCGACGGCGTCTACACGGCCGATCCCCACAAGGACCCGACGGCCCGGAAGCTCGACACCCTGTCCTACGACGAGGCCCTGCGCCGCGACATCCGCGTCATGGACCAGACCGCGATGACCATGTGCAAGGACAACAACCTGACCATGGTGGTGTTCGGCATGGAGGGCGAGGGCAACGTCACCCGCGCCATCCGCGGCGAGAAGCTCGGCACCATCGTCACCGCATAGCCGTTCGGTGCAGGCGGGGCAACGCCGCACTGCCTGCGCCGGGATGCCGCACGCCCTTGAACTAGGATTGACCACTGGAACGGTTGCCGCGCAGCCGACCGCAGAGCGAAGGAGACATTGTGATCGAAGAGACCTTGCTGGAAGCCACCGACAAGATGGACAAGGCCGTGGAGGTTGCCAAGGACGATTTCGCCACGGTCCGCACCGGCCGCGCCAACGCCTCGCTGTTCTCCAAGGTGGTGGTGATGTACTACGGTGCTCCCACCCCGCTGCAGCAACTGGCGTCCTTCCAGAACCCTGAGGCGCGCACCCTGCTCATCACCCCGTTCGACCGCAGTGTCCTGAACGACATCGAGCGGGCCCTCCGCGACTCCGACCTCGGCGCCAACCCGTCCAACGACGGCAACGTGATCCGCGTGGTCCTGCCCGAGCTCACGCAGGAGCGGCGCAAGGAGTACGTGAAGCTGGTCAAGACGAAGGCGGAGGACGCCAAGATCTCGATCCGCAACATCCGCCGCAAGGCGAAGGACGGCATCGACAAGGCGGTCAAGGACGGCGACTCCGGAGAGGACGAGGGCTCGCGTGCCGAGAAGGAACTGGATGCGCTGACGAAGTCCCGCGTGGACCTCGTCGACGAGCTGCTGAAGCGCAAGGAAGCCGAGCTGCTCGAGGTCTGATGGCAGACCACGATCCTCCTGGCGCGGGTCCCGGGCACCACCCCCGGCCCGACGCCGGGACAGACGACGCACGCGCCGTCGCCTTCGCCGGCGGAACGGCGAAGGCGACGGCGCAGCAGGCCGCCGCCGGCGCCGGCACGGCTTCCGATACCGCGCCCGTATCCGGAGGACGACGTCGGCTCCGTTTCGGGCGGTCCTCCGGCCATGGCCTGTTCCGGCGGCGCCGGCCCATCAGGGAACCGGGCAAGCCGTCGCGTGCAGGGAGGAATCTGCCGGCCGCCATCGGTGTCGGTGCCGGCCTCCTGATTCCCGTCCTGGTGGGGCTCTTCTTCTTCCCGATCGTCTTCGTGGGCATCGTCACGCTGTTCGGCGCCTTCGGCGTCTGGGAGACCTGCAGGGCGCTGGAGCTCCGGCGCATCCGCGTGCCGCTCGTGCCCACCATGGCCGGCACGCTGGTCCTGCCGTTCTCCGCGTATCTCGGCGGCGCGGAGGGACTCGCCGCCGCTGCCGTGTTCTCCGTGCTCGGGCTCTTCCTGTGGCGCGCGCTCGATCCCGCGCCGGATGCCGCGAAGAGCCTCATGGCCGGAACCTTCGCGGTGCTGTGGGTGCCGTTCATGCTGAGCTTCGCGATGCTGCTGATGCGCGCCGAGGGCGGGTTCCTCGTGATCGCGACACTGCTGCTGCTCGTGGTCGCCAATGACACGTTCGGCTACCTGATCGGGGCGTTCTTCGGCAAGCACGCCATGGCTCCGAAGATCAGCCCGAAGAAATCGTGGGAGGGCTTCGGTGGATCGATCGGCGGCGCGCTCGTGGTCGGCGGTCTCTGCGCCGTGTTCCTCATGGGGCAGCCGCTGTGGATCGGGCTGGTGCTCGCCGTGGCGATCGTCGCGTCGGCCACGGCCGGCGACCTGGCGGAATCGATGATCAAGCGCGAACTCGGCGTCAAGGACATGGGCACCATCCTCCCGGGGCACGGCGGCGTGATGGACCGCCTGGATTCGATCGTCCTCGCCTCCCCGATGGCGTACCTGCTGTCCGCTACATTGGTACCGGGGTTGCTGTAACCGCAGGTCAGCGGTGGAATCCTGGAGCCGAGCGGCTCCCGCACGGTCTCACGAGGGTTTCAGCGAAAAGGACTTAAGACAATGGACGTGGCTCGCCCGGGCAGCTCTCCCTTCGCGCGCGTCGGACGCCGGGAGTTCGGCTACAACACGCGCCAGGTCGACCGCTTCCTCACGAAGGCCCGCCGGCACTACAACGCGGAGGACCCGGCCAGGGACACCATCACCAGCAACGACGTCCGCGCCATGGCCTTCGACCCCGTGAAGGGGGGCTACGAGCCGCAGGCGGTGGATGCCGCACTGGACCGGCTCGAGGACGTCTTCGCCCAGCGGGAGCGCGACCACCTGATCGCGACGCAGGGGGAGGACGCGTGGCTCCGGCAGATCGGCCGCACCGCGGCGGTCCTCCGTGGGCGGCTCCACCGCCCGGCGGGGGAACGCTTCCGCCGCCCGACGAAGAAGAACAGCCCGAGCTACGACGTCGGGGACGTCGACCGCCTGTGTGACGAACTCCTGCGCTACCTCGAGCAGGACATGCCGATGAGCGTCGACGTGGTGCGCCGTGCCGTGTTCCGGGAAGCTCGGGGAGCCGACGGCTACGAGGAGAACCAGGTGGACGTCTTCCTGGACCGCGTCGTCGAACTCATGGCCGGTATCGACTGATGCGCTGAGCCTCCAGCCGGTCCCGCGAGCGCTCTGGCTCGAACCAGCGTGCGCATCGGGACCGGTGCAGCTCGGGTTCAGTGCGCCTCGGGCGTGTGCAGACGTGCGAGCACGCGCGACGCCGAGGCAGGACGCCGTCCCGCCGTCGCACGTGACACGAGCACCATCGTCACGAACGCCGTCGGCACGGTCCACAGTGCAGGCTGGCCCAGCCAGACCCACGTCCCGCCCGCGCCGGGTCCGAGCAGCGCCGTGGCCGTGATCGCCCCGCCGCACAGTACGCCACCGGTGAGCATGCCCGCGATGGCCCCGGCGTCCGTCAGCCCGCGCCACCAGATCCCGAGCAGCAGCAGCGGGCAGATGGTGGAGGCCGTGAAGGCGAAGACGGACCCGACGCTGCCGGCCAGTGCGAGGCTGTCGGTCAGCAGGGCGACCACGAGCGGGATGAGCGCCGACAGGAGCGCGGCGCGGCGGAATCCCAGCACGCTGCCGTGGAAGAACTCCTGGCTCACCACCCCTGCGAGGGACACCACGAGGCCGCTCGTCGTCGAGAGGAACGCCGCGAAGGCGCCCGCCGTCACCAGTGCGGAGAGGACATCACCCGTGGCGCCGTCGAAGATCCGCCCGGGCAGCAGGAGGACGGTGGCATCTGCAGCTCCCTCCGCCGCGAGTTCGGGCGTGTGGATGCGTCCGAGGATCCCGTACACCGTGGGGAACAGGTAGAACGCGGAGAGCAGGCCGAGGACGATCACCGTCGTCCTGCGCGCCGACGCGCCGTCCGGATTGGTGTAGAACCGGACGAGGACGTGCGGAAGGCCGAGCGTCCCGAACAGGAGGGCGATCACGAGCGAGATGGTGCCGTAGAGGGACGCATCCGCGGCCGTGTCGAGATCGGTGGTGAACGCGCTGCCGCCGGCCGTGACGGACCGTCCGTCCGCCCCGAGCCGGAAGAGGATGAAGGCCACCGGGACAGCGAGGGCCGTCAGCTTCAGCCAGTACTGGAAGGCCTGCACGAAGGTGATGGAGCGCATGCCTCCGGTCACGACACTCAGGCACACCACGACGACGACGGCGATCGGGCCGACCCACGACGGCAGGCCCGTGGTGATGCTCACCGTCAGGGCCGCTCCGTGCAGCTGCGGCACGATGTACAACCAGCCGACGACGACGACGAGCATGCTGGTCACGCGGCGCACGAGCAGCGAATCCAGCCTCGCCTGGGCGAAATCGGGGATGGTGTACGCCCCTGACCGGCGCAGGGGAGCGGCGACGAAGAGCAGGAGCATCAGGTAGCCGGCGGTGTAGCCGATGGGGAACCAGAGGGCGTCGACACCGGAGATGAGGATCAGGCCGGCGACGCCGAGGAAGCTCGCCGCGGACAGGTACTCGCCGCCGATCGCGGAGGCGTTCCACCACGGGCGGACCGTCCGGGAGGCGACGTAGAAATCACCGGTGGTCCGGGAGATCCGCAGGCCGTAGATGCCGATGAGCACCGTGCTGAGCGCCACGAGGGCCAGGGCCGTGTAGCCCACGGCCGGGCTCAGCTGGAGGGTCCCGCTGTCGAGGGCGTCAGTCATCGTCGACCAAGTCCTGGAAGCGCCGCTCGTTGCGGGAGGCGCTGCGCACGTACAGGACGGCGCAGCCGATCACAAGGGGATAGATCCCGAGACCGAGGAGCAGCCACGGGATGGGCACGGTCAGGATGGTCACCCGGTTGATGTCCGGGAACACCGCGAGCAGCACGGGGATGCCGATGAGGATGACGAGGAAGCCGCCGGCCACCACGAGTGCCAGGCGCAGCTGCGACCGGATCAGCGAGGCGACGAACAGCTGGCCGACCTCGGACTGCTCGGCCATCTCCCGGGCCACCGGAAAGGACGCACCGGTGGCGCGGGCGGCGGTCCTCGGGGCCGTGACGCGGACCCGGCGCGGGACCTGGGGGTCGTCCTGGATCATCGCGCCCGCGGCCGGGCGACGGCGGCTGGTTGGAGATGCACGGGTCGTTAGTGGCTCGGGCGCAGGCGCGTGGCCTCGAGCTTCTCGCGGACGTCGGGCAGGTGCCGTCGGCTGACCGGCAGCTCCGCGTCCCCGACGAACAGGCTCGCACGGCCGGCACCCATGCGGACCTTGCGCACCTGGTCCATGGCGACGAGGTAGGAGCGGTGCGTGCGGAGGAACCCGGCCTCGGCCCACTGCCGCTCGAGGTCGTTGAGCGGGATGCGGATGAGGTAGCTCGCCTCCGCGGTGTGCAGGCGTGCGTAATCGCCCTGGGCCTGGACGTACCGGACGTCGTCGCGGCGGATCATCCTGCTCACCCCGCCCTGGTCCACCGTGATGACCTCGGGCGCCGCCGTCGAGCCCTCCATCAGTTCGCAGACCCGGCGGACGGATTCGGCCAGGCGTTCGGTGCGCACGGGCTTCAGGAGGTAGTCGACGGCGCGGAGCTCGAACGCCTCCAGGGCCCGGTCCTCGTCCGCGGTCACGAACACGACGGCGGGCGGACGGCTGAAGCGGGAGATGACCCGGGCGATGTCCAGCCCGGAGAGGGACGGCATGTGGATGTCGAGGAACAGGGCGTCGACGCTGTGCTGCTCGAGGGCCCTGAGCGCCTCGGCTCCGCTCGACGCGCGGTGGATCGTCCCAATGCGGGCGTCCTTGCCGAGGAGGAATGCCAGTTCCTCGACGGCGGGGAGCTCATCGTCGGCGATGATGACATTGACCATGGACCCTAGGTTACGCGCCTCACGCCCGGTGGTCGGGCTGCGACTTCGGCACGCGCATGGTGATGAGGGTCCCCGCGCCGGGGGCCGTGTCGATGATGAGGCCGTGGTCGTCGCCGTACACCTGCCGCAAGCGCGAATCGACGTTCCGCAGGCCCACGTGGACGCCCTCGGTATGTCCCGCGAGCACGGACCGGAGGTGGTCCGGCTCGATCCCGACGCCGTCGTCCTCGATGGTCACCTCCGCGAAGGCCCCGACGTCGTGCGCAGTGATGGTGATGTTCCCGACGCCGTCCTTCGAGTCCAGGCCGTGGCGCACGGCGTTCTCGACGAGGGGCTGGAGGCTAAGGAACGGGATGACCGTGCTCAGCACCTCCGGGCCGATCTCGAGGCTGACCTTGAGCCTGTCGCCGAACCGCGCACGCTCGAGCAGGAGGTAGCGGTCGATGCTGCGCAGTTCCTCGGCCACCGTGGTGAAGTCGCCGTGGCGGCGGAAGGAGTACCGCGTGAAGTCGGCGAACTCGACCACCAGCTCCCGTGCCCGCTGGGGATCGGTGTTGATGAAGGAGGCGATCGCATTGAGGGAGTTGTAGATGAAGTGCGGGCTGATCTGCGCGCGCAGCGCCCGCAGCTCGGCCTCGGCCAGGAGGCGCCGGGACGAATCGAGTTCGGCGAGTTCCACCTGCGTGGACACCCAGCCGGCGAGCTCGTTGGTGGCGCGCACGAGGCCGGCGTTGACGTCACCGGCGAAGGCCCCCACGGTGCCGACCACGCGGTCGTCCACGCGGACCGGGGAGAGCACGAGTTCGCCCAGGTCCGTCAGGCCGGCCGCGTCGAGGCGCTGACGGCGGAAGATCTGGGTCCGGCCGCTCTCGAGGACCTGCCGGACGAGCGGCATCACGTCCGGCGGCGTCCCCCGCCCGCCGTCCCAGGCGAGCACGCCGGCGTCGTCGCTGATCATGAGGACATCGCACCGCAGGAGGCCCCGCAGGTGGCGGCTGGCCCTGGACGCGCCCGAGGGCGTCAGGCCCTCCCGCAGGTATTCGGAGGCCAGCGCCGCCGTATGGAGGGTCGCGTAGGTGGCGCGGTCGGCGTCGGACCCGAGGTCCCGGTAGGAGCGCGAGAGGCGGAAGCCGAGCGAGGCGACGACCGCGAGGGTGAGGACGGCGACGGCGCACACCAGGGCGGTGTCGACGGCGGCGCTGAACATGGCTCCAGAGTAGCGTCCGCGGAACGGCGTCCAGCGCATGCCGTTCGTCGCTCACGCCGACCGTTCGGCGCAGCGTCCTGCTCACTCACCGACCTGCGGAGGCGTGCTGCTGGTCGGGGCCGGCGCCGTACCCCAGAGTGATGACAGTCACACCGACGTGCCTTCCTGCGCGGCGTTCGATGCCGCGACCAGCGGCTGGGGTGACGTCCCGACCAAAGGAGGAACAATGGGTTCGCACCCAGTAGAGCCGGTAGCCGGCTCCGGTGCTGCCGTCGACTTCACCGAAGTCCAGCAGACCGAGCAGTTCAAGGAGCTGCGGAAGCGCCATCGCAGCTTCGTCTTCCCCATGGCAGTGTTCTTCCTGCTCTGGTACTTCGCCTACGTGCTGCTCGCCGACTACGCGCACGACTTCATGGCCACGCCGGTGATCGGCAACGTCAACATCGGCATCATCCTCGGGCTGCTGCAGTTCGTCAGCACCTTCGCCATCACCATGTGGTACGTCAGCTACGCCAACAGGCGCCTCGATCCCATCGCCGCGAACCTGCGCCACGAGCTCGAGGAAGCCGCCCCCGAAGCATTCATCGACCCTGCAGGCGGAAAGAAATGATCTCCATTCCCAGTGCGGGCGTCCGCCTGCCGCTCCAGACGGCCGAGGTGACCACCGTCGGTTCCCCGGCCCTCAACATCACGATCTTCGGCCTGTTCGTCGCGATCACCCTCGTGATCGTGCTCCGCGCCAGCCGGAACAACAAGACGGCGGCCGACTACTACGCGGCCGGCCGCTCGTTCACCGGCGGCCAGAACGGCACCGCCATCGCCGGGGACTACCTCTCGGCTGCATCCTTCCTCGGGATCGTCGGCGCGATCGCCATCAACGGGTACGACGGCTTCCTGTACTCGATCGGGTTCCTCGTCGCCTGGCTCGTGGCGCTGCTCCTGGTCGCCGAACTGCTGCGCAACACCGGCAAGTTCACGATGGCGGACGTCCTCTCCTTCCGCCTGAAGCAGCGTCCGGTCCGCATCGCCGCCGCCATCACCACGCTGGCGGTCTGCTTCTTCTACCTGCTCGCGCAGATGGCCGGCGCCGGCGGGCTCGTCTCGCTCCTGCTCGGCATCAACGACCGCCTCGGCCAGTCCGTGGTCATCACGGTGGTCGGCGTGCTCATGATCATGTACGTGCTGATCGGCGGCATGAAGGGCACCACGTGGGTGCAGATCATCAAGGCCTGCCTGCTGATCGCCGGCGCGTTCATCATGACCATCTGGGTGCTGGCCCTGCACAACTTCAACCTCTCGACGCTGCTGGGCAAGGCGATCGAGACCTCCGGCAACGAGGCGATCACGAGCCCGGGCCTGCAGTACGGCCTCAGCGCCATCACGCGCCTGGACTTCCTGTCGCTGGCGCTCGCCCTCGTCCTCGGAACGGCTGCGCTGCCGCACGTGCTCATGCGCTTCTACACCGTCCCCACGGCCAAGGAAGCCCGCCGCTCCGTCGTCTGGGCCATCTGGCTCATCGGCGCGTTCTACCTCTTCACCCTCGTGCTCGGCTACGGCGCCAGTGCGCTGATCGGATCGGAGCGCATCCTGGCCGCGCCGGGAGGAGTCAACTCGGCTGCACCGCTGCTGGCCTTCGAACTCGGCGGCTCCATCCTGCTCGGCCTGATCTCCGCCGTCGCGTTCGCCACGATCCTCGCGGTCGTCGCGGGCCTGACCATCACGGCCGCGGCCTCCTTCGCGCATGACATCTACGCGAGCGTCATCCGCAAGGGGAAGGTCGACCCTGACGGCGAGGTGAAGGTCGCGCGTCGCACCGTCGTCGTCATCGGCCTGCTGTCGATCCTCGGCGGCATCGGCGCGCAGGGACAGAACGTCGCGTTCCTCGTGGCGCTCGCCTTCGCCGTGGCGGCCAGCGCCAACCTGCCGACCATCCTCTACTCGCTGTTCTGGCGGAAGTTCAACACCCAGGGCGCCGTCTGGAGCATGTACGGCGGCCTCGGCTCGGCCATCCTGCTGATCGCGCTCTCGCCGGTCGTCTCCGGCACCGAGAAGTCGATGATCCAGGGCGCCGACTTCTCGGTGTTCCCGCTCAGCAACCCGGGCATCGTCTCGATCCCGCTCGCGTTCTTCCTCGGCTGGCTGGGCACAGTGCTCTCCCGCACCCAGGAGGATCCGATGAAGCAGGCCGAGATGGAGGTACGCTCGCTCACCGGTGTCGGCGCCGAGAAGGCGACCGACCACTGATGTAGTCCCTGCAGCACCGAGGGAGGCCGTTCCTCCGCAGGGTGGGGCGGCCTCCCTCGTGTGTGCTTCGTGTGTGCTTCGTGCGGGGGAGAGGCGGGGAGGGTCAGGCCTGCACCGCGAGGAGCCGGAGGATGTCGGCAAGGGCGGACGGCATGCTCACGTCCGGGTCGTACAGCCACTGCAGCTGGATGCCGTCGAAGACCCCGACGATCAGGCGGGCGGCATCCTCCGGCGCTATGTCGGTGCGGATCTCGCCCCGGGCCTGGGCCTCGGCGATGTCCTGCCCGACCGTCCGGAGGAGCCAGGAGTAGCGGTTGCGGAAGTAGTCATGGGCAGCGTGGTCCGGTCGTGTCGCGGTCGCGGAGGCCACCGCGAAGAGCGCCGTCAGGCCCGGGTGCCGCTCGTTGTGCTCCGCGATGCCCGGGAAGTCCGCGAGGGAGCCGGGCGACCCGCCGTGCCGTGTGCTGTTCTGCTCGTCCCGGTCGGCGAGGACCGCCGTCAGCAGGTCCTGCTTTCCGCTGAAGTAGTGGAACAGCGTCGCTTCCTTGATGCCTGCCCGCTCCGCCACGAGCTTGAGCGTGGTGCCCTCGAATCCCTCGGCGGCGAAGACCTCCGCGGCGATCCTCAGGAGATCGCGCCGTCGCTCGACGCCCTTGGCGTAGCTGCCCTGCGGCTTCGTGCCCATGCATCGAGTGTAGGGCGGTGGTCAACTGCCGAGAATGGACCTAGTTCCACTCGGCTCTTTGTACCCCGAGCCACATCGGTTCCCCTTGGCGAAAGAGCAGTCATGGGCAGACATCCCTGCGCTGGGACGGTTCTTCGATTCGTTTCGAGGTTCGGCGGTCGTACCTCGAGGTGTGGTCGTCGGCGGGCATTCGGACGGTAACCACTACACCGGTAGCTGCGGTGAGCACGGCGAGGGGGTGATGGCCGGGGAATCCCATACAGGTTAGCTAGCAGCCCGGCCAGGAACGCCCCGATGGCGTCACGCCACAGCGGTAAATTCCCATGGAGCGGGGTAGACCATGGCTGTTCCCAGTTCCAGGAGGATCGCGGCGATGAACCAGGGCTGGAAGCTGTCGGCTGTGGCCACTATCACGAGCCCTGCGTACTGGATGAGCATGCGGGCGACGAGTTGTCCTGCGCCCCGGACGGCGGGGTGGACGGCGGCAGGGATCCCGGCCTGGTTCAGGCTCAGCCCGGAGCTGATGAACAGGACGGGGAAGAGGCCCCGGGCGGGGCCGTCGTTGAGGTTGTTGACCAGTCCGGCCTGGCTCGCTGCGGACAGTGACCGGCCTCTGAAGCTGGTAAGTGCGAACACCTGTCCCGTGATGAGGTTCGCGTGCGCTGTGCCCTGCGTGCTGTCGTGGCGGGAGGCTTCGGTTTTCGCGTGGTGGTGGGTTTCGCGGACGAAGAGGACGGATAGGCCCAGGCCGAGGGCGATGGAGGCGGTTCCGAGGAGATGTACGTCAGCGCGCTCGTGTACAGGTCCAGCTGGAAGGTCTGGGACGCCAGCAGCGGCAGCACGGTGCGCTCCTGGCCGGGTGTCCCGCCGACCAATGCGTTGACGGCCACCAGCAGCATGAACTGCGCCAGGTTCTGCCCAAGGCCCAATACAGTACCCAGGGATTCCGAGTGATGGCGTGGGGGTGTGCTGCCGGGCATGCGCAGCGCTCCGTTCAGGCTGGAAGCCATGAAAGAGCCCGGGCGCGCGCGTGGGGGTTCGCCCGGGCTCAGTGCCCGGATCAGCAGGGGGTGCTGCCCGGGCGGTCCAGGGGGCTACTTCGTGGCCGGCGTGGTTCCGCGGGCCTGCCGGTAGCTGTTCCAGGCGGAGTAGCTGCCGTCGAGTTCGACGACGTCGTACCCTGCCCGGCGCAGTGCGCTGGCGGCGACGGAGTTCCGGAGCCCGCTCTGGCAGTAGCTGATGATCGTCCCCTCGGTGGGAAGTTCGTCGAGGTGCCACATGACCCGGCCGCCGTTGAGCTGGTGCGCCCCGGGGATGTGGCCCGCGCTGTGCTCGGTGCGGTTGCGGACGTCGAGGATCATTGCCGCGTCGACCTCGCCCAGGTCTTCGGGCTGGATCAGGGCGGGCGTGGTGGTGGGCAGCCCGTCGAGGCTGGTGACGTACCCGGCCACATCGTCTATACCGACCCGGACGAGGTGGTCCCAGATCTCCTGTGCCTGCTCCTGTCCGGTGGCGAGCAGGACGAGCGGGTTCTTGTCCGTCTCCGGGTTCACGACCCACGCCCCGTAGGTGGCGATCGCAGCGCCGGCGGGGATGTTCAGGGACCGCTCGACCGTGCCGGCGTGGACCTCGTTCGCTGAGCGGGTGTCGATGAACGTCACCGTGTCCGCGGCGAGATCCCTGGCGACGTGGGTCTTGTCGAGCTCGGTCAGGGGTGCGCGTTCGCCCATGACGGCGGGGCCTTTCCGGTTTTCGCGCTTCATCCGCCCGAAGTAGGCGTGCGCGTCGGGCTGACCGTCGAGGAGTTCGTCGATGAAGCCCTGCTCGTCGTTCGCCGCGAGGTACGGGCCCCACCAGGAGTACAGCCGCTCGTAGCCGACGGTGGAGGAGGGGATAGCACCCAGGGCCTTGCCGCAGGCGCTGCCGGCGCCATGCGCGGGGTGGACCTGCACGTAGTCGGGCAGGGTCAGGAACTTCTCCTGCAGGCTCTTGAAGAGCTGCTTCGCCCCCTCGAAGCGGGTATCGACGCCGCCCGCGGCTTCGTCGAGCAGGTCCGGGCGGCCGAGGTCGCCGGAGAACACGAAGTCACCCGAAAGCAGGTAGCCGGGCTGATCGCTGAACGCACCGTCGGTGACGAGGAATGACAGGTGCTCGGGGGTGTGTCCGGGGGTGTGGACAGCCTTGATGCTGATGTTGCCGACGGTGATCGCGTCCCCGTCGTAGAGGCGGGTTCCCTCGAACTGGTACTGCCAGTCCGGTCCGCCTTCGCCGGAGACGTAGATCTCGGCTCCGGTCGCCGCGGCGAGTTCCCGGGTGCCGGAGAGGTAGTCGGCGTGGATGTGGGTCTCGGTGACAGCCACGATCTTCATGTTGTTCTTCGCGGCGAGGTCCTGGTAGACGGCGATGTCGCGTCGGCCGTCGACGACGACGGCGGTGCCGTTGGCCTGGCAGCCGATGAGGTAGCCGGCCTGGGCGAGGTCTTCGTCGTAAATCCGTTCGATCAGCATCTGGTGCTCCTTCGGTTCGAGGGGTGTATACCCCGTGGGGTATTGCTCTGGTGTCCAGCATAATACCCCGGGGGGTATACCGCAAGGCGGGGAGTGCCTGCGGGGAAGGGTGCTGGGAGGAGGGTGCGTGACCGGGCCCGGGACGGGCCGGGTCCGGGCACGCACCCGGACTATGGGGTCCGTCACCGCGTTCGTCACCGCGTTCGTCACCGGGTCTTTAGCGGCCTGCCTGGTCGGCCTGGGCGGCCTGGGTGGCCCGGTTGCCTGGTGTGGTGGGGGCTACGTGTAGGTGACGGGGTGGCCGCCTCGGTACCATTCGGTGATTCCGCCGGCGACGTTGACGGTGTCGTAGCCGCGGCTGGTGAGCATCCGGGCGGCCTGGCTGCTGCGCTTACCGGAGCCGCACAGCAGGTACACCGTGGTGTCGGGTAGGTCCGTGAGGCGGGAGGGCAGCTCCTCGAGCGGGATGTTCTTCGCTGCCGGGGATGAAGGCGGTGGAATGTTCTTGCCTGCTCCGGACATCGACCAGTGCGACGCCGGGCCAGAGTTCGGCCAGGCTGTCGGCCGTGATGGTGCGCAACGGCCCGGGCGGGAGGTCCCTGTCAGGCGTTGTGTGGTGTGGCATCCGCGCGGAGCGTGTCCAGGTCCAGGTTCTTCACGGCCTGGACGAGTTCTTCCAGTCCCGCGGCGTTCAGGGCCCCGGGCTGGGAGAAGACCAGGGTCTTGTTCTTGAAGGCCATCAGGGTGGGGATGGAGGTGATGTTCGCGGCGGCGGCGAGGGCCTGCTCGGCTTCGGTGTCCACCTTGGCGAAGGCGGCATCCGGGTGCCTTTCGGCGGCGGCGCCATAGGTAGGGGCGAACATACGGCAGGGCCCGCACCATGCTGCCCAGAAGTCGACGAAGACGATGTCGTTGTTCTCCAGGGTCTGCGCGAAGCTCTGTTCCGTGACGTCGATCGTTGACGTGGTTGTTGTCGTGGTTGTCATGGTCTTGTTCCGTCCTTTCCGAGTTTTGCGGGGCGTGGCGTGGTGGTACGGCGGGTTCAGGTGGTGGGCAGGCCGGCACGGGTCCAAGCGGTCATACCACCGGCCATGGTGTCGGCGCTGAAACCGGCGCTGTTGAGGGCGTCCGCGACGCGGGCCGAGCGGTTCCCGCTGCGGCACACGGCGATGATCGGGACGGCGGGGTCCAATTCGGCCAGGCGTGCCTGCAGGTCTCCCATCGGGATGTGCAGGGCGCCGGGAATCATGCCTTCGGCGACTTCGAAGTCCTCACGGACGTCAAGGATCTGCGCTGACGGGCGGCGGGCGTTGGTGTCATTGATCGTGATCTCTGCCATGGAGAGGTCCTCTGGGTGGGATGGGGTCGAACGGTGTAGGTGAGGTGTGGGATGGATCAGGCGGGTGTGGGTGTGTTGCGGCGCCGACCCCGCCGAGCCTGCTTGTAGCGGTGACGGGTGTTCAGGGGGCAGGCCGGGATGATGAATCGGCAGGCGACAAGTGCTGCGAGGGCCAGACCGGCGACAGCTGCGGCCAGGGCGAGGCGGATGTCCGTGGGTGCCTGTTGGATGAGGACGAACGCGCCCATGACAAGGACGAACCAGCCGAAGCCCTTGCGCAGGGCAGCTTCGGGAATCCGGCCGGCGAGCTGGGCGCCGATCAGGGACCCGACAATCGCTGCGGCGGTCACGGCGAGGGTCAACGGCCAGTTGATCTCCACTGTGGTGAGGTACCCGGCGAGTCCCGCGAAGGACTTCATGGAGATCACGACCAGCGAGGTGCCCACGGCCACCGACATCGGCAATCCACCGAGCAGAGCCAGGGCGGGAACGACGAGGAAACCGCCACCGGCCCCGACGAGCCCGGTGACCAGGCCGACGACCACACCATCAAGGATCACCCGCTTCAGGGGCAGCTCACGCTTGACCCCTTCAGCTGGTGCGGAATCCGCGCCGGCACCCGTGGTGCCGGAGGTCTTCCTGCGTCCGCGGATCATCGCGACCGACGTGGCGACCATCATCAGGGCGAACGCGATGAGCAGGACCTGACCGGGGATGAACCCGCCGAGCAGTCCGCCGATGAACGCGCCGGCCATGCCGGCCGCACCGAAGATCAGGCCGGTCCGCCACATCACCCGCCCATTGCGGGCGTGGCTGATCACACTGATCGCCGAGGTGACACCGACAACGAACAGGGACGCCGCGATCGCTTGCTTCGCCTCGAAGCCGGCCACGTACACCAGGATCGGAACAGTCAGGATCGACCCCCCGCCGCCCAGGACGCCCAGGGACAGCCCAATCAGGACCGACAGGGCCAGAACGAGGATCAGGGTCGCACTCACGCCACACCAGCTTTGGCAGCTGCCCCGCCGGCCTGAACGTTCTCGGCAGAGGGTGTGGGGAGGGAGAGGATCGCGGATTCGCGGGTGGGTTCCTGGGCTGCCTTGTTCCACGGCAGGACGGTCAGGGCCTTACCCATGGCGCAGGTGTTCGTCGCCGCCGAGAACGTGAGCCCGGTACCGATCACGCCGGCAATGGTGCGGACCTTGGGGGAGACGAATCGTCCGCCGGCGAGCCCGGCGATGACGAGGGAGCCGGCGACCATGCGGACCTGGCGCTCGAGGTCCCAGCGGGCCTTGCCGCGCACGACGTCGCCGCCGGCTGCGGCGTACCCGGGAACACCACCGGTCAGGACGTGGGCTGAGCTGATGCCGGATGCGGCCAGACGCTGACGGGCCTGCTCCGCACGCACACCGGACTGGCACGCCAACACAACCCGGCTTCCCAGACGCGACGCGAGTTCGTCGGTGTGCTCGGACAGAAGCGGCAGCGGCACATTGTAGGAGCCCGGGATATGCACGGATTCGAACTCCGCCGCGGACCGCACATCAATCACCACAAAGTCCTGTTGCTCATCGACCCAGGAACGCAGTTCCTCGGGCGCCAACGCCGCGATGCCAGGAGAAGCGACAGGAGCGACAGGCGCGACAGGGGCGGCACTGGCCCAAGCGGCGGAAGGGGACGAAGCGGAATCGGTGGGGGTGGGGGTGCTCATGGGAACCTCTCGGAAGTTGTGTAACTGAATACCCCCAGGAGTATTCCGCATACCCCCCGGGGTAGCAAAATACCCGCGGGGGTATATGCTCAGGTGAGTAGAACCGACCTTTGGAGAACACGATGCAGCTGAACCCGACCGAACTGACGCCCGTCATCAATCGCATGAAGCGAGCCCAGGGCCAACTGGCCGCGGTAGTCCGCATGTTGGAGGAAGGCAAGGACTGCAAGGACGTCGTCACCCAGCTCTCGGCGGTCTCCAAAGCATTGGACCGTGCCGGGTTCGCCATCATCGCCAGCGGACTGGAGCAGTGCATCGTGCAGCAGGACGCCAGCCTGGACAAGAAGGAACTCGAAAAGCTGTTCCTGACTCTGGCCTGAGGCGAACACTGCACAAGATGCTCTACGGAACGAAGGCCAGCTAGCGCTGGTGCCCCTGTGGTGCATAGACCGGCGAAGCTCGGAACCGAAGCTGCGGCCGCTCGCCGCCGAACCATCCCTCGGCGCGCTCCTGCCCTGCAATGTCCTAGTCGACCGCGGAGTCGACGCGCAAGCGACGCCCATCGAAGCGATAGACCCATAGACCATGGTCCAGCTCAGTGACAGCCCCGCGGTCCGCGATGTCGCCAACGACGCCGAAGCCCGCATGGACAAAGCCCTCCTGCGCCTGGCTGACGCAGAGCACACGCGGTGTGGAGAACTGACCTTTGGCTTCGAGGCAGCGAATCAGCCGTACCCAGACGCCGAGGCCCGTCCCTCGGGGCGTGCACTGTCACACCTCGCCCTTCAATTGGGGTGATCATCCAACCCGTACGCGGTGGAGGATCGCGGTGTGACGTTGTGCGGCGAAGCGGAAACTGACCGGAGCGGCCTCCTGACCGGGAGGTCAGGAGGCCGTCCGTGGTCCGCGCGCGAGCAGCGGCTCCACCCGGAACGGGATGAGCTCGCCCATGGCGAGGGAGGTGTCGCAGCGCTCGACGCCGTCGCAGCTGAGGATCTTGCCGTTGATGCGGAAGAGGTCCTCGGCGTCGACGGCGACCACCCGCACCAGGATGTCCGCCTGGCCGGTCAGGCCGAAGGCCTCGATGACCTCGGGCACGGCGGCGATGCTGTGCGTGATCGCCGCCAGCTTCTGCTGCTGCACGTGCACGTGGATGAAGGCGGTCAGCGGGTAGCCGAGCGAGACGGTGTTGATGCGCCGCTCGAAGGAGAGGAAGACCGCCTTCTTCTCGAGCTGCGCCATCCTCGCCTGCACCGTGTTCCGGGACAGCCCCAGCTTCTGCGCGAGCGCGACGACGGTGCGCCGGGGATCCTTCGCCATGGCCAGCAACAGGCGCGTGTCGGTGAGGTCGAGGGGTTGCATAGTGCGCAACGCTAACACGGCCCCTCGCGCCCGAATAGTGCAATCTGCTCAGTCGAGGACAGAACAGTTGTGCCACCTGTCCCCTGTGAGTAGGGTCACACTCACTCCGGGTAAAGGCGCCCGGGGCTCCTCCTGGCGGCCCGATCGGCCGGTGGAGGGAAGTCTGCGAGTGCGAAGGTTGCGTGCAATGACCCAGAACGGCGACCAGCCAGGACCGGGACCGACAGGACGCGGCGACGACGGAGCGGAGAGCGGGACGGTCTACCCCGGCCCCGCCCGTGCCGGCGGGGACCGCCTCGTCCAGCTCATCGACCACCATGGGGTCCGCCAGCCGCACGGACATTACGACCGGCTCGTCGCGGATGTCGACGGCGCCGCCCTGCGGAAGCTGTACGAGGACATGGTGGTGGTGCGGCGCATCGACGCCGAGGCCACCGCACTGCAGCGCCAGGGCGAGCTCGCCCTCTGGCCCCCGCTCCTCGGACAGGAAGCGGCCCAGATCGGTTCCGGCCGTGCCCTCCGGGCCGACGACTTCGTCTTCTCCAGCTACCGCGAGAACGGCGTGGCCTACTGCCGGGGCGTGGACCTGGCGGACCTCCTGCGGGTCTGGCGCGGCAACGCGTCCTCGGGCTGGGACCCCTACTCCATCAACATGGCGACGCCGCAGGTCATCATCGGCGCCCAGACCCTGCACGCCACCGGCTATGCGATGGGCATCATCAACGACGGAGCCGATTCCGTCGCCGTCACCTACTTCGGGGACGGCGCCACCAGCCAGGGGGACGTCAACGAGGCCATGGTCTTCGCGGCGAGCTTCCAGGCGCCGGTGGTCTTCTTCTGCCAGAACAACCACTGGGCCATCTCCGAGCCTGTGGGGCTCCAGGCGCACGTCCCGATCGCGCGGCGGGCACCCGGCTTCGGCATTCCCTCCGTGCGGGTCGACGGCAACGACGTCCTCGCGTGCCTGGCCGTGACGCGCGAGGCCCTCGCACGCGCCCGCTCCGGCGGCGGCCCCACCTTCATCGAGGCCGTGACCTACCGCATGGGCCCGCACACCACGGCAGACGATCCGACCCGCTACCGGGACGCGAACGAGCTCGAAGACTGGGCGGCCCGAGACCCGCTCGCCCGCCTCGCCACCCTGCTCGACTCGCTCGGGTTGCTGGACGCGGACTACACCGACTCGGTGGAGGCCCGGGCCGACGCCGTCGCCGCCGAGTTGCGCGAGGGTTGCCTCTCAATGCCCGAGCCCGCGCCGTCGGACATCTTCAGGCACGTGTACAGCTCGCCCAACTCCGAGCTCGACCGCCAGCAGGACCACTACGAGCGCTACCTCGCCTCCTTCGCCCAGGCTCCCCAGGAAGGATCCCGCTGATGTCCACCATGACCTTCGGCCGTGCGATCAACGCCGGATTGCGCCGCGCCATGGACGAGGATCCCAAGGTGATCCTGATCGGCGAGGACATCGGGAAGCTCGGCGGCGTCTTCCGCATCACGGACGGCCTGCAGAAGGACTTCGGGCCGCACCGCGTCCTCGACAGCCCGCTCGCCGAGGCCGGCATCATGGGGACGGCCGTCGGCATGGCGTACCGCGGGTACCGTCCGGTCGTGGAGATCCAGTTCGACGGCTTCATCTACCCGGCCTTCGACCAGATCGTCTGCCAGGTGGCCAAGCTGCACTACCGCACGCAGGGCGCCGTGAAGATGCCCATCACCGTCCGCGTGCCCTTCGGCGGCGGCATCGGTTCCCCGGAGCACCACTCCGAATCGCCCGAGGCCTACTTCACCCATACCTCCGGCCTGCGCGTGGTGAGCGTCTCCAACCCGCAGGACGCCTACACGATGATCCAGCAGGCCATCGCCAGTGACGACCCGGTGCTCTACTTCGAGCCCAAGCGGCGCTACCACGTCAAGGGCGAGGTGGACGAAGCGCTCGATCCGTCGTCGTCGGACATGGGAGCCGCGCGGATCGTCACCGAGGGCGCCGACGTCACCCTCGTGACCTACGGCCCACTCGTGCCGACAGCCCGCGACGCCGCCATCGCAGCGTCCGACGACGGCATCTCGATCGAGGTGATCGACCTCCGGTCCCTCGCCCCGATCGACTTCGCCACGGTCGAGGCGTCCGTCCGGAAGACCGGCCGGCTCGTCGTGACGCATGAGGCCGCCCGGTCGGGCGGGCTCGGCGCGGAGATCGCCGCCGGCGTCACCGAGCGGTGCTTCGACTACCTCGAGCACGCACCCGTCCGCGTCACCGGCTTCGACATCCCGTACCCCTACTCCAAGCTCGAGTTCCACCACCTCCCGGACCTCGACAGGATCCTCGACGGCGTGGACCGGGCGATGCGCCGGCCGAACTCCCTGAGCGGACTCGACGTCCACGGAGCGGCACAGTGACCGCGCCGGGGGTGACCGCGACGCGCATCCGGGAGTTCAGGCTCCCCGACCTGGGTGAAGGCCTGACCGAGTCCGAGATCGTCCGGTGGCACGTCGCCGAGGGCGACACCGTCGAGCTGAACCAGGTGATCGCCGACGTCGAGACCGCCAAGGCCGTCGTGGAACTGCCGTCACCGTACGCCGGCGTCATCCTGCGGCTGCACGAGGCCGCGGGCGCCGTCGTCGACGTCGGGGCGCCGATCGTCTCCTTCGAGGTGGCGGGGGAGCCCGACGCCGATCTCGCCGTGCCGCAGCCGGCCGTGGACAGCGGGCACGCTCCCGCGAAGCGCGAGCCGAACCTCGTCGGATACGGGGCCGCGGTGGAGAAGGGCGGGCGCCCGCAGCGCCGACACCGGGTGCTGGCCCCACCTGCCGGTCCGCCCGCGCCGTCCCGGAGGGTGCCGCCCGTCGCGGCCCCGGGCGTGCCCGTGCCCGTCCCTGAAACCCTGTCGGCTCCGCCGGCTCCGTCGGCGCAGCGCGTCTCCGGGGTGCGAACGGGCGAGAGGCCGCGGTCCACGCCCCCGGTGCGCAAGCTCGCGCGTGACCTCGGCATCAGCCTCGACGACCTGACGGGTACCGGACCCGGTTCCCTCATCACACGCGCGGACGTGCTCGCAGCCCTCGCCGGGACCGCTGGATCCCCCGCAGCCGGGTTCGACACCCCGGTGCTCGATGCCGTGTCCGAGCCGTCGGTCCCGTCGCCGTCACCGGTCCCGTCACCGGCCCCGGCGCGGATGACGCCGGCTGAGACGCGGATCCCGATCAGGGGGATGCGGAAGCATACGGCGGCGGCCATGGTGGCGAGTGCCTTCACGGCGCCGCACGTGACGGAGTTCCTCACCCTCGACGTCACGCCGACCATGGACCTGCTGGCGGAGCTGAAGGCGAGCCGTGCGTTCGAAGGCACCAGGGTGACGCCGCTGACCATCGTGTCCAAGGCGGTGTGCATCGCCGTCGCCCGCAACCCGACCCTCAACTCCTCGTGGGACGAGGCAGCGCAGGAGATCGTGCAGTACTCGGACGTGAACCTCGGGATCGCCGCGGCCACGCCGCGCGGCCTGCTCGTGCCGAACATCAAGGGTGCGCAGTCCCTGCCCCTGATGGACCTGGCGCGCGCGCTCGCGGCGCTGGCGGAGACCGCCCGTGCAGGGAGGACCCCACCTGCCGATCTCACGGGCGGGACGATCTCCATCACCAACATCGGCGTGTTCGGCATCGACGCCGGCACCCCCATCCTCAATCCGGGGGAGGCCGCGATCCTGGCTGTGGGAGCAGTGCGCAGCACGCCGTGGGAGTACCAGGGCGCCGTCGCCCTGCGGTCGGTCCTGACGCTCAGCCTGTCCTTCGACCACCGGCTCGTGGACGGCGAGCAGGGTTCGCGCTTCCTGGCGGACGTCGGGACCATCCTCAGGAATCCGGCGATGGTCCTGACGATGGTCTAGCGCAGGGGGCCGCTGCCCTTCCGCCGCCCGGCGGGAGGGCTACGGCAGTTCGAGGATGAGCTCGCGCACCACGGCCCCGCGGGCCGGCGCGAAGCCCTGCGTCTCGCCGACCTGATGGAAGCCCCACCGCTCGAGGATGCGGATGGAGCTCACGTTGTCGGCGACGGCGCGCGCCCGGATGGGCCGCTGCGTCACCTCGTTGAGGAACTGCCCGACGGCCGCCGTCGTGATGCCCTGTCCCCAGCGGGAGCGGTCGATCCAGTAGCTGATCTCGGGGGTCTCGTCATCGTGGTAGGCGAGGATGCTGCCCACGACGTCCCCGTCGGAGAGGATGGTGCGCACCGTGATCTTGCTGTTGTTGAGGATGTCCTGCCAGTGGTGGTCGAAGACGCCGCGGTCCGAGGGGTTCTTCGCACCGAAGGCAGCCATGTGGTTGGCGCTGGGGTCCAGCTGGTGCGAGAAGAATTCGTCGAGGTCGTTTGCTTCAACGGGACGTAGCGTGATCACAGCGGTACTTTCAGTCGGTGGAGGGGCCGGGCGGGCAGCGCGGCCGGTGATTCTCGTGGCTTCAGCGTACTAGGCGCCCCGAAGTGTCCCGGGGGCGCGCGGCAGGGCCTCACACGGTCAGGGCGGCCCATGCCATGTCCTGCAGCAGTTCCCGCAGAGCGCCGACCTCGCGTCCCGGGCGGGTGCCCTGTGCCGTGTGCGGGGTGGAGTTGATCAGGCCGAACACCGCATGGACCCGGCGCCGCAGCAGGGAACGGTCGGCCTCCGGCAGGAATCCGGCCAGCTCGTCCACCCACACCTGCACGTAGCTGCGCTGGAGGGACCGCACGTTGCGTTCGTCGTCGTGCGCCAGGGAACCCAGGTCGCGGTCCTGCACGCGGATCACGTCGGCGTTGCCGAGGGCGAACTCCACCTGGAAGCGGATGAGCCCCTTCAGGGCCGCTTCCGGGGAGGACGCCTCCTCCGCGACCGCCCTGCCGCCCTCGAGCAGGTCCTCGCTCACTCCCGTGAGCAGCGCGGAGAGGACCGAGGGCTTGCCGGTGAAGTGCCGGTACACGGCCGGACCGCTCACGCCCGCGGCCGCCCCGAGATCCTCGATGGACACCCCGTTGTAGCCGCGCTCCGCGAACAGGTGGGCGGCGGCATCGAGGAGTGCGGCGCGGCGGGTGGCCTTCGCGATGCTTCGACCGGTCACGCGGTCTTCGGTGGGCCGGGGCTCCATGCAGGTCCTTGTCGTCCGCCGGGAATGTCGTCCCCTCATTCTGATGGACATTCAGGTTAATGACCACTAACCTGAATCCAGTTAGCGCCTGCTAACTGAAGGATGCTCGAGGAAGTAGTCGATGGAGACTCTGACATCGAAGGTCGATCCGCTCTCGCCTGCGTTCAGGGCGAACGCGGCGGCGCAGTCCGGGCTCGTCGACGAGCTGCGCCGCCGGCTCGCGACCGCGGCGCTGGGCGGCCCGGAACACTCCCGCCAGCGGCATGTCGCCCGCGGGAAGCTGCTTCCGCGGGAGCGCATCGACCAGCTCCTCGACGACGGCAGCCCCTTCCTCGAGATCGCGCCCCTGGCGGCGAACGGCATGTACGACGACGAGTGCCCGGGCGCCGGCGTGATCGCCGGCATCGGACTGGTCCACGGCCGCCACGTCCTCGTGATCTCCAACGACGCCACCGTCAAGGGCGGTACGTACTACCCCCTGACGGTGAAGAAGCACCTCCGTGCCCAGGAGATCGCCCTCGAGAACCACCTGCCGTGCGTGTACCTCGTGGACTCCGGCGGAGCCTTCCTCCCGCGGCAGGACGACGTCTTCCCCGACCGCAACCACTTCGGCCGCATCTTCTACAACCAGGCGACGATGTCGGCGCGGAAGATCCCGCAGATCGCCGCCGTCCTGGGCAGCTGCACCGCCGGCGGGGCGTACGTGCCCGCCATGAGCGACGAGACGGTGATCGTCCGCAACCAGGGCACCATCTTCCTGGGGGGCCCTCCACTCGTGAAGGCCGCGATCGGCGAGGTCGTCACCGCGGAGGAGCTCGGTGGCGGCGACGTCCACTCCCGCATCTCCGGTGTCACCGACCACCTCGCCGAGAACGACCAGCATGCGCTCGAGATCGTGCGCGACATCATCTCCACCCTGCCGCCCGCAGCGACCGGGCCGCGCGCGGCGGCCGTCCCGGAGGAGGTGCGGGAGCCGGTCGTGGCCCAGGACGAGCTCTACGGCGCGGTGCCCACGGACGTGAACGCGTCCTACGACGCCCGCGAGGTCATCGCCCGGATCGTGGACGGCTCGCTCTTCCACGAGTTCAAGCGTGAGTACGGAACCACCCTCGTGACGGGCTTCGCGGCCATCTCCGGCCACCGGGTCGGGATCGTGGCCAACAACGGGGTGCTCTTCAGCGAGTCCGCGCTGAAGGGCGCGCACTTCATCGAGCTCTGCGACCAGCGCGGCATCCCGCTGGTGTTCCTCCAGAACCTGTCCGGCTTCATGGTCGGCAGGGACTACGAGGCCGGTGGCATCGCGAAGAACGGGGCCAAGATGGTCACCGCCGTCGCCACCTGCCGCGTGCCCAAGCTGACCGTCGTCGTCGGCGGGTCCTTCGGTGCCGGCAACTACTCCATGTGCGGCCGTGCGTTCTCCCCGCGCTTCCTGTGGATGTGGCCCGCGAGCCGCATCTCGGTGATGGGAGGCAGCCAGGCGTCGGCGGTCCTGGCCACGGTCCGGCGCGACCAGCTCGAGGCGCGCGGCGAGCAATGGTCGCTCGAGGACGAGGAGGCGTTCCGCGCGCCGATCCGCGACCAGTACGAGGCCCAGGGCAACCCCTACTACTCGACGGCCCGCCTGTGGGACGACGGCGTGATCGACCCGGCGGACACCCGGACCGTCCTCGGCCTCGCGCTCGACGTCTGCGCCCGCGCCCCGCTGCCCGACACCTCCTTCGGCCTCTTCCGGATGTGACCAGATGATCCCTCGCACTTCCCCTCCGACGGCCCCCTGGCCCTTCGACACCGTCCTCGTTGCGAACCGTGGGGAGATCGCCTGCCGCGTCCTCCGGTCCGTCCGGGCGCTCGGACTCCGGTCGGTGGCCGTGTACAGCGACGCCGACGCCGGTGCGCGCCACGTCCTCGAGGCCGACGTCGCCGTGCGGATCGGGGAAGCCGCGCCGACCGCGAGCTACCTCTCGATCCCCGCCGTCGTCGAGGCCTGCCGCCGCACCGGGGCAGGGGCGGTCCACCCCGGCTACGGGTTCCTCAGCGAGAACGCGGCCTTCGCCGACGCGCTCCGCGAAGCCGGGATCGTCTTCATCGGTCCGTCCGTCCACGCGCTCGATGTCATGGGGGACAAGATCCGGTCGAAGAACCACGTGGCCGGTTTCGGCGTCCCGGTGGTGCCCGGCATCGCAGAACCCGGGCTGTCCGACGACGACCTCGTCCGCGCTGCCGTCGAGGTCGGCTTCCCGCTGCTCATCAAGCCCTCGGCCGGGGGAGGGGGCAAGGGCATGCACGCCGTCCATCGCGCGGAGGACCTGCCGGCGGTGCTCGCCACGGCCCGCCGCGTCGCCGCCCGGGCCTTCGGCGACGACACCCTGTTCCTCGAACGCCTCGTTCCACGCCCCCGGCACATCGAGGTGCAGGTGCTCGCCGACGCGCACGGCGCGGTCCTCCACCTGGGCGAGCGCGAGTGCTCGCTCCAGCGCCGGCACCAGAAGGTGATCGAGGAGGCGCCGTCGGCACTGCTCGACGCGGCGACCCGCCGGCGGATCGGCGAGGCGGCCTGCGCTGCGGCCCGCAGCGTGGACTACACGGGAGCCGGGACGGTGGAGTTCCTCGTGTCCGATGCCGCCCCCGACGAGTTCTTCTTCATGGAGATGAACACCCGCCTGCAGGTGGAGCATCCCGTCACCGAACTGGTGACCGGGGTGGACCTGGTCGAGTGGCAGATCCGCGTGGCCGCCGGCGAGCACCTGCCCCTGGCCCAGGAGGACGTCGTCCTCACCGGCCACGCGGTGGAGGCGCGCGTGTACGCCGAGAACCCGGAAGCGGGGTTCCTGCCGTCGAGCGGAACCATCCGGTCACTCGTCGAGCCGGCAGGGGAGGGCATCCGCGTGGACAGCTCGCTCCTGCCCGGCGGGACCGTCTCGTCCTCGTACGATCCCCTGCTCGCCAAGGTCATCGCCTGGGGCGCCGATCGCGGGCAGGCGCTCGACCGCCTGGACGCCGCCCTCGCCGGCACCGTGGTGCTGGGCGTCGACACGAACATCGAGTACCTCCGCCTGCTGGTCGCCGACGACGACGTGCGGGCGGCGCGCCTGGACACCACCCTGATCGAGCGCAGGCTGCCCGGCCTCGCCTTCCGCCACGTCACCGCGCAGGACCTGGCGCTCGCCGCCGTCCTGCTCGTCGAGGCCGAACCGGTGACGCCCG
This sequence comes from Arthrobacter sp. NPDC092385, assembly GCF_044755105.1. Lineage (NCBI taxonomy): Bacteria > Bacillati > Actinomycetota > Actinomycetes > Micrococcales > Micrococcaceae > Arthrobacter > Arthrobacter sp. NPDC092385. The sequence continues at coordinate 177,464 of NZ_JBIVQL010000004.1, forward strand.
GAGGCTCCCCGTGGCACCGCGGGGACGGGTTCCGCCTCGGGACGCCGCGTCCGCGGTCCGTGGCGCTCGAGCACGACGGCGGGACGGCGACGGTCACGCTCCTGCGGACGGGAGGCGGCTGGGACGCCACGGTCGACGGCGTCACCGTGCTGGTGGGTACCACCGGCGATGGGGCGACGATCGACGGCGTCCGCACCCGGCGGCAGCATGCCCTCGACGGGGACACGGTCTGGCTGGGCGACGCCGGCTGGTCCGCCCGCCTGCGCCGCCCCGGCCGCCGCGAACTGCTCGACGCCGTGCTGTCCCGCATCCCGCGGGCGGAAGGGGCAGCGGATCCCCTCGTCCGCAGCCCCATGCCCGGCACGGTCGTGTCCGTGGCGGTCGAGGACGGCGCCACGGTGCAGGCCGGCGACGTCCTCGTCGCGGTGGAGGCCATGAAGATGGAGCACCAGCTCACCGCCGCGCTGTCCGGCGTCGTCCGCCTGTCCCTGAAGCCGGGGGACCTTGTCCGGGCACAGCAGATCGTCGCAACCATCGAGGCCGCCACCGACGGCGGTCCCACCCCCATACCCGGTTCCACGGAAGGGAACGCAGCATGAACTTCGAACTGAGCGAGGAGTACCAGAGCCTCGTCGACACCGTCCGCGAGTTCGCCGACGAGGTCGTGGCGCCCGTCTCCGCCAAGCACGACGCCGAGCACAGCTTCCCCTACGAGGTCGTCAAGCAGATGGGCGACATGGGCCTGTTCGGGCTCCCGTTCCCCGAGGAGTACGGCGGCATGGGCGGTGACTACTTCGCCCTGTGCCTCGCCCTCGAGCAACTGGCCCGCGTGGACCAGTCCGTGGCCATCACCCTCGAAGCAGGGGTCTCCCTCGGCGCCATGCCGGTCTACCGCTTCGGCACGGAGGAGCAGAAGCAGCAGTGGCTGCCGTCCCTCGCAGCAGGGACGGCCCTGGGCGGATTCGGCCTCACCGAGTCCGAGGCCGGTTCCGACGCGTCCGGCACGAAGACGACGGCGAAGCTCGAGGCCGGGCCGAACGGCGCCGAGTGGGTCATCGACGGCACCAAGGAGTTCATCACGAACTCGGGCACCGACATCACCTCGCTGGTCACCGTCACGGCCGTCACGGGCACCTCCGAGCGGCCCGACGGCTCGGTGAAGAAGGAGATCTCCGCCCTCCTCGTGCCCTCGGACACCCCGGGCTTCACCGCCGAGAAGGCCTACAACAAGGTGGGCTGGAACGCCTCCGACACGCACCCGCTGACCCTCCGGAACGTCCGCGTCCCCGAGGCCAACCTCCTCGGGGCGCGCGGGCGGGGCTACGCCAACTTCCTGCAGATCCTGGACGAGGGGCGGATCGCCATCGCGGCGCTCGCCACCGGCGCCGCCCAGGGGTGCGTGGAGCAGTCCATCCGCTACGCCGGGGAGCGGATGGCGTTCGGCAGCGCCATCGGCGCCTACCAGTCCATCCAGTTCAAGATCGCGCGCATGCAGGTGCGTGCCCATACGGCGCGCCTGGCGTATTACGACGCCGCGTCGAGGATGCTCGCGGGGAAACCCTTCAAGACGCAGGCATCGATCGCGAAGCTGGTGGCTGGCGAGGCCGCCATGGACAACGCCCGCGATGCGACGCAGATCTTCGGGGGCTACGGTTTCATCAACGAGTTCGTGGTGTCCAGGCACTATCGCGACTCCAAGATCCTCGAGATCGGCGAAGGGACCACGGAGGTCCAGCTCATGCTGATCGCGCGGGAGCTGGGACTCTAGCCCGGCGGACAGGACCGGCACGGGTAGCAGGCGGACAGGGCGGCGAAGGAGGAGCAGTGATCGACAAAGTGGTTGGCAGTGCGGCGGAGGCCGTGGCGGACATTCCGGACGGCGCGTCCCTCGCCGTCGGGGGATTCGGTCTGTGCGGCATCCCGGTGACCCTGATCGACGCCCTGCACCGGCAGGGGACGTCGGAGCTCGAGACGGTGAGCAACAACTGCGGCGTGGACGGCTGGGGGCTCGGCATCCTGCTGGCCGACCACCGCATCCGCCGGACGGTCAGCTCCTACGTGGGGGAGAACAGGGAATTTGCCCGCCAGTACCTCTCCGGAGAACTCGAGGTCGAACTCACGCCGCAGGGCACGCTCGCCGAGAAGCTCCGTGCGGGCGGCGCGGGTATCCCCGCGTTCTACACGACGGCGGGCGTCGGTACGCAGGTCAGCGAGGGCGGCCTGCCCCAGCGGTACGACGCCGACGGCAACGTCACGCGGGCGTCGAAGGCCAAGGAGGTGCGGAGCTTCGACGGCGTCGACTACGTGCTCGAGGAGTCCCTGCGTCCCGACTACGCGCTGGTGCACGCCTGGAAGGGGGACCGCCACGGCAACCTCGTCTTCCACGCGACCGCGATGAACTTCAATCCGCTGTGCGCGCAGGCCGGTCGGATCACCATCGCCGAGGTCGAGGAACTCGTGGAGCCGGGCGAGCTCGACCCCGGCGAGATCCACACGCCCGGCATCTTCGTGCAGCGCGTCGTCGTCGCCCCGGACGTCGAGAAGCGCGTCGAGAAGCGCACGGTCTCACTCGCCGGCCCCACCTCATCCGAAGGAGCCTGACCATGGCGCTCACCCGCAACGAGCTGGCCGCGAGGGTGGCCCGGGAGCTGGAGAACGGACAGTACGTGAACCTCGGCATCGGCATGCCCACCCTCATCCCGAACTACATCCCCGACGGCGTCGAGGTGGTGCTGCACTCGGAGAACGGCATCCTCGGGGTCGGCCCGTACCCGGCGGAGGACGCCCTCGACCCGGACCTGATCAACGCCGGCAAGGAGACCGTCACGGCCAATCCGGGAGCCGCCTTCTTCGACTCGGCGTCCTCCTTCGGCATGATCCGCGGCGGTCACGTGGACGTCGCGGTGCTCGGTGCCATGGAGGTCGCGCAGAACGGCGACCTCGCCAACTGGATGGTCCCCGGCAAGATGGTCAAGGGGATGGGTGGGGCCATGGACCTCGTCTTCGGGGCGAAGCGCGTGATCGTCATGATGGAGCACGTGGACCGCTCCGGCCGCCCCAAGATCGTCGAGGCGTGCACCCTCCCGCTGACCGGCAAGGGCTGCGTGGACAGGATCATCACCGACCTCGCCGTGATCGACGTCGGACCGGACGGCCTCGTGCTGCGCGAGACCGCGCCCGGCGTCACCGTGGACGACGTCGTCGCGGCCACGGGTGCGCCGCTGCGGATCGACCTCGGCGGGACCGCAGCATGAGCGGCCCCGCAGCTCCCGGTCGGCGCGTCATCGAGCAGCGCGGGCTGTACGTCGACGAGCTCGAGGTGGGGTCCGTCTACGCGCACCGTCCCGGCCGGACGCTCACAGAAGCCGACAACGTCCTGTTCACCACCCTCACCATGAACACCCAGGCGCTGCACCTCGACGCGGCCTGGTCGGCGGGCCAGCCGTTCGGGCAGCGGCTCGTGAACTCGATGCTGACCCTGGCGACGATCGTCGGGCAGTCGGTCGCGCAGCTCACGCAGGGCACCATCGTGGCCCAGCTCGGACTCACCGACGTCGCCTTCCCGAAGCCGCTCTTCCACGGGGACACCCTGTACACCCAGACCGAGATCACCGGCGTCCGGCCGTCGTCGTCCCGGCCCGGGCAGGGCATCGTGACGATGGCCCACACGGGGCGCAACCAGCACGGTGACGTCGTGGCGACGGCGAGCCGCTCGGTCCTCATGTGGTCGTCGGCGGCATCGCGGGAGCAGCAGGGATGACCGGCCTCGTCCTCGGCCCTGCACTGCTCTTCTGCCCGGCGGACCGGCCCGAGCGCTACGGAAAGGCGGCCGATCGCGCCGACGCCGTCATCCTCGACCTCGAGGACGCCGTCGCCCCCGGAGCCAAGGAGGCGGCCCGGGCGGCGCTGGTCGCCTCGGCACTCGCCCCCGAGCGGACCGTGGTGCGGCTCAACCCCGTGCGCACCCCCGACTTCGCCCTCGACTGCGAGGCCGTCCGCCGCAGAGGCTACCGCAGCGTCATGCTCGCCAAGACCGAATCGCCCGACGACGTCGCCGCCGTGCGCGCGGCACTCGGGGACGTCGGCGTCATCGCGCTGTGCGAGACCGCCCGGGGCGTCGTAAACGCGGTGGGCATCGCCGCAGCGGACGGTGTCACCGCGCTCATGTGGGGCGCGGAGGACCTCGTGGCCTCCCTCGGAGGAACCTCGAGCCGCGGCGCGGATGGTGCCTACCGTGCGGTGGCGCTCCAGGCGCGCTCGCAGGTCCTCCTCGCCGCGGGAGCCGCGGGGGTCGGCAGCATCGACGCCGTGTACGTGGACATCGCCGACCTTCGGGGGCTGGCCGCCGAGGCCGAGGACGCCGTCGCCTCCGGATTCTCCGCGAAGGCCTGTATCCACCCGGACCAGGTCTCAGCGATCCGCGCCGCGTTCGCGCCCGGCGAGGACGAAGTGGGGCGCGCCCGCGCACTGCTCGCCGCCGCCGAGGGGGAGCGGGGCGTCTTCGCCTATGAGGGGCGGATGGTGGACGAACCGATTCTCCGCCACGCCCGCAGCGTCCTGGCGAGGGCGTCGGGCGGCTAGGAGCCGGCATCGCTGGATGGAGCCACGGAATTGTCGTGACCGGCCGCGAGGACTCCCCGCTCAGCGGTCCAGCCCGGGGTCCGGGATCCTCCCAGTACGCTTCGCCGTCTCGAGCTCGCGCAGGATCCGGGGAGTCGATGATGGTCCCTGGTCGCCAGGCGGTGCTTCGGGCGGCGTCCTATAGGTCCGACCACCCGGTGACAACCAGGCCAGTCCGCCCTCGGGATCGGGACTCGGTGTCCAGTTGCTCTGGTGCTTCAGCATGTGGTGCCGCCTGCAGGCGGGGTAAAGGTTGCCCGCACTGGTCGAGCCGTCGTCAGCCCAGGACATCAGGTGATCGAGATCGCAGCGGCTGGCGGGACGGGAACAGCCGTAGAAGCTGCAGGTCCTCTCGCGGAGCTGAACCCAGGTCCGCAGGTCCTCGCTCGGGCGGTACCGCGTCCGGTCCAGGCCGAGCACCGCACCCGTGTACGGGTGGGTGAGTAGGCGCATCCACGAGGTGGCGCCCGCTGCGAGCCGGCGGGCGGCCTCGGCCGGGATCGGTCCGTAGCCCTCGAGCTCGGCCGGTTCGTCGGTGAGTCCCATCAGCGCGAACACCGGGACGGTGACTACGATCTTCGCTCCCGGAAAACGCGCACCTTGGTCGGTCCGGCTACCTCTGGCGCGGCCATCTTCGGTGTGGTTGCCCTCGGAGCCGCCATTTCCGGAGTCACCGCAGTCGCGGCTCCCGCCCGTGGCAGCATCCGCGCCCATGGGCCCACCGCCGCCGAGCAGCATGTCGGCGAGGACATCGGCCCGCAGTTGTGGCAGCGTGCGCGGATCATCGCCGCTCCGCAGGCTCCGGGCAGCCGCGTCCACCGACGTGTGGACGGCCAATGCATGCTCCGCCGGAAGGTAGGCGCTCAACCAGGCCATCCCGTCACGGTCCGGTTCGAAGACGACGCACCGATCGGCCGCCGCCCTCACGCGGCGGGCGGTCAGCGTCTCGGGATGGAGCTTCTCCCGTAGTCGCCGGCACCGCGCGATGAGCCTCGGCCGGTTCAGGTCTCCTGCCACCGCCAGGATCTCGCCCTCGAACGCGGCCACGGCCTCGTCCGGAAGCGTGCGGGACTGCTCGACGACGACCGATGCCCGCCCGGAGCAGATCCCACCCTGCTCCAGCGCCGCCAGTGTGGCCGTCAACGGGCCGGTCAGGGCCAGCGACTCCGAGACGAGCCGGGCCGCCGACCCTTCGGACAGCTTCAGCAACGCTGCTGTCTCGGCGACCGTCTCGGTGAAGGCCAGGGACGATGCCGGACCCGACCAGGAGTGGTGGTCCGGATTGCTGAAGGTATGGACCCGGGCGATGAGCCGTGCCCGCTGCGCCGCGGCCCAGGACGCCAACCGGTCTGCGGCCCGCAGTAGATCGAGCGCGACTGCCAGGCTGGGCGATTCCACGAGCCCGGATCCGGCGTCCTGCAGCTGGCCGAGCAGGCCGTACGGCGAAGCATTCTCGACGCGCGCACGGGCATGTGCGTCGATACCGAAGTCATCGAGACCCGCGGCATCCAGGACCGACTCGAACGAATCCGCAGGCCAACCCTGCAGCGCCTCGCTGTAGGCGTCCTCGAGATCGAGCGTCAACGCTCCTGGAGTCATACTCCATCCAATCACCCGGCACTGACAGAACAGGCGTGGATCGAGGGCCGGGAAGGCGCTGATTCCTGGACTCATCCGCCCGATGATCACCGACCCGATCAGCCGCCGGCTACGGCGGAACGACGGTGTGCCGGAACCCGGGCGACTGCGGCCACGGAGCACCAGGACTGCCCGCCGCAAGCACATAGGAGGAAGAACCACCGGGACTCTGCGGGATACTGGAGCCATGGATTTCAGCAACCCCACCCGGCACCTCCGGCGCGTCTCCATCCTCGGGTCCACGGGCTCCATCGGGACCCAGGCGCTCGAGGTGATCGCCGCCGCTCCGGACCGCTTCGGCGTCGCCGGCCTCAGTGCGGGCGGGCGCAACCTGGAACTCCTCGCGCGGCAGGCCGTCGCGGTCCGGGCACCCGCCGTCGGCGTGGCCTCCGCCTCCGAGACCGACCTCGAGCGTGCCATCGGCGCGGCGGCCGACGCCGCCGGGATCACCGGATACGCGCCGGAACTCTTCGCGGGCGGGAGCGCCGCGGCGAAGGTCGCAGCCTGGCCCGACGCAGACGTCGTACTCAACGGCATCACGGGCTCGATCGGCCTCGAACCGACCCTCGCCGCGCTCGCGGCCGGACACCTGCTCGCGCTCGCCAACAAGGAATCGCTGATCGCCGGGGGAGCGCTCGTCCGCGCGGCTGCAGCGCCGGGGCAACTCGTCCCCGTCGATTCCGAGCACTCCGCCATCGCGCAGGCGCTGCGCGGCGGCACGGCGGATGAGGTGGACCGGCTCGTGCTCACGGCATCGGGCGGCCCGTTCCGGGGGATGACACGCTCCCAGCTGCAGCACGTCACCCCGGCGCAGGCCCTCGCCCACCCCACCTGGGACATGGGTCGGGTCATCAGCACGAACTCCGCCTCCATGGTCAACAAGGCCCTCGAGGTGATCGAGGCTCACCTCCTCTTCGACGTCCCGCTCGAGCGGATCGACGTCGTCGTCCACCCGCAGTCCGTGATCCACTCGATGGTGCAGTTCGTCGATGGCTCCACGCTGGCCCAGGCATCGCCGCCGGACATGCGCCTGCCGATCGCCCTCGGCATCGGCTGGCCGTTCAGGGTGCCCGGTTCGGCGAAGGCCTGCGACTGGACCCGGCCGGCGGAATGGACCTTCGAAGCCCTGGACGAGCAGGCCTTCCCTGCGATCGCCCTCGCCAAGCAGGCCGCGGCCGAGGGTGGCACGCGCATGGCTGTATTCAACGCGGCGAATGAGGAAGCCGTCGACGCCTTTCACAGGGGGGCCATAGGTTTTCCTGACATCGTGGACACGGTGTCCGACGTCGTCGACGAGCAGCGTGCGCGCGAGAGCGCAGGCGCTGCACGCGGCGAGCTCAGCCTGGAGGCCGTCCTCGAGGCGGAGCGCTGGGCACGCCGGAGGGCCCGGGTCCGTTGTGGCCTCGGAGAGTTCCCGCTGCAGGACCCGGCAGCCGATCGTGAAGGCCAGAAGGAAAACCCGTGACCGTACTGTTGTTCATCGCCGGAGTGCTCTTCGTCGTCCTCGGGATCGCCGCGTCGATCGCGCTGCACGAGGTGGGCCACCTGGTGCCCGCGAAACTCTTCAAGGTCCGTGTCACGCAGTACATGGTCGGCTTCGGTCCCACGGTCTGGTCGAGGCGCCGCGGAGAGACCGAGTACGGGCTCAAGGCGATCCCCGCCGGCGGCTACGTCTCGATGGTGGGCATGTTCCCGCCGGCGACGACGGAGGCCGGCGCCGTGCGGCAGTCCAGCACCGGGGTCTTCCAGCAGCTGACCGACGACGCCCGCCAGGCCGCGGCGGAGCAGTTGCTGCCGGGGGACGAGAACCGCGTCTTCTACAAGCTGCCCATCTGGAAGCGGATCATCATCATGCTGGGCGGTCCGCTGATGAACCTCCTGATCGGGACGGTACTGTTCGCCGTCCTCATCATGGGCTTCGGCACCGCCCAGGCCACCACCACCATCGCGTCGGTGTCCGAGTGCGTGGTGCCGGCGAGCCAGCAGGCGGCGACCGGCCAGACGGAATGCACGGCCGACGATCCCGCAGCCCCGGCCTTCGAGGCGGGCCTGCTGCCCGGTGACCGCGTGGTCGCGTTCGACGGGCGGGAGGTCACCGGCTGGGACGAGCTGTCCGGGTGGATCAGGGATGCCGCCGGCCGCGAGGTCGCCATCTCCTACGTCCGGGACGGCGAGACCCTCGAGTCCACAATCACGCCCCTGCTGACGGAGCGGCCCGTCGCCACCGCGGACGGCGCGCCGGAGGTGGACGACGACGGCAGTGCGGTGACGCAGGAGGTCGGCTTCATCGGTGTCGGCTCGACGCAGGAGCTCGTGCCCCAACCCGCGAGCGAGGTACTCCCGGCCGTCGGCGATTCCCTCGCCCGCGTCGCCGGAGTGGTGCTGAACCTCCCGCAGCGCGTCGTCGAGGTCGGCCAGGCCGCGTTCTCCGATGCCCCGCGTGACCCCGAGGGGCCCATCAGCGTGGTCGGTGTCGGCCGGATCGCGGGCGAGATCTCCGCCATGGAGGAGGTACCGGTCGCGTCCCGCGCGGCGACGCTCATCGGACTGGTCGCCGGCGTGAACCTGGCACTCTTCGTGTTCAACCTGATCCCGCTCCTGCCGCTCGACGGCGGCCATGTCGCGGGAGCGCTCTGGGAGGGACTCCGGCGCGGTATCGCGCGGCTGTTCAAGCGCCCCGATCCCGGGCCGTTCGACATGGCCAAGCTCCTGCCCCTCACCTATGCGGTGGCGATCCTGCTCATGGGCATGGGGGTCCTGCTGATCTACGCGGACATCGTGAAGCCGGTCGATCTCTTCGGGTAGTCGGTTGTAAATCAGATTTCAACCTCATATGGTTGAAGTATGTTCGTCCTCACGATCGACCAGGCGGGAAGCCGTTCGTCGCGGGACCGGGTTCCCGAGCTGCTCGACCTCCTGGTGCCCATCAGGACGGTGCTGCCGTGGGAGCGCTCCGTCGGCGACGAGGCGCAGGGCGTCGTGGCCGGTGCGGGCGACGTCGTCGACGCCGTCCTGCTCTGCCTCCGTGCCGGCGGCTGGTACGTCGGGATCGGGATCGGTGACGTGGAGCGGCCCTACCCGTCCTCGCCACGGGAAGGCCGCGGTTCTGCCTTCGTCGCTGCCCGCAAGGCCGTCGATCGTGCCAAGAAGACGGGGGACCGCGCGCCCCTGGCGGTCGAGGGACCCGACGGCCGGGCCGATCTCGCGGCGGAGGCGGAGGGCGTGCTCGCGCTGCTCGGACGGCACGTCCTGGCGCGTTCCGACGCCGAATGGCGCATCCTCGACCTCCTGAAGTTCGGCGAGCGCGGCACGCAGACCTCCGCGGCGCGGACCCTCGGCATCAGCCCCCAGGCCGTGAGCAAGGCGGCGGCCCGGGCAGCCTGGCACGAGGAGCACGCCGTCCGCCCCGCGGCCGCGCGGCTCCTGGCGTGGGCCGACGCGGCGACGTAGCCGGCGACGTCGTGTGACCCGGAGAGCAGCTTCCCGTGGGGGTGCCGTGCTGTAGACATGAGGTGCGACGTCAGCCGGGACGTCGGACAGCCGGGAAGGAATCCTGTGGACGTACTCTGGATCGCCGTGGCCCTGCTCGTCGCGGGCGGCGTCGGTTCGCCCGTGACCATGCTCGTGCTGCGCCTCGCCCGCTCCGTGGACACCGCGGAACGGCGCCGCGAGGAACTCCCCGAACCGGCGGACCAGCCGCAGCTCGACCTCCCGGCACCGCCGGCCGAACCGCCCAGGGCGCCGGTCGACGCCCTGCCGCCCGGAGTCCTGCGCGGCGGACTGGTCATCGGGGTCCTCGAGCGCCTCGCCGTCACGGTCGCCATCCTCGGCGGCCAGCCCGTCGCCATCGCCTACGTCGTGGCGGTCAAGGCCCTCGGCCGCTACGCCGAGCTCAAGGAGAGTCCCGCAGCGTCGGAACGCTTCATCATCGGGACCCTGTCCTCCCTGCTCTGGGCCGCCGGCGTCGCCGCGATCATCAAGGTCTACCTCCTGGAAGTCCCGTAGGGTGAAACCCATGAGCATCTTCGCCGTCGAATACGTCTACAACCCCGACCATGAGGACCTCCGCGCCCAGCACCGGCCGGTGCACCGGCAGTGGCTGGAAGGACTGGTCGCGGACGGCCGCGTCCTGGCCTCCGGTCCGTTCGCCGACGGTACCGGAGCCCTCCTGGTGTTCTCCTCCGAGACCGAGGCAGACCTGAACCAGCTGGTGAGCCAGGATCCGTTCGCGCAGGCCGGCGCCATCTCCGCCGTGAAGACCACCGCGTGGACGCCGGTGATCGGAGCCTTCAGGCACCTCGTGTGATGTGAGTCCCGAGAGGACGGCGGAGCGCCGGGCCGGGTGGATAATGAAGACAAGAATCTCAAAGACGTGCGGTCAAGGCCGCCAGCATGGAGGATGTTTTGACCTCGGTCAGCCTAGGAATGCCAGCAGCACCGCCGCCCGTCCTCGCACCACGGCGCAAGACCCGCCAGATCAAGGTCGGCTCCGTGGGAGTCGGATCGGACTCCCCGATCAGCATCCAGTCGATGACCACCACGCCCACCACCGACATCAACGCGACGCTCCAGCAGATCGCCGAACTGACGGCCACCGGCTGTGACATCGTCCGCGTGGCCTGCCCGTCGGCCGATGACGCCGCAGCGCTGCCGATCATCGCGAAGAAATCCCAGATCCCGGTGATCGCGGACATCCACTTCCAGCCGAAGTACGTCTTCGCGGCCATCGACGCCGGGTGCGCCGCGGTCCGCGTCAACCCGGGCAACATCCGCAAGTTCGACGACCAGGTCAAGCAGATCGCGGAGGCGGCGAAGGCCGCCGGCACCTCGATCCGGATCGGCGTCAATGCCGGCTCGCTCGACCCGCGGCTCATGGAGAAGTACGGGAAGGCGACACCGGAGGCGCTCGTGGAGTCGGCGGTCTGGGAGGCGTCCCTGTTCGAGGAGCACGACTTCCACGACTTCAAGATCTCCGTGAAGCACAACGACCCCGTCATCATGGTCCGGGCCTACGAGCTCCTGGCCGAGCGCGGCGACTGGCCCCTCCACCTCGGCGTCACCGAGGCGGGACCGGCCTTCCAGGGCACCATCAAGTCCGCCACCGCCTTCGGGGCGCTCCTGTCCAAGGGCATCGGCGACACCATCCGTGTCTCGCTCTCCGCTCCGCCGGTCGAGGAGATCAAGGTGGGCAACCAGATCCTGCAGTCCCTCAACCTGCGGCCGCGCAAGCTCGAGATCGTCTCCTGCCCGTCCTGTGGCAGGGCGCAGGTCGACGTCTACACGCTCGCCGAGGAGGTCACCGCCGGCCTCGAGGGCATGGAGGTGCCCCTCCGCGTGGCCGTGATGGGTTGCGTGGTGAACGGACCGGGCGAAGCCCGTGAAGCCGACCTGGGCGTTGCATCCGGCAACGGCAAGGGGCAGATCTTCGTGAGGGGAGAGGTCATCAAGACTGTTCCCGAGGACCAGATCGTTGAGACACTCATCGAGGAAGCGATGCGGCTCGCAGAGGAAATGGGTGAGGCTGATGGCGAAACTGCTGGCCAGGGTGGCCCCATGGTTACCGTTAGCTAGGCCCGAGGCAGATCCCGAAGGGCCCTGGTCCTTCCGCGTCCTCGGCGAGGAGGACACGCGCGACCTGTGGGCCATCGTCGACTCGGACCCCGTGGCCAATGTCTTCGTCGCCTCCCACCTGGAACTCATGGGGAGCGCGGCGCCGTCCTTCGCCGGCGGCGAGCTCGTGGGCATGTTCCGCCACAACGAGCTGCGTGCCGCCTGCTGGGCAGGGGTCAACCTCGTGCCGGTGGGCGTGACCGATGAGACCGGTGCGATCTTCGGCGACCACCTCGGCAGGTCCGGACGCACCTTCTCGTCGATCTTCGGCCTCTCGGAGGGCGTCATGGACCTGTGGTCCACCCTCGAGGACTACAGCGGCGAGCCGTTCGACGTGCGCCCCACCCAGCCGCTCATGGCCATCGACACGGACCCGCTCATCGCCCCCGCCCCTGATCTCCGGTTCACGCGGCCCGACGAACTGGACCGCCTGCTGCCCGCCTGTGCCGCGATGTTCGAGGAGGAAGTGGGCTACTCGCCGTTCATCGGCGGCTCCGAGCACTACCGGCGTCGCGTCGCCTCTCTCATCGGCAGGAAGCACTCGCTCGCCGCGTTCGGCGACGACGGCGAGGTCATCTTCAAGGCCGAGCTCGGCACCGTCTCCTCCCAGGCCGTCCAGGTGCAGGGGGTCTGGATGAATCCGGAGCACCGCGGCAGGGGACTCAGCGCCGCCTACATGGCCGGCGTCGTCGTCGCCGCCCGCTCGCTCGCCCCCACGGTCAGCCTCTACGTGAACTCCTACAACTCCCGGGCCATCGCCGCGTACAAGCGCGTCGGGTTCGAGCAGGTGGACACCTTCGCGACCATCCTCTTCTGAGGACAGCACCCTCGAGGCGCGCAGCGCCCGTCGACGGCCCGACGACGGCCCCGGCGCGGGCGGACCCGCTAGATTGGTACCTGTTGTTTCCCGCCGGACGGCGGGAAGGTGAATGGCAGTACCGATACGAACGGACACCCGCGTGGTCTTACGACTCTCGACCCTTTTCCTGCGCACCCTGCGTGAAGATCCAGCCGACGCGGAAGTCGCCAGCCACCGGCTCCTGGTGCGCGCGGGCTACATCCGGCGTGCAGCGCCCGGCATCTACAGCTGGCTGCCGCTGGGACTGAAGGTCCTCGCACGGGTCGAAGCGGTCATCCGCGAGGAGATGGAGGCCATCGGCGCCCAGGAAGTGCACTTCCCGGCACTCCTGCCCAAGGAGCCCTACGAGGCGACGAACCGCTGGACCGAGTACGGCGACGGCATCTTCCGGCTCCAGGACCGCAAGGGCGCGGACTACCTCCTCGCGCCGACGCACGAGGAGATGTTCACGCTGCTGGTGAAGGACCTGTACACCTCGTACAAGGACCTCCCGGTGAGCCTGTTCCAGATCCAGACCAAGTACCGCGACGAGGCCCGTCCCCGCGCCGGGCTTCTCCGCGGCCGCGAGTTCATCATGAAGGACTCCTACTCGTTCGACATCGACGACGAGGGGCTGGAGGCGAGCTACCAGCTGCACCGCGGCGCCTACCTGCGCATCTTCGAGCGGCTGGGGCTGGAGGTGGTGCCGGTGACGGCGACCGCCGGCGCCATGGGCGGTTCGAAGAGCGAGGAATTCCTGCACCCGACGCCCATCGGCGAGGACACCTTCGTCCGGTCCGCCGGGGGCTACACCGCGAACGTGGAAGCTGTCACGACGGTCGTCCCCGACGCGATCGACTTCACGGACGCACCGGCCGCGGAGGTCCGCGACACCCCGGACACCCCCACCATCGACACGCTCGTGGACCACGCGAACGCCTCGGCCCCCCGCGAGGACCGCGCCTGGAACGCCGCGGACACCCTCAAGAACGTGGTGCTCGCCGCGGTGCTGCCCACGGGCGAGCGCGAGATCGTCGTCGTCGCCGTGCCCGGGGATCGCACCGTGGACCTCAAGCGCATCGAGGCGAACATCGCGGGCCACCTCGAGACGGGCGGCGAAGTCGCCGTGGAGGCCGCGAACGAGGAGGACCTGAAGAAGCACCCGGGCCTCGTGAAGGGCTACATCGGCCCGGGCCTCACGCTCGAGGGTGCCGTCCTCGGCGCCGAGGCGTCCACGGGACTCCGGTACCTCGTGGACCCGCGCGTGGTTCCCGGGACCTCCTGGATCACGGGCGCCAACGAGCACGGGAAGCACGTCTTCGGGCTCGTCGCGGCGCGCGACTTCACCTGGGACGGCGTCATCGAAGCCGTCGAGGTGCGCGAGGGGGACGAGGCACCCGACGGCTCGGGACCGCTCATCGCCGCACGCGGCATCGAGATGGGCCACATCTTCCAGCTCGGCCGCAAGTACGCCGACGCACTCGGGCTGAAGGTCCTGGACCGGAACGGCAAGCTCGCCACGGTGACCATGGGGTCCTACGGCGTCGGGGTCACGCGTGCCATCGCGGCCCTCGCCGAGTCCAACCACGACGACCGCGGCATCATCTGGCCCCGTAACGTCGCTCCCGCCGACGTCCACATCGTCGCGACGGGCAAGGGCACCGAGGTGTTCGAGGCCGCGGAGAAGCTCGCCGCGGACCTCGAGTCGGCCGGCCTCACCGTGATCTACGACGATCGGCCCAAGGTGTCTCCCGGCGTGAAGTTCGGCGACGCCGAACTCATCGGCGTGCCCACCATCGTCGTCGTCGGCCGCGGCCTCGCGGACGGCGTCCTCGAGATCAAGGACCGCCGGACGGGCGAGGCGCAGAACGTCGCGGTCGGCGAGGCCGCCGCGCTGCTGCGCGAGCTCACCGCACACTAGGCCACGGTGGGTTCGGGACTCGAGGAGCTGCACCTCGCGACGATCCTGCTGGTGCTCGTCGCCGGGTTCGCCGCCGGGTGGGTGGACGCCGTCGTGGGAGGGGGTGGGCTGATCCAGCTGCCGGTGCTGTTGCTGGTGCCCGGCATCACGCCCGTGGAGGCCCTGGCGACGAACAAGCTGGGATCGATCTTCGGGACGACGACGAGTGCCGTCACCTACTACCGGAGGGCCCACCCGGACCTGCGGACAGCCCTGCCCATGGCGGGTGTGGCCCTTCTCGGCAGCTTCGGCGGGGCGATCCTCGCCGCGTCGCTGCCGTCGTCGGTCTTCAAGCCCGTCATCGTGGTGGCGCTCGTCGCCGTCGCGGTGTTCACGGCGCTGAAGCCGTCCGTCGGGACGCTGACCCGACTGCGGCACCAGGGGGGCCGGCACTACGGGACGGCGGCGGCCATCGGGCTCGTCATCGGTTTCTACGACGGACTGATCGGGCCCGGTACGGGCTCGTTCCTCATCATCGCGATGGTCACGCTGCTCGGCTACAACTTCCTCGGCGCCAGCGCGAAGGCGAAGATCGTGAACATGGCCACGAACTTCGGGGCGCTGATGTTCTTCCTGCCCAACGGCTCCATCCTCTGGGGCCTCGGGCTGCTGCTCGGCGTCGCGAACATGGCCGGTGGCTACACCGGATCGCGGATGGCCATCAGCCAGGGCAGCAGGTTCATCCGGATCGTGTTCCTCGCCGTGGTCGGGGCCCTGATCCTCAAGCTCGGGTACGACGTGTGGATCGAGAACATCCGCCCACTGATGGCCGCGGCGGCGTGACCCGCTGACGGTGCGTCCGGGGCACCGCTAGAGAGCCGGCAGGTCCCTGGCCGCCGGCAGGCCGTCCAGCGTCCGCCCCAGGACCGAGCTCGCCACCCACAGCGACCGCTGCGCGTCACCCGACCGGCCGTGCCCGAGGTAGGACAGCGCGTTGCGCACCTCGCGCACCACCGTCCAACCGGCGGCGAGTGCGGCGTCGAGCCCGGCAGCCGTGGCGAGGGCGGAGCAGTGCGCGCGGAGGTGACCGGCGGGATCGCCGCGATCGAGTTCCCCCAGCCGGTTCCACAGCATCGGCGCCACGGCGTACTCGGCATCGCCGAGGACCGGCTTCGGGTCGATCGCCGTGAACCGGCGCAGCTGGCCCGGCGAGGACGGCAGGAGGTTGTCGTAGTGCAGGTCGGAGTGCACGAGCACATCGCGCTCCGAGCGCCGCCCGACGATCCCGCGCGACTGGCAGACCTCGAGCGCGGCCTCCATGAGCCAGCGGGGGAAGGGCTCGCCCAGTTCGGTCCACCGCGCGGGGAGGGTGTCCGTCCACTGCTCGGCGTCGGACGCCAGGTGCGGGAAAGCGGCCCACAGGGCGCTGTCGCCGGGAGGCATCGACAGCTGGCGGAGGACCTCCGCCCACGGCTCCGGGGTCTCGTCGAGCGGCACGTCCCGCAGCGAGTGGTCCCCGTCGAGGCGTGCCAGCAGCAACGCGTAGTCGGGGCGCGACGCCGCGAGCAGCCGCACCGCGCCCGTCCCGTTCCACAGCTCCAGGGCATCGGGCTCGGTGAGGGCTTCGTCGTGCGGGATGGTGAGCTTCAGGACGGCGGCGGACGGTTCGCCGCCACCGCGTCCCATCACGGGCACGACGACGGCGCACTGCCCCGCCCAGGCGGGCTGTCCGGGCCGGAGGTCGAGCTCGAGGTCCCACGCCTCGAGCCTGGCGGCCAGCAGCGCGCGCCATTCGCGCGTCCACCGGGCTCCGCCGTCGATGGTCCGTGCACTGCGCACGAGGCGGGGTGGCAGGTCGGGGAGGGGCACGGACGTGCTCGCGCCGATCACCGGACTCGCGCTGATTCCCGGACGAGTGTCGCCGACGGCGTGGGAAGAAGTGCGCGGCCCGGTGCGGGTACTGCTGTCCCGACCGCCGGCGTCGGCTCCTCCCGGCGGCTCGTCCGTCGCGGGTCCGCCGCTACTCATCGGGCTGCTCCGTCGGTGCCGGCGCGTCCGGGCCCCCGGTGGCAGCGGATGCCGGAGCGACGTCCGCCGTCCCTGCGACGCCCGCCTGAAGCGCGGGCAGCGCTTCCAGGGGCGTTCCGTCGTCGAGGCTGCGCTGTGCGGCGGCGTTGTAGGACGCGATGGCCCAGGGCCGAACCTCCGGACCGACGGTGGGGACGAGACCCGCGTAGAGGGCGGCATGGTCCTGTTCGAGCTCGCGCAGGGCACCGGCGGGATCGGCACGGAAGGCGGGTGCGATCGAGAATCCGGCCGGAGCCGGGCCGGGTTCGGCGCACAACCGGACGAGGAGCCGTGCGGCGGCGACCCCGGCCGCCCGGTGGGCCGCCGACCGGGCGAGGGCACCTTCGGCGTCCGGGAGCAGCGCCGCGGCGACCTCGTAGCCGTAGCGTGCCCGGTCCTCGGCCGCCTGGGCGTTCAGGAGGGCCTGCCGGTCGGCATCGGGGCCGAGGGGAGTCCCGGCGCACTCGTCCGGCGCTCCTACCCGTGCTCCGACCTCGCCCACCCCGCCAGCTGCCGGCTGCGAGGGCAGCACAGCGGCGGGCTCGCCGAACAGGCCCGTTCCTGCGGCGAGGTCCGCGGGAGGGAGCGCGTCGGCGGACGGAAGGTCGGTCTCCGCGCCGAGCACCTGGCCGAGGAGCACCGCGTGCCGCCACTGGTTCACGCCCGAGGCCGCTAGGACACGCGCTGCGCCGGGTTCGGCACCGACGGCGTCACGCAGGCTGCGGAGGGAGCTGTCACGCAGCAGGGCGAGCACGCGTGCTCCGTCCACCGGTGACGCGGTCGGGTCGCCGGAGTCAGGTGGGTCAGCCGGTCCGCCCGGGGCGGAGGCTGTGGATGAACCGGCGTCGGGCGTCATTCCCGCGTCCGTCGCGTCCGCCGAGGCGGGGGAGCGCGGCAGGGCGACGGCGGCAGCCTGCACGTCGAGGTCCGCCGCCACGGCTGCCAGCCGCTCGGCACGTGCCGGGTCTGCTGCGGCTGCTGCCCGCGCATCGGCAGCCAGCGTGCGGAAGCGCCCCTCGGCGTCGAGCTGTGCCTGTTCGGACGCCGAGTAGGCGGGCGCCTCCGGTTCCGGAGTCCTGAGGCCCGTCCCGATGCCGGCCACGAGGAGCACCACGAGGAAGAGGCCGATCAGCGCCGCGGACCAGCGCACCACGCGCGCGGCAGCCGAGGCGGCGCGCCCGCCCCGCACCTGCTGCCCGCCTGCCCGACCCCGCATCATCACAGTTCCCGATGATGCCATGGCAGTCCGGCTTTCACCGGGCCATACACCCGGTGCCCTGGAATATCGGTACTCTTGAAGGACAACATCATCGAGTGGGAGGCAGCCATGGCGGTCCGGTCCGGGAACGAAAAACATGCCTCGACCCGCAAATCGGCCCTCGAGGCCGAACTGCAGGCCGAAGCGCAGCGCCTGCGGACCAGGTTGCAACCCGTGGTGGAGCAACACAACCTCTACCTCGAGGACGTCGACATCAAGGTCGCCGGCTCCCACCGCACCGTCCACGTCGTCGTCGACCTGCCCGAGGACGCCTCCGGAAGCGTCGGTCTCGATGTGATCTCCGCCATCTCCACCGACCTCTCGGCCGCGATGGACAGCGACCCCGAGGACGACGACCGCCCGTACAACCTCGAGATCTCCTCGCCCGGCGTCTCCCGACCGCTCACCGAGCCGCGGCACTGGCGCCGCAACGTGGGACGCATGGTCGAGGTGAAGCCGGCAACCGGCGACGCCGTCCTCGGCCGGCTCCTCGAGGTCACGTCGACGGGCATCCGGCTGATCCCGCAGATGCCGGTGAAGAAGGGCATGAAGCCGAAGCAGGGCGATCCGCTCGCCCTCGATTTTTCCAAGATCCGCAAGGGGACCGTGCAGGTCGAATTCGCGCATCTTGAGGATGAACACCACGAGAACAGCGATGGGGCCGATCCGGACATCTCCGGCGCCGTGCACCACGCCTAAGGAGAACCACATGGACATTGACATGAGCGCGTTGAGGCTCCTCGAACGCGAACGCGAGATCCCGCTGGACAAGCTGGTGCCCACGATCGAGCAGGCACTGCTGATCGCGTACCACCGCACGCCCGGAGCGCACGAGACGGCGCGCGCCGAACTCGATCGCCGCAACGGCCACGTCACCATCTGGGCCACAGAGAAGGACGACGACGGCGAGTCCGTCGGGGAGTTCGACGACACGCCCAGCGGCTTCGGACGCATCGCCGCCAGTACCGCCCGGCAGATCATCCTCCAGCGCCTGCGCGACGCCGAGGACGACAACATCCTCGGTGAGTTCCGCGGCAAGGAAGGCGAACTCGTCGCCGGCATGATCCAGCAGGGCACCAATCCGCACATGATCCAGGTCAACCTGGGCTCGGTCGAGGCAGTGCTGCCGCCGCCCGAGCAGGTGCCGGGGGAGAAGTACCTCCACGGCACCCGGCTGCGCGCGTTCGTCGTCGACGTGCACCGCGGGATGAAGGGCCCCTCCATCACCCTGTCCCGCTCGCACCCGGGGCTCGTCCGGAAACTCTTCGAACTCGAAGTACCCGAGATCGCCGACAGGACGGTCGAGATCGTCGCCCTCGCACGTGAAGCCGGACACCGCACCAAGATCGCGGTGAAGGCGAACGTCCCCGGCGTCAACGCCAAGGGGGCCTGCATCGGCGAGATGGGCACGCGCGTCCGCGCCGTCATGAACGAGCTGAACGACGAGAAGATCGACATCGTCGACTACAACGACGACCCCGCCTCGTTCATCGCCAGTTCGCTCTCGCCGTCCCGCGTCACCTCGGTGACGATCACCGACGAGGCGACGCGGTCGGCCCGCGTCGTCGTGCCGGACTACCAGCTGTCCCTCGCGATCGGCAAGGAGGGCCAGAACGCCCGCCTCGCTGCCAAGCTCACCGGCTGGCGGATCGACATCGTGTCCGACGCCGCGCAGCCGGCACCGGCAGCCAAGAGCTGAGCCGCCGGTCCGCCTGCGGACCCGGAAGGGGTAGAATAGCTATGACTGCTGTCGAGTCGCGCCCGGAAGACTCTGCTCATCGAGAAGACGTTGCTCATCGAGAAAACTCTGCTCATCGAGAAGAGTCCGGGTACCAGCCGGAGGACACTCATCCGATACGCACCTGCGTGGGATGCCGCCGGCGGGACCGCCAGTCACACGTGATGCGGGTTGTTGCACGAGCGATCGACGGACAGGATGTCGCCGTCATCGATGAGCGGCACCGGCTATCCGGACGGGGTGCTTGGCTGCACCCCGACCCGGCATGCATGGAAACGGCCGTCAAACGGAAAGCCTTCAACAGGGCCTTCCGCCGGCCGGTGGACACTGCGGACTTCGCAGCGGACTTCCAGGCACTCCTGGAGCGTCGAGATGAACGCTCCGATTCACCACCGTCCTCCCTGAAAGCGGGTCAGTACCCTCATGGAAACCCGATGAGAACCCAGCGATGAGTGCGCAACGATGACCAATCCGTTGCGCTCTGCATTCGATCTGCCGGCCGCCCTCGCGGCCGGGATCAGCAGTAGGAAATAGACGGTTCGTGCCTGACTCGGTGCGGACCGAGACAGGAGAAATGTGGCCAAGGTCCGCGTACACGAGCTCGCGAAAGAGCTCGGTATAACCTCGAAAGACGCAGTTGCGAAACTGCAGGAACTGGGCGAATTCGTCCGTTCAGCCTCTTCCACCATTGAGGCCCCCGTCGTGAAGAAACTTCGCGGCGCATTCCCCGACGCCGGCGCCACCAAGAGCGCCGCCGCCCCAGCCCCATCACGTCCCGCGGCCCCCGCCCCGTCACGTCCCGCCGCGCCCGCGCCGTCGGGTCCGAAGCCGGGCGCCGCCCAGGCTGCTCCCGAGGCACCAGCCCCGGCCGCACCTGCCGCACCGTCCACTCCGGCGCCCGCTGCACCGGCTGCACCGGCTGCACCGGCTGCTCCGCAGGCGTCACCGTTCTCGAACGGTTCCGCTCCCGCGGAGACTCCTGCCCCGGCAGCACAGGACGCACCGGCACCTGCCCCGCAGGACGCCCAGCAGGACGGCGCGACGCCGGGCACGCGCCCTGCTCCCCGTCCCGCGACGCCCCCCGCGGCTCCGTCTGCAGGAACGACGCGCCCATCGGGCGCCCGTCCCGGTGGCGCACCCCGTCCGGGCAACAACCCGTTCGCACCGTCCCAGGGCATGGGCTCCCGCCGTGGAGACTCGGATCGTGGCGCGGACCGCACCTCGGAGCGCCCGCCGCGTCCGGGCAACAACCCGTTCGCACCGTCCCAGGGCATGCCTCGTCCCGGTCGTCGTGACGATGCGCAGCAGCGTCCCGCCGCCGGTCCGGCCGGACCCCGCCCCGCTGCCGGTGCAGGTGGGCCGCGTCCCGCCGCCGGTGCAGGTGGACCCCGTCCCGGTGCACCCCGTCCGGGTGCTCCCCGTCCCGGTGGAGCCCCGGGCTCACGTCCCACTCCCGGCATGATGCCCAACCGCACCGAGCGTCCCGCAGCCCCCGGCCGCGGAGCGCCGGGCGCGGGAGCCGGGCCGCGTCGCGGACCCGGTGGAGCAGCACCTGCCAGTCCGAGCGGAGCACCCGCCGGTGGCGGTTTCGGCAAGGGCGGCCGCGGACGCGGCGGCACCGCCGGTGCCTTCGGCAAGGGTGGAGCCGGTCGCGGCAAGCAGCGCAAGTCGAAGCGTGCGAAGCGGCAGGAACTGGAGCAGATGTCGGCTCCCTCGCTGGGTGGCGTGAGCGTACCCCGCGGAGACGGCAACACCATCGTGCGCCTGCGCCGCGGGTCGTCCATCACGGACTTCGCCGACAAGATCGAGGCGAACCCCGCAGCACTGGTCACCGTGCTCTTCCACCTCGGTGAGATGGCCACGGCAACGCAGTCGCTGGACGAGGACACCTTCGAGGTGCTCGGTACCGAGCTGGGCTACAAAATCCAGGTCGTCTCGCCCGAGGACGAGGAGCGCGAGCTCCTCAGCAGCTTCGACATCGACTTCGATGCCGAGCTCGAAGCCGAGGGTGACGAGCAGCTCGAGGCGCGTCCGCCGGTCGTCACGGTCATGGGCCACGTCGACCACGGTAAGACGCGACTGCTCGACGCGGTCCGCAACACCAAGGTCGTCGAGGGCGAGCACGGTGGCATCACCCAGCACATCGGTGCCTACCAGATCCAGCACGTCCACGAGGACAGCACGCGGGCCATCACCTTCATCGACACCCCGGGCCACGAGGCGTTCACCGCCATGCGTGCCCGTGGTGCGAAGGTCACGGACATCGCCGTGCTGGTCGTCGCGGCCGACGACGGCGTCATGCCGCAGACGGTCGAGGCGCTGAACCACGCGCAGGCGGCCAACGTGCCGATCGTCGTGGCCGTGAACAAGATGGACAAGGAAGGCGCGAACCCGGACAAGGTCAAGGGCCAGCTCACCGAGTACGGACTGGTACCCGAGGAGTACGGCGGCGACACGATGTTCGTGCACGTCTCCGCGCTGCAGGGCATGGGCATCGATGACCTCCTCGAGGCCGTCCTGCTCACCGCCGACGCCGCGCTCGACATGCGGGCCAACCCGAACAAGGATGCACGCGGCATCGCGATCGAGGCGAACCTCGACAAGGGTCGCGGTGCGGTTGCAACCGTCCTGGTCCAGTCCGGAACGCTGCACGTCGGCGACACCATCGTCGCCGGTACGGCCCATGGCCGTGTGCGTGCGATGTTCGACGAGAACGGCGACGTCGTCACCACGGCGGGGCCGTCGCGTCCCGTCCAGGTGCTGGGCCTGTCCAACGTGCCCCGCGCGGGCGATACGTTCTTCGTCACCGACGACGAGCGCACCGGTCGCCAGATCGCCGAGAAGCGCGAAGCGGCGGACCGCAACGCGGCCCTCGCGAAGCGCCGCAAGCGCATCAGCCTCGAGGACTTCGACCAGGCCGTCGCCGAAGGCAAGGTCGACACCCTCAACCTCATCCTCAAGGGTGACGTGTCGGGTGCCGTCGAGGCCCTGGAGGACTCGCTGCTCAAGATCGACGTCGGAGAGGGCGTGCAGCTGCGCGTCATCCACCGTGGTGTCGGTGCGATCACGCAGAACGACGTCAACCTGGCCACGGTCGACAACGCGATCATCATCGGCTTCAACGTGAAGCCGGCGGAGCGCGTCGCGGACCTCGCCGAGCGTGAAGGCGTCGACATGCGCTTCTACTCGGTCATCTACGCCGCGATCGACGATATCGAGCTCGCCCTCAAGGGCATGCTCAAGCCTGAGTACGAGGAGGTGCAGCTCGGTACCGCAGAGGTCCGCGAGGTGTTCCGTTCCTCGAAGTTCGGCAACATCGCCGGTTCGATCGTGCGTTCGGGCATCATCCGACGCAACACGAGGGCGCGCGTCCTGCGCGATGGCAAGGTCATCGGGGACAACCTCTCCGTGGACTCGCTCAAGCGCTTCAAGGACGACGCCACCGAAGTCCGCACCGACTTCGAGTGCGGTATCGGCCTCGGCTCGTTCAACGATGTCAAGGAAGGCGACACCATCGAGACCTTCGAGATGCGGGAGAAGCCCCGCGTCTAGCACGTCGGTCGGCACAGGCGCCCTGGTTCCCGGGGGCGCCTGTGCTCGTCGCACAGCCGGAACCCGCCTGCGGGTTCCCCCACCACATCCGCTTTCGTAGGAGTATCAGCAATGGCAGATCCGGCCCGCGCCGCGCGCCTCGCGCAGCGCATCAAAGTCATCGTCGCCGAGGCGCTCCGGCGCCGTGTGAAGGACCCCCGGCTCGAAGCCGTGACCATCACGGACGCACGGGTGACCAACGACCTGCAGCACGCAACCCTGTACTACACGGTGCTGGGAGATGCGGACGAGCAGCAGGCCACCCGGACGGCGCTCGAATCGGCCCGCGGCGTCCTGCGCTCCGAGGTCGGCAAGAACATCACCGCACGGCTGACGCCGACCCTCGAGTTCGTTCCCGACGAGGTGCCGGTGAACGCCAGCCACCTCGAGGAGCTGCTGCAGAAGGCCCGCGAGCGTGACGCCGAAGTGGCAGCGATCGCGCAGGGAGCGGACTTCGCCGGGGACGCGGATCCGTACCGTGTGTCCGACGAGGACGAGGCGGGACGCTAGCCCGCCCCTTGCGAGACGCCGATGGCAGTCGACCTCCCGGTCGGCTGCCATCGGCGTCTCTGGCATTCCGGCGTCTCTGGTATCGCGGCCTCTTCGGGTCCCTTCGGGTCCCTTCGGGTCCCTTCGGTGCCGTCGCGGTCCCTCGCGGCGTCGGGGAGACCGAGTGCCGGCGCCTCCGGTGCAGCTGTCGTCCTCGGCGCCTGGAGATCAGGTGCGGGGCGCCGGGGCGGGGAGCCGCGAGAGTCCTTCGACGAGTTCGTCGGTCCTGCCGCAGAGCGCGATGCGGACCCAGCCCTCGCCCATGGAACCGAAGGCCGTGCCCGGCGCGAGCGCCACGCCGCTCTCCGCCAGGAAGGTGGCGGTCCAGGCCCTGACATCGCCTCCCGTCGCGTGTGACACGTCGGCCCAGAGGTAGAACGCCCCGCTGGCGTCGAGGTAGCTGATGCCGCGCCGATCCAGCACCGCCGTGGCAGCGTCCCGGTTCGAGCGGTAGTGCGCCAGCGCCGTGGTGACATAGTCCTGCGGACCGGTGATCGCGGCGAGGCCCGCGTACTGCGACGCCGCCGAGACGCAGGACACGGAGGCCTCCATGACGTTGCTGAGGAGCGGCTCCATCCCCGGCGGCGTGACGAGGGCGCCGATCCGCAGGCCGGTCAGGCCGTACGTCTTCGACAGCGTGAGCGAGGTGATCACCCGGGCTTCGTGTGCCTCCGGCACGGCCTCGGGACCGCCGGCGTCGAACCGTGCAGGGCTGACGTGCGGCACGTCGTAGGTGAAGGCCTCGTAGCATTCGTCGGAGATGATCCAGAGATCGTGCGCGTGCGCGAACCGGACGAGCTCGCGCGTGAGCTCGTGGCCGAACACCGAGCCCAGGGGGTTCGACGGTGAGTTGAGCATAAGGACCTTCGTCCGCTCCGTGACGAGTTCCCGCAGGTCCTCGACGCGGGGCTGGAAGCCGTGGTGCGGCACCAGCGGGTAGGCCACCGGTACTCCTCCGAGGAGGCCTACCGTCATGGTGAACGTCGGGTAGCCAGGGTCGGGGACGAGCACCTCGTCGCCTGCTCCGATGAGCGTGCTGAGCGCCAGGTGCAGGCCCTGCTGCGCCCCTGCGACGATGAAGACACGCGAGGGATCCTCCTCGACGCCGGACAGGCGCGCGAACCGCTGGGCGAAGGCGGCCCGCACCGGGGCGATGCCGGCGTTGGGCGTGTAGTTCGTGTCATCCCGGTCGAGTGCCGCCATGCCCGCCTCGAGCACGTGCCGGGCGACGGGGAACGCCGGCTCGCCGATGCTGAGGACGATGGAGTCGGGAGTGGCCCAGGCCGCCTGTGTGATCTCGCGGATCTGGTTGACCGGGACGTTCGAGACATGGGCTGGCACGGTGGGCATATGCAGGATGCTATCGCGGGCTGCCCTGCGGGGCTGCCGCAGCACTGCGGCGGTAGCTCCCTGCTCCGGTGTCGGTCCCGGGACAGGGGATGCACGGCCGCGGCCCATATACTGGGAGGCGTGAATTCCGGGCAGGTCCACTCAGGGCTGATTATCGTGGACAAGCCTCAGGGCTGGACCAGTCATGACGTCGTGGGACGTATGCGTCGCCTGGCAGGAACCCGCAAGGTCGGCCATGCAGGGACGCTCGATCCGATGGCCACCGGGGTCCTCGTGATCGGCATCAACCGCGCGACGCGCCTGCTCACCTTCATCGTGGGGACCTCGAAGACCTACACCGCGACCATCCGGCTGGGGCAGTCCACCATCACGGACGACGCCGAGGGCGAGGTCACGGGCGGCAGCATCGCCGCCGCCGTGACCGAAGCCGAGATCCGCACGGCGGTCGCCGCCCTCACGGGCGAGATCCAGCAGGTGCCGAGCAGTGTCAGCGCCATCAAGGTCAAGGGCGAGAGGTCCTACGCCCGGGTTCGCTCGGGCGAGGAAGTGGACCTTCCGGCGCGGCCCGTGACCATCCACCGCTTCGACATCCACGCGATCCGCCGGGTCAGCAACGGGAGACTCCAGGACGTCGACGTGACGGTCGAGTGCAGCTCCGGGACCTACATCC
This sequence comes from Arthrobacter sp. NPDC092385, assembly GCF_044755105.1. Classification (NCBI taxonomy): domain Bacteria; kingdom Bacillati; phylum Actinomycetota; class Actinomycetes; order Micrococcales; family Micrococcaceae; genus Arthrobacter; species Arthrobacter sp. NPDC092385. The sequence goes on from NZ_JBIVQL010000004.1 coordinate 203,293, forward strand.
GTGCCCTGGCCCGGGACCTCGGGCAGGCGCTGGACGTCGGCGGTCACCTGACGGCGCTCCGCCGGACACAGGTGGGGCCCTACTCCATCGAGCAGGCGCGCACCCTGGAGCAGCTCGCCGAGGGCCTGGACGTCCTCTCGCTCGACGATGCCGGCCGGGCGCTGTTCCCGGTACGGGAACTGTCGGACGCCGAAGCCGCTGATGTGTCGCACGGCCGGAAGATCGGTCCGAGTACGGAGCCGGCTGGACCCGTCGCGGCGTTCGCGCCCGATGGCACCCTCGTCGCGCTGCTGGAGAACCGCGGGGGAGCCGCCCGCACCGCCCTCGTCTTCGCCCCGGGCGGGAAGGAGTAGCCGATGGATGCGTTTCTCCTCATCGGGGTACTGGTCTGTGGAGTCTCCGCCCTCCTGTGCGTCGGTGCCGCACTCCTCCGCCGACCCCCGAACGACATCACCATCCTGTCCACGGCCGCCGTGGAGCTCTTCCTGGTGGTATATGCCGTGGGGGCCGTGATCCGCCAGGTGGCGGGCGAACCCGTGCTGGGGGAGGCGTGGGAATTCTGGGGTTACCTCCTCACGGCGCTCCTGGTTCCGGTAGGGGCGTTCTGGTGGTCCATCCTCGAGAAGACACGCTGGAGCAACTACGTGCTGGCAGCGGCCGGGGTGACGGTCTTCGTCATGCTCTTCCGTATGGAACAGATCTGGGATGGGGTGGCCGGCCTGTGAGGCGTCGAACCAATGGCAGGATGCCGACTGAGCGTCCTGACGGAGGCGCATCGGACGCCGCACTCGATGCGACCCGGACGAGTCGCGCTACGGGTCCTGGCCGCCTCCTGATCGCCGTCTACGGAGTCTTCGCGCTGGCTGCGACGGCTCGCGCGGCCTTCCAGATCGCGACGAAGTTCCACGAAGCGCCCCTCGCGTACCTCCTGTCGGCCGTCGCGGCCATCGTCTACATCGTGGCGACGGTGTCCCTCGCCCGCGCCGGTACGCGGGCCTTCAAGGTGTCCGTGGTCGCGGTGACCACCGAACTGGTGGGAGTCGTGGCGGTGGGGCTCCTCAGCATCTTCGACGCGCGGGCCTTCCCGAGCGAGACCGTGTGGTCGGCGTTCGGCCGTGGCTACGGCTTCGTCCCCCTCCTCCTCCCGATCCTCGGGCTGGTGTGGCTGGCCAGGAACCGACCGGTCCGTCCGGCGAGCTGACGCACTGACGCCCCCGGCCGGCGCTTGCACGCACCCTGCCGGGACCGGCACCGAATCGGCATCCGGCGGCACTCCACACCGTGAGAGTATGGCGCTAGAGCATCGATCCAGCCTGCCTCCAGGGAGCGACATGACCAGCAACAGCCCCGAGCACGACAACTCCGCCTCAGAGGGCGCCGCACGGCCGTCCGAGCGCCGTCGCCCCGATGGAACGCCTTCCGGCACCCCGGCCCACGACGCCGGCGGGACCTTGCGCCCGGCGGACGTGTCCGGTGCGGGCACGACCGCAGCGGGTCGCGGTCCCGCCAGCACCAGCGCCTCCGGTGACAGCACGACCAGCACGACCAGCACGACCAGCAAGGACACCACGGACAGGGCCCGGGGCAAGAAAGCCGGGAAGGGCGCAGCCTCGGGCGGTGACTGGAATGTCTTCCGCACGGTCGTCGTCCTCGTCGGGCTGGTCATCGCGGGCTTCGGTGCCTACTACCTGATCCTCGGAACGGCAGGCCTGCCGGACACGGAGGCCGACCCGGTCAACCCGACGCTGGAGAGCCAGTTCCGGTTCTTCGCGGCCATGATGGTGGGCGTCGGGGCCGCCTTCATCACGATCGCCATCAAGTTCCAGTGGGCCAACATGCTCTGGCTGGTGTGCCTCATGGTGTTCGTCGGCGGCATCGGGCGCGTCCTGTCCTGGGCCTTCTCCGGGACGCCGAACTACGTGCTGATCGTCCTCATGGTGGTGGAGCTGGCCTTCCCGCCGGCTCTGCTCGTCTGGCACAAGTACATCGCCAAGACGAGCGATCTGCGCCAGGAATTCGCACAGCGCAGCTAGCGCTTCCCGCGCCGCCGCGCCGCGACCCTCAGCCCCATCCCGAGGCCGAGGGTCATCAGCGCGATGCCGCCCGTCGCCCCGGCACTGATGCCCGTTGCTGCCAGCTGGGGCCCTCCGCGCGGTGCTGCGACGACCGGACGAACCGGAGCGGGCGGAGCCGCGGCCGGAGCGGGTGCGGGTGCGGGTGCGAATGCGGGTGACGGCGACGTGACCGGGGGTGCTTCGACACAGACGGTCTCCTCGGGGATGCCGAAGGCGGAGGTGAAGGGCTCCTCGTCGGTGCTTCCCTCGAACACGGCGACGACGGTGTAGCACCCCGGCTCGTCCAGGGGTGCGAAGTCGCCGGAGATGGTGGAGCCGTCGGTGGCGGGCACGCTGACCTCGGAATGGACGGGGGCGTCGACCGGGATGGCGGACGATTCGACGGGCGACTCCACGAAGGGACCGTACATCGTCAGCTGCACCGTGCCGCCGTCGTCATCGGGGTTGAAGCCCTCGGCCGTCACGGTGTCCTGCACGACCGCACCCGGGAGGGCCGAGGACCGGGAGAGCTTCGTCGACAGGGCCGGCTGCCACGGCACCAGTGTGGTCTCGAGGGGCAGGCCGTAGGGGCCGGCCCACGGCGCGATGAACGGTGCTGCAGCCGCCGGCCTCGCGGTCGAGGGGTCGATGCTCTCGGTCCATGCGTAGTAGCCGGCGCTGGGCACGGTGAGAGCGGTGGTCCGGAAGCTTCCCGTGCCGGCGATCGCCGTCGTGACCGTGCCCACGGAAGCGGTGCCGCTCGGAACCGTCGCACCCTCCACCGGCGCCGAGGGCAGTGGCCCCCACAGGGTCGACACCACGTCGAGCCCGACGGGACGGGCAGTTGCCGGGTCCACCAGCCACTGCCCGGGGGCGGCGACCGACACGTCCAGCACGTCGTGTACGGCCGTGCCGGGCGCCGTGCGGGTCGCGGAGGTCACCGTCGATACCTCCGGCGCGAAGCGGCCGGGCGCGGGAAGGTCCACGGACGCCGCGGCCTCGGCGGAGACGGGCGCCACCACGAGCCGCTGTACGTCCTGTTCACGCGGCGCCAGCCAGGCGGCGTTCGCCGCGGGGACGGAGGACGCCGTGATCCTGACGCGTCCCGCCTGAAATCCTGTCCGCGCGACGGGGAGTACGTGGGGGTCGGCGGTGCTCGTCCACTCCGCCGTCGTGGAACCGTCCTGGAACGTGCCGCCCTCGACGACCGCCTGCACCTTCTGCCCGGGCCGTGCGGCTCCGTCGGCCGAGACCACGGCCGCGCTGACGTGCCCGCCCGGCCCCTCCGGCGAGAAGGATGCGGAGATACTGTACGAACCGGCCTCGGCGCGGCCCTGCTCCACCATGGACCTGGCACTGGCCTCGACACCGGGCGGCAGCCTCCGGGCCCGGATGAAGTCCGACATCGCAGGACTCTCCCAGCCCATGCCGGCTGCGGTCAGCGACCACACGGCGAGCTGCACCGCTGCGGCCTCGTCGTTGTCCGCCGTCGCCCCCCAGCGTCCCAGCACGAAGGCGAGGACCGCGTTGTCCCCGGAGGAGAGCGCCGATCCATCGCTCCGGATGAACGGTCCGGTGCTCCCGTCGCCGTAGCCCGATGCCTTGTCGGGGGAGAAGCGTTCGAAGTCGGTGCAGTAGGCGATCACCCCCTCCGCGTTCCGGTGCTGCCCCACGAAGTACCCCGTTCCGGCGATGCCTGCGCCGGTGTGCCAGCCGTCGGAGACCGGACCCGCTGCGGCCGGCGCAAGGCCGGTGAGGCCCAGCAGGAGGGCGAGTGCCAGCGCGAGGGCGGTCCTGATGGCCGGAACCCGCCCCCTCGGCTCCGCCACGCTCGTGTGCCGCGGGGCCGGAGCGGATCCGGGACGGAGCGCGTGCACGGCGGGCGGTGGGACGGACAGGTGGCGTGCTGGACCGGGGTGCAGGATGCGCATGGGCTACTACCGTTCGGGTCTTCGGGTATCTGACTCCTCGATGCTGGTCGCGGCGGATCGGGGACGAGAGCCCCTGGACGCCTATGTGGACAACCTCCGCACCTCCGGGACGAGACCCCGGATGTGGAGGAGCAGTGGACACCGGGGAAGCCCCGCGGTCGGGGCGCCCGATGACGTCCACGCCAGCGGTTTCGGCCATAATGGGAGCGGCCACCAACCTGCCGGACCCACATCCCGGGTCGCGGGAACCGGCCGAATCGCGAAGGAGATGCGTGTTCTACTGGAGAGACCTGGACAGTGTGCCCAAGGATTTCGGGCCCTCCGTCCTGACACTCGGTAACTTCGACGGCGTGCATCGAGGCCACCAGCGCGTGCTGCAGCAGGTCGTCGAGGCAGCGCGGCAGCGATCAGCCGCCGCCGTGGTCGTGTCCTTCGATCCTCACCCAGCGCAGGTCCACCGGCCCGACACAGCCCCTGAACTGATCATGGGCCTCGACGACCGCGTCGAGACCCTGTCCGGGACGGGCATCGATGCGCTCCTGATGATGCACTACACCCTCGACCTCGCCGCGGATTCGGCGGAGGAATTCGTGGAGCGCGTGTTCGTCCGCGCGCTGAAGGCCAAGGCCGTGGTCATCGGACACGACGTCCGGTTCGGCCGCGGCAACAGCGGGGACATCGGCACCATGCGGGAGCTCGGCCGGAAGCTCGGCTTCGAGGTCATCGCGATCGACGACTTCGGCGCCAGCTACCCCATGGACGCGACCGCCGCCGACGGTGACCGGCGGTGTTCGTCGACCTGGGTGAGGGAAGCGCTCGAGGCCGGTGACGTGGGAACCGCGGCGCGCGTGCTGGGCCGCCACCACCGCATGCGGGGCGAAGTGGTGCACGGAGCGGCGCGCGGACGGGAACTCGGGTATCCCACCGCCAACCTCGCCGCTTCCTCGCAGGGGTTCATCCCCGCGGACGGCATCTACGCCGGCTGGCTCGTCGACGAGGCGGGCACGAGATGGCCGGCCGCGATCTCGGTCGGCTCGAATCCCACCTTCGACGGCGTCGACCGCCAGGTGGAGGCGCACGTCATCAACCGTCCTCCCGAGCGCGTTCAGGACTTCGACCTCTACGGGCAGGCGGTCGTCGTCGAGTTCGTGGAGCGGCTACGCGGCCAGGTCGCCTACACCGGACCCGAGGCCCTGATCGAGCAGATGAAGCTCGACGTCGACCGGGCCCGGGAGCTGCTTTCGACAGAACAACCGGCCAGACGCTAAACTCGGAGGAGATTCGGCTGCAGTCCGTGGTGGCTGAATTTTTCTGTGTCCTCGCGCAAGCGATGCTCAGCACATGTTCACGGTACAACTCTAGGAGTTACTCGTGGCCCTTGACGCCGCCATCAAGCAGGAAATCATCAAGGAATACGCTCTGGCCGAAGGTGACACCGGTTCACCCGAGGTGCAGATCGCGATGCTTTCCCGTCGTATCCTCGACCTGACCGAGCACCTGAAGATGCACAAGCACGACCACCACACGCGTCGTGGACTGCTTCTTCTCGTGGGTCGCCGTCGTCGCCTGCTGGACTACCTGCGGGACACCGACATCACGCGTTACCGGTCGCTCATCGAGCGCCTGGGTCTGCGTCGATAAGTAGCATCGGAAGGCGGCATCCTCTCCACGGGAGGGGGGCCGCCTTCTTGCTGGAGGTGGAACCGGCCGAATGCCGGGGCCGCCCCCGCAAGATCAGCGGCCCGAGGCAGGTGGACCAGCCCGCCGCAAGGCCGAAGTGCACGACCAGCAGCACCAGCACGACCTGACAGCATAGAAGTACCCAACGCACAACAGGAGTCGATCGGCACCACGCATTCGCGGTCCTCGGTAGTGATCTCCGGAGCGCCTGCACGGCGGGTCCGTGGGTCTCGATCGAAGACCGGGTGCTGTGGCCCGTCCACGAGGGACGGCCCACGACGGGTGCCGATCGCCTCCGATACCAGGAAACGGAGGTGACTCTCTTGGAGGGTCCCGAAATTCAGTTCGCCGAAGCAGTGATCGACAACGGTCGCTTCGGAACACGCACCGTCCGCTTCGAGACCGGGCGCCTCGCCCAGCAGGCCGCAGGCTCCGCCATGGTCTACATCGACGAGGACACCGCCCTGCTCTCGGCCACCACGGCCGGCAAGCAGCCGCGCGAAGGCTTCGACTTCTTCCCGCTGACCGTCGACGTCGAAGAGCGCATGTACGCCGCGGGCCGCATCCCCGGCTCGTTCTTCCGCCGCGAAGGCCGTCCGTCCACGGAGGCCATCCTGGCCTGCCGCCTCATGGACCGCCCGCTGCGCCCCGCGTTCGTCAAGGGCCTGCGCAACGAGGTCCAGGTCGTCGTGACCATCCTCGCGATCAACCCGGACGTCCGCTATGACGTCGTCGCGATCAACGCGGCGTCGATGTCCACCCAGCTCTCCGGCCTGCCCTTCTCGGGTCCGATCGGCGGCGTCCGCGTGGCCCTCGTCTCCGACGGCAGCGGCAACGACCAGTGGATCGCCTTCCCGAAGCACTCCGAGCTCGAGAACTCGGTCTTCGACATGGTCGTCGCCGGTCGGATCGCAGGCGACGACGTCGCGATCATGATGGTCGAGGCGGAAGCCACCGACAACTCGTGGACCCTGATCAAGGAGAACGGCGCGACCGCTCCTACCGAGGAGGTCGTCGCCGACGGCCTCGAGGCCGCGAAGCCCTTCATCCGCGCGCTGTGCGAGGCGCAGGCGGATCTCGCCGGCCGCGCCGCCAAGCCGACCGTCGAGTTCCCCGTCTTCCTCGATTACGAGGACGACGTCTACGCCGCCATCGAGTCCGCCGGTGCCGAGAAGCTCGCGCAGGTCTTCCAGATCGCCGACAAGCAGGAGCGCGGCACCGCGACCGACGCCCTGAAGTCCGAACTGATGGACGCACTCGGGGGCCAGTTCGAGGGACGCGAGAAGGAGCTGTCCGCAGCATTCCGCTCGCTGACCAAGGCTGTCGTCCGCCAGCGCATCCTCAAGGACCAGGTCCGCATCGACGGCCGGGGCCTGAGCGACATCCGCAAGCTCACCGCCGAGGTCGAGGTCCTGCCGCGCGTCCACGGTTCGGCGATCTTCGAGCGTGGAGAGACCCAGATCATGGGTGTCACCACGCTGAACATGCTCAAGATGGAGCAGCAGATCGATTCGCTGTCACCCGTCACGCGCAAGCGCTACATGCACAACTACAACTTCCCGCCCTACTCCACCGGTGAGACCGGCCGCGTCGGTTCGCCGAAGCGCCGCGAGATCGGCCATGGAGCACTGGCCGAGCGCGCACTCGTGCCCGTCCTGCCGACCCGCGAGGAATTCCCGTACGCGATCCGCCAGGTGTCCGAGGCCCTCAGCTCCAACGGTTCGACGTCGATGGGCTCGGTCTGCGCCTCGACGCTGTCCCTGCTCAACGCCGGTGTTCCCCTCCGCGCACCCGTCGCCGGTATCGCCATGGGCCTCGTGTCCGACGTCGTGGACGGCCAGACGCGCTACGCGGCCCTGACCGACATCCTCGGCGCGGAGGACGCCTTCGGCGACATGGACTTCAAGGTCGCCGGTACGTCCGAGTTCGTCACGGCGATCCAGCTCGACACCAAGCTCGACGGCATCCCCGCGTCGGTGCTCGCAGCGGCGCTGAAGCAGGCACGCGAGGCACGCCTGCACATCCTGGGCGTCCTGCAGGCCGCGATCGACACCCCGGACGAGCTCTCCGAGTTCGCACCGCGGATCATCTCGGTCAAGATCCCCGTGGACAAGATCGGCGAGGTCATCGGCCCCAAGGGCAAGATGATCAACCAGATCCAGGAGGACACCGGAGCCGACATCTCGATCGAGGACGACGGCACCGTGCTGATCGGCGCCACGAACGGGGAATCGGCCGAGGCTGCGCGCGCGGCGGTCAACGCCATCGCCAACCCGCAGGTCCCCGAGATCGGTGAGCGCTACCTGGGCACGGTCGTCAAGACCACGACCTTCGGCGCCTTCGTCTCGCTGACCCCCGGCAAGGACGGCCTGCTGCACATCTCCGAGCTGCGCAAGCTCGCCGGTGGCAAGCGCGTCGACAACGTCGACGAGGTCGTGTCCGTGGGCCAGAAGGTCCAGGTCGAGATCACCAAGATCGACGACCGCGGAAAGCTCTCCCTCTCGCCGGTCGTCGCCGACGAGGCCGGAGACTCCTCCGAGGACGCCGGTATCGAGCTGCCCGAGGTGGCAGAGGCCGAGTAGTCTCGTGACCCGCTCGTCCTGAGCACCCTGCGGCCCCGGCGCCTACCGATCGAATCGGTCGGCGCCGGGGCCGTCTGCCTTTCCCGAACCACCAGAAAGTCCAGGATGTCCCTGTCCTCCGTAGTGTCCCTTCCGCTCCTGCCGACCCCCCACGCCGTCGGTGGTGAAGCAGACCCCACGTTCGTCGCCGGTGATCCCGGCGGCAACGTCGTCCGCCGCAGCGTCCTGCCCGGTGGTGTCCGCGTGCTGACCGAGATGATGCCCGGGCAGCGCTCGGCGACCATCGGTTTCTGGGTGGGGGTGGGCTCCCGGGACGAGGCCGAGGGCCAGCACGGCTCCACCCATTTCCTCGAACACCTGCTGTTCAAGGGCACCGCACGCCGCAGCGCCATGGACATCGCCTCGGCCTTCGACGAGGTCGGCGGGGAATCGAACGCGGCCACGGCGAAGGAGAACACCTGCTACTACGCGCGGGTCCTCGACTCAGACCTGCCCATGGCCATCGACGTCATCGCGGACATGGTCACCTCGGCCGTCCTGGATCCGGAGGAGCTCGAGCAGGAGCGCGACGTGATCCTCGAGGAGATCGCGATGGACAGCGACGACCCGGCGGACGTGGCGCACGAGAGGTTCGTCGAACTGGTGCTGGGGGACCACCCCCTCGGCCGCCCGATCGGCGGTACACCGGAGGCGATCCGGGCGGTGCCGCGGGAATCCGTCCTCGCACACTACCGCCGCTACTACGCGCCCGCCGAGCTGGTCGTCACCGCTGCGGGCGGCCTCGACCACGACGTCGTGTGCCGCCTCGTGCAGGAAGCGCTCGAGGCCGCGGGGTGGACCCTCGACGAGGGTGCCCTTCCCGTGGCGCGGCGCTCCACCGCCGAGGTCCCTGTGCAGGGCGTCACGGGTACGCACGTCATCCGCAGGGCCGTGGAGCAGTCCAACATCCTCATCGGCTGCCCGTCGCTCACCGCCACGGACGAGCGCCGGTTCGCCATGAGCGTCCTCAACGCCGTCCTCGGCGGCGGGATGTCCTCGCGGCTGTTCCAGGAGATCCGCGAGAAGCGGGGCCTGGTCTACTCAACCTACTCGTTCTCGGCGGCCTACGCCGACGCCGGCTACTTCGGCATGTATGCGGGGTGCTCCCCGGCCAAGACGGGCCAGGTCATCGAGCTGCTCGGTGCGGAACTGGACCGGCTCGCGGCCGACGGCATCGACGCCGAGGAGCTGCGCAAGGCCGTCGGACAGCTCTCGGGAGGACTGGTCATGGCGCTCGAGGACAGCAGCTCGCGGATGTCCCGGCTCGGCCGGTCCGAGCTCGTCTCGGGCGAATTCGTCGACATGGACGGGTCGCTCGACCGCATCCGCTCCGTCACCGCCGGCGAGGTGCAGTCGCTGGCACGGGAGCTGGCCGCCGCGCCGCGGACGACCGTCGTCGTCGGACCGTTCGATTCCGAGGCCGACTTCGCACAGTAGGTGCGGCGCGGTCCCGTACCCCGACGACGGCCGCTCGGACCATCCCTCGCACGGTGTCCGCCGCCTGGGAATGTTCGAACATACCCACGCGAAGAGCCTCGAAAGTGGGAGGGAGCGCCCGGCCAGGGCCGGCCTAGCCTCCGGCGAAGGGCGGCAGGATGTCCAGGACGTCGCCGTCGTGCAGGACGGTCGCCGGGTCGCGCAGCGCCACCTCGTTGAGCAGGAAGCTGCTGCGGTCCAGCACTTTCGCCAGCGACGGCGCGCCGGCGGCACCAGGGCGTCCGCGCAGGTCGGCCAGGACGACCGACAGTGCACGCCCGGCCGGCAGGCGCTCCTCGTCGACGCCGGATGCGGCCCTGGCCGCCCCGAAGTACCGCACCAGCACGTCAGCCACCGATGGCGCTCATCGATCGGTCGGGCTGGATGAAGTCCTCGGCGCCGAGGCCCGTGTGGTCCATGCCGTGCGCCCGGGGCTTCAGCCACATGGCCTCGCGCCAGCGCCCGGCGACGGCCTCGTCGTCCGCGTCCGAGCGCAGGAGGCCCCGCAGGTCCGTCTCCTCCCGCGAGAAGAGGCAGCTCATGACCTTGCCCTCGGCGGTGACGCGCGTGCGGCGGCAGTCGGCGCAGAAGGGCTCCGTGACCGACGCGATGATCCCCACGATCCCGAGGACGACGTCGGGGGCGTCCTTCGCGCGGACCTCCCACCGTTCGGCCGGGGCGCCGTCCCGGTTGCGGGGGTCCGGGGTGAGGACGAAGCGGGTCTCGACGAGCGCGCGCATCTCGGCGGCCGTGACCATGCCCTCCTTCGTCCAGCCGTGGTCGGCGTCGAGGGGCATCTGCTCGATGAACCGCAGTTCGAAACCGCGGGCCACGGCCCATTCCACGAGGTCCGGGGCCTCGTGGTCGTTGATGCCCCGCATCAGCACCGCGTTGATCTTCACGAGTCCGAGCCCGGCATCGGCCGCAGCCTCGATCCCTTTCAGGACACGGTCCAGGAACGGGCGCCGCGTGAGCTGGGCGAAGGTCTCGGGATGCAGCGAGTCCATGGAGACGTTGATCCGGGTGAGGCCGGCCTCCTTGAGCTGCGCGGCGCGGCGGTCGAGGCCCAGCGCGTTCGTCGTCATGGATATGGGCAGCTCGGGGTGGTTCGTCCTGATGTCCCGGATGATGTCGAGGAGGTCGGCCCTGACGAGGGGTTCCCCGCCCGTCAGCCGCAACTCCCGGATCCCGAGCCGATCGACCCCGATCCGGACCAGGCGCACGATCTCCTGCCGGGACAGCACCTGGTCCTTCTGCAGCCAGTTGAGGCCCTCGGCGGGCATGCAGTAGGTGCAGCGCAGGTTGCACTTGTCCGTGAGGGACAGGCGCATGTCCGTGGCCTGCCGGCCATGGATATCCATGAGACCGGAAACCGCGGCCCCGCGGGCAGCACTCGGCATTCCCAGTTGGATTCCCATGGAACGAGGGTACGCCCTCGGCTGTCCCGGACCCTACCCGGTGCCGGGGTCGGCCGCGGCCTTCCCAGCGGGGCTCCGGGCAGGTATGAGGGAGGCGGGCAGCAGGCGGGCAGCAGGCGGGGGGAGGCGGGCAGCGGACGGGAGGGGAACGCGGCGGCGGCGGCGGTCGTGTAACGGAAGGTATCCCCTGTCCGGCACCCGCCGTCGTCGGGGGACAGCGGAGGAGAGGGACCGATGATGCGACAGCGGACGTGGGCGGCGGCCTCCGGGGTCCTCGCCGTCGGGCTGGGCGTGATCGGCGGGGAACTCTCGGCCGCCGCCCTCAGCCCCTCGGTCACACCGGTGAGCGCGGTCGGTTCCTCGGTGGTCGACCTGCTGCCTCCGGGGGTGAAGGACTGGGCCATCGCCTCGTTCGGGACGGCGGACAAGACCGTCCTCCTGGCGACCATTGCCGTCCTCATCACCGGTCTGGCTCTCGCGGCCGGCGTGCTCGAATACCGCCGGCCCTTCGCCGGTCGGGCCGTCGTCGCGGGATTCGGCGTCGTCGGCACGTTCGCGGTCGCATCCCGCCCGCAGTCGTCCCTGGTGTCGTTCGTCGCGCCGGCCGTCGCCGCCGTGGTGGCGGTCCTGGTCCTCGACGCCCTCGTGCGGGCGCTGCGGGCATGGTCCCGCAGCGCCGACGACGGCCGAGCGGACCCGGCACCGGCGCGCCGCAGGTTCCTGCAGGGGGCCGGAGGTGCGGCTGTCGTCGCCGCAGCAACCGGAGCCGCCGCGACGGGCGTGCGCTCCTCGCAGTCCGCCGTGGTGAGGCAGCAGTCATCCCTCACGCTTCCCCCGCCCACCGAGGCCGTGCCCCCGGCCGAGGGGTCGTTCCTCCCCGGGGGAGCGGACCTGGGGATCGAGGGCGTCAGCGACCTCGTCACGGCGTCGCACGACTTCTACCGGATCGACATCGCCCTCGTGGTGCCCGTGGTCGACGCCGCCCGATGGTCCCTGAAGGTCACCGGACTCGTGGAGCGTGAGGTGGAGATCACCTTCGACGAACTCCTCGCCCTGCCGCTGATCGAGCGGTACGTCACGCTCGCCTGCGTCTCCAATACGGTGGGCGGGGACCTGACGGGGAACGCCCGCTGGCTCGGCTGGCCCGTCCGGGAGCTCCTCGCCCGCGCCGGTGTCCGTCCGGGAGCGGACATGGTCCTGTCGCGGAGCGTGGACGGCTTCACCGCCGGCACGCCGCTGGAAGCGCTGACGGACGGCCGGGACTCCCTGCTCGCGGTCGGCATGAACGGCCGGCCGCTGCCGGTCGAACACGGCTTCCCGGTCCGGCTCGTCGTGCCGGGCCTCTACGGATTCGTGTCGGCGACGAAGTGGGTCACGGAACTCGAGGTGACCCGCTTCGCGGACGACAAGGCGTACTGGTCGACGCGCGGCTGGTCCGAGCGCGGTCCCGTCAAGACCTCCTCCCGCGTGGACGTCCCGCGATCGAATGCGACGGTCCCCGCGGGCGACGTCGTCGTCGGGGGCGTGGCCTGGGCACAGCACAGGGGAGTCGAGGCCGTCGAGGTGAGGGTCGACGGCGGCGCGTGGCAGCGTGCCGCCCTCGCCACGCCCATCTCCGCGGACACGTGGTGCCAGTACAGCGTGACGCTGCAGCTCGACGCCGGTACGCACAGCGTGCAGTCACGCGCGGTCGACCGCGACGGCGGGCTCCAGTCCGAGGCCTTCGCCGATCCCGCGCCCGACGGCGCGGAAGGACTGCACACGGTAACGTTCACCGTGACCTAGACCACCTGCCGGCCACCTCCACCCGACCGCGGCGATCCCGTCCCGACGACGGCGCCGCCCGGCGCGGCCGAGACCTGCAGACGCCCGCGGAAGGCAGCCATGAGAAGAACAGTCGCCGAACACCAGGCCGCCGTCACCGGTCTCCTGCGCTGGAGCAGCGGGTACGACGACAGCCCGCCCGACGTGCTCGGCCTCTCCGCGGCCCTGGGCCGGACGCTCGCGGAGGACATCCACGCGCCGGTGAGCGTGCCGCCGTTCGACAACTCCCAGATGGACGGGTACGCGGTGCACGCGGCCGACCTCGGCGCGGCGTCCGCCCTGGTCGTCGCCGACGCCATCCCGGCAGGTTCCGTTCCGCCCGGGCTGGAGGCCGGCACGGCCGCGCCCATCATGACGGGTGCCATGCTGCCCGCAGGCGCCGCCGCCGTCGTGCCGATCGAACGGGCGGAACCGCCGCAGTTCTACTCCGCGGCGGACCGGCTGGACGGAGAGGTGACGGTCCAGCTCCCGGCCGACATCGAGGCCGGCCTGTTCGTCCGCCGCGCCGGCAGCGACATCGCCGAGGGTGACGTCGCGCTCGGGGCGGGCACCCTGCTCGGCCCCGCCCAGCTCGGGCTCCTCGCGGCCTGCGGGGTCGGCACGGTCCCCGTGCGTCCGCGGTTCCGCGTGCTGCTCCTGTCCACCGGGGACGAGGTCGCCGAGCCGGGCGCTCCGCTCGCTCCCGGAACGATCTACGACGCCAACACGACGCTCCTCGAGGCAGCACTGGGCGACGCCGGAGCGGAGGTCTCGCGCCACCGCCTCCTCGGGGACGACCCCGCCGTGCTCCGGGAGGCCTTCGATGCCATCACCGAAGGCAGCACCCACCTGATCCTCAGCACCGGAGGCATCAGCCAGGGCGCCTACGAGGTGGTGAAGCAGGCACTGGCCGACAGCAGCGTCGAGTTCTCCTCCGTCGCGATGCAGCCCGGCGGACCGCAGGCCCACGGGACCATTTCGGGCATCCCGTTCCTCGGATTCCCCGGCAACCCCGTGAGCGCCCTGGTCTCCTTCGAGATGTTCCTGCGCCCCGCCCTCCAGCAGCTCACCGGGTCACCTGCGCCGCGCCTGGTGCTCGATGCCGTCCTGGTGGATGCGGCGCAGAGCCCCGCAGCCAAGCACCAGGTGCGGCGCGGTCTCTACCGCAACGGCAAGGTGGTGCTGGTGGGCGGACCCGACTCGCACCTGCTGCACGCCCTGGCGTCGTCCAACTGCCTCGTGCACCTGCCCGAAGGCGTCGCCTCGCTGCAGCAGGGGGACCACGTCGAGGTCACGCTCATCGGGCCGGTGCCCGCGGATCCGTTCGCGGTCGAGGAACTGCTCGTCACGGAAGTGGCCGGCACTGATTGAATGGACTCCGCAGAAAGGACTCCATCATGAGCACACCACCACCCTCGGCGGAGGGGCTGTCCCACGTCCGTGCCGACGGCACCGCCCACATGGTCGACGTCTCCGGCAAGCAGGCGACCACGCGCCAGGCCGTCGCGGAATCGACCCTCGAGACCTCGCCCGACGTCGTCGCCCTCATCACCGAGGGGAACCTGCCCAAGGGCGACGCCCTCGCCGTCGCCCGTGTCGCGGGCATCATGGCGGCGAAGCAGACCTCCACGCTGATCCCGCTGTGCCATCCGCTTCCGCTGTCCAAGGTCACCGTGGACTTCGAGCCCGACGGCGGCCGGGTCCGGATCACCGCACTCGCGAAGACCACCGCGCTCACCGGGGTGGAGATGGAGGCGCTGACGGCGGCATCCGTCGCGGCGCTGACGCTCTACGACATGATCAAGGCGGTGGACAAGCACGCGGTGATCAACGGCACGCGCGTGGTATCGAAGTCCGGCGGCAAGAGTGGAGACTGGAGCATATGACATCCCTTCGCACGGCAGCCGTCGTCATCGCCTCGACCCGCGCTGCGGCCGGCCGCTACGAGGACGAGTGCGGCCCGGCCATCGCCGACTGGCTCTACCGGCACGACTTCGCCGTGGCGGACGCGGTCGTGGTGCCTGACGGCGACGCCGTCGGCGCGGCCATCGGCGCCGCGCTCGAGGCCCGCCCCGCGGTGCTCATCACGAGCGGGGGAACCGGCCTGAGCCCTGACGACGCAACCCCTGAACAGACCGCCCCGTATCTCACGCGCGCTCTTCCCGGCGTCATGGAGGCCATCCGCGCTGCCGGTGCCGGGACGGTCCCCACGGCCGTGCTCAGCCGAGGCCTCGCCGGCACGGCGGGACCCACGTTCATCATCAACCTGCCGGGCTCGCCCGGGGGAGTGCGGGACGGGCTCGCCGTGCTCTCACCGCTCATCCACCACATCTGCTCCCAACTGGAGGGCCGCAATGACCACCGGTGAAGTCGTCCACGCCGCTGTCGAAGACACCCCGATCACCCCCGAGCAGGCCCACGCCGGTGTCGACTCCCCGCGCTGCGGAGCCGTCGTGGGTTTCAGCGGCGTGGTGCGCAACCACGACGGCGGGCGCGACGTCACCTCCCTGAGCTACTCGGCGCACCCGAGCGCGGAGCGCATCATCCGCGAGGTGGCCGACGAGGTGGCCGCCCGGCACGACGGCGTCCGGATCTGGGTCGCGCACCGCATCGGGCCCCTGGCCATCGGTGACCAGGCGCTCGTCGCCGCCGTCGGGGCAGCGCATCGCGGGGAGGCGTTCACCGCCTGCTCGGAACTCGTCGACCTCGTGAAGGAACGCGTACCCATCTGGAAGGAGCAGTTCTTCACCGACGGCAGCGTGGAATGGGTCGGCGCGGGAGCGTGACAGTAGGCTTGGCCCCATGACTGAACTCCTGCCCGTCGCCGTGCTGGGCGCCCGAGGGCGCATGGGCGCCGAGGCGGTCCGGGCCGTCGAGGCGGCTCCCGATCTGGACCTCGTCGCCGCACTGGGCAGCAGCGATCCGCTCGAGTCCCTCGTGTCCGCCGGGGCCCGCGTCGTCGTGGACCTGACCGTGCCGGACGCCACGTTCGACAACGTCCGCTTCGCCGTCGAGCACGGCATGCACGCCGTCGTCGGGACGACCGGCTGGTCGGCCGAGCGCCTGGACCGGCTGCGAACCCTGCTCGCGGGCAGCCCCGGCACCGGCGTCCTGATCGCGCCGAACTTCGCGCTGGGCTCCGTGCTCGCCACGGCCTTCGCCGCGGCGGCGGCCCGGTACTTCGAATCGGTCGAGATCGTGGAGCTGCACCACCCCGACAAGGTGGACGCCCCCTCGGGTACGGCGGTCAGGACCGCCCAGCTGGTGTCCGCCGCCCGGGTGGCCGCGGGAGTCCCCGCTGCGCCGGATGCGAGCCGCGACGTGCTCGACGGCGCGCGCGGGGCCAGCGTGGACGGCGTTCCCGTGCACTCGGTACGGCTCCGGGGGCTGACGGCCCACCAGGAGGTGCTGCTCGGCAGCCCCGGCGAGCAACTCACCATCCGGCATGATTCCTTCGACCGGGCGTCCTTCATGCCCGGTGTGCTCCTCGGTGTCCGCTCGGTGGCGCAGCACCCCGGCCTGACCGTGGGCCTGGACGGCTACCTTGACCTGCAGACCGGCGGAACCCCGCGATGAGGACCGCCGTGGGATTCTACCGGCAGCACAAGGTCAAGCTCGGAGTCCTGCTCGTCACGGCGCTCCTCGTGTTCTGGCTCGCCGTGGCCTTCCAGCGCAGCCTCCTGCTGCTCGGCGACCCGGACCCGGTGGCCAAGGCGATCGGCGCCGCGTACCTCCTCCTGCCGTGCATCGGTGCGTGGGCCCTGATCCGGGAGCTGCTCTTCGGCGCCCAGACCCAGCGCATGGCGCGGCAACTGGACGGCGAGGGCGGACTGCCCGTCGACGACCTGCCCCGGACGCCGGCCGGGCGCATCGTGCGCTCCGCCGCCGACGACGCCTTCCCCGCGTACCAGGCGGAGGTGGAGGCCGACCCCGAGAACTGGCGAAGCTGGTTCCGGCTCTCCTGCGCCTACGACGCCGCCGGCGACCGCAAGCGCGCCCGGGGCGCCATGCGCGACGCCGCGAAGCTGTACCGGCAGCACGGCGCGTCGCGCTAGCCGTACTGCCCCGGGACGTTGGTCGAGGTGGAAGGACGTGCTGGAGGTCCTGGACGCGGACCTAGCGACCGGCGTCGATCCTGCCCTCCCGCGCCGCATGCGCCGCGCCCGAGGCGAGCAATTCCAGCGGCCCACGGGACCGGACCCGGTGGAACAGGATGCCGATGCCGATCGCGATGACGACCTGCAGCCAGAAGAGCTGCAGCGGATCGGGCAGGGGAACCAGCTGGTCGGCCCAGCTCATGACGCAGATGTGGAGGCTGTAGAGCGTCAGCGTCATGGCGCCGGGCGCCGAGAGGGGCAGCAGCGCGGAGGGGAACCGGCGTGTCAGCAGGAGGCAGGCCGCGACGACGGCCGCCGCGCAGCCGGCGACGTGCACGAGGTCGAAGGTCGTTCCCGAGTGCGGCGCGCCGACCGCGAGCCACCACCAGGAGCCCGACTGGTCCACGCCTGCGAGCCCGCCGTCGAGCATCGCCTCGAGCGGATAGCGGCTGCCGTCCGGCGTCTCGAGGAGTGCGGCGAGGCCGCCGCCCGGCCCGAGCAGCTGCGCGCTGACGAACTTCGCGGCGACCGCGGCGATGATCCCGGCGCCGAGGAGCCCCAGCTGAACGCCGAGCCGCGACAGGTCCAGCCGTCCGATCACCATGCCGACCAGGATGAAACCGAGCCACTGCACCACGGGGTAGTAGCCCGTCAGGAAGATGTCCGCCGCGAGCGTCCGTGGCACGAGGAAGTGCTCGAAGACGGGATTGCCGCCCAGTGACGGCGGGTCCACCGTCGCCGCGACCATCGGCCGCAGCAGGTACGCCGCGACGGGCGCGAGCAGCAGCCACCCCGCAGCCCACCCGGCGAGCGCCCGGAGCCGGAGGCCCGTGAAGGGCAGCGCGAGGAGGAACAGCACGCCGTAGTGGAACAGGATGATCGCGATGTTCGTCTCGACGCCGCCGAGGACGAGCCCGATCAGTGCGATGATCACCGCGCGGACGGCGATGCCCCTGCGGTCCGCCGACAGCGTCCGGTCGCGGTGGGGTGACCGCCCCCCGGTGAGGAGCGCGAGGCCGATGCCGGCGACCACGGCGAACAGGCCCGACGCGCGGCCGGAGAAGAGCAGTGCGGTCCAGGTGGGATCGACGGTGCCCGGCGTGTACAGGGGCAGGATGTGCGTGCTCATCATGCCGAAGAGCGCCACTCCGCGGGCTGCATCGATCCCGGTCAACCGCCGGGGGGCGGGCTTCGTGTGCATCGGGCCATCGTCCCACAGGCGCCCTCGCCGAGCCTGTGCAGGGAACCGTCATGCACCGTAAAGTCCGGTGCCCGGGCCCGCCGATCCCACCTGCCACCGCCTGAACGGGTAACGTTTTACCCATGGTTGAAACCCCCTCGCGCAATCTCCCGTTCGGCTCGCTCGTGACCGCCATGGTCACGCCGTTCACCGCCGATGGCGCGGTGGATCTCGACGCCACGGCGGCCCTCGCCGCGAAGCTCGTCGACGACGGCTGCGACGGGCTGGTGGTGTCCGGTACGACGGGGGAGACCTCGACCCTCGAGGATTCGGAGAAGGAGGACCTCTTCCGCGTGGTCGCGGAGACGGTGGGGAACCGGGCACGCGTCATCGCAGGCACGGGGACGAACCACACCTCGCACTCCGTGGAGATGGCACGCAGGGCCGAGCGGGCCGGCGCCCATGCACAACTGGTCGTGACGCCGTACTACAACAAGCCCACCCAGTCCGGTGTGCTCGCCCACTTCACCGCCGTCTCCGAGGCGAGCGACCTCCCCATCATGATCTACGACATCCCCGGCCGTTCCGGCATACCCATCACCACCGAGACCATGCTCCGCCTGGCCGAGAACCCGAGGATCGGCGCCCTGAAGGACGCGAAGGCGGACTTCGCCGCCGTCACGCGCGTCCTCGCCGCCACCGACCTCGACGTCTACTCGGGCGACGACGGACTGACCCTGCCGTGGATGGCAGCCGGGGCCGTCGGCGTCGTGAGCGTCAGCGCGCACGTCGCGACCGCGGCCTTCCGCGCCCTCGTCGACGCCGCAGCCGCCGGGGACTTCGCCGAGGCGCGCCGCATCCACTTCGAGCTCGATCCCGTGATCCGGGCCGTGATGACCCACCTCCCGGGAGCCATCTCCGCCAAGCACATCCTGCACCTGCAGGGCGTGCTCCCGAACGCCGTCGTGCGGCTGCCCCTGGTCGAGCCCGACGAACGCGAAGTGGCACCCGTCCTCGCCGACCTGGCGGAGGCGGGCTGGGACCTGGAGCCGGTCGGCGGCCGCGAGGAGATCCGGGCATGAGCGACGCCGCCGGCGTCGGACCAGCACTCCGGGCCCTTCCCCCGGCCCTCGCACCGGGAACACTGCGGGTGGTGCCGCTCGGCGGGCTCGGCGAGATCGGCCGCAACATGGCGGTCTTCGAGATCTCCGGCAAGCTCCTGATCGTGGACTGCGGGGTGCTCTTCCCCGAGGAGACCCAGCCCGGGGTCGACCTCATCCTGCCCGACTTCTCGTACATCCAGGACAGGCTCGACGACGTCGTCGGCCTCGTCCTCACGCACGGCCACGAGGACCACATCGGCGCGGTGCCGTACCTCCTGCGCCTCAAGGCCGACATCCCCGTCATCGGCTCGCAGCTCACCCTCGCGCTCATCGAGGCGAAGCTGCAGGAACACCGCATCCGCCCCTACACGCTCACGGTCTCGGAAGGGCAGATCGAGCAGTTCGGCCCGTTCGAGTGCGAGTTCGTCGCGGTCAACCACTCGATCCCCGATGCCCTCGCGGTCTTCATCCGCACCGAGGCAGGGAACGTCCTGCACACAGGCGACTTCAAGATGGACCAGCTGCCGCTCGACGGCCGCATCACCGACCTGCGGGCCTTCGCCCGCCTCGGCGAGGAGGGCGTCGATCTCTTCATGGTCGATTCGACCAACGCGGACATCCCCGGCTTCACGACGGCGGAGCGCGAGATCGGTCCCGTCCTGGAGAACCTGTTCGGGCAGGTCCGCAAGCGGATCATCGTCGCGTCGTTCTCCTCCCACGTGCACCGCGTGCAGCAGGTGCTCGACGCCGCCCATGCCCACGGGCGCTTCGTGTGCTTCGCCGGACGGTCGATGGTCAGGAACATGGCCATCGCGGCGAAGCTCGGCTACCTGAAGGTGCCGGACGGCATCCTCGTGGACATCAAGAACGTGGACGACCTGCCGGACGACCGCGTGGTCCTCATGTCCACCGGGTCGCAGGGCGAGCCCATGGCGGCGCTGTCCCGCATGGCCAACGGCGACCACCGCATCACGGTCGGCAAGGGGGACACCGTGATCCTGGCGTCCTCGCTCATCCCGGGCAACGAGAACGCCGTCTACCGCGTCATCAACGGGCTGCTGAAGCTCGGCGCCGACGTGATCCACAAGGGCAACGCCAAGGTGCACGTATCCGGACATGCTGCGGCGGGGGAGCTCCTCTACTGCTACAACATCCTCAAGCCCAGGAACGTCATGCCCGTCCACGGCGAGACGCGGCACCTCATCGCCAACGGCAGGCTCGCCCAGCAGACCGGCGTCCCGGCGTCGAAC
Source organism: Arthrobacter sp. NPDC092385 (assembly GCF_044755105.1). Classification (NCBI taxonomy): domain Bacteria; kingdom Bacillati; phylum Actinomycetota; class Actinomycetes; order Micrococcales; family Micrococcaceae; genus Arthrobacter; species Arthrobacter sp. NPDC092385. The sequence continues at coordinate 223,906 of NZ_JBIVQL010000004.1, forward strand.
GTCCTGCTCACCGAGGACGGATCGGTCATCGACCTCGTGGACGGCAGGGCGCGCGTGGTGGGAGCCGTCGAGTGCGGCTACGTGTATGTGGACGGCTCGAGCGTCGGGGAGGTCACGGACGCGGATCTCAAGGACCGCCGGACCCTCGGCGAGGAGGGTTTCATCTCCATCATCACGGTCGTCAACCGCACCACCGGCAAGATCGTCTCCGGCCCGGACATCCATGCCCGGGGCTTCGCCGAGGACGATGCCGTCTTCGACGAGATCAGGCCGCGGATCAGCGAGGTCCTCGAGGAGGCCGTGATGAACAACGCGGACCACACGACCTACCAGTTGCAGCAGGTGGTGCGCCGTGTCGTGGGCACGTGGGTCAATCGACGTCTCCGCCGGCGTCCCATGATCATCCCGGTGGTCCTCGAAGCCTGACGCAGCAGACCTCCAGGGAGGCGTCCTCACGGGTGTCGCCGGTGCGGCGGGTCCTCCGACCGTCGGAAATCCGACGATTCGGGGGAGCCTTCCGGTACCGTGAGGATCATGGCCACTCGAACGTCCCCTGCCCCGCGGGGCCAGCAACAGACCCGCAGCAAGGGAGCGTCCGCGGCTGCAGGACCGTCCCGGACCAAGGCGCCGGCGAAGGCGGCGGGCCGCGCCCCCGCGAAGACCCGGCAGGTCCCGGTTCCCCCCGAACCGCAGCACGAGGACCACCTCGCCCTTCCGCTGAGGGCCGTGAGGGCCGTCTGGATGGGGATGGCCCGCGTCGTCGCCTCCGGCGTGCGCACCTTCGGGCACGACGTCAATCCCGACCGCGACCTCCGTCGGGACGGCTCGGGCTTCTTCCTCCTCCTCCTCGCACTGGCCGTCGCGACCGTCGAGTGGTGGGCCCTCACCGGCACCGCCGCCGACATCGTGCATGCCGCCGCGGGCGGTACCTTCGGCTGGATGGCCCTGCTCGTACCGTTCATGCTGGGCATCGGAGCGGTCCGCCTGTTCAGGTATCCCGAGCGGCACCGCGCCAACAACCGCATCGCCATCGGGCAGCTCGTCATCCTGTTCGGCGGATCCGGCATCGCGCACCTCGTCGGTGGCCGGCCCGGCCTCGCGGACGGACTGGACGCGCTGTGGCATGCCGGCGGCGTCGTGGGGTTCCTCGTCGCGGGGCCGCTCAGCACCGTCCTCACGGCATGGCCGGTCGGGTTCCTGCTCGCCGTCGGGATCTTCCTGGGTCTCCTGATCGTCACGGCCACGCCCTTCCGCCACATCCCCTCGCGCCTGCGCACGCTGTACGAGCACCTCATGGGGCAGGATCCGAACGACGCCGGGCACCGGCGCGACGACGGCCACGACCAGAGCTACCTCTACGAGACGCACGGTTCGGCAGCAGTGAAGCCCGAGCCCAAGCGGCGCAAGCGGCTGTTCGGCAAGGACAGGGCGGACGCCCCGTTCGACGCGGAGCAGGAGCCCGACTGGGACGGCTACGTCGGCGACGAGGCGTTCGAGCGCGCCGTGATCGAGGACGAGGAGCGCCGCGCACGCGAGGCCGAGGCCGCCGTGCCGCCGGGCATCCGCCGTCCGACCAAGCAGGAACTCGCGGCCGAGGAGCTCAAGCGGTCGCAGGGCGCCCGGATGCCGGCGCCGGAGGAGCCCGAGCGGGCACCCGAGGGCGCCACCGAGGCCATCGACGTCGTCCCCGCCGCGAAGGCGCTCATCGTGCCCTCCACCCCGGTGCAGCCGCAGGTCCCGCCCACGCCCATCCCGCAGCGCACCGAGCAGCTGCAGCTCGCCGGCGACGTCGCCTACACCCTGCCGCCGTCGGACTACCTGCCCGCCGGCACGCCGCCGAAGGAACGGTCGGAAGCCAACGACGCCGTCGTCGCCGCCCTGACCCACACCATGGACCAGTTCAACGTGGACGCGAAGGTGACCGGCTTCTCGCGCGGCCCGACGGTCACGCGCTACGAGATCGAACTCGCACCGGGCACCAAGGTGGAGCGGGTGACCGCCCTGTCGAAGAACATCTCCTACGCCGTCGCGAGCTCGGACGTCCGTATCCTCTCGCCGATCCCCGGCAAGTCGGCCATCGGCATCGAGATCCCCAATACCGACCGCGAGACCGTCTCCCTCGGTGATGTCCTGCGCTCCGGCAACGCCCGCAAGACCGACCACCCGATGGTGATGGGTGTCGGCAAGGACGTCGAGGGCGGATTCGTCGTCGCCAACCTCGCCAAGATGCCCCACCTCCTCGTGGCCGGTGCCACGGGCGCAGGCAAGTCGTCCTTCGTGAACTCGATGATCACGTCCATCCTGATGCGCTCGACGCCCGACGAGGTGCGCATGGTCATGGTGGACCCCAAGCGCGTGGAGCTCACCGCGTACGAGGGCGTCCCGCACCTCATCACGCCCATCATCACCAACCCCAAGAAGGCCGCCGAGGCGCTGCAGTGGGTGGTCCGCGAGATGGACACGCGCTACGACGACCTCGCGAACTACGGCTACAAGCACATCGACGACTTCAACAAGGCGGTCCGGAACGGCAAGGTCGTCCCGCCCGAGGGATCCAAGCGCGTGGTGCGGCCCTACCCGTACCTCCTGGTCATCGTGGACGAGCTCGCGGACCTGATGATGGTCGCACCGCGTGACGTCGAGGACTCGATCGTGAGGATCACCCAGCTCGCACGCGCCGCGGGCATCCACCTCGTCCTCGCGACCCAGCGGCCGTCGGTAGACGTCGTCACCGGGCTGATCAAGGCGAACGTCCCGTCCCGCATGGCGTTCGCGACGTCGTCGGTCACGGACTCGCGCGTGGTCCTCGACCAGCCGGGCGCCGAGAAGCTCATCGGCCAGGGCGACGCGCTGTTCCTGCCCATGGGGGCGTCCAAGCCGATGCGCGTGCAGGGCGCCTGGGTCACGGAGTCCGAGATCCACCGCGTCGTCGAGCACGTGAAGGGCCAGCTCCAGGCCGTGTACCGCGAGGACGTCGCCGTGGAGGCGCCGAAGAAGCAGATCGACGACGACATCGGGGACGACCTCGACGTGCTGCTGCAGGCCACGGAACTCGTCGTCACGACGCAGTTCGGGTCCACCTCGATGCTGCAGCGCAAGCTGCGCGTCGGGTTCGCGAAGGCCGGGCGCCTCATGGACCTCCTCGAGTCACGCGGCGTCGTCGGCCCGTCGGAGGGATCCAAGGCCCGTGACGTCCTGGTCAAACCCGACGACCTCGAGCCCGTCCTGGCCGCCATGCGGGGGGACGAGCCGCCGGCCCGTCCCCGCGCAGCCTCCGAGCCGATCGACCTCGTCGCCGACGACCTCGCGTCCCGGGCACAGGCCGTCGACTACCACGACGGCGCGGACGGTTCCGGGGACGACGAGGACAACGATGCCTGGAACCTCACCGGGAGGTAGCCTGACATGGTGAGTAGCTCCCCGAGCCCGGCGGTGCCGGTCCTGAACATCGCGAACGTCCTCACGGTCGTGCGCATCCTGCTGGTGCCGTTCTTCATCTGGTTCCTCCTGCTCGACGACGGGCGCGCCGGGCTGTTCCGATGGCTCGCGGTCCTCACCTTCGTGGTCGCGATCTACACGGACAAGCTCGACGGCGACCTCGCCCGCAGCAGGGGCCTCATCACGGACTTCGGGAAGATCGCGGACCCCATCGCGGACAAGCTGCTCATCGGTTCCGCCCTGGTGCTGCTGTCCGTCCTCGGCGAGCTGTGGTGGTGGGTCACCCTCGTCATCCTGGTCCGGGAGCTCGGCATCACGCTGCTGCGCTTCGCCGTCATCCGGTACGGCGTCATGCCCGCCTCCAGGGGCGGCAAGCTGAAGACGGTCGTGCAGACCGTCGCGATCCTGCTGTTCCTCATCCCGTTGCAGGCCATCGCGGGGGAGTGGGCATGGTGGCCCGCCGCTGCCGTTATGGCGGCAGCAGTGATCATCACGGTGGTGACCGGCGTCGACTACGTCCTCCAGGCGATCCGCCTGCGGGCAGGCGCCCGCAAGTGAATGCCGCAGGTCCCGCGTCCGACGTCGTCGCCCTGGCCACCAGGCTCGGCCTCACCGTGGCCACGGCGGAGTCCCTGACGGCGGGAATGGTCGCCTCGACGATCGCCGCCGTCCCCGGCGCCTCCGCCGTCCTGCAGGGCGGCATAGTCGCCTACCAGGTCCCCGTCAAGCAGAACCTCCTGAACGTCGATGCAGGCCTTCTCGCGACGGCGGGCGCCGTCGACCCGCGCGTCGCCGCGGCCATGGCCGACGGCGCCCGCACGGCGCTGTCCGCCGACATCGGTATCTCGACCACCGGTGTGGCCGGTCCTGCGTCGCACGAGGGCAAGCCCGTCGGCACCGTCTTCACGGCGATCTCGACGGCGTCCGGCACCCGCGCCTTCGAACACCACTTCACCGGCGGGCGGGAAGAGATCAGGTGTGCGTCCCGCGACGCGGTGCTCACCGAGCTCCTCGGGGAGTTGTCCAAGGGAACAAACAGTGGCCGGGGGTAGTTATAAACTGTGCCGGCCGTTGATAGGGTGGGCGACTTAGGCTCAAGCAGATCGGGCAGGTCATCATCACGTGGCACGGCCCGACCGGGGCGGTGCCGCATACATGAGGGAGCAAGGCGATACAGATGGTAAAGCAGCCCGTATCCGTAAACGGCGTGGTCCGTTGGCGTGATGTGGGGTTGGTAGAGGATGCACAACGCAAGCCCAAGGAGCGCAAAATGGTAGTTCTTCGCCATGAGATCGGCGACGTCCTCCGTGACGTCCGCCAGCGCCAGGGCCGCACCCTGCGTGAGGTGTCGCACAGTGCGAGGGTTTCCCTCGGATACCTCAGCGAGGTCGAGCGTGGTCAGAAGGAAGCATCCTCCGAACTCCTCTCATCAATCTGCAGTGCACTCGAGGTCCCGCTTTCCTCGATGCTGCGGGAAGTCAGCGACCGCCTGGCAGAAGCAGAAGGCGTGTCCATCCCGGACACCATCCCCCAGGACTTCTCCCGTGAATTCGGGGAAGGCCTCACCGACGAACTGAACGACGACTTCCGTCGGGGACTCGCGGCGACGAACCGATAGTTCCCCACGACAAGGAAGGCCCGTCCCCGAAGGGACGGGCCTTCCTGCTGTCTCCTACCAGTTGTCCTTGGTGTAGGTGTTGTTCAGCTGCGCGATGAGCGTGCCGAGACGCGTCAGGTCCTCGACATCCCAGTCGTCCATGAGCTGGTGGAACGCCTGCTTGCGCGCGGTCTGCGCAGCGACGAGCTGCCGTGTCCCCGCCTCCGTCAGCGAGATGGCCTGGGCCCGCCCGTCCAGCGGATCCGCTTCCTTCTGGACGAGTCCGAGCTGTTCGAGCATCGCGATCTGGCGGCTCACCGAGGGCTTTCCGACACCCACGCTGGCGGCGATGTCCGTCAGGCGCATGGATCCCTCGCGCTGCAGGATCACGAGAAGCCCGTAGGCGGCCGGCTCCATGTCGGGGTGCACGCGGCGCGCCACCTTGTACGAGTTCGATCGGGCCCGTCGCCACAGCATGCTCAGCTGCTGCTCGAGGGCCTCGATGGCGGCGTCGGTGTCGGCATCTTCCCCGGGATAGGCTGCAAGGCCCGGGCCGGGGTCGGTTGTGCTCGGCTTCGCGTTCATGGGCCAATTGTAGGGTTCCGCAGGGGCGGAGACACCATGCAACATCATTCGTTTCCTCGGATCGAGTTGCTTCGTGCAGGAAAGGCCGGTAAAAGGCGTCCGCCGCTGCGCAAGCCGTCGTGGAGTTCGCCGGGCTGACGGACGATGCCGGCCCCAGCACGCAGAATGGAGGGGGCGCGGCGGCACGGATGGTGCACCGCGTCCCGATCGGACGATGAGAGCAGGGACACGACATGCGGTTGAGCGACTTCTGGCGACTGATGGACGACGAGTTCGGTGAAGGGTACTCGCGAACCCTCGCCCGTGACCTCGTCGTGGACCAGCTGGGCGACAGGACCGCAGCCGAGGCCCTCGGTTCCGGCGTGGATCCGAAGGCCGTGTGGGAGGCGGTGTGCCGCGCGCAGGACGTGCCGCGGGAGCGCTGGCTCGGGCGGGATGTGAAGCCCCGCTGAGCGGTATCCCGGGCGCTTCCGGCGCGGCCGTGGACACGCTGGGCTCCCGGTGGATAATCGAATACCTGTTCGGATCGGGATATGATGGTGGTGGAGGCGGCGCGCTCTTGTGCACATAGCGGCGGACCCACCTCAAACTGTCGGCGCAGGCTACTACAGTCGAAATCGAACATACACACCGGCCATTTGGGCCATGAACAACCGAGGTGAAGAATGGCCGCTCCAGACCGCGAGAAAGCCCTTGAAGCTGCTCTCGCCCAGATCGACAAGCAGTACGGCAAGGGTTCCATCATGCGTCTCGGCGACGAGACCCGGGCGCCGATCGAAACCATCTCCACGAGTTCCATCGCCCTGGATGCCGCACTCGGCATCGGTGGTCTTCCGCGCGGCAGGATCGTCGAGATCTACGGACCGGAGTCGTCCGGTAAGACCACCGTCGCCCTGCACGCTGTCGCCAGTGCACAGCGCAACGGAGGCATAGCAGCCTTCATCGACGCCGAGCACGCCCTCGACCCGGAGTACGCGAAGAAGCTCGGCGTGGACACGGACGCGCTCCTCGTGTCGCAGCCGGACACGGGCGAGCAGGCGCTCGAGATCATGGACATGCTGATCGGCTCCGGCTCGATCGACATCGTCGTCATCGACTCCGTCGCCGCGCTCGTACCCCGTGCCGAGATCGAGGGTGAGATGGGTGACAGCCATGTGGGCCTGCAGGCCCGCCTGATGAGCCAGGCCCTCCGGAAGATCACCGGCCGCCTGAGCCAGACCAAGACCACCGCCATCTTCATCAACCAGCTGCGCGAGAAGATCGGTGTGTTCTTCGGAAGCCCCGAGACCACCACGGGTGGCAAGGCGCTGAAGTTCTACGCGTCCGTCCGCATCGACGTGCGCCGCATCGAGACCCTGAAGGAAGGCGTGAACCCGGTCGGCAACCGGACCCGCGCCAAGATCGTCAAGAACAAGATGGCGCCGCCTTTCAAGCAGGCCGAGTTCGACATCCTGTACGGTCACGGGATCTCGCGTGAAGGCGGCCTGATCGACGTCGGCGTCGAGAACGGCCTGGTCAAGAAGTCCGGTGCCTGGTTCACCTACGACGGGGACCAGTTGGGGCAGGGCAAGGAGAATGCCCGGAAGTTCCTCAAGGACAATCCTGATCTGGCCGATGAGCTGGAGCAGAAGATCAGGGTCAAGCTGGGCATCGGAGTGCAGGCTGAAGAGCCGGAAGCTCCCAAGCTCAAGGCCGTCAGCGGCGAGTAGCCCGCGTGTCATCGGATACCGGGCCGGAGCCGGTCGGATGGGGAACCTCGTTCGGCCGGTTCGGTTCGGACAGTTCGGCTGATGCCGCCGGCTCCCAGAAGTCGGCCCGGGGGCCGGCCGCGAAGCGACAGGGACTGACCCGGTCCGCTTCGTCATCGTTCGGTGATCGCCGTGCGAGCGGAGCGGGGTGGGGTTCTCCCCCCACTCCTGGCCGTCGCCGGAGAGCTTCGGGACGCCCGCCTGCGGATGATCCCTTCGGTCCGGTCGTCGGGTCGCCCGCCGACGGCGCTGATGACCCCGACGGCGTCTCGGGCGACTCCCTTCGCCAGGCCTCCCGGCGGGAATCGACCTCGGGCGGCAGGTCCGGGGGCGGGCGGTCCGCGCGCAGCAGGACAGGTGAGGGCACCGCGGGCGGGTCCCGCGCACGGCAGCGCTCCGGCGGACGCAGAGGGTCCCTGCCGGCGGAGTCCCCGTCCGACGGTGCGGGGCCGGAGGGAGCGGAGCAGCACAGGAGCGATGAGGAATGGGCGTCCTTGGCGCGCTCGGTCCTGCTGCGGCAACTGGCTCTCGGCGCACGGAGCAGGCACCAGCTCGACCGGAAGCTCGCCGAGCGGGATGTCCCACCGGCGGTGGCCTCGGCACTCCTGGACCGTTTCGAGGAAGTGCAGCTGATCGACGACGCCGAGTTCGCGCGGATGTGGGTGCGTACCCGCACTGCCGCGAAGTCCCTGTCGCGGTCCTCCATCCGGCGTGAGCTCTCCGAGAAGGGCATCGACGCGGAGCTCGCGGAGAGTGCCCTCCTCCAGATCTCCGACGAGGACGAGCACGACCAGGCGCGCGACGTCGTCCGCCGGAAGCTCCGGAGCGGAGCCGACCTCTCGGATCGTGCAGCGCGGGACAAGGAGGTGCGCCGGCTCGTCGGCGTGCTCGCCCGCAAGGGATACAGCCCCGGAGCTGCCTTCTCCATCGTGAAGGACGTCCTCGCGGATGCCGGGGGGTCCGATGGCTAGGGCCGGCGATTGTGGACGTCCATGCCGCCGGTCGTAGGCTTGGAAGCGTGAGCATGACACTTCCCGTCTCCTCGGATGAGACCACCGGCGCCGAGGGCGCCGGTTCCGCCGACCGGCGCACCTACGAGGTGCGCACCTTCGGCTGCCAGATGAACGTGCACGATTCCGAGCGCATCTCCGGACTGCTCGAGGGTGCCGGCCTCGCGCGCGTCGAGGGCGGCCAGGCGGACGTCGTCGTCTTCAACACCTGCGCCGTCCGCGAGAATGCGGACAACAAGCTGTACGGAAACCTCGGGATCCTCAAGGCGGTCAAGGAAGCACGCCCCGGCATGCAGATCGCGGTCGGCGGTTGCCTCGCGCAGAAGGACAGGGAGACCATCCTCAAGAAGGCGCCCTGGGTGGACGCCGTCTTCGGGACGCACAACATCGGCGCCCTGCCGGCCCTGCTGCAGCGGGCGCGCCACAACCAGGACGCGCAGCTCGAGATCCTCGAATCCCTCGACGTCTTCCCCTCGACACTGCCGACCAGGCGCGAGTCCGTCTACGCCGGCTGGGTCTCCATCTCCGTCGGCTGCAACAACACCTGCACTTTCTGCATTGTGCCCTCGCTCCGCGGCAAGGAGCGGGATCGCAGGCCGGGGGAGATCCTCGCCGAGATCGAGGCACTCGTGGCCGACGGCGCCGTAGAGGTCACGCTCCTCGGACAGAACGTCAATTCGTACGGTGTGGAGTTCGGGGACCGGGGGGCCTTCGCCAAGTTGCTGCGGGCCTGCGGGTCCATCGAGGGCGTCGAACGGGTGCGCTTCACCAGCCCCCACCCGGCAGCCTTCACCGATGATGTCATCGAGGCGATGGCCGAGACGCCGAACGTGATGCCCCAGCTGCACATGCCCCTCCAATCGGGTTCGGACCGCGTGCTGAAGGCGATGCGCCGCTCGTACCGCTCCACCCGCTTCCTGGGTATCCTCGAGCGCGTCCGGGACCGCATGCCCCATGCCGCCATCTCGACCGACATCATCGTCGGGTTCCCGGGCGAGACCGAGGAGGACTTCCAGGCCACGCTCGACGTCGTCGCGGAGTCCCGGTTCGCCACGGCCTTCACCTTCCAGTACTCCCGCCGTCCCGGTACGCCCGCTGCGGACCTGCCCGACCAGCTGCCCAAGGCCGTCGTGCAGGAGCGCTTCGAGCGGCTGACCGCCCTCCAGGACCGCATCGCGCGCGAGGAGAACGCCCGCCAGGTCGGCAGGCTCGTCGAGGTCCTCGTGACCGACCAGCAGGGCCGGAAGGGCGGCGAGACCCACCGGCTGACGGGCCGCGCGCGCGACCAGCGCCTCGTCCACTTCACCGTCCCGGACGGCGCCGACGTCCCGCGGCCGGGCGACTTCGTGACGCTGCCCGTCACGGAGGCGGCGTCGTTCCACCTGCTCTCCGATCCGGCGCTCCACGAGTACGCGCTGCGCCGCTCGCGCGCCGGCGACGCGTGGGACAGGAGCCAGGCGGACTCGTGCGGCGTCCCGGTTGCGACGGAGGGTGGTCCCCGCGCCGTATCCCTCGGCATGCCGGCACTGCCCGTGCGGGGAAGCGCCCTTTGACCCTTCCCGTCGTCGCGGTCGTCGGGCCCACAGGATCGGGCAAGTCCGAGCTCGGCATCGCGCTGGCGCACCGCCTGGGTGGGGAGGTCGTCAACGCCGACGCCCTGCAGTTCTACCGGGGCATGGACATCGGCACGGCCAAGCTGTCCGTGGAGGAGCGGCAGGGCGTCGAGCACCATCTCCTCGACATCCTCGACGTCACCGAGGAAGCCAGCGTCGCGGCCTACCAGGCGGAGGTCCGAAGGATCATCGACGGGATCCGGGATCGGGGACGCGTGCCCATCGTCGTCGGCGGCTCCGGCCTGTACGTGCGGGCGGCGCTCGACCGGCTGGAGTTCCCGCCCACGGATCCGGCCGTCCGGGCCCGCCTCGAGTCCGAGCTCTCCGCCGAGGGCAGCGCGACCTTCCGGGAGCGTCTGCGCGCCGTCGATCCCGCGTCGGCCGAGAGGATCGACGACGACCGCCGGCTCATCAGGGCGCGGGAGGTGTACGAGATCAGCGGGCGCCCGTTCAGCGCCTTCATGCCGCGCCGCGAGTACCAACGGGCCACCGTGCAGATCGGTCTCGCCGTGGACCGCGAGATCCTGCGCGAGAGGCTCGCCGAGCGCGTGCACGCGATGGTCCGGGACGGCCTGGGGGCGGAGGTCGAGCGCCTTGCGGCCGTCGGGATCAGGGATGGCCGCACGGCGTCCCGGGCGCTCGGCTACGGGCAGTTCCTCCAGGTCCTCGATGGTTCCCTGACGGAGGCGGAGGCCGTCGAGGAGACCATCGCCGCGACGCGGCGCTTCGCCAAGCGCCAGCTGACCTGGTTCCGGGGCGATCCGCGCGTGGCGTGGACGGATTGGCGGGCGCCTGGGCTGACGGAACGGGCGGTCGAGCTCGTCCGGCGGCACGGGGACATATCCTAGGACGGTGACCGTCCTCCCTGCCGACACCGCCGTGCCCGCCGTCGAGCCCTCGGGCCTGACCTTCACGAAGGGCCACGGCACGGGCAACGACTTCGTCCTGACGCTCGACCCCGAGGGCACCGGCCCCATCGACGCCGCCTTCGTCTCCGCCCTGTGCGACCGCCACCGCGGCATCGGGGCCGACGGGTACATCCGCGCCGTGCGCTCGTCGACGCTTCCCGAAGGCCGCGCCCTCCTGCAGTCCGAGCCGGCCGCCGAATGGTTCATGGACTACCGCAACGGCGACGGGTCGGTGTCGGAGATGTGCGGCAACGGCGTGCGGGTCTTCGCGCACTTCCTCCTCGCCCGGTCCGTCGCCGAGCTGCCCGAGGGCGGCGAGCTGGCCATCGGCACGCGCGCCGGTGTCAAGCGCGTGACCCGGTCCGGCGACGGCTACGCGGTGGACATGGGGCCCTGGGAGTTCATCTTCCCGGAGGCTGCCGTGGCGCGCGGGATGGATTCCCTCGTCGCCATCGGCGGCCTCGACGTCGACCGCCCCGCGCTGTCCGTGAGCATGGGTAATCCGCACACCGTCGTCGCGCTTGCCGAGCACGCCGAACTCGAACGGACGGAACTGCACCGCGCACCGGCCGTGCAGCCGCTGCCACCCGCGGGAACCAACGTCGAACTCGTGGTCCCGTCCGAACCGCTCGTGGGGGACGACGGCGTCGGGCGCCTCACGATGCGCGTCCACGAACGGGGAGTCGGGGAGACGCAGTCCTGCGGTACCGGGGCGTGCGCCGCGGCCGCGGCCACGAGGTTCTGGGCAGGCCGGGACGCGCCCTCCCGGTGGCTCGTGACCGTTCCCGGTGGCGTCGTCGGAGTGACTTTCTTCGATGGGCCCGAGGGCCGCGAGCACGTGCAGCTCAGCGGGCCGGCCGTCCTCGTGGCGGACGGCATGCTGCTGCCCGCGGGCTGACGGACGCGGGACGGCCCCGGCTCAGCCTGCCCGGTGCACCTCGAGGATGCGGAACGACTTGGAGGTCTCCGCCCGCCGGACGCCGAATCCCTCCGGCAGTTCCTCCGCGAGCCAGCGCTGCAGCGAGTCGGCCCCCAGGTTCTTCTGGACCACGAGCCACGCGCGTCCTCCCGGGGCGAGGCGTGGCAGCCAGCGGAGCAGCAGGGCGTGCAGTTCCTGCTTGCCGATGCGGATGGGCGGATTCGACCAGATGGTGTCGAACTCGAGTTCCTCGTCGACGGCGTCGGGGAGACCGGCGGTGACGTTGCCCAGCCCCAGCCGCGCCGCGTTCTCCGTGGTCAGTGCGATGCACCGCTCGTTCACGTCGACGGCGTACACCTCGGCACCGGGGGACAGCAGCGCCATCGTGAGGGCGATCGGCCCCCAGCCACAGCCGATGTCCAGCAGGCGCTGCCCCTCGGGACGGGGCACGGTGTCGAGGAGGATCGCCGTGCCCTTGTCGACGCCGTCGGGACTGAACAGGCCGGACGACGTCACGAGCTCCCGGGATGCGCCGGCCAGGACGACGGAGAGTGGCCGGCGGGTGTCCGGTCCGGCCGGCTGGGCGCTGAAATAGTGCTGTGGATCCATGGAGGAAAGCCTAGTGGCACCGTCGAAGCACCCAGGGCAAGGCGGTTTTCGCGCTGGGAGAATACGCCGCTGCGCGTCCGTGGTCGGCCGTAGAATTGACGGACATCCATTGAGGGAGACTATGACCACGAACAACGGACATTCCACCGGAGCCGACATGGGCCCGGAGGAGATCCAAGCCGTCATCGACCGGATCCTCGCCAGCGACGAAGCTGCCGTGGCGAAGGCGAAGAACGGGACGACGAAGCCGGAGGCGACCGCCGCGCCGATCGACAGGACCTGGCGATCACGCGCCCTGGCCCTGTCGCAGGATGAGCAACCATCCGAGTCGGACGGCGACCAGCAGGACCTGTCCGAGCGTCGGGCCCTCCGCCGTGTCGCTGGGCTGTCCACCGAGCTCGAGGACGTCACCGAGGTCGAATACCGGCAGCTGAGGCTGGAGCGGGTCGTCCTCGCCGGACTGTGGAGCGAAGGAACGGCGCAGGACGCCGAGAACTCGCTCCAGGAGCTGGCGGCCCTCGCGGAGACCGCCGGATCCGAGGTGCTCGACGGTATCGTCCAGCGCCGCCTCAAGCCCGACCCCGCGACGTTCCTCGGCTCGGGCAAGGCCCAGGAGCTCAAGGAGATCGTCCAGGCGACCGGCGCGGACACGGTGATCGTCGACAGCGAGCTGTCGCCGTCGCAGCGCCGTGGCCTGGAGGACATCGTCAAGGTCAAGGTCATCGACCGTACGGCCCTGATCCTCGACATCTTCGCCCAGCATGCCAAGAGCCGTGAGGGCAAGGCCCAGGTCGAACTCGCACAGCTCGAGTACCTGCTCCCGCGCCTGAGGGGCTGGGGCGAGTCCATGTCCCGCCAGGCCGGTGGCCAGGTCGGAAGCGCCGGCGCCGGTATGGGTTCCCGCGGGCCCGGTGAGACGAAGATCGAACTCGACCGACGCAAGATCCGTACCCGGATGGCCAAACTGCGCCGCGAGATCGCCGGCATGAAGCCCGCTCGCGAGACCAAGCGGTCCAACCGACGGCGCAACCAGGTGCCCTCGGTCGCCATCGCCGGCTACACGAACGCCGGCAAGTCGTCCCTGCTGAACCGGCTCACGGACGCCGGCGTGCTCGTCGAGAACGCCCTGTTCGCCACCCTCGATCCGACGGTCCGCAAGGCCGAGACACCGGACGGGATCGGCTACACGCTGGCGGACACGGTCGGATTCGTCCGTTCCCTGCCCACGCAGCTGGTCGAGGCGTTCCGGTCGACGCTGGAAGAGGTGGCCGACTCCGACCTGATCCTGCACGTCGTCGACGCGTCCCATCCGGATCCGGAGGGACAGATCGCGGCGGTACGCACCGTGCTGACCGAGGTGGACGCCCGCAAGGTGCCCGAGATCATCGTGCTGAACAAGGCCGACGCCGCCGATCCGTTCGTCATCGAGCGCCTGAGGCAGCGCGAACCCAGGTCGGTCGTCGTCTCCGCCCGCACCGGAGCTGGGCTGACCGAACTCCGTCAGCTGATCAGCACGAACATCCCACGCCCCGGCGTGAAGCTGGACATCCTGGTGCCCTACGAGCGGGGCGAGGTCCTCAGCCGCCTCCATGAAGAGGACGTGGAGATCCTCGGCATGGAGCACGTCGACGACGGGACGCGCCTCGAAGTGATGGTCCGGGAGGGCCTGGCAGCCGAGCTGGAGCCCTACGTCCGCAATGACTGACAGCCCGCGGTCCGGCGCCGCCGTCGCGGCGCCGGGCGCGGCGCGCTCCTCCGCAGAGGCCCGGCAGGCCCTCGACCTGCTCGACACCGCCGTGGGGGCGATGGGCGGGGAGATGCGCGCCGGCCAGCACGAGATGGTGCGCCAGGTCAGCGAGGCCATCCGCACGGGCGACCACCTCCTCGTCCAGGCCGGTACGGGAACGGGCAAGTCCCTCGCGTACCTGGTCCCACTGATCGCCCATGCCATGGACAGTGACCGCCCGTCGGTCGTCTCGACCGCGACGCTCGCCCTGCAGGCGCAGATCGTCGGCCGGGACCTGCCGCGCCTCCTCGATGCCGTCCGGCCGGCGCTGGCACGGCCTGTCGACGTCGCGCTCCTCAAGGGCCGCTCGAACTACGTCTGCCTCCACAAGACCGGAGGCGGCTTCCCCGAGGAGGACGCCCCCGACACCCTCTTCAGCCTCGGCGAGGACGCCGCGCCGCATCCTGCTCCGGCGTCGGGCGGTGCGCCCGCATCGGCGCTCGGCCGGGAGGTTGTGAGGCTCCGGGAGTGGGCGGAGGAGACGACGACGGGCGACCGGGACGACCTCGTCCCGGGCGTGAGCGACCGCGCGTGGCGCCAGGTGTCCGTGTCCAGCATGGAATGCCTCGGTGCTGCCCGCTGCCCCGTGGCCCAGGAGTGCTTCAGCGAGAGGGCTCGCGCCGCCGCCGCGGACGCGGACATCATCATCACCAACCACGCGATGCTCGCGATCAGTGCCTTCGAGGGCCTCGCCGTGCTGCCCGAGTACGACGTGGTGGTCATCGACGAGGCGCACGAACTCCACGACCGCGTCACGGGGGCCGTGTCGGGCCAGCTGTCGGCCTCGATGGTGAGCGCCGCGGCCACGGCGCTGCGGCGTCACGCGTCGATCGGCACCGCGGCCCTCGATACCGCCGCGGCGGCCTTCGAGTCGGCATCAGAACTCCTGTCCTCCGGACTGCTGCCGGGCGGCCTGCCGGACGACGTCGAGCAGTCGCTCTCCCAGGTCCGCGACGCGGCGCGCGCTGCGCTCTCCGACACGAAGACGGAGGGCAAGTCGGAGGCCGACGTGGACGGCGGCCGGCAGGTCGCCCGGTCCCGCGTGACCCTGGTCTTCGAGCTCGCGGAGCGGATCCTGGCGGCCTCGGACCTGAACGAGGTGGTCTGGGCATCCCGCCCCAGTACCTTCACGCCCGGCTCGGGGTACGAGCAGCCGGACGAGAGCTCACCCGCGACGCTGAACGTGGCTCCGCTCTCCGTCGCCGGGCGCCTGCGGGAAGGACTGTTCGAGGACCACACGGTGATCCTGACCTCGGCGACGCTCGCGATCGGCTCCGAGTTCGGACCGGTCGCGGGATCGCTGGGCCTCAGCGGTCCCGGCGCGCCCGCGTGGACCGGCGTCGACGTGGGGAGTCCCTTCGACTACCCCCGGCAGGGGGTCCTGTACGTGGCGAAGGACCTTCCGAAGCCCGAGCGCGGCACCTCCGACGCGCAGCTGGCGGAGCTCCTGACGCTGCTCACGGCCTCCCGCGGGGGAGCGCTCGGCCTGTTCTCGTCCAAGCGGGCCGCCGAGGAGGCGGCGGAGGCGCTGCGCCCGAAGGTCGACTTCGAGATCCTGTGCCAGGGGGACTCGTCCCTCAGTGCGCTCGTGACCCGGTTCGCGGACGAGCCGGACACGTGCCTTTTCGGCACCATGTCGCTGTGGCAGGGGGTGGACGTGCCGGGCTCGTCCTGCCGACTCGTGGTCATCGACCGCATCCCGTTCCCGCGGCCGGACGATCCGCTGATGACGGCGCGGACCAGGGCCGTGGCCCGGAACGGCGGCAACGGCTTCATGAGCGTCTCGGCGACGCACGCCGCGGTGCGGCTGGCGCAGGGCGCCGGTCGCCTCATCCGCGCTGCAGGGGACAGGGGGGTGGTGGCCGTCCTGGACAGCCGCCTCGCCAACGCCCGGTACGGCGGGTTCCTCCGGGCGGCGCTCCCGCCGTTCTGGGCGACGACGGACCGCGAGACGGTCACCGGCATCCTGGAGCGGCTTTCGGGACGCTGATGCGCCCGCCGGGCGGGCATGCACTCCGCCGGGCGCGTCGCGATCGACGGTCGGCTGCGCTCGGCGCACCGCCGTCGCCCCGGTCGGCCGTCCGGCCGTCGAACCCGTAAGGGACGCGCTACAGGGCGCGCATCACCGAGACGACCTTGCCCATGATGCTGGCGTGGTCGCCGAGGATCGGCTCGTAGCGCGTGTTCTGCGGCAGGAGCCATGTGTGGCCGTCCCGCTGCCGGAAGGTCTTGACGGTCGCCTCGTCATCGAGCAGCGCCGCCACGATGTCACCGTTCTGTGCACTCTGCTGCTTGCGGACGACGACCCAGTCACCGTCGCAGATCGCGGCATCCACCATGGAATCCCCGGAGACCCTCAGCATGAACAGCTCGCCATGGCCCACGAGCTGCCGTGGCAGGGGCATGACGTCCTCGACGACCTGGTCGGCGAGGATGGGCCCGCCCGCGGCGATCCGTCCCACGAGCGGCACCAGGGCGGTGTCGACGGCGATCTGGTGTTCCCCGGGCTTCCGGTCCGACGACGAGCCGGCCGCATCCGCCGACTGCTCGGAGGCAAGCGTCAGTGGCAGCAGTACCTCCATGGCCCGGGGGCGCTTCGGATCGCGCCGCAGGTAGCCGAGCCGCTCGAGCTGTGACAACTGGTGGGTCACGCTCGACAGGCTCGCAAGCCCCACGGTGTCACCGATCTCCCGCATGGAGGGCGGATACCCCTTGTCGGCGATCGAGCGCTGGATCGTCTCGAGGATCGTCAGCTGGCGGGCGGTCAGGCCCTTGGACACGGAGCGTCCGCGCGGACGTCCGCGGCCCGCGGAGATGGGCACGGCATCGGCCGGACCGGCGGCGGTGTTCGATTCCTGCCGGACTGCCGGGGTTGGTTCCGCCACTGGTGTGCCTTTCGCCTGGGACGTCGATCCCGTCGTGTCCGCCGATCGGCTCCCGGTGGACCGGAAGCCGATATGTCAGTGGCGGGTGGTTGTCTGGAGCACATCGACGGTTCGCCTGCCGCTGGGGAGCGGCTTCCACCGGTGATGCACTCTCCTGCTCACGCTAGGACAGTCCGGGGCAGTTATCAAACATATGTTCGAGCGAGTCTCGACAACGGTCGTTCGTAGGTGCTAGAAATAGGCAGACACGAATTAGAACGTATGTTCGAAAAAGGCTCCAGGCCTGCATCGGACATTCGAAGGGAAAGAGGATACGCAATGGCTGAAGCACTGCACGGCAGCACGGCGCTGTGGGCGCTCACGCCCGCTCGGTCCGGGGCGACCCTTCGGAGCGTCCCCGCCCTCCCGCAGGCCACCGCACCGTCGGGGGACGGGCAGCGGAGCACCCAGCGCCCCCTGACCCTCACCCGGCGGGGCAGGCTGCTGCTGGTCGGTCTCCCGATCGCCCTGGGTGTGGCCGCGCTGATCCTCCTCGGCGCATTCCTGACCTCCCAGGCGCAGGCGGGCGAGTCCGCGCCGACGACCTCGCAGACGCTCGAGGTGAGCATCGCCGCGGGAGAGTCGCTGTGGGACCTCGCGGTCCGGTACGCCCCGGAGCGGGACCCGCGCGACGTCGTCGCGGAGATGGTCGAACTCAACAACCTGGGCACCTCCATCGTCCAGGCGGGGCAGCGTATCTCGGTACCCGCCGAGGGATAGGCGTCCACCTCGTCGACCACGGGAGCAATCTGCCGGTCGGTTCGCGATCCGCCCGGGGGACGGCGCCCGTATTCGCTGGTATTCGCCGCTGAAGTCCGCATCCCTTAAACTGGAGGAGTGCCATCCTCCGTCGACGCCCTTGCGAACCTTCCCCTGCGTGATGACCTCGTGGGACTCCACCCGTATGGTGCCCCGCAACTGGATGTGCCCATCCTGCTGAACGTCAACGAGAACACGCACGGCGTCCCCGCCGACGTGCACGCAGCCATCGTCGAGGCTGTCGCCGAGGCCACCCAGGGCCTGAACCGCTATCCGGACCGCGAGTTCACCGAGTTGCGGAAGAACCTTGCCGACTACCTCGGGCACGGACTGACGCCGGATCAGCTGTGGGCCGCGAACGGCTCGAACGAAGTGCTGCAGCAGGTCCTGCAGGCCTTCGGCGGGCCGGGGCGCACGGCGATCGGCTTTCCGCCCACCTACTCCATGTACCCGCTGCTGGCCAGCGGGACCGGAACACGCTACGTCACGGCGGACCGGGGAGCAGCCTATGCCATGACACCCGAGGCGACCGCCCGTGCCGTCCGCGAGTCCGCGGCGAACGTGGTGTTCCTGTGCTCGCCCAACAACCCGACCGGCACGGCGCTCGGCCTCGACGTCATCGAAGCCGCCTACGAAGCCGGCGAGGCCGCCCGCGCCATCATCATCGTCGACGAGGCCTACGGAGAGTTCGCGCAGAAGGACACGCCGAGCGCCCTGACGTTGCTTGCCGGCCGACCCCGCCTGCTGGTGTCCCGCACCATGAGCAAGGCCTTCGCCCTGGCCGGGGCGAGGATCGGCTACCTCGCGGCCGCGCCGGAGGTCACGGATGCCCTCCGACTGGTCCGCCTGCCGTATCACCTCTCCGCCATCACCCAGGCGGCGGCCAACGCAGCGCTGACCCACGCGGACACCCTGCTCTCGAACGTCGAGGCCATCAAGGTGCAGCGGGACCGCATCGTGCGGGAACTCGAGCTCCTCGGCCTCTCACCGGCGCCGTCGGACGCCAACTTCGTGTTCTTCTCGGGACTCGACGATCCGCGCCGCGTGTGGCAGGGCCTGCTGGACGCGGGAGTGCTCATCCGCGACGTCGGCATCCCGGGTTCCCTGCGGGTGACCGCGGGAACAGAGGAGGAGACGACGGCGTTCCTCTCCGCGTTGGGGAAGTTGCTCTAGCCCCCAGGGGCGGTCCGCCCCAGGGCAACGTCTCCTAGACTTGGAGGGCACGACGCCTGACACACCGCGCCGTGCACCACCTCCAGCCCGCCCGACGCCACGCCGAACCGCGCCCGGATGACCGGTAGCGCACAGAAGGAATGCAATGACAGTTGATGCCGCCCGCGGCCGTACGGCCCGCATCGAGCGCGTCACGAGCGAGTCCAGCGTCCTCGTGGAACTCGACCTCGACGGAACCGGTGTGTCCTCGATCGACACCACGGTGCCGTTCTACGACCACATGCTCACGGCCCTGTCGAAGCACTCACTGATCGACCTGACCATCCGGTCCTCGGGTGACACGCACATCGACGTGCACCACACCGTCGAGGACACGGCCATCGCCATCGGCGAGGCGCTCCGCCTCGCGCTCGGAACGAAGGCAGGCATCCGCCGTTTCGGCGAGGCGACGGTTCCCCTGGACGAGGCACTCGCGAACGCCGTCGTCGACATCTCCGGCCGCCCGTTCCTCGTGCACGGCGGCGAGCCCGCAGGGCAGGAATACCACCTCATCGGCGGCCACTTCACGGGATCCCTGACCCGGCACGTGCTCGAGGCCCTGGCGCTGCACGCCCAGATCTGCCTGCATGTCACCGTCGTCGCGGGCCGGGACCCGCACCACATCGTCGAAGCCCAGTTCAAGGCCCTTGCCCGGGCCCTGCGCGCCGCCGTCGAGCCGGATCCGCGGGTCGACGGCATCCCGTCCACCAAGGGGGCACTATGACACCGCGCACCGTCACGGTCCTGGACTACGGATCGGGCAACGTCCGCTCCGTGGTGCGAGCGCTCGAACACGTCGGCGCCGAGGTGGTGCTGAGCGCCAAACCCGATGACGTCCTGAACGCCGACGGGCTGCTCGTGCCCGGGGTGGGCGCCTTCGCCGCGGTGATGAAGGGTCTCAAGGATGTCGATGCCCTCCGCATGATCGGACGCCGGGTGGCCGGCGGACGTCCCGTGCTCGGCATCTGCGTGGGACTGCAGGTCCTGTTCGACGAGGGCGTGGAGCATGGAGTGCGCACACCGGGTATGGCCGAGTGGCCGGGGACGGTCGAACGGCTGAAGGCCGATGTCGTGCCGCACATGGGCTGGAACACCGTCCAGGCGCCGGAGGACACGGTCCTCTTCGACGGGATCCGCGACGAGCGCTTCTACTTCGTGCACTCGTACGGCGTCCAGGACTGGTCCTTCGACGTCACCCAACCGGCGATGAAGCCTCCGCAGGTCACCTGGTCCGATCACGGTGGTCCCTTCATCGCCGCGGTCGAGAACGGGCCCCTCAGTGCCACGCAGTTCCACCCCGAGAAGTCCGGGGACGCGGGAGCGCAGCTCCTGCGGAACTGGATCGAGGGCCTCCGGTGAGCCGATGCTGAGTGTCGTCCTCATGGGCGTCGCCGGCCTCCTGGTCGGCGGAGCGTTCTCGCTCCGCAGCCAGAAGTTCCCCCGCTGGGTGTGGATCGCCTTCCTCGTGCTGGCCGGTCTGTCCCTCTTCGCCGCGTACCTGTTCACGTTCTCCGGCGGATAGCCGGACCACCCTCTCCCGACCGCCCGGCCATCCCGGCCCCCGCCGCCCGCAAGAAAGCAGACCATGAGTCCCTTCTCCGAATCACCCACCCTCCAGCTCCTTCCCGCCGTCGATGTCGCCGACGGACAGGCCGTCCGGCTCGTCCAGGGGGAAGCGGGCAGTGAGACCAGCTACGGCGATCCGCTCGACGCGGCCCTCGCCTGGCAGGAGGACGGCGCGGAGTGGGTGCACCTGGTGGATCTCGATGCGGCATTCGGCCGGGGCTCCAACCGGGACCTGCTCGAACGCGTGGTCAAGCACCTCGACATCAAGGTCGAACTCTCCGGGGGCATCCGCGACGACGCATCGCTGGACGCGGCCCTCGAACTCGGGGCAACCAGGGTGAACCTCGGCACGGCCGCGCTGGAGAACCCGGAGTGGACCGAGCTGGCCATCGCCCGGTACGGCGATGCCATCGCCGTCGGGCTCGACGTCCGCGGCACCACCCTCGCGGCGCGGGGGTGGACGGAGGACGGCGGCGACCTGTGGGAGGTGCTGCAGCGCCTCGAGGACGCCGGCTGCGCACGCTACGTCGTCACGGACGTGACGAAGGACGGCACGCTCAAGGGACCGAACCTCGCGCTCCTCCAGGAGGTCCTGGCCAGGACCTCGCGTCCCGTCGTCGCCTCGGGCGGCATCTCCAGCCTCGACGACATCGCGGCACTCCGCGACCTCGTGCCGAGCGGTCTCGAGGGCGCGATCGTCGGCAAGGCCCTCTATGCCGGAGCCTTCACCCTGCCCCAGGCGCTGGACGTGGCAGGGCTGCCCGCCGCGGACGCGTGACCGCCAGGCAGCTGCCCGCGCACATCGCAGCGGCACTGGCGGGCAACACCACCGACTCCGCCGGTCGGCCGTGGGCGGGCCGGGACCTGTCCGGTCCGGCCAACCCGCTGCACGCGTTCGACGACGACGACGGCTCGGCCGACGCACGGCTCGCCGCCGCGGTGGCGGGGCTCCTCGGAGCATCCGGCCAGCCGGGCCCGCACGAACAGGCCGTCTTCGCGGCGCTGACGACGGCACGGGTGTTCATCCCCATCGTCGCGCAGCTCAGCCAGGGAGGGGACGCGGCGTCCGGTCTGCAGGCCGACAAGGAAGCCGACATGGCGCTCGTCACGCTCACGGCACCGGACGGACGGAAAGCGCTGCCGGTGTTCTCCTCGACGCAGGCGCTGGCACGCTGGCACCCTGACGCCCGGCCCGTGGCCGCCTACGCGGCACGGGCCGCCCTCGCCGCAGCGGCGGAGCAGGCAGAGCTCCTGGTTCTCGACCCGGGTGCGGAGGTGACCTTCGTCCTCCGGCGTCCGGCCGTCTGGGCCCTCGCCCAACAGGCGAGCTGGACGCCGTCCTACGAGGACCAGGAACTGGCCGCGCTCATCGATGCGGTCGCACGTGGGCAGGAGGGCATCCTGTCGGTGCAGTTGAGGCCCGGCGCGGGAGTCCTCACGCGGGCCGCCGACGGTAGCATTGCCTTCGGTGGGGGACCGGGCCCCGAGCTGCGCATGGATCTCCAGCTCCGCGGGGGGCTTCCTCCGCAGGACGTGCGGGACATCGTGTCCGCCTTCCGTGCCAGGCTCCTCGACCTCACCGAATTCGTGGAACGCGTCGACTCGCTCGACATCAAACTCACCCGCTGACGGAGCCGCCGGCGGAGAAGGACAGTCCGTGAACTTCGCCGTATACCGGGACCTGCTGCGCATCCGGTCCGTCCGGATGCTCCTGCTCGTCGGGATGATCGCCCGCTTCCCGCACTCCGCGGCAGGGGTCCTGTTGACCCTGCACGTGGTACAGACGCTGGACCGCGGCTACGCCGAGGCCGGCGCCGTCGCCGCGGTCGTGACCATCGGGATCGCGGTCGGTGCGCCCTGGCGGGGGCGGCGGATCGACACCGCAGGACTGCGCCGCGCGCTCGTCCCGTCCATCGTCGCGGAGGCGGCCATCTGGTCCGTGGCGCCGCACCTTCCGTACCAGTGGCTGCTGGTCGCCGCGCTGATCGGCGGGCTCTTCACGCTTCCGGCGTTCTCCGTCATCCGCCAGGCGCTCGGCGTCCTCGTGGAGGGCGACCGGCGGCGCACGGCCTTCACGCTCGACGCGATCTCCACCGAGGTCGTCTTCATGGCCGGGCCGGCTGTCGGCGTCGTCCTGGCGACGCAGGTCTCCACGGTGCTCGGCCTGACGCTCGTGGGGCTCGCCACGGCCTCCGCCGGTCTCTTCCTGATGTGGTTCAACCCTCCGACGCGCTCGGAGCAACTGCCCGACGCCGGGACGGTCGCGGCCGCCGCGCCCGCCGGGATCGGCGAGGCCGCAGCGGACCTCATCGGGATCCATGATGCAGGGCAGGAGGGGCGGCGGCGCACCTCGCTGCTCCGACGGGGAGTGCGGCGCGCCTTCCCATGGCTGACGGTTCCGCTGGTGATCGTGATGATCATCGCGGCGGGAGCGGGGCTGGTGCTGTCGGGCTCGGAGGTCGGCATCGTGGCTGCGCTCGAGCACGCCGGCAACGAGGGGCAGCTCGGCCTCGTCTTCGTGGCGTGGTGTGCGGCGTCCGTGGTGGGCGGCCTCCTCTACGGCGCGCTCCACCGGCCCGTCCCGCCGTCGCTCCTCCTGCTCGGCATGGCGCTCCTGACGTTGCCGATGGCTTTCGCCGACAGCACTCTCTCACTGGCAGTCCTGTCGATTCCCGCGGGCCTGCTGTGCGCCCCCGTGCTCTCCGCGGCTTCCGAGAAGGTCGCCGATCTGGTGGCCGAGGATCGCAGGGGCGAGGCGATGGGCTGGTACGGATCCGCGTTGACCTCGGGGGTCGCGCTGGGGGCACCCGTTGCCGGCGTCCTCATCGACGCCACCGGTCCCTGGGGCGGCTTCACCGCGGTGGCCGTCGTCTCATCGGTCATCGGGGCCGCGGGGTTCGCCGCCCGGAACCTCGGCAGCCGCCCCGCGACGGCGGAATCAGCTCGGGCGGCGAGCCGGCCGCACTGACCTGCCGGCAGCGAGCCGGCCGCGCCGACCTGCGGCAGCGAGCTGCGCGGCGGCGATCAGGGGACGGCAGGGGCCGACCGGCGAACACCTGGAACGCGAACGAGCCGCACCGGCCGGTGCGGCTCGTCCATGACCCTTCGACCGGAGGACGGGTGTCGTCGGATCAGTTGACCGGGCCCGTGTACTTCTCGCCGGGGCCCTTCCCCGGGGGATCAGGGATGATCGAGGCTTCGCGGAACGCGAGCTGCAGGGAGCGGAGCCCGTCACGCAGGGGCCCGGCATGCTGGGAGCCGATCTCCGGTGCTGCCGCCGTGACGAAGCCGGCCAGGGCCGTGATCAGCTTGCGTGCCTCGTCGAGGTCCTTGAGCTGCTCGGCGTTCTCCTCGTGGCCGAGGCCGCACTTGACGGCGGCGGCACTCATGAGGTGCACCGCCGAGGTCACGATGACCTCCACGGCGGCCACCTCGGAGATGTCGCGCATCTGCTGGCGGACGTCCTGCTCCGCCGTGTCGGAGGGGCCGGCGCCGTGTTCCTGCTCCTCGGCGAAGCTGCGTCGGGAGGCTGTCGCCGCTCCCTCGTCGGGGGCGTCCTGCGGATTGTCGTGTGGGGTGTTCATACTGGTAAGCTTGGCATAGACCAACCGGTCGAAGTTACTCGCTGTGCCCCTCCCGGGGGTGGTGCGGGAAGAGATCGGTCTGCAAGCGGAGTCCTCTCCCACCCGCGTTTGCCTGGTGCGACCCACGGTCGCATTGCAGGTAGCCGGGTCACCTGGTCGGTCCTGCTGATGAACGCGCAGGAAGCTCGCGCTTCCGCCGACCATCCAGGACCGGTTGACGAGGCCTTCGATTGCGCATGCAATGGGAGGCCTTCTTTCGTTCGCACGCGGTTCCGGTTTGAGAATCCACAGGAGTCACACATTAGCGAGCCAAGAATCAACGATCGTATCCGCGTTCCCGAGGTGCGGTTGGTCGGACCTGCCGGCGAACAGGTAGGAATCGTCCGTATCGAGGACGCGCTCCGACTTGCAGCCGAGTCCGACCTGGATCTTGTCGAGGTAGCACCGCAGGCCAAGCCTCCGGTGGCCAAGCTCATGGATTTTGGTAAGTACAAGTACGAAGCGGCCGTCAAGGCGCGCGAGGCGAGGAAGAACCAGACCAACACGGTCCTCAAGGAGATCCGGTTCCGCCTCAAGATCGACACGCACGACTACGAGACGAAGCGCGGACACGCGATGCGCTTCCTCGGAGCCGGCGACAAGGTCAAGGCCATGATCCAGTTCCGCGGCCGCGAGCAGCAGCGTCCCGAGATGGGCATCCGCCTGCTCCAGAAGTTCGCGGAGGACGTCGCCGAGGTAGGCATCGTCGAGTCCTCGCCGCGGATCGACGGCCGCAACATGGTCATGGTCATCGGTCCGACGAAGAACAAGGCCGAAGCCAAGGCGGAGGCGCGCCGGGAGACCCAGCGGGCCGAGGCGAAGGCTGCCAATGAAGCCGTGAAGGCCGGCGGCGAGGTCAAGCGTGTCGACACCTCCCGTGCCGGCACCGCGCCGCTGACGCAGTCCCTCGCGGACCTGCTGCCCGAGGGCTACTCGATCACGAGCGAACCCGAGGCTCCCGTCGAGGCGGTACCGGCCACCGAGGCTCCCGTCGAGGCGGCACCGGCAACGGAGGCGCCCGCTGCGGAGGCCGCAGCGGCTCCTGCCCCGGTCCAGGCCCCGGCCGTCCAGGCTGAGCCGAAGGCCGCGCCGGCACGCACGTCCTCGGCCCCGCGGTCGACGTCGTCGCGACCCGCCTCCGAGCGCCCTGCGGCTTCGCGCCAGGCTCCGGCTGCTTCGGCACCGAGGCCTGCGACGGCACCGCAGGCGCCACGACCGGCAGCCGCACAGGCGCCGAGGCCCGCAGTGGCACCGGCTCCCCGTCCGGCAGCAGCTGCACCGGCCCCGAAGCCGGCCGTCGCGGCCAAGCCCTCGGCCATGCCGAAGCCCGGAGCGCCGAAGCCGTCGGCGACCCCCAAGCCTGCCGGCAGGACGGCGCCCAAGAGCCCGACCAGCCGTCCCCAGCCCGGAAGCACGGACTAGGGCTCCGGCCCTGTCCTTCCCGGGCACGTTCGAACACCAGCAGGCACCTTCGGGTGCCGACCTCCGGGTGCAACCGCCCCGGCTATCAAAAGGAGATCGGTTCCCATGCCGAAGATGAAGACCCACAGCGGAGCCAAGAAGCGCTTCAAGCTGACCGGTAGCGGCAAGCTCAAGCGCCAGCAGGCCAACCGCCGCCACTACCTCGAGCACAAGTCCTCGACCGTGACGCGCCGCCTCGCAAGCGACCAGATCGTCTCGAAGGCCGACACCAAGGCCATCAAGAAGATGCTGGGCATCTAACCACCAATCCACCCCTCGGGAAAGCGCGCACGTATCGTGCAGCGCTGCGGCTGCGGCCGTGACCGAAGAAGAACAAAAGGAGTACGCACGTGGCACGTGTGAAGCGGGCAGTCAATGCCCACAAGAAGCGCCGGGTCATCCTCGAGCGCGCCAAGGGTTACCGCGGCCAGCGTTCGCGCCTGTACCGCAAGGCGAAGGAGCAGCTGCTCCACTCGTTCGTCTACAGCTACGGCGACCGCCGCAAGCGCAAGGGTGACTTCCGTCGCCTGTGGATCCAGCGCATCAATGCTGCGTCCCGCGCCAACGGCCTGACGTACAACCGCCTGATCCAGGGCCTCAAGGCCGCCGAGATCCAGGTCGACCGCCGTATGCTCGCCGACCTTGCCGTGACCGACGGCGCCGCCTTCGCAGCGCTCGTCCAGATCGCGAAGAACGCCCTGCCGGCCGACACGTCGGCTCCGCTCAAGGCTTCGGCCTAGGCCCGTCGGCTGCAGCGGACCTGCTGGTCCGCGCACCGGTACGCGATGACTGTGAACGGACGCCCCCAGGCACCACTGATGACCAACACCCAGGCAGACCGGGTGAAGGAGGTGGCCCGCCTGGCCGGGCGTCCGTCGCGGTTAAGGCGCCGTGAGTTCCTCGCGGAGGGCCCACAGGCCGTGCGTGAGGCGCTGCGCCTCCATCTCGAGCGACGCGGCGCCGGCAGGGACGGCGTCGTCGTCGATGTCTACGCGACCTCGGAAGCGCTCGAACGGCACCCCGACGTCGCCGACCTCCTCGGTCGGCACGGGGCGCCGGGCGTCCGGGAGGTGACCCCCGAGGTGCTCGCGGCCATGTCCTCGACGGTCACTCCGCAGGGCTTCGTGGCCGTCTGTACCTTCGTCGATTCGTCCCTGGAGGATCTGCTCGCTGCGCGGCCCCGACTCGTCGCCGTCCTGGTCGAGGTACGGGACCCGGGGAATGCGGGAACCATCATCCGGGCCGCGGATTCCGCCGGCGCGGATGCCGTCATCCTGACCGGCGCCAGCGTCGATCCCTACAACCCGAAGACCGTGCGCTCGACGGTGGGTTCGCTGTTCCACCTTCCGCTCGTGATCGGAGTCGAGCTCGACGGGCTGCCGGGCCGTCTGCGGGACGCGGGCATGACGGTCCTCGCGGCCGACGGCTACGGCACCACGAGCCTCGACGATCTCCAGGACGCCAGCGCCGCACGCAGGTTCGGCGCAGTTCCGCCCACCGGAGGGAACCGGCAGGAAGGCGGGGACGCGCACTCCGGGGATCGCCGGGAGGAGTCCGCCGCGCGCCCTGCCGCCGATGCCGAGGCGACCGACGGCATCCGGCTGGAGGACGCCGGCGCCTGGCTGTTCGGCAACGAGGCCCAGGGACTTCCCGAGGACGTGACGTCCGCCGCCGACGCCCGCGTCGCCGTCCCCATCTATGGGAGTGCCGAATCACTCAACGTGGGCACTGCCGCGACGGTGTGCCTCTACGCGTCAGCCCGCGCGCAGCGCCGCAGCTGACTCCGCGTCGGTCGGTGCGGGACTCCGGCCGGCCGTGGCGCGGCGGTCCATCCGCCCGCTGGCGACGGCGACACCGAGCCCGAGTACGGCGAGCCCGGCGCCTACGAGGGCGGGTGCCGTGAAGCCCCAACCCGCGGTGATCACGGCGCCTCCTACCGCCGCGCCGAGCGCATTGGCGATGTTCAGGGCCGAGTGGTTCATCGAGGAGGCGAGTGATGGTGCGCCGGGTGAGACGTCCAGGAGCCGTGCCTGCAGGGGTGGAATGAGGGTCGACCCGCTCGCGCCGACCAGGAACACGAAGAGGCATGCGGTCCATGGAACCGTCGCTGCGAGGGGGAACAGCAGCAGCACGGCGGTGATCGTCGCCATGACGCCGTAGATGCTGCCCATGATGGACTTGTCGGCCAGCCGGCCGCCCAGGATGTTGCCCACCACCATGCCGACCCCGTACAGCGCGACGACGAGGGGCAGCAGCGATGCTTCCAGGCCCGCGACCTCGGTCATGACGGGTGAGATGTACGAGTAGACGGCGAAGAATCCGCCGAATCCCACGATCCCGATCAGCAGCGTCATCCACAGCTGCGGACGGCGCAGCGCTCCGAGCTCGCCGCGGATGCTCGCGTCGGCCCGCACGGGGACCGACGGGACGAAGGCCCTGATCAGCACCAGCGTTCCCGCCCCGATGAGCCCCACGAGCAGGAACATGGATCGCCAACCGAACTGCTGGCCCAGCCACGTGGCGAAGGGAACGCCGACCACGTTGGCGATGCTGAGTCCGAGCATCACCATCGAGATGGCGCGGCCCCGCTTCGCCGGATCTGCCAGGGACGCGGCGAGAACGGCGGCGACCCCGAAGTAGGCGCCGTGCGGCAGCCCGGACAGGAACCGCGAGGCCAGCATCCACCCGAAACCCGACACGAAGAAGGATGAGAGGTTGGCGAGCGTGATGACCAGCATCAGCGCGAGGGCCACCGTGCGCTGGGGCTTCCTGGCTCCGATCGTCGCGAGGACCGGGGCTCCGACGACGACGCCGAGGGCATAGGCGGCGATGACGTGCCCGCCCTGCTCGTAGTCCACGCCGAGGTCGGCTCGCATCTCTTCGAGGAGCCCCATGATGGTGAATTCCGTGGTCCCGATGGCGAAGCCACCGACCGCGAGGGCGCCGATGGCCAGCGTGAGGCGAGGTCCGGTGAGGCGGAGCGGAGGCGCTGACGGGGGAGCGGAGGCGGTCATGGGGTCCTTGCGGCGGATCGTCGAGGGGGGGCAGGTGCCGCCGCCGCGTTCGCACCGTGCAAGGGAGCGCCGTGGCGGCGGATGGGGACGCCGTCGTCTCGTTCAAGCCTAGGTGATCGACAGCTCCTCGCCCGAAATGCAAGGGCGAAGAGCGGACCGGCGGATTTGCCGTGGGATCATCAGCAGACTTACCTTTGGTGGACGACGTTTGGTTGAGCAGCGGCCTGTCGATCCTTCTGCTCAGGAGATCCACCATGGAAGCTACTGTCCGTCCCGCAACGCTGCGGGCTACGACACCACCCGCCCCCGGTTCGGGGGTGACCCCGTGAGGACCTTCGGCGTGGAGGAGGAGTTCCTCCTGGTCGATCCGAGCACAGGGTTCCCCATGCCGCTGGGCCAGGAGGCCTTCGGCCAGTGCCACGACGATCGGTTGACCTGCGAGATCAAGCAGGAGCAGATCGAGACAGGGACCCGCCCGCACCGCGACGTGAACGACCTCGCCATGGATATCGCCCGGTGCCGTGCCCTTGCCGATGAGGCTGCACGTCGCGTGGGAGCACGAGCGGCGGCCCTCGCGACGTCACCGCAGCCCGCGTGCCCGCTGGCGACACCCGGCACGAGGTACGAGGAGATGCAGGACAGGTTCGCGGTGACGGCGAGCGAGCAACTCACGTGCGGATGCGACGTCCACGTCGGCGTGGAGGACGACGACGAGGGCGTGGCCGTCCTGGACCGCATCCGTGCATGGCTGCCTGTCCTGCTCGCGCTGTCGAGCAACTCGCCGTTCTGGAACGGTACCGACACGGGCTATGCCAGCTACCGGTCGCAGGCATGGAGCCGCTGGCCCATGACCGGCCCGTGCGACGTGTTCGGCAGCGCCGAGCGCTACCACGCGGCCGTCACCGGACTGCTCGATACGGCCGTGCCGGTGGATCTCGCCCAGATCTACTTCGATGCGCGCCTCAACCACCACCATCCCACGGTGGAGGTGCGGGTCAGCGACGTCTGCCTGTACTCCGACGATGCCGTGCTGATAGCCCTCCTGACCCGCGGGCTCGTGGAGACGGCAGCGCGTGAGTGGCGCGCGGGCGTCGCTCCGCTCGCGGTGCCGACCGCAACGCTGAGGATGGCTTCGTGGCGCGCCGGCAGGTTCGGCATGGACGGCAAGCTCCTCCACCCCACGGAAGCCGGGCCGCAGGATGCGGGGGCCGTCGCGTTCGCGCTGCTGCAGTACATCCGGCCGGCACTGCTGGACCAGGGCGACGCGGAGATCGCCGAGTCGCTGCTGCGCCAGCTCCTCGCCCGCGGCACCGGAGCGAGGAGGCAGCGCGCCGCCCTGCTGCGCAGGGGAGAGCTCGGCGACGTCGTCTCGGAAGCCGTGCGCGTGACCAACCTCGCCCGGGGCGGGATCGCGGACCACCACGAGGCGGCACCCAGGCCGGTGCGCCGTACCATCGCGGGCATGGCGGGCTGGGGCAGGGCGGCGACGTCGTGAGCGTCGACCGGGCTCGTACGCCTCGCCGCGCCGACAGGGAACTGACCACGATCGACTGAAGGGACCGAATCATGAGCTGGACACCGCATTCGTACCAACTGCCTCAGAGCGAGCACCTGAGGGAGGACATCAACCTGCCGCAGGAGCCGGAAGCCGAGAGCGCCGCGGAGTTCTCGGAGGACAGCTACACCTCCACGGAGCTCAACGCGGGGCAGCAGGTCCCCGGGCTGAGCCCCCACGGCGAGTACCGCCGGGGAGACAATCCGGAGCACCAGACGGCGCCGACGGGTGACCAGCTCGCCTCGCCCGAGGAGAGCTGACCTGCGGGAGGACGCGCCGGAGCGGCCGGACGGCCGTGCCCGGCCGGCGGCGTGCGGTCGATAGACTCGGCGCGTGACACAACCAGGTTCCCACGGGCTCCGCCAGATCGTCGGCGCGGCCGTCGTCGACTCCCTCGACCACCCGACCCGGCTCCTCGTCGCCCGACGGACGG
Organism: Arthrobacter sp. NPDC092385; assembly: GCF_044755105.1. Classification (NCBI taxonomy): domain Bacteria; kingdom Bacillati; phylum Actinomycetota; class Actinomycetes; order Micrococcales; family Micrococcaceae; genus Arthrobacter; species Arthrobacter sp. NPDC092385. The sequence continues at coordinate 254,666 of NZ_JBIVQL010000004.1, forward strand.
CTCCGCCGCAGTTCGCGGGCATGTGGGAGTTCCCGGGCGGGAAGGTCGAGGAGGGGGAGACGTGCGAGTCGGCGCTGCGGCGCGAGCTCGAGGAGGAACTGGGGATCGAGGCCCGCCTGGGGGCGGAGATCCCTGGGCCCGGTCCGCAGGGATGGCCGCTCACGGCAGCGGCCGCGATGCGCGTCTGGCTGGTCGAGGCAGCGGCGGGCCAGGCGGCACCCCTGCAGGACCACGACGAGCTGCGCTGGGTGCCCCTGCACCCCGCCGGGGAACTCGACGCCCTGCCGTGGATTCCCGCTGATCGGCCCATCGTCGTCGCACTGCGCGCCGCCACGGTCGCGAGCGCCGCGGGCTAGAAGAGCGACGCCTGGACCGGGCCCGGCGAACGCGTGCTGCCCGCAACGGTAGAGGCAACCGGCTCCGCGCCGGCGGTCAGGTTGCGGAGGAAGCCGGCTCCCGCCATGAGGCCGTGCTTCCTGCGGAAGACGCGGATCCGCCCCGTGAGCCACTCCCTGTAGTCCTTCGAGGCGTAGCTCCCGCCGCGGTACAGCGCCTCGTACCGCGGCACGAGATGTGGATGGTGGGTCGCGAGCCACTGCATGAACCACTCCCGGGAGCCGGGCCTCAGGTGGAGGGGGCCGGCGGTCACGCCCGTGGCTCCTGCCGCAGCCAGCTCGCCGAACAGCTGGTCGAGGGATTCGTCGCCGTCGGTGAGCCAGGGAAGGATCGGCATGGCCATCACCCCGCAGGGCAGCCCTGCCTCGCGCAGCCGGGAGATGAGTGCCAGACGCGCCTTCGGCGCGGGGGTGCCGGGCTCGATCGCCTCGGCCAGGACCGGGTCCACCAGCGCGAGCGAGATGCCCATCCCGACGGTGACCGACTGCGCGGCCGCCTTCAGGAGAGGGATGTCGCGGGCGAGGAGCGTGCCCTTGGTGAGGATGGAGAAGGGCGTGCCCGAATCCGCCAGGGCCGAGATGATGCCCGGCATCAGCTTGTACCGCCCCTCCGCGCGCTGGTACGGATCGGTATTCGTGCCCAGGGCCACGTGCTCGCGCTGCCAGGACGGGCGGGCGAGTTCGCGGGTGAGCACCTCGGCAGCGTTGATCTTCACGACGAGCTGGGCGTCGAAATCGAGACCTGTGTCGAGGTTGAGGTAGCTGTGCGTCTTGCGGGCGAAGCAGTACACGCAGGCGTGGGAGCAGCCACGGAACGGATTGATGGTCCAGGAGAAAGGCATCGAGGAGGTGGGTGGGACCTTGTTGAGGACCGACTTCGCCGTGACCTCGTGGAAGGTGATGCCGGCGAACTCCGGAGTCCGCACGCTCCTGACAAGGCCGGCAAGGGGCACCAGCGCCGGCTCCGTGAGCGCGCCGTCGTTCGTGATCTTCTGACCTTCCCACCGCATCGAACAATTAGAACACGTGTACTAATCGGTTGTCGCGGCATTCCTGTGACCGCGTCTAGGCTGGGGTGATGATCCTGCTGACAGGCTTCGAACCCTTCGGGGGAGAGTCGACCAACCCGTCCTGGCAGGCCGCGCGGCGCGCTGCCGAGCTGCTGACCGAGCAGGGCCGGGAGGCCGTCGCCGTCGAGGTTCCCTGCGTGTTCGGGCGGAGCGTCGACGTGCTCGGGGCCGCCCTCGAGCGCCTCAGGCCGGAGATCGTCCTGTGCGTCGGACAGGCCGGTGGGCGCGGGAGCATCTCCGTGGAACGCGTGGCCATCAACGTCGACGACGCGCGCATCCCCGACAATGCGGGACGCCGGCCCATCGACGAGCCCGTGGTGGCGGGCGGCCCGGCGGCGTACTTCTCCACCCTGCCGATCAAGGCCTGCCGCGAGGCCGTGGCCCGACTCGACATCCCCGTCGAGGTGTCGCAGACGGCCGGTACCTACGTGTGCAACCACATCTTCTACGGCCTCATGGACCTCCTCGCAGCCCGTCAGGGCGTGCGCGGCGGCTTCGTCCACGTCCCGTACTCCGCCGAACAGGGCGAGGCGCACGGGCAGCCCGGGCTTCCCGTCGAGGCGATGGCGGCAGCCCTCGTCGCCATCGCGACGACGGCGGCGGGCACCACGACCGACGCGCGGATCACCGCGGGAGCGGAGCACTGACGCACCCTGCCGGCGTCGAGCCGACGGGAGGGCGAGACGGCAGGGAGCCGCCCGGCGGGGACCCGCCCGCGACGGGCCGCACGGGAGGCGGTGCCTACCGCGGACCCCTTGTGGCCCGGGCCGCCCTGAGCGCCGCCCCGATGGGCCGCAACGGCTTCTCGGTATAGCCGCCGTCGGACAGCCCGGCTCCGCGCTCGAACACGTTGCGGGACGCCGGATCGCCGGTCCTCAGGAGCGAATAGCCCGCGGCCAGCAGGTACGCCGGAAGGAAGGGCAGCCCCAGGCATGACGCGTACTGCCGGGCATGGCGCGCCTCGTGCTCGAGCAGCCGGACGAAGCCCGCCGTGGCGCCGTCGGGAACGCGGCCGCGGAGCAGCACCACACTGCCGATCGTGAAGGCCCGGGCCTTCGGCAGGCGGCGGCCGTAGCCCTCCGCGAGCAGGATCCCCGACGGGCCGGCGGAGATGCGGCATCCGGACAGCGCAGCCACGGCCAGGCCGCACGGCGTCGACAAGTTGATCCAGTTGAGGAAGGGCACGAGCCGGGAATGCATGGGGTCATCGTACTGGCGCCGTCACCGGTAGGGGCCCCTACCGGCAGTGGCCCCTACGGGCAGTGGCTCCTGCCGGCAGTGGCTCCTGCCGGCAGTGGCTCCTGCCGGCAGTGGCGGATCCCGGGCGGCGGCCGCTCACCCGGGTTGTCGCGCCCCTGAACGGGTCGCCTAGACTTGACACGCCGGTGCGCCTTCCGCTGCGACCCGGCGTTTTCCTGCCCACGGCGCGGCTTGCCCACAAGCCGCCGCCGCACACCGAGACTGCAAGGTAAGCAACCCCCATGTCCGAAACACCAGAGCACGCCGGGCACGACACCCCCGACGCCCAGGTCCCCGATCCGCTGGACGCCGCCTCCGTCGCCGCCGCCGTCGATGCCGCGCTCGCGGACATCGCGGCCGCCGCCGACCTCGACGGCCTGAAGGCCGTCCGGATCGCGCACACCGGCGAGAAGTCACCGCTGAGCCTCGCCAACCGGGGTATCGGTGCACTGCCGAAGGAGCAGAAGTCCGCGGCCGGCAAGAACATCGGCCCGGCCCGCGGCCGGATCAACCAGGCACTCGCCGCGCGGGGCGCCGAGCTCGAGGCCGAGCGCGACGCCCGGATCCTCGTCGAGGAGGCCGTCGACGTCACGGCGGCTCCACGCCGCCGCAGGACCGGTGCCCGGCATCCGCTCTCCACCCTGCAGGAGCGCGTCAGCGACGTCTTCGTCGGGATGGGCTGGGAGATCGCGGAAGGCCCGGAGCTCGAGTCCGAGTGGTTCAACTTCGACGCCCTGAACTTCAAGCCGGACCACCCCGCCCGCGAGATGCAGGACACGTTCTTCGTCGAGCCCCCCGAGGCGCACCTCGTGCTGCGCACGCACACCTCGCCGGTCCAGGTCCGCTCCATGCTCGAGCGCGAGCTGCCGATCTACGTCCTGTGCCCCGGCAAGGTCTTCCGAACGGACGAGCTCGACGCGACCCACACCCCGGTGTTCCACCAGTTCGAGGGACTCGCCATCGACAAGGGCCTCACCATGGCGGACCTCGTGGGCACCCTCGAGCACTTCACGCAGCAGCTCTTCGGCGACGACGCGAAGGTCCGGCTGCGCCCCAACTACTTCCCGTTCACGGAGCCGAGCGCCGAGCTCGACATCTGGCACCCGGGCGCCAAGGGCGGCCCGCGGTGGATCGAGTGGGGTGGCTGCGGCATGGTCAACCCCAACGTGCTGCGTGCCACGGGGATCGACCCGGAGGTCTACTCCGGGTTCGCCTTCGGCATGGGGATCGAGCGGGCGCTCATGTTCCGCAACGAGGTCGTCGACATGCGGGACATGATCGAGGGCGATGTACGTTTCAGCGAACACTTCGGGATGGAGATCTAGGTGAGAGTCCCACTGTCCTGGCTGCGCGAGTACGCAGCCGTACCCGCGGATGCGACCGCGGAAGACGTGATGGCCGAGCTCGTGAAGGTCGGCCTGGAGGAGGAGGACGTGCATCGTCCCACCGACGAGCTGACCGGTCCGATCGTGGTCGGCCAGGTCCTCAGCCTGGTGAAGGAGCCGCAGTCCAACGGCAAGACCATCAACTGGTGCGAGGTCCGCGTGGTGCCCGAGGGTGCCGCGCAGACGCTCACCGGCGACGGGATCGATCCCTCGGGCGTGCAGGGCATCGTGTGCGGGGCCCACAACTTCGTCGAGGGCGACAAGGTGGTGGTCACCCTGCCCGGCGCCGTGCTGCCCGGAGACTTCCGCATCAGCCCGCGCAAGACCTACGGCCACGTGTCCGCCGGCATGATCGCCTCGGTCCGGGAACTCGGCATCGGCGACGACCACGACGGCATCCTCGTGCTCTCGACCCTCGGCCTCGACCCGGAGGTCGGCGCCGACGCCATGGAGCTCCTCGGCCTGTACGATGAGGCCGCGGAGATCAACGTGACACCCGACCGCGGCTACTGCTTCTCCATCCGCGGCGTCGCACGCGAGTACGCGCACGCCACGGGGACCGCCTTCACCGACCCGGCCGGTGCCGTCGTCGTCCCGGAGGCGAAGGGCGTCGGGTACCCGGTGCGCCTCGAGGACGCCGCCCCCATCTACGGCGCGCAGGGCTGCGACAGGTTCGTGGCGCGCACGGTGCGCGGCGTCGATCCGTCGCGCCCCACGCCGCCGTGGATGTCCGCGCGGCTGCGCCTCGCCGGCATCCGCTCCATCTCCCTCGTGGTCGACATCTCGAACTACGTGATGCTCGAACTGGGCCAGCCGCTGCACTTCTACGACCTCGACAAGCTCTCGGGTGACATCGTGGTGCGCCGGGCGAGCCCGGGGGAGACGCTGCGGACCCTCGACGACAAGGAGCGCACGCTCGACGCCGAGGACCTCCTGATCACCGACGCCTCGGGCCCGATCGGCATTGCCGGTGTCATGGGTGGTGCCGCCACCGAGGTCACCGACGGCACACGCAACGTGCTGATCGAATCTGCGCACTTCGACGACGTCAGCATCGGCCGGTCCCGCCGTCGCCATCGGCTGCCCTCCGAGGCGTCCAAGCGCTTCGAGCGCGGCGTGGACTGGAAAGTCGCGGACATCGCCGCGCAGCGTGCCGTCGGACTCCTCCTCGAGCTCGCCGGCGGCACCGCCGACGACGCCGCCACCGACGTCGGAGAGGCGCCGCAGCCGCGGGTCATCGACCTCGCCGCGGACTTCCCCGCCCGCCTGATCGGACGCGACTTCACGGACGCCCAGATCAGGGGCACGCTGACCGACCTCGGGGCGACGGTCGAGGAGGCCGACGGGGGGTACCGCGTCACCGCTCCGAGCTGGCGCAGCGACCTCGAGACACGCGAGGACCTGACCGAGGAGATCATCCGCCTGCTCGGGTACGACACGATCCCCTCATCATTGCCGGTCGCACCTCCCGGGCGCGGCCTGACGCGCGTCCAGCAGCAGCGCCGGAGGCTCCTCAACGCGCTCGCGGCCGCAGGGCTCACCGAGGTGCTGTCCTACCCGTTCGTCAGCGAACGCGCCAACGCCGTCTTCGGCACGCCGGAGGAGGGAGCGCTCGCCGCGTCGGTGAAGCTCGCGAACCCGCTCAGCGCCGAGCTCGGCCACCTCCGCCGCTCGGTCCTGCCGGGCCTCGTGGAGCTGGCGAAGCGGAACTCCTCGCGGGGCTTCCGCGACCTGGCGCTGTTCGAGGCCGGTGCGGTCTTCCTGCCCGAGGGTCCCCTCGGCACGGAGTCCATCCCGCCGCTGGGCGTCAAGCCCGACGACGACGTCCTGGACGCGCTGTATGCCGGCATCCCGGACCAGCCGCAGGTCGTCGCCGCACTGTTCACGGGCCACGAGGTCCCACCCTCGGCGGGCGTCGTGCCGCGCGCGTGGGACTGGGCGGACGCCGTGGACACCGTGCACCTCATGGCGCAGGTCACCGGCGTCGACGTCGTCGTGCGGCAGGGCAGCCACCAGGCGTTCCACCCCGGGCGCACCGCGGAGTTCTCGCTGCGCAGTGGCGAGGTGCTGGGTTTCGCGGGTGAGCTGCATCCGAAACTGATCGCCGCACAGGACCTCCCCGCGCGCACGGTGGCCCTCGAGATCAACGCGGACCTCCTGTTCGAGGCCGCCGCGGACGTCATCGTCGCGCGGCCGCTGTCCACGTACCCGCCGGCCACGCAGGATGTCGCCCTCGTCGTGGAGTCCTCCGTGGTGGCGGGCGACGTGCTCGAGGCACTGCGCGAGGGGGCCGGCGAACTCCTCGAGGACGTCAGCCTGTTCGACGTCTACACGGGGCCCGGCATCGGCGAGGGGAAGAAGTCCCTGGCCTTCGCCCTGCGCTTCCGCGCACCGGACCGCACCCTGACGGCCGAGGAGGCGAGCGCGGCGCGTGATGCCGCGGTGTCCCTCGCCGCCGGACGGTTCGGCGCCGTGCAGCGCTGATCGCAGCTGCATGGTGACAGGCGGAAGGCTCGCCCCTGTGTGGGGGCGAGCCTTCCCCTTCCTCAGGGACGCGTCCCGGTCCCCGTCGTGGCAGCAGGCGCCGTTGCGCAGTGGTCCGTGAGGTGGGCTCCTGAATGACGCGAGCGGTCCTTCAGCCTCCGCACCAGCAGTACCTTCGCCGAGTGCGGCGCGGATGAGGTCGGCATAGAACTCAGCGACATGCTGAGCACGTCCGAGGGCAATAATCCTGTCGGGTCCGTGGACGCTCCTGCCCCTGGATTCTGGACGATGGCCTTGCTGATCGGTTCCACGGCGATGTCGCACTCGGCAGGCAGGAACGCGCAAGCTACTCGGGTCTGGCGTGGGCGCGAACTCCGACCCTAGGGCAAGAAGTGGAGGCTTGCGGAGTCAGGATCGGGCGCGGTTCGTGCCGGTGCGGCCGTGGACGATGTGGACACTCCGGTCGAAGGCTCCGAGGGTTCGAAGTCTGTTGCGTCGGGCCGTCACGTCTCGTCGAGGGATCGAGACGCGGGTACCCGATGAGCATGCCGGCTCTGTAACGCTCAAGGCACCTTTACAGGGCAATTTCTCGGGCGGGCCATACGGGAATTACCGCGATCGGTGCTCATACAGGCTTCTCCTCCTTGATCGAACCAGGGAGGGGCGTCCCGGTCGCCGACAGGAGTTCAAGCAGTTAGGACTCAGATGGTCTCTGCGTCGGCAACCGTGCGTATTCGAGCACGTGGATACCCAGTTCCGAGGTGAACGACCAGGTATCTCCTACTAGGTGCGCTGCACGATCGAAAAGCTCCTGAGCTCTCGCGGCCTGACCCGCGCTTAGCATTTGATTGGCTCGTTCCAGCGACGTGATGACACCATCCAGTGACTGACTAGAGGCGCCTGTACCGCGTTTGTCCGGCGGTAATCCCAGTTCCTCCTCCGTAGAACTGAGCAGACTCTCGATCCTCACGGCTCTTCCCTCCCGACGGCGACACACAGGACTATATGGCCTATGGCTCTTCGGCTCGACCAGGACCTGCAACATGGGAGCGTTGGACGGGAGGAGGGCGCAGTAGCCGATCTTCCACCGGCACATCGCTTACCGCTAGCGACGTGAGGGTGTCCGGCTCGATGCAATCAGAGAGCTGAGCGTTGACCGAAGGTGGCTGGGTCGACGGGTCGTTGATTCTTGGGCAGTTTTTCGAGGACGAGGAGGTATGACTCGGTCACCAGGTCCTCGACGAGGTCAGCTTCCAGCCCACCGCTCGGGTTGAGGGTGATCCAGTGCTTTTTGTTCATGTGGTAACCGGGCGTGATGGCATCGTAGGCCTCACGGAGTAGGCGCGCGTCATCTGGGGCCGCTTTCAGGATGACAACTGGTTCAGCGGCGACTTCGGTGTGCAGCATGAATACTTTTCCACGCACCTTGTAGACGTCCCAGTCAGCTCCGAACGGGTGGGTGAGTTCGGCGCCTGGAAGTTCACGCACCCGTTCGGCAGCCCGCTGTTGCAGTTTCTTCCCTTGCATGGTGATCGTGGGGTTCCTTCGAGTAGCCATGGTGCGACGACCAGTTTGCCTGCGGTGTGAACGTTCTCGGTGTGCCGGTTATCCTGGTCGATGATTGCCCAAGGGCGAGCAGTTGACGGAGCGTCTATTCGCTGATCCTGTCAGAAAGATGCTGATCCTAAGCCGATCCTGCTTGCGCTCCCAGAAATCCGCACGCTAAGGGTCGATTCCTGCATGGGTGACAAAGAAGGCTTCGAGGACCGCGTTGTCCTCGTAGGCCAACTGCATCCGTGCTGTCTGATGCTCGAGAAACCAGTCAACGCGTTGGCCTTCGGTCAGGACAAGCTTCCGTGGGTCTGCCTCGAGGACGGCGGTGAAGGTGTTCTCGATTCCATAGGATCTTTGTCTTCTTCCGAGGAACCGAATCGAATCGACCGGCAGAGTAACGCCTAGTTCTTCGTGCACCTCGCGTTCGATGCAGGCTCGCGCTGTCTCTCCGGGTTCGAGCATTCCGCCGGGGATGGCCCACATGCCCGGGAACGGGATGCTCGGTTCTTCGTCCCGCAATTGCAGCAGCACTGCGCGGGCGTTGTTCACCAGAATGATTTGGCATCCCTCTGGGGTTCCAGTGCTACTCATGCGACCAGTTTAGGAGGACGGTCCTAGCCGGCTGGAGTGTTCCTAAGACGCGGTGCCCGCCCGATCCTCATGCGGGCGTTGCCCAGAGAGCGGTTCCCCACCGGATCGGTGGACAAGACGCTGTCGCCGTGATGGGGCCCCCGGACAGCCGCTCGAAGCGGCCCTCGAAATGTCGGTGGCGGTTGAGAGAATTCGGTATGGACAGCAGCCGGAATGCTCCACTCGACATCATCGAGAGCGGTGGTGCTGCAGGGCCGGATGCTGTCCCACCTGCGACTGTCCCTGCCACGCGGGTGCGGGACCTGATCGACGCGATGGCCTCCCTTGCCCTCCCGTCGGACGGTTCGGAGCTGATCGATGAGGTGCGTGCCCTGGAGGACCTGAAGTCCGCGATCGCCGGCCGTCAGGCCAGGGCCGAGGTGGCCTTCGATCTGACCGAGCGCCGGTCGCAGGCGGCGGCTGGTGTCCCGGGCGCGGAGCGGGGTCGTGGGGTGGCCGCGCAGATCGCCCTGGCCCGCCGTGAGTCCCCGGCGCGGGGTGGCAGGCTGCTCGGGTTGGCTCGGGCGTTGGTGACGGAAATGCCGCACACCCTGAACGCCCTGGACGCGGGTCTTCTGAATGAGTGGCGGGCGACCCTGCTGGTCCGGGAGACGGCGTGCCTGTCTGCGGCGGACCGGTGCGCGGTCGATGAGGACCTGACAGCTGATACGGGCACATTCGACGGCGCCGGAGATCGGGTACTGGTTGCCGCGGCGCGGGCGGCGGCGTATCGGCGGGATCCGCGCAGCGTGACCGAGCGGGCGAGCCGTGCGGTGGCGGACCGGCGCGTGAGTCTGCGTCCCGCCCCGGACACCATGACCTACCTGACCGCCCTGCTCCCGGTCGCGCACGGGGTGGCGGTGCACGCGGAGTTGACCCGGCACGCGGACGCGGAGCGCGCCAAGGGTGATCCCCGGAGCCGGGGCCAGTTGATGGCCGACGCCCTGGTGGAGCGGACCACGGGCACCCCGGGTGGGTTCTCCCGGGTCGAGGTGCAGCTGATCATGACCGACCGCACCTTGTTCCAGGGCGACAGCGAGCCGGCCCGCCTGCCCGGCTACGGTATCGTCCCCGCAGGCTGGGCCAGAGACCTCCTCAGCACGGGAGAAGCATCAGCTCAAGCCTGCGAGGTCTGGCTCCGACGCCTTTACACCGCCCCCGGAACCGGCGAGCTGATCGCCGCCGAGTCCCGGGCGCGTCTGTTCACCAACGGGCAGCGCCGGTTCATCCAGGCCCGCGACCACGTGTGCCGCGCCCCATACTGCGACGCCCCGATCCGCCACTACGACCACATCATCCCCTGGCACACCCACGGGCCCACCACCCTCGCCAACGGGGCGGGGCTGTGTGAGGCGTGCAACCACACCAAGGAACTCCCCGGCTGGAAAACGACGGCACCACTCCGCAGCGGGTCAGCTTCAGATGCCGGATCCGGAGGAAGGCACGCCCTCGCGATCAGCACGCCCACCGGCCACACCTACCGCTCCACGGCGCCACCCCTGCCCGGCAGCGGACCGCGCGGGAAGGGTCACGAGCTGGAGGCCGAGAGGCGCGCCTGCCCGGCACGCCCGCCCGAAGTGCCTGACCAGGGGCCGGACCACTCGCCGGACGATGAGGGCACTCCGACATACTCCTCCGCGCGACGGAGCCGACGGGCGGAACTGCTCTACGCCTGACCTTCCGGCAGACCGACGTGGCCTGCCGGTGCAGACGACTGCACGAACCGCCACCAGCCTGTCCACGCGAAGGCCTCAGGGAATGAGCAGCACCTTGCCTGTGGTCCGGCGCGCCTGCAGATCTTCGTGAGCGCGGGCCGCGTCAGCGAGCGCGTACCGGGCACCGATGCGCACGTCCAGCTGGCCTGCAGCGACGGCGCCGAAGAGCTCCTCCGACCGCCAGCGCCGTTCCTCGGGGGAGAGCAGGTAGTGCGCGAGCGTGGGCCGCGTGACGAAGAGCGATCCGCCGGCGTTGAGCCGCTGCAGGTCGAAGGGCGGCACGGGGCCGGACGCCGCGCCGTAGAGCACGAGGGTGCCGCGGATCCGCAGCGAGCGCAGCGACCCCTCGAACGTCTCCCGGCCGACGCCGTCGAACACCGCGTCCACCCCGGTTCCCTCGGTGAGGGTGCGGACGGCGTCGGCGAAGCCCTCGTAGCGCAGGACTTCGTCGGCCCCGGCGCCGCGCGCGAGCTCCTCCTTCTCGGGCGTCGAGACCGTCGTGATCACGCGGGCGCCCTTGGCCTTGAGCAACTGGATGAGCAGCAGTCCCACGCCGCCGGCGCCGGCGTGCACGAGGACGGCGTGTCCGGACCGCACGGGGAAGGTCGAGTTGATGAGGTAGTGGGCGGTCATGCCCTGCAGGGGGAGCGCGGCGGCGGTCTCGAGGTCCACCCCCTCGGGTACCGGGAGCGCCCTGTCCGCGTCGACGAGCGCGAACTCGCCGTAGGTGCCCCTGCCCTCCGCGAACGCCACCCGGTCCCCGGGTGCGAAGTCGGCGACTCCCTCGCCCAGGGCCTCCACCGTCCCGGCCGCCTCGGCGCCCGGCGTGAACGGGAGCTCGACGGCATACGCACCGCTGCGCTGGTAGGTCTCGATGAAGTTGACCCCGGCCGCCGCGACCTTCACCAGCAGCTGGCCCGGCCCGGGGTCGGGGCGGTCGACGGCCGCAAGGATGAGGACGTCCGGACCGCCCGGTTCGGAGACGACGATGGCTGAAGGCATGATGCTGGTCCTTTCGGTGGCGTGCCCTCATGCTATTCCGGCCGCGACGGGCACGGCTATGCATAACTATGTGTTGCTACGCATACCTTTGCTGTAGGCTTCTCGCATGACGTTCACCGCAGCAGTATCCGGCGCCAGCGGCTATGCCGGAGGAGAGCTCCTGCGCCTCCTCGCCAACCATCCCGACGTCGAGGTCGGCGCGATCACGGCCCACAGCAACGCCGGTGCGCGGCTCGGCGAGCTGCAGCCGCACCTCCACTCGCTGGCAGACCGTGTGCTGCAGGAGACATCGCCCGAGGTGCTCGCGGGACACGACGTCGTCTTCCTCGCCCTCCCGCACGGCGCCAGCGCGGAGGTCGCCGCGCAGTTGTCACCGGACACGCTCGTGATCGACGCGGGCGCCGACCACCGCCTGCAGGACCCGGCCGCGTGGGAGAAGTTCTACGGCTCGGCGCACGCGGGCACCTGGCCCTACGGCCTGCCGGAACTGCCGGGGAACCGGGCGGACCTGGCAGGGGCGCGGCGCATCGCCGTCCCGGGCTGCTATCCCACCAGCGTGCTCCTGGCGCTCACGCCCGGCTTCGCCGCAGGACTCCTCGAGCCCGACGACGTCGTCATCGTGTCCGCGTCCGGCACATCCGGCGCGGGCAAGGCCGCCAGGACCAACCTCATCGGCTCCGAGGTCATGGGCGGCATGAGCCCCTACGGCGTCGGAGGCGGACATCGCCACACGCCCGAGATGGAGCAGGGTCTGAGCCTCGCCGCCGGCGAGCGCGTCTCCCTCTCCTTCACCCCGACCCTCGCTCCGATGGCGCGCGGCATCCTGACGACCGCGACCGCGAAGGTGCGGCCCGGTGTGGGCTACGCCCGGCTGCGGGAGGCCTGGGAGTCGGCCTACGCACAGGAGCCCTTCGTCCGAGTGCTGCCCGAGGGCCAGTGGCCCACTACGAAATCCGTCCTCGGTTCCAACTACGCGAATCTCCAGCTCGCCTTCGACGACCACGCGGGCCGCGTGATCGTCAGCAGCGTGATCGACAACCTCACCAAGGGGACCGCCGGCGGAGCCGTGCAGTCCATGAACATCGCCCTCGGACTCGACGAGACCGCGGGCCTGACCATCCAGGGGATCGCACCGTGAGTATCACCTATCCGGGCGGGTTCCGTGCCGCGGGCGTCGCCGCCGGCCTCAAGAGCACGGGGAAGCCCGACGTCGCGCTCGTCGCCAATGACGGCCCGCTGCACAACGCAGCCGCCGTCTTCACATCCAACCGAGTGGCTGCCGCCCCCGTGCTCTGGTCCCGCCAGGTCGTCTCTGACGGACGGGTGGACGCCGTCGTCCTGAACTCGGGCGGGGCCAATGCCTGCACCGGTCCCGAGGGATTCCAGAACACGCACCGGACCGCCGAGGTCACCGCCGACCTCCTCGGCGTCTCCGCCACCGACGTCTTCGTCTGTTCCACGGGCCTGATCGGCGAGCAGCTCCCCATGGACGAGCTCCTCGCGGGGGTGGCCGACGCGGCCGGGTCCCTCGGCAGGGGAGGCGGCCCCACCGCGGCCGAGGCGATCATGACCACGGACACGGTGCCCAAGGAGGCCCGCTACCCGGCGACCGCCGACTCTGCGAGCGAAGGCTACGCGATCGGCGGCATGGCCAAGGGCGCGGGCATGCTCGCACCGGGACTCGCCACGATGCTCGTGGTCCTGACCACGGACGCCGCACTGGATCCGGCTGCGCTCGATGCCGCCCTGCGCGAAGCGACCCGCGTCAGCTTCGACCGCACCGACGCGGATGGCTGCATGTCGACCAACGACACCGTGGTGCTGCTCGCCTCCGGCGCGGCGGGCATGGCTCCCGACCAGGCGCAGTTCACCGAGGCCCTGACGAACGTCTGCCTCGACCTCGCGGCGCAGCTCATCTCCGACGCCGAGGGCGCCAGCCACACCATCGCGGTCCGGACCGTCAACGCGGCCTCGGAGCGGGACGCCGAGGTGGTCAGCCGCGCCGTCGCCCGGTCCAACCTCTTCAAGACCGCCATCTTCGGCAACGACCCGAACTGGGGCCGGGTGCTCGCCGCCGTCGGGACCACGGACGCCGTGTTCGAGCCCGATGAGCTGAACGTCTCGATGAACGGCGTGCAGATCTGCCGGAACGGGGGCATCGGGGAGCCCCGCGACCTCGTGGACCTGACAGGGCGCGACATCACGGTGGAGATCGACCTCGCCGCCGGTGCGGCCGCCGCCACCATCTGGACCAACGACCTCACGCACGAGTACGTGCACGAGAACTCCGCCTACTCGAGCTGACGGGAGACGCCATGGCTGATACGACACCCAACAGGACCGGCGCAGCGACGCCCTCGGCCTCCACCCTCAGGGCCCAGGACAAGGCCGCCACCCTCATGGAGGCCCTGCCCTGGATCCAGCGGTTCGCGGGCACCACGATGGTCATCAAGTACGGCGGCAACGCCATGGTGGACGAGAACATGCGCCGGGCCTTCGCGGAGGACATCGTCTTCCTGCACCACGTCGGCATCCGTCCCGTGGTGGTGCACGGCGGCGGCCCGCAGATCAACGCGATGCTGGAGAAGCTGGGCATCGCGTCCGAGTTCAAGGGCGGCCTCCGCGTGACGACCCCCGAGGCCATGGACGTGGTCCGGATGGTCCTCACCGGGCAGGTGGGCCGCGAGCTCGTGGGCCTCATCAACTCGCACGGCCCCTACGCCGTCGGGCTCTCCGGCGAGGACGGCGGGCTCCTCCGCGCCGTCCGCACCGGCACCGTGGTCGACGGCGAGCAGGTGGACCTCGGCCTCGTCGGCGAGGTGACGGCGGTACATCCGGGAGCCATCCTGGACATCCTGCAGGCGGGGCGCATCCCCGTGATCTCCACCGTCGCCCCGGAGTACGATGCCGACGGCGAGGCGACGCAGCAGGTGCTCAACGTCAACGCCGATTCCGCGGCCGCCGCGCTGGCGGCCGCCCTCGGTGCCTCGAAGCTCGTGATCCTCACCGATGTCGAGGGCCTGTACGCCTCCTGGCCGGACCGCTCGTCCCTGATCTCCTCCCTCTCGGTGGCACAGCTCCGCGAGCTGCTGCCCGGCCTCGAGTCCGGCATGATCCCCAAGATGGCGGCCTGCCTGCAGGCCGTCGAGGCCGGTGTCGAACGCGCCCACATCGTCGACGGGCGCCTGGCCCACTCGATGCTGCTGGAGACCTTCACCACCGCGGGCATCGGCACGCAGGTGGTGCCGGATGACACCGCGGCAGCAGCACCAGCAACAGCAACCACCGCAACGCACCCCGACAGTCCAGGAGCACGGGCATGAACGAGACCGGTACGGCCACCACGGGCCGCCATGCCGCCGAGCCCACCGGATCCGCGGTGGGGGACGGTGCGGTGGAGCTCCTGACGGGCGGGGATTCCGGAGCGGCCTGGCTCGCGCGCTACAACGGGGCGCTGATGGGTGTCTTCGGGACGCCGCAGCGCGTGCTCGTCCGCGGCTCCGGCTGCTACGTGTGGGACGCGGACGGCACGCAGTACCTCGACCTCCTCGGCGGGATCGCCGTCAACGCCCTCGGCCACGCGCACCCCTTCGTCACCTCCGTCATCGCGAGCCAGCTCGCCACCCTCGGCCACATCTCCAACTTCTTCACGAGCCCCACGCAGGTGGCGCTCGCGGAGAAGCTGCTCGCCCTCGCGCAGGCCCCCACCGGGTCCCGCGTGTTCTTCACCAACTCCGGCACCGAAGCCATCGAGGCCGCCGTCAAGCTCGCGCGCCGCAACAGCTCGCCCGAGCGGCAGCGCATCCTCGCCCTCGACGGCGCCTTCCACGGACGCACCATGGGCGCTCTCGCCCTCACCGCGAAGAAGGCCTACCGGGAGCCCTTCGAACCGCTCCTGGCCGGCGTCGAGCACGTGCCCTTCGACGACATCGAGGCGCTCCGCAGCGCCATGGACGATTCCGTGGCCGCGCTGGTCCTCGAGCCGATCCAGGGGGAGGCGGGCGTGCGGCCGCTCTCGCCGGAGTACCTGCGGGCCGCGCGGGAGCTGACGCGCCGGCACGGTGCCCTGCTCATCCTCGACGAGGTCCAGTCGGGCATCGCGCGGACGGGCCGCTGGTTCGCGCACCAGGCGGTCGACGGCGTGCTCCCGGACGCCATGACGCTCGCGAAGGGCCTCGGGGGAGGCTTCCCGATCGGTGCGCTCATCACCTTCGGGGAGGACGTGTCCAGCCTTCTCGGCGCGGGCCAGCACGGCACCACCTTCGGCGGGAACCCGGTGGCGACGGCGGCCGGGCTCGCGACGCTGCACGCGCTGGAAGCCTCGGGCGCCCTGCAGCACGTGACCGGTGTCGGCGCCTTCCTGCGGTCGGGTCTCGCCGCCGTCGACGGCGTCGCCACGGTGCGCGGGGAGGGCCTGCTGATCGGCTTCGACCTCGACGGCGAGTACGCGCCGGCGGCGGTGCAGGCGGCCCTCGCGGCGGGCTTCATCATCAATGCGACCGGTCCGGCGACCATCCGGCTGGCACCACCGCTCATCCTCACCCACGAGCAGGCCGCGACCTTCCTCGACGCCCTGCCCTCTATCCTCAGCACCGCCCTCACCACCGCCCGGGAGGCAACAGCATGACGCGCCACTTCCTCGTCGACACCGACCTCTCGCCCGCCGAACAGGCCGAGGTGCTCGACCTCGCCGCCGAGCTCAAGGCGAAGCCCTACTCCCATGCCCCCTTCGCCGGTGACGGCGCGGGCCGCAGGACGGTCGCCGTGATCTTCGACAAGACCTCGACGCGCACCAGGGTGTCCTTCGCCGCCGGCATCGCCGATCTCGGCGGCGTACCGCTGATCATCGGCGCGGGGGACTCCCAGCTCGGGCACAAGGAGTCCATCACCGACACCGCGAAGGTCCTCGAGCGCATGGTCGCCACGATCGTCTGGCGCACCTACGCCCAGGCGGGCCTCGAGGAGATGGCCGCGGCGTCGAGCGTCCCCGTCATCAACGCCCTCTCCGACGACTACCACCCGTGCCAGCTGCTGGCGGACCTGCTCACCATCCGCGAGCACAAGGGGAGGCTCGCCGGCCTGACGATGACCTACCTCGGGGACAGCGCCAACAACATGGCCAACTCCTACCTCCTCGCCGGCGTGACGGCGGGGATGCACGTGCGGATCGCCGGACCGGAGGGCTACCTCCCTGATCCGGCCGTCGTAGCGGCCGCCGAGGCGCGTGCGGCCGAGACCGGCGGGTCCGTCCTCGTGACCACGGACGCCGCCGTCGCGCTGGCCGGTGCCGACGTCGTCGCCACCGACACCTGGGTGTCGATGGGCCAGGAGGAGGAGAAGGCCGCGCGGCAGGACCTCTTCCGCCCGTACGCCGTCGACGCCGCCGCCATGGCGCAGGCCGCTCCCGACGCCGTCGTCCTCCACTGCCTGCCCGCATACCGCGGCTACGAGATCGCCGCCGAGGTCATCGACGGACCGCAGTCCCTCGTCTGGGACGAGGCGGAGAACCGGCTGCACGCGCAGAAAGCGCTCATGACCTGGCTCGTCGCACGGTCGGCCTCCCCGGCCGGACCACACCGGGCGGAGCGCGTCTCATGACCGTGCAGCGGGATCCCGTCCGGCCCACCACGAAGACCGCTCGGCACGCCCGCATCACGGACCTGCTGACAGCGCAGTCCGTGCGCTCGCAGGTCGAACTCGCGGCACTCCTCGCCGCGGACGGCGTACAGGTGAACCAGGGGACGCTGTCCCGGGACCTCGTGGAACTCGGCGTCGTACGCGTCCGGGGAGCCGACGGCGCCCTCGTCTACGCCGTCCCCGTAGAGGGCGGCGGCCGCCACGCGCGGAGCGGCGTCTCCCAGGAGATCCTCGACGCACGGCTCGCCAAGCTGTGCAATGAGCTCTTGGTGACGGCGGAATCCTCGGGCAACATCGTGATCCTGCGCACCCCGCCCGGAGCGGCGAACTTCCTTGCCCTGGCCATCGACCACTCGGTGATGCCGTCCATCCTCGGCACCATCGCGGGGGACGACACCGTGATGCTCGTCAGCCGCGAGCCCGACGGCGGCGCGGCCGTCGCCGAACGGTTCCTCGGCTTCGCGCAGGAGACACAGGGGACCGCCGAGCAGTCCTGACTCCCGCGCCGCTACGCTGGCATGGGCGCGGGTCGACCGCGCACCCTCCGTCCGCACGCACAGGCTTCACCTCCCGGACTCCACGTCCGGACCCAACGAACAGCTGACAAACGGGCGCCCGCCCGGACAATCGAAGGAGCATTTCCCGTGACCGAACGCATCGTCCTCGCCTACTCCGGCGGACTCGACACCTCCGTCGCCATCGGCTGGATCGCCGAAGCCACCGGGGCCGAGGTGATCGCCGTGGCCGTCGACGTCGGACAGGGCGGCGAATCACTCGAGACCATCCGCCAGCGTGCCCTCGGCTGCGGTGCCGTGGAGGCCTACGTCGCGGACGCCCGCGAGGAGTTCGCGACCGAGTACTGCATGCCCGCGCTGAAGGCGAACGCCCTGTACATGGACGCCTACCCGCTGGTCTCGGCGCTGTCGCGTCCCGTCATCGTCAAGCACCTCGTCGCCGCCGCGCGGGAATTCGGCGCCACGACCGTCTCGCACGGCTGCACCGGCAAGGGCAACGACCAGGTGCGCTTCGAGGTCGGCATCCAGACCCTCGGCCCGGACCTGAAGTGCATCGCGCCCGTCCGCGACCTCGCGCTCACGCGTGACAAGGCCATCGCCTTCGCGGAGGAGAAGGGCCTGCCGATCGAGACCACGAAGAAGAACCCGTTCTCCATCGACCAGAACGTCTGGGGCCGCGCCGTCGAGACCGGCTTCCTCGAGGACATCTGGAACGGACCGACCAAGGACGTCTACGACTACACGGCCTCTCCCGAGTTCCCGCCGGCTTCGGACGAGGTGACCATCTCCTTCCGGGAGGGCATCCCCGTGGCGATCGACGGCAACGCCGTCACCCCGCTGCAGGCCATCGAGGAGCTCAACCGCCGCGCCGGTGCCCAGGGCATCGGCCGTATCGACATCGTCGAAGACCGGCTCGTCGGCATCAAGAGCCGTGAGATCTACGAGGCGCCCGGTGCGATGGCCCTCATCGCCGCGCACCGCGAACTCGAGAACGTCACCATCGAGCGCGAGCAGGCCCGCTTCAAGAAGACCGTGGACCAGCGCTGGACCGAGCTGGTGTACGACGGCCAGTGGTTCTCCCCGCTGAAGCGCTCGCTCGACACCTTCGTGGACGACACGCAGAAGTACGTCACCGGCGACATCCGCATGGACCTCCACGGCGGGCGTGCGACCGTGACGGGGCGCCGCTCCGACGTCGCGCTCTACGACTTCAACCTCGCGACCTACGATTCGGGCGACACCTTCGACCAGTCGATGGCCCGCGGGTTCATCGAGATCTTCGGCCTGTCCTCCAAGGTGGCGTCGAGCCGGGACCAGCGGGCAGGCGCCTGATGGTCCCACAGCACGACGGCGGCCCACGAGCGCAGGGGTCCCCGGCTGAGCGGAGCGAGGTCGGGGGGCGCCCGGTGGGCCCACGAGCGCAGGGGTCCCCGGCCGAGCGGAGCGAGGTCGGGGGGCGCCCGGGGACGAACGAGGGGTCGCTGTGGGGCGGCCGGTTCGCCGGCGGTCCCGCCGATGCCCTCGCGGCCCTGAGCAAGTCGACGCACTTCGACTGGCGGCTCGCGACGTACGACATCGAGGGGTCTCGTGCCCATGCGCGCGTGCTCAACCGGGCGGGACTGCTCGACGACGCCGAGCTGGCCGGCATGATCGACGCGCTGGACCGCCTCGACGCCGATGTGCGGTCGGGTGCGTATGTGCCGGCGGACAGCGACGAGGACGTGCACGGCTCCCTGGAGCGCGGCCTGATCGAGCGCGCGGGCCCCGCCCTCGGCGGCAAGCTGCGTGCCGGCCGGTCCCGCAACGACCAGGTCGCCACGCTCGGCCGCATGTACCTGCGGGACCACGCCCGAGTCATCGCCCGCGGCGTCCTCGCGACCATCGGGGCCCTCGTCGACCAGGCGGAGGAGAACCTCGAGGTGCCGATGCCCGGGCGCACGCACCTGCAGCACGCCCAGCCGGTCCTGCTGAGCCACCACCTGCTGGCCCACGCGTGGGCGCTGCTGCGCGACGTGCAGCGGCTGCAGGACTGGGACCGGCGCGCCGGCGTCTCGCCCTACGGGTCCGGTGCTCTCGCGGGATCGTCGCTGGGCCTGGATCCCGAGGCGGTCGCGGCGGACCTCGGGTTCTTCTCCGCGACGCACAACTCCATCGACGGCACCGCCTCGCGGGACGTCTACGCGGAGTTCGCGTGGGTCGCGGCGATGATCGGCGTGGACCTGTCCCGCGTGAGCGAGGAGATCATCATCTGGGCCACGAAGGAGTTCTCCTTCGTCACGCTCGACGACGCCTTCTCCACCGGCTCCTCGATCATGCCGCAGAAGAAGAACCCGGACGTGGCGGAACTGGCGCGCGGCAAGGCCGGCCGGTTGATCGGCGACCTGACGGGTCTGCTGGCGACGCTGAAGGGGCTGCCGCTGGCGTACAACCGGGACCTGCAGGAGGACAAGGAGCCCGTGTTCGACGCCGTCGACACCCTCGAGGTCCTGCTGCCCGCGGTCTCCGGCATGATCGCCACGCTCGTCTTCAACACCGAGCGCATGGCGGCCCTGGCTCCCCTCGGATTCGCGCTGGCGACGGACATCGCCGAATGGCTCGTCCGGCAGGGCGTGCCCTTCCGGGAGGCGCACGAACTGTCGGGCGCAGCTGTCCGGATCGCCGAGCAGCGCGGCGTGGAACTGTGGGACCTGACGGATGATGAGTTCGCGGGGATCTCCGCGCACCTGACTCCCGCCGTCCGCGAGGTCCTGACGGTCGAAGGCTCCCTGGCCAGCCGCGACGCCCAGGGAGGCACCGCTCCGGCCGCCGTCCGGCGGCAGCTCGCGGCCCTGTGCGCCGAGCTCGACGGCGTCGGGGCGTACGGCGCCGCCTGACACGTCACCCCGGGACCCCGTCCTCCCTGGCCTTCGACAGCGTGAAGATCCCGTAGCGCATCGCGCCGGTGCGGTAGGCCAGGATCAGGCGGGGGATGCTCAGGAGGAAGACGCGATTGCGTCCGTCGATCGCGAGGCGACGGGTCTCGCGATCGACGAGCAGGGCCTTCACGACGCGGCGGGCGCAGATCGTCCAGGTCCGCGCGACACGGCGGCTGACGTCCTCGTAGCCCGTTATCGCGAAGCCCGCCGCTCGTGCCATCGCCTCGTACTCCTCGCGCGTGCCCATCGAGGGCAGGCGCCCTTCACGGCAGATCGGCTCCAGCAGGTGACGGACCTTCCACCTGCCGGCGCCGGTTTCGGCGAGCCACGCGCAGATCACCAGGCGGCCGCCGGGTGCCAGCACGCGGTGCGCCTCGGCGAAGAACCTGGACTTGTCGACCATGTGCTCGCTGGACTCGATCGCCCAGGCGGCGGTGGCCGAGCCGTCGGACAGTCCGTTGTCGAGCCAGTCGCGGAGCTGGATGTTTACGTCGGGTGACGGCCGGGCGGCGGCGTAGTCGGCCTGCTGGGCGGACAGCGTGACGCCGGTGACGCGGCCCCCGCGTGTCTCGGCGAGCCGCCGTGCGGTGGAGCCGTAGCCGCAGCCGATGTCGACGCACGCCTCGCCGGCCATGAGGTCCAGCCGGTCGCCGACCGTGTCGACGAGCGCCTCGACGGCTTCGGTGGGCGTCTCGTGCCCCGTCACCCACAGCCCGTGATGCACGTGCTCGCCCCACACCCGGCGATAGACCGGATCGAGCTCGTCGTAGTGGTCGGCGACCGCCACTGCGTTCTGGGAGATGTCCGGGACGATCACGCGGTCACCCTACAGCGCCGATCCGTCCGGAGACACCCCTTGCCCACGCAGGGCGCGCTCCCGGTCCAGGCCGCGACGACCCGCTACGCCCGCCGCGAAGTGCTTTGACAGGCCGTGGAGCCCGGCGCAGTGTGTGTGCATGCAGCCCACCGCGCAGCGCGCCACGCTCCGGGAGTTCTTCCCCTACCTCAGGGGACACGTGCGCGTCCTCCTCCTCGTCGCCGTCGTGTCCCTCGTGTCGACCGGCCTGTCGATCGCCCAGCCGCTTCTGGTCCAGCAACTCGTCAACGCCGTGTCGGCCGGCGAGCCCGCCACGCTCTTCGTCTGGTTCCTCGTGGCGATCACCCTGGGCGGCGCCGTCTTCGGGGCGGCCCAGTCCTACCTCCTCCAGCGGACGGCGGAGTCGGTGGTCCTCGGCGTCCGCCGCTCGCTGGTGGGGCAACTGCTCGCGCTGCCCATCCGCGAGTTCGACCGGAGGCGCGTCGGGGACCTCATGTCCCGCGTCGGGTCCGATACGACCCTGATGCGCAGCGTGATCACGTCGGGACTCTTCGAGATCGTGTCGTCGATCCTGATGTTCTGCGCCGCCGTCGTCCTGATGGTCCTGATCGATCCGCTGCTGTTCGCCATCACGCTGTCCGCCGTCCTCCTGGGTGCCGGCGGTGTCCTGTTCCTCGGACGACTGATCCGCACGCGCAGCCGGGACGTGCAGGACGCCGTCGGGTCGATGACCGCCGCGGTGGAGCGCGGGCTCTCGGGCATCCGGACCATCAAGGCGTCGGTCGCGGAGGAGCGCGAAGCGGCGGTCATCGACAAGGAGGCGACGAAGGCCTTCCACGCCGGCATCGCCATGGCCAGGCTCCAGGCGGCGGTCCAGCCCATCATGTCCATCTGCATCCAGGGCGCGTTCATCGTGGTCCTGGCCGTCGGCGGCATCCGCGTCGCAGCGGGGGAGCTCCGGCTCGGCGACCTCATCGCCTTCATCCTCTACCTCTTCCTGCTCGTGATGCCGATCGGGTCGGCGATGAGCGCGTTCGTGCAGATCCAGTCGGGACTCGCCGCGCTGGACCGCATCCAGGAGATCGCCCGGCTCGAGCCGGAGCGGCGTGACGAAGGGGACCCCGCCGGATCCGACGCCGGGACTGGCCACCCCCAACCTGCCTCCTCCTCCGGGAGCGGCACCATCGAACTGCGCGACGTGAGTTTCCGCTACGCCGTGGCGGACGAGGCAGCGGCGTCGCCCACCGGAGGGGCTGAGGCATCGGCCGTTACGCGGGACCAGCAGGATCCGCGGTGGTCACCGGAGTCCCCGAAGTCGCCGGCGGAGCCGGAGTCACCAGAGTCGCCGGCGGAGCCGGCCGTGCCCGACGGCGTCGGCCGGCTCGTCCTCGAGGGTGTCAGCTTCACTGTCCCCGCGGGCAGCAGGACGGCCCTCGTCGGCCCGTCGGGCGCCGGGAAATCCACCGTGCTGGCCCTGCTCGAGCGGTTCTACGAGCCGACCAGCGGCAGCATCAGCGTCGACGGCGTCCCGCTGCCCCGCATACCGCGGTCCGTCCTCCGGTCCCGCATCGGTCTCGTGGAGCAGGAGGCCCCGGTCCTCAGCGGCACCCTCGCCGACAACCTGAGGCTGGCTGCTCCCGGCGCGACGGACGACCAGCTCCGGCGCGTCCTGGCCGCCGTCGGACTCGACGCCCTCGGCGACAGATCCGACGACGGCCTGGACCTCGACCTCGGGGAGGACGGCATCCGCCTCTCCGGCGGCCAGAGGCAGCGCCTGGCCTGGGCGCGCGTCATCCTCGCCGACCGTCCCGTGCTGCTGATGGACGAGCCGACCTCCGCCGTCGACTCCCGGACGGAGCAGCTCCTGCAGCAGACACTGGGGGAGGCATCACGCGACCGCACCGTCGTCGTGGTCGCCCACCGCCTTTCGACGGTGGCGGACTTCGACCAGATCGTGGTGCTCGACCAGGGGAGGGTCGCCGCCGTCGGGACGCACGAGGAACTCCTGGAGAGCAGTGAGCTCTACCGCGACATGGCAGCCCGCCAGCGCCTGGTGGCCCACGCCTGACCGCGGGCCCGCGTCAGGCGGGAACGGGCAGCCCGGCCTCCCGGTCGAGGAGTCGCTGCTTCACCGGCAGGCCCCAGCGGAAGCCGCCCAGGGAGCCATCGGTCCTGATGATCCTGTGGCACGGGACGAAGAGGGCGGCGGCGTTCCTCGCGCATGCTCCGGCGGCGGCGCGGACGGCGGTCGGGTTGCCCGCCCGCTCCGCGTACTGCAGGTAGGTGACCGGCGCCCCTGGCTCCACCGTGCGCAGGACATCCCACGCGCGGGCCCGGAAAGGGCCGGACACCTGGCGCACCGGCACGGTCCGGACGGCGCCGAAGTCGCCGTCGTAGTAGCGGGCCACGGCGTCGAGGATGGGCTGCACGGAGGAGGCCGCCGGGTCGAAGACCGCCGACCTGATGCTCGGATGGATCTGCCCGGTCAGTTCGGAGGCGAGAGCGGTCCAGCCCGACGAGAGCACGGCACCCTCCGCCTCGATGACGGTGAAAGGACCGTCCGGTGTGTCGACGGTGGTGGTGGTCGCGCCCCGCAGGGCTGGGGAGAGGGCGGGTGCGGTGGTCATGGGGATTCCGTTCGGTGGGTGGGACCAGGGTACGTGGCTGCGTCAGGCGAGGACATCGAGGGGCCTCCCGCCTCTCTGCCCGGTCGGGGCGCTCGCCGTCCTCCAGAGGTGCATCGTCGCGTAGGAGCGCCACGGGCTGACGCCGGCCATCGCGTCGTCGAGCGGTCTGCCCGGATCGCGCAGAGGCGCGCCGGCCCGCTCGGCGAGCCGGGACCAGCCGGTGCGGACGGCGGCGTCGGAGGGGAGCTGGATGTCGGGGTGGCCGAGCACGCGCATGACCACGTAGTCCGCCGTCCATGGTCCGACGCCGTCGAGCCGGAGCAGCTCCGACCGGAGCGCGCCCGCGTCCGAACCGACGCCGACCCCGAGGGTGCCGGACACGAGCGCCCGCACCGCGGCGCGCAGCGCGTCACTGCGACGGCGCGGTCCGCGGAGCAGGGGATCGGGCGCCTCCGAGAGTTCCTGCGCCGTGGGGAACAGCCGGGTCAGGCCGCTACCGGGAGCGTGCACCGGGCTGCCGGCCCCGGCGAGGTGGTTCAGTGAACGGGTCGCCGCAGCGACCGATACCTGCTGGCCGACGATCGCGCGGACGAGGGTCTCATGGGGATCCACCGAACCGGGCAGACGCATGCCGGGCGAGGACGCCACGAGGTCGGCGAAGGACGCGTCGCGTGACAGGGCGGCATCGATGGCGACGGGATCGGCATCGAGGTCGAACAGGCGGCGGATACGGCCGAGGAGTGCGGGGAGGTCGCCCAGCCCGGACACGGACACCGAGACCGGCAGGGCGGCCTGTCCGTCGCCGCGCGGTTCGACGGCGGCGGCTTCGAACCAGGCGGGTCCGGCCGGCAGGTCGACGAGCCGCTCGTAGCTGGAAGCGGTCCCTCGTTCGATGCCGTCCACGGATCGCGCTGCCAGGAAGGCGAAGATCCCGTTGTCGTAGGGAGCCCGCACGGGCAGGGCCAGCGAGATCCTGACGGTGCCGCCGGCGATCGCACCGGTATCGACGGTGCCGCCGGCGGCATCACGCGGCTGCCGGGCAGCCTCGCGAACCTGCCGGGGAGTGAGGTCGAAGACCTGTTGGACGGTGTCGTTGAACTGCCGGATGCTTCCGAAACCGGCCGCGAACGCCACATCGGCGAGCCGAAGCGTCGAGGCGGTCAGCAGGGTCCGGGCGGTCTGGGCGCGCTGGGCGCGCGCGAGCGCGAGTGCGCCGGCGCCCAGTTCCTCCCGGAGGATCCGGTTGAGGTGCCGGGGTGAGTACCCGAGGCGCGCGGCGAGGCCCGCGACGCCGGCCCGGTCCACCTCGCCGTCCGCGATGAGCCGCATCGCCCGGGCCGCGGCATCGCTGCGCAGGTTCCATCCCGGATCCCCGGGGACGGCCTCCGGCAGGCACCGCCTGCAGGCACGGTAGCCTGCCTCGTGCGCGGCGGCGGACGTGCGGTAGAAGGTGACGTTGGACGGCTTGGGCGTGCGGGCCGGGCAGGACGGCCGGCAGTAGATCCCCGTGCTGGAGACGGCAGTCACGAACTGCCCGTCGAAGCGCACGTCGCGGGCATCGATCGCCCGGTACTGCTGCCAGAAGTCCATGCCGCAATCCTGCCACCCTGCCGGACGAGGAACTGGCGGGTTTCGGACATGGCTGTGGGGAGGAGTGGCCGCGGCCTTTGCTACGGTCGACGGGTGGACGAACAGCCCGGGATCGACGAGGACCTTCGCGCGAGGTTGGGTGGGAGCGCCCTCGACGTCGCGCCCCTGCTCCTCGGCGCGCACCTGACGCACCGCCACGGGGACGGGGACGTCACGGTGCGGATCTCCGAGGTCGAGGCCTACCTCGGCCCGGACGATCCCGGGTCCCACGCGTTCCGCGGGAAGACCGCCCGTAACGCCACGATGTTCGGGCCCCCCGGGCACCTCTACGTCTACTTCACCTACGGGATGCACTACTGCGCCAACATCGTCTGCGGCACGGACGGGTGGGCCACCGGCCTGCTCCTGCGGGCGGGCGAGATCGTCGAGGGCGTCGAGCGTGCGCGGGAGCGGCGCTCCCATCCGGCCTCCGATCTCGATCTGGCCCGGGGCCCGGCCCGGCTGGCCCAGGCCCTCGGCCTGGACCGCCGGTTCGACGGCGCCGATGCCCTCGCGGACCCGTTCGGGCTGGTCCTCCCGGACAGCCCGCCGGAGGTCGTCGCGCGGGGGCCCAGGGTCGGCGTGAGCGGTATCGCCGGGAGCGAGCAATACCCCTGGCGTTTCTGGCTCCCGCAGGACCCCACGGTGTCCCGGTACCGTCCGGGGAAGCCGCGCTGAGCCCGTAAGGTTGATCCGTGAGAATCAGCGGAGCGAACGCCGGCAATACACCGGGCGCAGGAGCAGGACCATCCGAGATCTCGGCCCGGGCGGGCGAAGCGATCGACCGCCTGTGCGCCGTCGTCCCCGATTTCCCGTCACCCGGCATCATGTTCCGTGACCTCACCCCCGTCTTCTCCGACGCCTCCGCCTTCCGGGCCGTGGTCGACGCCGTCACGGAGCCCTTCGCCGGATCCTTCGACGCCGTGGCCGGAGTCGAGGCCCGCGGCTTCGTCCTTGCCGCCGCCGTCGCCTACGCGACGGGCACCGGCGTCGTCACCGTGCGGAAGGCGGGCAAGCTGCCCCGTGCCGTGTATCGGGAGTCGTACGACCTGGAGTACGGCCAGGCGGCGCTCGAGATCCACCAGTCCGATCTGCCCGCCGGGGCCCGCGTGCTGGTGCTCGACGACGTCCTCGCCACCGGCGGAACACTCGTCGCGGCATGTGCGTTGCTCGAAAGGGCAGGAGCGGCCGTCGCCGGTTGCGGGGTGGTCCTCGAACTCGGTGACCTCGGCGGACGTGACAGGCTGGCCGGTCGGCCGGTCCACGCGCTGCAGATCGTGTAGCTTCCCGTCGCGCTAGACTTGACGGTCCGCCTTTCATGGAAGGAACTCTCCGATGCACGAGACGTCGCAGGCCAACGCCGAGCTGGAACACGAGCGCGACTACGTCGACGGCCTGTACTCCCGCCTCGACGAACTCCGCGCCGAGAAGGCCCAGCAGCTCGCAGAGGTACGGCGTACCCAGGCAGCCGGATCGCACCAGAACAGGTCGGAGCGGGACGCCTTCGCGACCATGTACGAGGACCGCCTGGCCCAGCTGAACGCCGTCGACGACCGCCTCGTGTTCGGGCGCCTCGACCTGGACGACGGCGACAAGCGGTACATCGGCCGGATCGGCCTCTCCGACGACGAGCTCCGGCAGCTCATGGTCGACTGGCGGGCACCCGAGGCGGGCACCTTCTACCAGGCCACGGCCTTCGAGCGCATGGGCGTCCGCCGCCGCCGCCACCTGATCCTCTCCCGGCGCGACGTCGTCGCGATCGAGGACGACGTCCTCGACGCGGGCCTGCTCGGCGACGACGACTCGCTGCAGGGCGAGGGCGCGCTGCTCGCGGCCCTCAACACCCGGCGCACCGGCCAGATGTCCGACATCGTGGGGACCATCCAGGCCGAGCAGGACCGCATCATCCGGGCACCGCTGCCCGGGGTGACCGTCGTCCAGGGCGGTCCCGGTACCGGCAAGACCGCGGTGGCGCTCCACCGCGCCGCCTACCTCCTCTATACCTACCGCGACCGCCTGAAGTCCGCGGGCGTGCTGCTGGTCGGACCCACGGATGCCTTCATGAAGTACATCGAGCGAGTCCTCCCGTCCCTCGGGGAGACCGGCGTGGTCATGGCGGGCATCGGCACGCTGATGCCCGGCATCCAGACCGTCCAGGAGGGCGACGAGAAGGCCGCCGCGGTCAAGGGCTCGCTCGACATGGTGCAGATCCTGAGGAATGCCGTCGCCAACCGTGAGCGGGTCCCGGCGGAGAACAAGCGCCTCAACGTCGAGGGGACGATGCTCACCCTGACGCCCCGGCAGGTCGCCCGTGCCCGCGAACGCGCCCGCGCCACCGGCAAGCCCCACAACGAGGCCCGCGTCACCTTCGTCAAGATCCTGCTCCGCGAGCTCACCGAGCAGCTGCTGGACAAGCTCGAGGAGTCCTCGGGCGGCGGGAACAACGCCGACCGCTCGTACCTCGCCGAGGACGTCCGCAGTGCACGCGACGTGCGGATCGCCCTCAATCTCGCCTGGATGCCCCTCACGCCGCAGAAGCTGGTGTCGGAGCTGTTCGCGCGTCCCGAACTGCTGCGCGCCGCTGCTCCCACCCTGGCCGAGGACGAGCTGGCCGCACTCGCCAGGCCGGCCCACGCCCCGTGGACCGAGGCCGACGTGCCCCTGCTCGACGAGGCCGCCGAACTGCTGGGGGAGCTCGATGCATCCGCCGGCCGCGACAGTGCAGCGCGTGACCAGGAACAGAAGCGCGATCTCGCCAATGCCGAGCGCGCCCTGGAGAACGTCAACGCCTCGCTCGAGGACGCCGGGGTGGACGGCGTGCTCACGGCGGAGGACCTCGCGCAGCACAACGCCGTTTCCGCGACCCGCCTGACGGCCGCCGAGCGTGCGTCCGGCGACCGCACGTGGGCCTACGGGCACGTGGTGGTGGACGAGGCCCAGGAACTGTCCCCGATGCAGTGGCGCCTGCTGATGCGCCGCTGCCCGGTGAAGTCCTTCACCATCGTCGGTGATATCGCCCAGACGAGTTCGGCGGCGGGGTCCCGGTCCTGGCAGCAGGCGCTCGAGCCGTTCGTGGGGGAGCGCTGGCAGCTGGAGGAACTGACGGTCAACTACCGCACGCCCTCCCAGATCGCCGAGGCCGCCGTGCGGATGGCCAATGCGGCGGGTCTCGTGGTCTCCGCGCCGAAGGCCGTGCGGGAGGGTCGTTTCCCGCCGATCCTGGACACCGTGCAGGAGCTCGTGCCGGCGCTGGTGAACGCCCTGCCCGAGGAACTGTCGGCGATCGACGGCGGACTGCTCGCCGTCATCGCTCCCGAAGACCTCCTTCCGGCGGTCCGCGCAGCGTTGGCGCCCGTCTACGGAGACCGCATCGGCACCGGCGCGGGCGGCCCCGCCCAGGACATCGTGGTGATCAGCCCGCGTGAGTCCAAGGGACTGGAGTTCGACGGCGTCGTCATCCTCGAGCCACAGGAGATGCTCGATTCCGCGACGGCCCGGGTGGGTGACCTCTACGTCGCGATGACGCGTCCCACACAGCGCCTCCGCGTCATCTCGACCGGCAGAATTCCGGCTGGTATCGCCGACTGATAATTTGGAGGGGTGTCCCAGCAAACAGATATCCCCGTCAGTGGCCTCGCAGGCCAGCGCAACGATCCTTCGTTCTCGAGCATCTACGACGAGCTGGTGTGGCGCGGGCTGGTCTATGTGTCCACCGACGAGGGTGAGCTGAGGGAACTGCTGGCAGGTCCGTCCATCACGTTCTACTGCGGGTTCGATCCCACGGCGCCGAGCCTGCACCTGGGCAACCTCGTCCAGCTCCTGACCATGCGCCGGCTCCAGCTCGCCGGGCACCGGCCGCTCGGCCTCGTCGGCGGGTCCACGGGCCTCGTGGGAGATCCGCGACCGACGGCGGAGCGGACCATGAACACCAAGGAGACCGTCGCCGAGTGGGTCGGCTACCTCCAGGGCCAGGTGCAGAAGTTCCTCGACTTCGAGGGAGGCAACGCTGCCCGCATGGTCAACAACCTGGACTGGACCGGTCCGATGAGCGTCATCGACTTCCTGCGCGACGTCGGCAAGTTCTTCCGCGTCGGCACGATGATCAAGAAGGAGACCGTCGCCAAGCGGCTGAACTCCGACGAGGGCATCAGCTACACGGAATTCAGCTACCAGATCCTGCAGGGCATGGACTACCTCCAGTTGTTCCGCGAGTACGGGTGCGTCCTGCAGACCGGTGGCTCCGACCAGTGGGGCAACCTCACGAGCGGCACCGATCTGGTGCGCAAGGTCGAGGGCAAGGGTGTCCACGCCATCGGCACACCGCTGATCACCAACTCCGACGGCACGAAGTTCGGCAAGAGCGAGGGCAACGCTATCTGGCTGGACGCCGCGATGACGAGCCCCTACGCGATGTTCCAGTTCTGGCTCAACACCTCCGACGCCGACGTCGCCGAGCGCCTGCGGATCTTCACGTTTCGCACCCGGGAGGAGATCGAGGAGCTCGAGAGGGCGACGGCGGAGCGCCCGCATGAGCGGGCGGCGCAGCGTGCGCTGGCCTTCGACGTGACCTCGCTCGTCCACGGGGTGGACGCGACGGAGAAGGTGATCGCCGCGTCGGCCGCCCTCTTCGGGCAGGGGGACCTGGAGTCGCTGGACCTGGCCACCCTGCAGGCCGCCACAGCGGAGCTCGAGTCGGTCTCCGTTCCCAGGGACCGACGGGGGATCATCGAACTCCTGGTCGCCTCGGGTCTCGCGGCGAGCAACTCCGCGGCACGCCGCACGGTGGCAGAAGGCGGTGCGTATGTGAACAACACGAAGGTCGCCGACCCCGAGCATGTGGTCGGCGACGAGGACCTGCTCCACGGCCGCTACCTGCTCGTACGCCGCGGCAAGCGCAACCTCGCAATGGTCGACGTCGCCTGACGTCCTGCACCCCCCTCCGACTCGAAGCCGGCACTCCCTCCGTAGGGGTGCCGGCTTTCGCCGTTCGTATGGATTTGGTGGTGGGGGTGGGGTGGTCGTATAGTTATGGAGTTGCCCCGGTGAGGGTGGCAAACCCCCCTTGATGAAGTTGAAGTTGTTCTGGCGTGTGCTGTGCATGGTGCTGGGATCGGCTTCTGGTTCGTTGTCGGTTGTGTGGGTCTGTTGGTTGGTTGTGGTGCTGGTTTTCGGACTGGTGGTGCGGCTGGGAGCGGATTTGCAAGGCCGGGTTGGAGCGGGTAAGCTTGTAAAGTTGCTTCGGAGCGAGGACACAGCGGTTTGGTTGTGTTTGGTGCCGGTAGCTCCTGTTGTTTGAGAACTCAATAGTGTGCCAAGTTTGTTGATACCGATTGTTTTTTGATTGGTTGAATTTGCTGGTTGCCGCACCCCGTGTGGTG